>CAZRBG010000001.1:0-216414 GCA_964598225.1 uncultured Pirellulales bacterium
TTATTACGCCAGACCATATACAAATCGGGAAGTTATTTCATGCACGATCCTAAGGTTAAAATACGTGCGTTTGATTGTATTGAGACATAACAGAGCTTCTTCCTTTATTACTCCGATTTTTTAGGTCGGTACAGGTTGATGCACACTCCTGAGAAGATCCCTGCGCTCTCCATCAAAGTCTCCGAGAGAGTCGGGTGCGGATGGATGGTCATAGCCAGATCCGAAGCTAATGCCGCCATCTCTACGGCCAGCGCGCCTTCGGTTATTAATTCTCCTGCGTTCGTTCCTGCTATGCCCACTCCCAGAACCTGCCCGGAATCCGCATCCAAGATCAACTTTGTAAGACCTTCGCTTTTGCCCAGGGTTGCGGCTCGTCCGGATGCCGACCACGGAAACTTTGCAATCGTGACATTAAGATTTTGTTCTTTGGCCTGTTTTTCACTCAGGCCGCATTCGGCCACTTCCGGCATGGTGTATTCAACGAACGGAATGGTCTTGGGCTCGAACGCAGCTTCCAGGCCTGCGATTGCCTTGGCCGCGACGATGCCTTCATGTGTTGCTTTGTGCGCTAATTGCGGCGGGCCCGCGATATCGCCGATGGCGTAGATGGAATCGTCATTCGTCAGGCGGCGCTCGTCCACTTTCACAAAGCCCTTCTCGTCAGTCTCGATGTTCGTGTTCTCCAGGCCGACATCTGATGAACTTGGTTTTCGCCCCACGGCAACGAGCACTTTTTCGTATACCCCCTCCTTCTTGTCTATATCTTCGCCTTCGAAGGCCGCTTTCAAACCGTTTTTCTGCTCTCTCAGATCAGCCACTTTAGTTTTAAGCATGACCGACTCAAAAAGATTTTCAAGCCGCCTGGCCAATATTGAAATCAATTCCTGGTCCGAAGCGGGCATAAGTGTTGACGTCATTTCCGCTACGGAGACCTTCGTGCCTAAATTGGCATAGACACTTCCCAGCTCCAGTCCGATATAACCACCTCCGATTACCAACATCGTTTCGGGAATATCATCTAACTCTAATGCGGCTCTGGAATCCATTACTGCTGCCGATTCATAAGGCAAACTGGGAAGCCTTGTCGGCACGGCTCCGGCTGCCAGTATCGCATGCTCGAAGGATAATTTTTCCGTGCCGTTGCCCTTTTTTTCAACCTCGAGCGTATTGCTGTCTGCAAATTTCGCTTTAGCCCGGATGTATTCGACTTTCCTTTTTTTGCAAAGATGCCCCAATCCTTTTGTGAGCTTTCCAACGACACTTTCTTTCCATGCTCTCAGTTTTTTCAGATCGATTTTGGGTTCGCCGAATTCGACGCCCCATTCTTTGGCTTCGCGGCCCTCAGTGATGACCTTTGCCACGTGCAGAAGCGCCTTAGTAGGTATGCAACCTCTGTAAAGGCAAACGCCGCCGGGATTTTCTTCGGGATCGATGAGGGTTACTTTCATGCCGAGGTCTGCCGCGTGAAAAGCCGCGGCGTAACCGCCCGGCCCCGCTCCTACGACCACTACCTGTCTTGCATTCCTTTTTCCGCTCATGGAAACCTTTCTGAAATCGAACGATCTATCCGCCCTCGCGCATCGCCAAAAGAAACGGTTTCTCGAGCATCTCTCCAATCCACCTGAGAAAACGCAGGCCCTCGGCGCCGTCGATAACCCTGTGATCGTAGGAGAGTGACAGAGGCAAGACCAAACGCGGCTCGAACCTGCTGTCAATGTAGAGAGGCTGTTTGTTTGCTCGAGCCACACCCAGAATGGCGACCTGCGGCCAATAGATAATCGGGGCGAAGTTCGTCCCGCCGATACCGCCCAGATTTGTAATAGTGAAGTTCCCGCCGACCATATCATCGGGACCGACCTTATGTTCGCGCGTCTTCTGAGCCAATTCGGCCAGTTCCACCGATAGTTCCAACAGGCTCTTCTTGTCTGCATCACGTATGACAGGGACCAACAGACCACGGTCGGTATCTACGGCGACGGCAACATTGATGAATTGTTTGTAGATGATCTCCTGTCTTTCCAGGTCAAGACTGGCATTTACGATCGGAAATTCTTTAAGTGCCAATGCGACAACTTTCAGCAGAATCGACGTTACGGTCAGCTTACCGCCGGCTTCTTCTATCTTCTGAGAATACTGGCGTCGGAACTCTTCGAGCATCGTGACGTCCGCCTGATCGTACTGAGTTACCTGAGGCACGTTCGACCACGTATAACTCAACGTTTCGGCGATTTTCCTGCGTGTAGCGCTCATTGGCTTTCGCTCGACCTCTCCCCATTTCGTGAAGTCGGGCAAAGTCCTGGTTTCTTTTGCTTTGGCGGGCACGGATACGCCCGCGCCTGTAATAAGACGCTTCGCATGTTTCTTCACGTCGTCGGCGGAAATCCTGCCTGCCGGTCCGCTGCCGGAAACATCATTGATATCGATCCCGAGTTCGCGAGCCAACTGGCGCACGGACGGCGCCGCCGGAACAGTTTCCGAAGGTTTCCTTTTCTTCTCCGCTCTTTCCGGTTTGGCCGGCTCTGCGGTCTTCGGTTTTTCCGGCTTTTTTGCTTTTTCCTTTTTCTCAGCGGGCTTTTGTTTCGGTTTTTCCGGTTCTTCTTTTTCGGGAGGTTCCCGCTTTGCCTCTTCTTTTTTCTCTTCTTTTTCGGCTTTTTCCTCAGCCGGCTGCTCCTCGGCCTCTTTTTCTTCTCCTTCTTCGGCCTCGGTATCCACTTTTGCAATGGTCTGACCGACTTTTACTTCATCGCCCTCTTTTACGGCAACCTCAACGACTTTACCGCCGACAGGTGAAGGAACCTCAAAAGCCGCCTTCTCTGTTTCCAGTTCTACAACCGGCTGGTCGGCCTCTATGAAGTCACCGGTTTTTACAAGAACCTGGATGACTTCGCCCGATTCGACGTTCTCAGATATCTCGGGTAGCTTGATCTCTTCGGCCATTGCTCCGGTTCCTTCTATGTTTTTTGGTCATTCGGTTGTCAGACGTACATCGCATGGATTTTCTCGGGATCGACGTCCAAATCCTTAACGGCTTTTCCGGGCACTTCGGTCTCTATTTTGCCTTCAGCAGCAAGAGCGTAAAGGGTTGCCAGTGCAATAGAACGCTCATCGACTTCGAAATAGTGCCGCAGTGCGGCTCTGCCGTCGCTTCGGCCGTATCCATCAGTTCCCAGCGCAACCATCCTGCCCGGAACCCATTTGGCGATGGAGCAGGGCAGAGATTTCAGATAGTCCGAAGCTGCGACAAAGACGGCATCTTCTTTTTCGAAACATTGTTCCACGTAGGAAAGCTTTGGCTTTTTATCGGGGTGCAGCATATTCCAGCGATCTGTTACGACGCCATCGGAATAGAGTTCCTTGTAGCTGGTGACACTCCAGACGTCGGCGGTAACGTCGTAGTCGGATTGCAGGATTTGCTGAGCTTTCACTGCCTCGTTCAGGATTGCACCCCCGGCCAGAAGCTTTGCTTTGGCCTTTTTGTCGCCTTGTTCCGAGGCCTTATATTTATACATTCCTTTGAGAATGCCGTCCTCTACTCCTTCGGGCATCGGCGGCATCTCGTAAAATTCGTTCATCATCGTGATGTAATAGAATATATTTTCCTGCTTTTCGTACATCCGATGCAGGCCTTCGCGCACGATCACCGCCAGCTCATAAGCAAAGGCCGGGTCGTAAGCCTTCAAGTTGGGAATCGAATAATAGAATTGGTGGCTGTGGCCGTCCTGATGCTGAAGCCCTTCGCCGGAAAGTGTCGTTTTTCCCGATATCCCGCCGATCAGGAAACCCTTAGCCATCGAGTCTCCGGCCGCCCAGATCAGATCGAACATACGGTGGCAGCCGAATATCGAGTAAAACAGGAAAAACGGAATGGTGTAAATTCCGTGAGTAGCGTAAGATGTGCCCGCGGCTGTAAACGAGGACATTGACCCGGCTTCGGTAATCCCCTCTTCGAGTATGGCCCCGTCTTTCTGCTCGTTATAATAGAGCAGGCTCTCTTTGTCTACAGGCTCATATTTCTGGCCGAGAGGAGAATAGATGCCGTTTTGTCGGAACAATGCCTCCATGCCGAAGGTTCGAGCCTCATCCGGGACAATCGGCACGATCAGCCTGCCGATGTCTTTGTCTTTTAGCAGCTTGCCCAGAAGCCTCACCATCACCATGGTGGTAGCCACCTCGCGACCTTCACTGCCCTCATAAAATTCCTCGAACAATTTTTCTGAAGGCATTTTTACAGGTTCGACGTTGACAGTTCTTTTAGGAACATACCCGCCCAGCTTCTTTCTGCATTGGTGTAAATATTTTATCTCTTCCGTGCTTTCATCCGGCCTGTAAAAGGGTGCTTCCTGCACTTCGCCGTCGGGTATGGGTATGCCGAATCGAGTTCGGAATTCGAGCAGTTCCTGTTCGTTCAGCTTCTTCTGCTGGTGAGTTACGTTTCTGCCTTCCCCGGCTTCTCCCAGGCCGTATCCTTTGATGGTCTGAGCCAGAATGACCGTCGGGGAGCCTTTATTCTCCACCGCGGCTTTGTAAGCGGCGTAAACTTTGACCGGATCGTGGCCGCCTCGTCTGAGTTTCTCGAGTTGCTCATCGGAATAGGTCTTAACCAAATCAAGCAATTGTGGAGCCGAGCCGAAAAAGTCTTTCCGTATATAGTCGCCGCTGGAAACGGCGTATTTCTGGTATTGTCCGTCCGGCACTTCTTCCATTCTTTTGACGAGCAGGCCGTCCGTATCTTTCTCAAGCAGGCGATCCCAGTCCGAACCCCAGATAACCTTGATCACGTTCCATCCGGCGCCGGCGAATAACGTCTCGAGTTCCTGAATAATGTTGCCGTTTCCGCGCACCGGGCCATCGAGTCTCTGCAGGTTGCAATTCACAACGAAAATGAGATTCTCGAGCTTGTCACGACCGGCCAGACTTATGGCGCCCAGGCTCTCAGGTTCGTCCATCTCGCCGTCTCCCAGAAAAGCCCATATCTTCTGGTCTGACGGCTTCTTCAAGCCTCTGTTTTCCAAGTATTGATTAAACCGGGCCTGATAGATAGACATGATCGGGGACAGGCCCATCGATACAGTCGGAAACTCCCAGAAATCCGGCAATAATCTCGGATGAGGATAAGATGGCAGGCCTCCCTCGGGCTTCAGCTCTCGTCTGAAGTTCTCAAGGTCGATACCGGAAAGACGGCCTTCCAGGAAGGCCCGGGCGTATACACCCGGTGAAGCATGACCTTGAAAATAGATAATGTCGCCTTCCTGCTCATCGTTTTTGGCCCTAAAGAAATGATTGAAACCGACCTCCCACAAGGTGGCCGCCGAGGCATACGAGGAAATATGGCCTCCTATGCCGCTTTCCTCTTTGTTGGCCCGAACCACCATGGCCATCGCATTCCATCGGATAAAACTCTTGATCCGACGTTCGATTTCCCTTCGTCCGGGATAAGGCACCTGTCTATCGGCAGCAATGGTGTTTATGTACGGCGTGGTCTGAGGTCGCCGCATCTCTATGCCGTACTTGCGGGCGCGTATTTCCAGCTGTTCCAGTATGCTTGCGGCCCTGTCCCGCCCTTCGCTTTGGTAGACACCGTCAAAAGATTCGAGCCATTCTTGTCTTTCAAGCTCGGTAAGTTGTTGGTTTTCGTTTCCCATTTATCGTGTCACGTGCGATCGTATCCTTGTAAGTGCGTTCTCATTCTGATTTGGCGCAGTAGTACATACCCGACAGTTTGTTTTCCATCCAAACCGGACATTCGGGGCAGTTGCACCCTCTTTTTTCAACGGGCCCTTCGCTCGGTCCCCGCGCACAATACAGCCCCTCCCCGGGCTTTTGAGGATAACTCGGGCACGTCGAACAGTTTTTCTTCATGCATACCCTGAAATTTTCTTCTGTGTCTTCTACCTTTGCCATCTGTTCCGCCTCCTCATACTATCGGAGTCGCCTCACTTCACTTGGATGTCGACTTCACTTTCCCACGTTCCGTGCAAGTTGCACCTTTCGTATGCACGCAATTTCCCGTGGGAGTGTTCCAGCATCACGTTTGCCTTCATAACGGGGCAGGTTGTCTTCGCTGTCAGGTCCAGCCTGGCAAGGTACGTATCATCGGCGTAGAGTTCGATGAACTCGATAAAGTGGCCGGGCTCGTTCGGATGCTCCAGAAGTTTGCCGACTTCGACCATTACCTCGAAACATTCGCCCTTGCCAACGCTCTTGGGCGCCGAAATGACAGGCAGGTGTTTCTTCTCCAGATCGCTTGCATCCTGGGCGTTTTGGGTGGTATTGACACCACAAAAAATATCCTCTGCACATTCCTTGCTGACTTCTTTTGTTTTCGTAAACATTCGTGCTTCTCCTTAAATTAGATTTTCCTTGAAATTTTCCTTTGCAGTTTTCGTTTGACGGCTCAACTTTATTGTGCCTGCCACAAAAGGGAAATAAGAGAATTCCTTAATACGAGATGGCAAAACCCTTAATCTTCGTCCGCCGCTTTGTAAGCCGGAAAAATTGACAAATCCTTGCCGTTTTGTTACGTTTGCCTGCGAATAACGACATCGCAGGAGTAATTCATAAAAGAATGTCGAAGAAAATAATATTCTCGGCTCTTATCCTGATGGCCGTGGTCAGTCGGGACGTCGCTGCCGCTAAAGACCGGTCCATAAGCGAGCGTATCGCGGGCAGAGGCTTTCCGTCGGTTTTTCAGGCCTGGTCGCCGGCGGATAATGTGCCGGGAGAAAACAAGCTGGTAACCGCGGCACGGCACGACCTTATCTGGCACGGCCTCGGTTGGTACGGGCTCATCTGGGATAAAAGGCCCTGCGGGCTCGGCGAGTCGATCAGACCCGAGAGCATCGAGGCCGGACTGAACAAACGCAGAGAGTTGCTCAAGCTGAATCCGAATCTAATTCTTATAGCTGAGATACGATATCGGGATGCATCGCGGCGTTTCCTGCCGGAAAATCACAAATGGTGGCGGCGGAACGAGGACGGAACGCTTGCCAAAGGCTGGGCCGAGGGCGGATTTCTCCAGCTCGATTTCGATAATCCCGAATACCGCGCCCATGTCGCAAAGCGAGCCGGCGCCGTCGTAAAGACAGGAGTCGTGGACGGAGTCCTGCTTGACTGGTGGCGCGACGATGAAAGCAGGCTGGAACTGGTCAAAATGGTAAGACAAGCTATCGGCGACGACCATCTGATCATTGCCAACGCCAACGACAGAACAACTCCGCGAACGGGCCCGTACATCAACGGCTACTTCATGGAATGCTACCGGAGCAAAACGCCGAAGGACTGGCAAAGAATCGCCGAGACGCTCAAGTGGGCCGAGGTGAACCTCCGCGAACCTCGCGCCAACTGCCTCGAGACATGGTACCACAACTCTCGCGACGACCTGAACCTGATGCGAGCAACGACCACGCTCGCCCTGACCTGCTCGAACGGCTACTGCCTGTTCTCCGACCCGAACCCGCTACCCACCGGCGACCACCGCCACAACTGGTACCCATTCTGGGACGCCAACCTCGGCAAGCCAACCGCACCGGGAATCAAAATGCCCGACGGCACAATCCGCCGCAACTTCGACAACGGCACAGCCGTCTACAACCCAATGGGCAACAAAACCGTCACAATAACATTCGACCACCCCAGAGCCGGCACCGCTACCGGCAAAACATCAAAAAAACACACCATCAAGAGCCTCGACGGCGACATCTACCTGAAGACAAAAAAATACAAGCTGTTTCAGGTATGGTAATGGTGCCGCGCCGATGTGTCAGCTTTTGACAAGAATCGCCGTGTAGCCCCCGTCGCGGCCGAAACCTTCGGCTGACGGCAGAATGAGGCTGTCACATTCCGGCTCGAAGACCGAGTTCTTCAGCAGAAAATTGCCGACAAGCCCGCAGTTCTCGTCGTGCTGGACGCTGCACGTGCTGTAGCAGATCTTTCCCTGTGGCTTGACCAACTTAGCGGCTTTTTCGAGCAGCTCTCGCTGTATCTTGGCTAACCGATCCACAGCTTTGGGGCTAAGCCTATAACGAGCTTCTATCCTTTTAGCCAGCACGCCCGTATTCGAACAGGGCACATCCAGCAAAACGGCGTCGAATTTTGAATTCGGTATTCTATCATAGCGCGCGAAATGAACGCTTTTGACGTCGAGCCGGGTGATGTTTTCTTTGACCATCTCGAGCCGTCGTGCGTCGATGTCCGTGGCGACGATTCTTGCCGAGTCATCCGTTAGTTCTGCTAACTGCGTGGTCTTGCCACCCGGCGCGGCACATAAATCCAGAATCTTCCAGCCGGGCTGTGGATTCAGAAGCCGAACCGGCTTCGAGGCCGTTATGTCCTGGACTGTGAACTGTCCTTCGGCAAAGCCCGGCAGATTTTTAACCGCCTTAGGACTCTTTAGTCTGATCATCCCATCTTCAACTATGTCCGTCTCAACATCGCCGGAGGCCAACTTTTCGGCCAATTCTTGTGGTGTCACCTTCATCCGGTTGGGTCTGACGTAAATGCTCGGCCTGCGGTTGGATGCGGCACAAATCTGGCGCGTACGTTCCTCGCCAAACTCTCTGAGCCACTCGGTAACCAGCCATCCGGCCAATGAGAAGGCCACACTGAGATAGCCGTCCGGCGAAGTCTCGTGATCCGGCAGAAAATCCGTGTCGAACTCGCACCCGTCCGAGAGCGATCGCGGTAGGGCCCGTTGGGCGCTCGCGTTTTCGAGCGAAACATGGCGATGTTTTATATGGCGTAAAACCTGCCGCAAGACGGCATTAACAAAGCCCGCCTGCTTTTTCCCTGTAGCGGCCTTTGCGTGCTCGACCGCCTCATTGACAATCGCATATTCCTCGGTCACGGGCGCATAGACAAGCTCATACACGCCCACACGGATAATATTGAGAAGGTGCGGCGAGATTCTCTGTACCGGCCGGCCCGAGAACGTCGTTATTACCCTGTCAATAGCTCGGCGATTCCTCAGCGTCCCGAAGACAAGGTCCGTCGCCTGCTGCCTCTGCTCCGTCTTGCCAAGCAACTTGTCCAAAACCGGCCCGGCATAATTCCTCTCAGGATCGCACCGGTTCAACACTTCGACCGCAATCGCCCGCGCAGATTTGCCTGTCTTGTCGGCCATTGTCTACTTCTCTATCTTGACAAACATATCGCCGGGCTGGGTTTGGCGGCCGTTGGCGAAGGCTTTGAAATCCATCAGGGGTGAGCCGGCTGGTTTGATCTTTGTTATTTTCAGGGCGTTTTGGCCGCAGATGACGTACAGGTTTTTGTCGAGCGCGCCGGGCGGCAGACCTTCCGGATTTGTGGTCTCGACGGGCTCGGCCATTGCTATTTTGGCGCGGATGGATTTGCCGCTTTCTTTCGAGATGTAATTAGCGCAAGCGCCGGGCCAGGGTTGGAGGCCGCGGATTTTTCTGGCCAGGATTTCTGCCGGTTCGGCGAAATCCAGATAGCCATCTGTCTTTTTCAGCTTTGGCGCCAGGGTCGCTTTCGAATGGTCCTGCTCGGTGTATGTAGCCGTGCCGGCTTCGATTTTGTCGATTGTGTCAATCAGCAGCGGTGCGGCTAATTCGGCTAATCTGTCGTGGAGGTCCCCGGCTGTTTCATCTGCCCTGATCTCTGTCTTTGCTTGCGAAAGAACCCGGCCGGCGTCCATTTTCTCGGCCAGAGTAATGATGCTTATGCCGGTCTCGGTTTCGCCGTTGATGATCGACCAGTTTATCGGAGCGGCACCGCGGTACTTCGGCAGCAACGAAGCATGGACATTGATCGCCCCCTTCGGCGGCAACTTCGTCAGTTCGGTGCCGATTTTCTGACCAAACGCGATTACCACGATCAGATCGGGCTCGTGATAGGCGATCTTGGCGATTGTCCAAGGCGTATTCACGTTATCCGTCTCAATAAACGGCAAGGAATGCTCATCCGCCCAGCTTGCTACCGACGTGGGACGCGGCTTGCGGCCTCTGCCGGCCTGCCGAACTGGCTGAGTTACGATAAACCGCAAATTGTGAGCCGACCGCACCAGAGCATTAAGGGATACTACCCCAAGCTCGCCGCTGCCGAGATAAACGATATTCATCATTTCTTATTATGTTGTTCCGTCAGCTTTTTGAGCTGCCGCCGGTGCGAAATCCTGGCGGTTTGGCCCATTCTGTTTACGATGGTCATTCCCTCGATGTGGTCGTATTCGTGCTGGAGAGCTCTGGCGAAGAGCCCCTCAGCTTTCTCGGTGAACTCGTTTCCGTCGAGATCGGTCGCGGTTACTTCGGCTTCTTTGTAACGTCGAATCTTCGTGTAAATGCCGGGTACCGACAGGCAGCCTTCCTCATTCGTCACGAGGTCTCCGGACGGCGTAACGGTAGGGTTAATGAAGACCCGAAGGTTTTCTCTGCTGCCGTCGAGCGATATTATAAACAGACGCAGGGGCACACCCGCCTGCGGCGCAGCCAGACCGACACCTTTATTCGCCTGCATGATCTCGAACATCTTATCCACAAGCCGGCGGATGTTGTCATCGATCTTCTCCACAGGCTGAGCCGTGCCGACCAGTACCTCGGATGGATAATGCGTAATTCGGCATTTTTCAATGTTTATATCCGGCATAAATAAAGTTCCATCATATCTTTGACATGAAATAGGCAAAGGATTTGTTCTTTCGTTTAGCTGTCTCCGGATTGAATCTCTTGAGAACCTCAACCATAAAATCAATTCTTGAGTCAAATTTGTTGGGAATTAGTTCATTGAATTGCTCTTTGCTGATGTGATCTGTATTGGCGGGAAGGCCAATATCGAGCTGTTTGGAGCCTCTGTTGTCTAAACCGGCAACATACCAACTTTCAATTTCTAAGACCACTATAAAGACATCAGACGGATCAATCACTTTAGGATAGGTTTTCTGAATGGTCTTCTTTTTCGCCGACACACAAGGCGATGTATTAATATCCCTGAGGAATATGCAGTCTGCCTTCATTGCTTTGACGGCCCTGAGATAATTCTTAGTCTTCTCACGTTTCTCACCAGCATACTGCCATGTTTGCACATAGTCGTACTTGCTCTCGAGTATCGCTCTCAGAATCGCATCAAAGAACCTTGTGTCGTCAGGTCCCTCAAGAAATACGGCTATTCGTTTGTACATGGCCCGTTACGTCCACCACAAGTTCTGCGTGAATATATCATCGAGACCCAATTCATTCTCAAGAAATATTTTCACTTCTTCTTTCTCGTTCGGTCTGGATAAGATGGAGAATCCTTCCTTATTCCGACTGACAAGTAATAGATTATCCAAACCAGCGTGTTTGACGACTTCGGGGCTGTGAGTCGTCACAATGACTTGCTTGTTCTGGGAAGCATCTTTCATCAACGCCATCAGTCCGGAGATCAGGTGAGGATGAATGTTCCGCTCCGGTTCCTCGATGATGACCACGTCCTTATCCTCGAAGAACAGCGCGACGATGAGGGCCACCACGTCCAACGTGCCGTCCGACAGCAGGTTGGCGAATAGAGCATCGCGGTAATATGTCTCGCGCAGCTTCAGGAGGATGGACGTTCCCATATAGGGCGTTGTCCCGAGCTTCTGGGCGAACGGGAGCATGTAGCAGAGGAGATTGTGTAACTTCCGGCTCTTCTCGGTATCGGCGCGAATCTGTTTGATGATAAGGGCAAGGTTCTCACCGTTTTCATCAAGCGATGTTCTCCCTGACATGTCGTGTGGTCTCTTGACCACCCGTGGATCTATGTCATAAACACCCACCTGCCCACAAGGGCTATTCTCTAATGGCCCAATCCAACCGAATAAGGAGCGATGTATCAGCAAGGTATTCGGCGGCCAATGCTCCACCATTGCAGAAAGTGCCTCCAAATGCTGACGAGGCGTATAGATTGCGCTGCGGGGCGCGAATGCTCCTTCCCGCTTGACCCGGTCCACTACATCTTGTGGCCCGATCTCGAGTTTTCGCTTGCGCCCAGACATGGGGATATCAAGCGTCATTTCTATATCTTCGTCGCCTATACTGGTTCGCAGCTTTTGTGTGAAATGATCATTCTCAATGAGTATTCCATCTGGAGGATTTGTGATCTGAAGAGAGAAATCGTAGGATGTCTCATGCACTTGCATATTCACCCATCCACCTCCCCAAGGCGTCTGACGGTCAGATATCAATCGCATCCTCAACGATCCAGAAGAACCGAGTCTTTTATTTAGAATTGAGTCCCGTCCACCGTGAAGGGAAATCGCATCATTGAGATTGTCCTCTTCAAGGGTTCTCAGAAAACGGAAAATTTCCACGAAGTTCGACTTTCCTGCTGCGTTTGCACCGATGACTACGTTGAAATTACCCAGGTTGAGGTCGAGGTCTTTGAAGCTCTTAAAGTTCGATACTTTGATGTTCGTTATGGCCATAAGATCCTCATACGTTGTCGAACTCATCTCCGGTGAATGTGTTGCCGAGATAGGATTTTCTGACCAGCTCGTTTCGGATGATCTCGGCGGGCGAGCCGGTTCCTATCACGTTGCCGTGATCGATTATATATGCTTTGTCGACCACCTCAAGCGTCCTCTCGACGTTGTGATCGGTAACGAGAATGCTGACGCCGGAGGCGACGAGCCGGCGAATTTCTTCCTGTAAGTCCTGAACCGCTATCGGATCGACGCCGCTGAAAGGCTCATCGAGAAGCACAAGCGAGGGATTAGTAACCATCGCGCGTGCGATTTCGAGCTTTCTCCGCTCGCCTCCCGAGAGGAACCGTCCCTGGCTTTTGGCGACCTCGGTCAGTGCGAAACGTTCGATGAGCATATCGGCCCGGCGATTGCGCTCGGCCCTGGTGATCGACATGGTCTCTAAGATCGCGTAGAGATTGTCCCGGACGCTCAGCCGCTGGAATATGCTCGGCTCCTGCGAGAGATATCCTATCCCCAGGCGGGCCCGCTTGTACATCGGCAGCTTGGTGATATCCCGGCCCTCGAAGACAACCGAACCGGCGTTGGGCGTGACCATACCCATAATCATTCTAAAGGACGTAGTTTTTCCCGCTCCGTTTCGACCGAGCAGTCCCACGATACTGCGATGCTCAATGGCTATGGAGACCCCGTTGACGACGATCCTGCCTGAGTATCGTTTCTTCAACTGGCGGGTTTCAAGAAGAATATTGTCCTTGCTCATACTGCTTCTCTTATTCTTTGGAAAACTCCTTCTATTACCTTTCTTTTGAGGCATTATAACAACGGCAGCGCCGGGGGCAAACAAATAAGACCTCTGTCAACCTCGGGCACTCCGGGCGAGAAAAGCTGATAAAACTTCTGGCTTTTCGATCTGATTTCTGCTATTAGTAGTCTCTTTATTGACTTAAGAAGCTGATTTTACGCAAAGGGCATGAATGTTTGCTATCATAAGCGATATACACTCGAATATCGAGGCTTTGAGCGTAGTTCTTGCCGATATAGAAAAGCGCGGCATCGAGACGATCTACTGTTTGGGTGACGTGGTAGGATACGGCCCGAACCCTAAGGAATGCCTCGATCTGATTATCGAAAAGAGTAAGTGGTGCGTCCTCGGCAATCACGACTACGCCGTTTTTTATGAGCCGACTAATTTCAACTACGGCGCGGAACAGGCAAGTTTCTGGACCCGGGATGTTCTGGAAACCGAGACCGAAGAGAAACACCGCAACAGGCGCTGGAGCTTCCTCGGAGGCCTGCCGATGCGGCGGACGCTCGAGACAAAACTCGGTGAGACCTCGACAACGATTGATTTCATCCACGCCTCGCCGCGAAGGCCTATCAACGAGTACATCTTTCCCGACGACGTATACACCAATCCGCTGAAAGTCCGCGTGCTGTTCGAGCGGATAAATCACATCTGCTTCGTCGGTCATACTCACATGCCGGGCGTTTTTCTCGACGAGCCGGACTTTTATCTGCCCGCCGAACTCGGCGACGTGTATCCCATCATCGACGGTGAAAAAGCGATTATTAACATCGGTTCGGTCGGCCAGCCGAGAGACAAGGACAACCGGGCCAGCTACATCTATGCGGACGAAAACAAAATCCACTTCGTCAGGCTCGAATACGATTTCAAAACCACGATGAAGAAAATCAAGGCGATAGACGATCTGGACAACTTCCACGCAGAGCGGCTGGAAAGCGGAAGGTAATAAAAGAGACAGGAAATTATGAGAATTTTTTTAACTCTGGTTTTAGTCGTTTACGTTCTGTTTTGCGGCTGGCTCGTAATCGAGACGGGGCTGTTCGACAGATCGTTGCAGAACGAAGGGGCCTTTATACCTCTGCAACAGACGACGACCACTGATTCACCGGAAGCCGAAAAAGAACCGCCGCCGCAAATCCGGCGTGCTCCGACCTCTGAGACTGTTCGCCTGGGAGCCGAAGATGCCGAACCTGCAAGCGTTGCACTTGGCTCGGTGGACCCTAAGAGCGGCTATAAGTTTCTTTTAGAGCTAAGCTCGAAAGGTGCGGCTGTCGAAAGGGCTATATTCAGCGAATTCGACGACCGCGACCCGGAAGAGCCACAGCCTCTGACGATCCTGTCGCCCGTGAACGGCGAGACCATGTCGATGGCAAACAAGGGCTTTGTCATTGATTTCAAAGGCAAAAAGTACAAACCCCTGCCGATGAACAGATTACACTGGAAAAGCTCCGGCGTTGAAATTGGTCCCGATGGGGCCCAATCGACAACCTTCACAGCGATAATTTCGATAGAAGAAACGGGAGAACCCGTTTTCAAGTTGGCCAAGACCTACAAGATATTCCCGGACAGCTACCTGCTTGATTACGACATCGCCGTCGAAAACCTCTCGCCTGAAAAGTTGAAAACGAATTTCAGTATAGCCGGACCGGTCGGCCTCGGCAGAGAAGCCTTCAGGACCGACATGAGAAAGATCGTGGCCGGTTACCGAGACCCCGAGACGAAGCAGGTTGTCAGTTCGAGGCTCGACATGAAAGAACTCGAAAAAGGCGAATCTTTGAAAAGTCCGGGCGGTGAGTTTCTCTGGGTAGCCGCGACGAGCAAATATTTCGCCGCGATAGTGGTGCCGATTACAGAGGGAGAAAAAAACTGGCTGTCGGACAAAAGGGGACGATTCTACAATCCCGACCTGGACCCAAGAGCCGACAGCGGGGACGAAACGCTGGGTTTGGATCTGGAGATTGCGCCGAATACTCTGGCGGCAACCGGCCAGTCGGACAGCTCACGAACCTACAAGTTTCAGATGTACCTCGGGCCGAAGGACAAGAGCCTGTTCGACAAGAACGAGCTATACAACAGCCTGGCATTTTCCCATACGATAGATTTCATGGGCTGCTGTTGTCCGGCGTGGATTATCAAGCCGCTCGCATTCGGTATACTTGCGCTGATGAAGGGGATGCACGGCTTCATACCAAACTACGGCATTGTCATCATCATCCTGGTCTTTCTGATGCGGCTGGCGATGCATCCGATCACGAAAAAGAGCCAGGTCTCGATGAGCAAGATGAGCCAATTGGCGCCGAAGGCCGAAGCGATAAAGAAGAAATACGCCAACAACAAGACCGAGATGAACAAGCAGATGATGGCACTTTACAGGGAGCAGGGCGCCTCGCCGATCATGGGCTTTCTGCCGATGATGGTGCAGATGCCCATCTGGATCGCTCTCTGGAGCGCGGTCTACGCCAGCATAGATTTGCGAGGCGCCGGATTTCTGCCGTTCTGGATTACCGATCTTTCCATGCCGGACGCACTTTTCAGATTCCCGGAATTCTCTCTGCCGCTGTTCGGCAAGCTTAATTCGTTCAATCTGCTGCCGATCATGATGGGCGTTGCGTTCTATCTCCAGCAGCGACTTATGCCGACACAGTCGAACGCATCGGCGAATCCACAGATGGCCCAGCAGCAGAAAATGATGAAGATCATGATGCCGCTGCTGTTCCCACTGTTCTTGTATAAGGCTCCGTCGGGCGTCAATCTCTACATCATGGCGAGTACTTTTGCCGGCGTGTTCGAGCAGCACGTTATACGCAAACATATACGGGAAAAGGAAGAAACCGAGTCTAAGGGAATGGTCCCCGCCACGAGCAAGACCGGCGGCAAAGTCAAGAAGAAGAAACCCAAGCCGTTCTACAAAACATAGCGGATATTGGTTTGTAGTGTGGGGCCTTGCCCCAGCGCTCTGACTATGTACGACCTGAACGACACCATCGTAGCCGTTAGTTCTTCGACCTCTGACAAACGAGTGATCGTTCGCATAACCGGCCCTGAGACGTTCAATATCTGTAGCTGTAGGGTGGGGCTCGCCCCACCAATGGATACACAAGTCCCTTACGGTGGGGCAAGCCCCACCCTGCATTCTGCCTCTTTAGCTATCGACGATGATCTTGCAATAGATGCCATACTCTATCTCTTTCGTGGGCCAAATTCCTACACCGGCGACGACGTAGCTGAAATTCACATCTACACAAATCGCGCTGTCACCGAAGCATTAATCAACAAAATATTATCACGACATTCACATGTTCGATTGGCCGGTCCGGGTGAATTCACGGCCAGGGCCTACCTTAACGGCAAGATCGACCTCGCCCAGGCCGAAGCCGTCAATGAAATCATCGTCAGCTCCAATGAATACCAGCTTTCCGCCGCCGAAAAGCTGCTCGACGGCCGGTTAGGCCAAACAGCAGCAAGCTTGCGCGACGAGCTGATGGATTGCCTCAGCCTGATAGAAGCGGGACTGGATTTCAGTGAAGAGGACGTAGAATTCATCTCCCGCCCAGAGGCAATCCGCAGACTCAGCGGAATCAGAGACCGGCTCGAACAGTTGCTCGACGGCAGCATTGGTTGCGAATCGCTGGTCGATCTGCCATCAGTAGGAATCGCCGGAGCACCCAATGCAGGCAAAAGCAGCCTGCTCAACGCTCTGCTCGGCCGGGAAAGAAGCATCGTTTCGCCGCAGCACAAAACCACAAGAGACGTGCTTTCCGGCCTGTGGACTCTGCCGCATTGTGAGTGCGTGTTGTTCGACTGCGCCGGCCTGCTCACTTCGACCGATAATATACTCGATGAACTCGCACAGCAAGCGGCTATCGAGGCACTGCGTAACAGCGAAATCGTAATTTTTTGCGCCGATATTTCAAAACATGACTGGCACGAAGACGTCGCCATCCGAACAATTATAGAATGCAAAGTCCTAATACCTGTGGCCACCAAGCGTGACTTACTCGACGGCGAGACTCAGACAGAAAGGCTTGCCGAGCTGAATGAAATTCTCGGGGAGGGTTTCATCCCCGTTTCCTCGCTGACAGGCAGTGGCATTGAGCTGCTGCGGAGCACAATCGACAAAAAGCTGATAGACGAAACGGACGTTCCTCGCGCCGGCACCGTGGCATTGACGGCCAGGCACAAAGAGGCCGTTGGCGAAGCGATAGAAAATATTGACGGTTCCATCGACGAAATTAAGATGTACAATGACGAGGTCGGCGCGATGATGCTGCGAGCCGCTCATCGGGCCGTTTGCGATCTCGAATCGGTAGCAGGCGGATCGGTACCCGTCGACGATCAAATATTAGAGCAGATTTTCAGCCGGTTCTGTATAGGAAAATAGAAACCCGTCAGTATTGATTTTGCATCTTGTCATTCCTGTGAAAGTCGGGTATGTCTCTATCAAGGTTATTGGGGAATAGTTACAAAGAAAGTGAGGGAATCATGAATCGACAGAGAATGATCGCTATAACTTTTTGTGCGTGCTTTGCGCTCAGTACTGCCGGATCGGCCGGCCAAGACCTGCGGGTCCTGCCAGAAAAGTTCGATGGCGTCAAGCCGGCAGATATGATGAGCCATTACCTGCACGGTCTGGCCCAAACTCAGTTCGCCCACTGGAAAAAACGCTACGAAAAGCTCAAAACGCCGGAGCAGATCGACGAATATCAAAAACGTCTGCGTAATAAGTTCATTGAAGCAATCGGCGGCCTTCCCGAGCGCACGTCGCTGAATCCCCAAATCACCGGCGTGGTTCGCCGCGACGGGTACAAAGTCGAAAAAGTCACCTTCGAGAGCCAGCCGAAGCACTACGTCTCGGCGGTATTGTTCCTTCCCGACGCTCCGAAACACAAACCGCCGTATCCCGGCGTGCTCGTGCCGTGCGGACACAGTTTTAACGGCAAGGCAAGTGACGCCTATCAGAGCATGGGGGCTTTCCTGGCCCTCAACGGAATAGCGGGGCTCGTCTTCGATCCCATCGACCAGGGCGAGCGCGGACAGATGCTGTCGCACTGGCCGAAGCTGGCCGGCACGCGAGCACATACCATGCTCGGCGTCGGCAGTATTCTGCTCGGGCGCAACACCGCGAGATTCGAGGTCTGGGACGGAATGCGAGCAATCGACTACCTGCAATCGCGCGACGAAGTCGATCCCGAGCGTATCGGCTGTACGGGCAACAGCGGCGGCGGGACGCAGACATCGTACCTGATGTCGCTCGATAATCGCATTGTCGCCGCGGCACCAAGCTGCTACATCACGAGCTTCGAACGGCTGCTGGACACAATCGGGCCGCAGGACGCCGAGCAGAACATTCACGGCCAGATTGCGTTCGGGATGGACCATGCAGACTACCTGATGATGCGCGCCCCGACGCCGATCCTGGTCTGTGCCGCAACCAGAGATTTCTTCGACATAGGCGGCACGTGGAATTCGTTCCGGTATGCAAAGCGACTGTATTCACGGACGGGCTTCGCCGAACGTATCGGACTCCTGGAGAACGATGCCAAACACAACTACAACCAACTCCAGCGCCAAGGCGTGGTGCGGTGGATGGCCCGATGGCTATTGGGTAAAGACGAACCGATCACAGAGCCCAACATTAAGCTGCTCAGCGACAAGGAAATTCAGTGCACACCCGACGGGCAGGTAATGCGGCTGCCCGGGGCACGTTCAACTTACGACCTCAATAGAGATTATGAGAAAAAGCTGGCTGAACGGCGAGAAAAGCTGTGGGAAACGGAAGATCGTGCGAAAGTGCTGGATCGCGTACGCGAAATCGCCGGCATACGCACTCTGCGGGAATTGCGGCAGCCCAGGGTGGTTAACCTCGAAGTCGTGGACCGAAAAGGTTATCGCGTCCGGAAGATGATCGTGACGCCCGAGGACGGTGTTCATCTGCCCGCGCTGTTGTTCGAACCGGGATCGGCAGGCCGAACAGTATTGTACATTCACGAAGAAGGCAAGCAGGCTGATGCCGCGGCGCGCGGGCCGATAGATGATCTGATCGAAAAAGGCCGGCGGGTGTTTACCGTTGACCTGCGGGGCACGGGAGAGACGCAACCAGGCTCACGGGGGAGCCTCAGTGGCGCTACCGGCCCAGACTGGAAAGAGGTCTTTACGGCTTACCTGCTCGGACGGTCCTACGTCGGGATGCGAGCGGAGGACATACTGGTTTGCGCACGCTTGCTTAAGCAGCAGCATGGAGTCCCGGTTGAGCTGCTCGCCGTCGGCGACGTCGGCGTACCGGCGCTTCACGCGGCGGCTTTGGAACCGGAGCTTTTTGCCTCAGTCAAGCTGACCCGTTCGCTCCGGGCATGGTCGAACGTGATTGAGCTCGGCCGCTCGATCAATCAACAGGTCAACGCCGTTCATGGAGCTTTGAGAACATACGATCTGCCTGATTTAGCCGGAACGCTGGGAGACAAGCTGATTATCGAAGAACAGTTGAATGCCCTCGGCGAACCCGTCCGAGCACGCTAATGATGGGTTGTCATTAGCAAAAAAGCCGGTACAGGCTTTCTGCGATTTCAGGCACCTTCGTGGGTCACAAAATCGCAACCTGCGCACCGGCTTCTTTGCAATTACTATTTTCCATCCCGCTTGTCTGGCAGCGGAAGGAGGAGTCAAGAACCGTTAGCATTCGGTTCCTGTTGTCTCGAATCATTTTCAGCTATCTTTATCTTCGGCCTCGAACTCGGCGTCTATAACATCGCCTGACGGTTTCTTTGCACCCTGCTCCTCGCCCGGAGGTGGAGGCGCCTGCTCGCCGGGACCGGCTTGTGTTCCCGAGGCGGCCTGCTTCTTGGCGGCTTCCTCGTAGAGAACCTTACCAAGCTCCTGACTGGCATTGCCGACGTTCTCGATAGCCTTCTTTATCGCATCGGCATCTTCGCCTTTGACCGCTTCTTTGAGGTTATTGACAGCGCTTTCGATGTTGCCTCGCGTCTCGGCGGTGACTTTCTCGCCGTGCTCTTTAAGCGTCTTTTCGGTCGAGTAAATCAACTGATCCGCCTGATTCTTCAGGTCGACGACTTCGCGTTTCTTCCTGTCTTCCTCGGCGTGCGACTCGGCTTCCTGAGTCATCTTGCTGACCTCTTCTTCGCTGAGCCCGGAACTGGACTTGATCTCGATCGACTGCTGCTTGCCGGTCCCCAGGTCCTTGGCCGAAACGTTCAGAATACCGTTGGCGTCGATATCGAACGCAACCTCGATCTGCGGAACTCCCCGCGGCGCCGGCGGAATATCGGTCAACTGAAATCTGCCCAGCGTGCGGTTGTCGCGGGCGAACTCGCGCTCACCCTGCAGAACGTGGATATCGACGGTCGTCTGATTGTCGGCGGCGGTCGAGAAGACTTCCTTCTTGCTCGTCGGAATCGTCGTGTTGCGCTCGATCAGTTTCGTCATTACCCCGCCGAGCGTCTCTACGCCCAGAGAAAGCGGCGTAACGTCCAGCAGCAAAATATCCTTTACATCGGAATCTCCCGAAAGAACCGCCCCCTGAATCGCGGCGCCTAAGGCCACGACCTCGTCCGGGTTGATGCTCTTGTTCGGATCTTTTCCGAAGATGTTCTTGACGATGTCCTGAACCTTCGGGATTCTGGTCGAGCCGCCGACCAGCAATATCTCTGCAATGTCGCCCGCTGAGATTTTCGCGTCGGAAAGCGCCTTCTGACATGGATCTTTGAGCCTTTCCAGAATCGGCTCTACGAGCGACTCGAACTTGCTGCGGGTAACGGTGATCTGGAGGTGTTTCGGCCCCGAGGCATCCGCTGTTACAAACGGCAGGTTTACCGTGCTCTCAAGCTGGGTACTTAACTCGCACTTGGCCTTTTCGGCGGCTTCTTTGAGCCTCTGATGCGCCATCGGATCGTTTCGAAGATCTATGCCCTCGGTCTTCTTGAACTCGTCGGCGAGGTGATTTATGAGTACCGCGTCGAGATCGTCGCCGCCGAGGTGTGTATCGCCGTTGGTGCTGAGCACCTCGAAGACGTTGTCGCCGATGTCGAGGATCGAAATATCGAACGTTCCGCCGCCGAAGTCGAAAACCGCGACCTTTTCGTTCTTCTTCTTCTCCAGTCCGTACGCCAGTGCCGCGGCGGTCGGTTCATTGATGATACGCTCGACCTCGAGCCCGGCTATCTTGCCGGCGTCTTTAGTCGCCTGACGCTGGGAATCGTTGAAGTAAGCCGGGACAGTGATAACCGCACTGGTTACCTTCTCGCCGAGATAATCTTCGGCGGTTTTCTTTAGATCCTGGAGGATCATCGCCGAGACCTCCGGCGGGGTGTATTTCTTGCCCCGGACGTCAACTTTCACCAGTTCGTCGGCGGCGCCGGTGATGCCGTAGGGGACTATCTTCTCCTCCTCCGACACCTCATTATGCCGCCGGCCCATGAAGCGTTTAATGGAGAATACCGTGTTTTCGGGGTTCGTTACCTGCTGATGCCGTGCGATCTGGCCCACGAGCCTTTCGCCCTTATCGGTAAACCCGACAACCGACGGAGTCAGCCGGGAGCCCGACGCATTTATAAGTACTTTCGGCGCCGAACCTTCCATCACGGCAACAACCGAATTTGTCGTTCCTAAGTCTATTCCAATTATCTTAGCCATAATCATAACCCTTTCGCTAAATTCACATCTCTGTCGGCAATAAATGTGCAAAAGCCGTGCCAGACCGTCGCCGCCATCGACGTGAATGGCCTAAACCGTTCCAAAACAACGATTTAACCTAAATCGGCCCACATAGCGCAAACTTGACATCCCGGGTCCCTGTGCCATTTTGGCAGACTGCGAATGCAAGCAAGGACATCAGATTATCTGAATATCAGGTTGTGGTTACCAGGATGACAGGAAATCAGCAAGAGAGGCAACAACAGCCCCGCGCCGGCACGCACCCGATATCCCGATAACCTGATACCCACTACCTACTGGCCTGATTACCCGATATCGCAACATTTGGTTCAGGCCATTCGCCTGTCTGCAGGATTTTATCAATTTTCTCGTCGTATGCCGGCCCCTGTCGGTATTTGTGATCGTAGTACCACAGGCCGGGAAGAAGCTCTCTGTTGCCGAAGCGGAAATGACCGCTCGGTCTGCTGAAACCTTGCGGATATATCTTGACGCCGAAATTTACCAGACCTTCCTGCATGTGCAGGACTATGTAGCCGTTGAGATTTATGAGGACCGCATGTGGCCTGAGTTTGCGGATAACTCGTGGTATCGGCATTATCCGCGATGTCGGAATTCCGTCGATATGTACAGGCCGACCGACGGCATACCGCATGAGGTCTTTCGGCGCCTTGCTCAGCATTTCCCTACCGGCTTGCAACAGGGCTTCATGGTCGGTCTGACACAAAAGCCGAACCCGCCGAGCCTCTGGAGAATCGTCGGGAGGATTCAGAATCAAAAAGCCATAAACGGCAATCAAACCAACAACCACTATAATGAGAGCCAACTTCTTGACATGTAATTTACGCGCCGTCACGCTTATAGCTCCGCTCCAGCCCTTTCACTTATTGACCTTGAATTCGAGTGAAAGCCCGCCTTGTCTCTGAAATACTTCGTCCGGGCAGATCAGCACAAAAGCGTCATCTGCCCGTTCGTATCTGAAAGGCTGACCGGTAAACGGATCCTTTGGAGAATCATCCGGAAATTCTTCTGGCAACCGCCCCGTTCGTGCATGAATGAGTAAGATTTCGATTGCCGACATGATGGCGCTAAAATAGGCTTTGTGCCGAACGTGGATTTTGTATACTCGCAACAGCACATCAGAGCCCGGCATTAGCATCATTCGGGTTACGCCGATATCACCATGTTCCGACTCGAGGTTGCTGGCCAAATTTTCTATTTGGGTACGTTTCTGTTCATAAGTAATCTTACTATCTATCACCTGGATAGCTGAATTTAAAAAGGCAGCGTACGGCTTTTCAGCCAGTGCGATGAACTTTTCGTCCGTCATAGCCTGAATCTTCTGTCGCGCAGCATCATCAGGAGCTTTTTCCATAAATTCATCTCTGACATAATTCAGTACCTTCCTGTTCGCGTGCAGTGTATGAATTGTGATTTCGAAATCCCTATTCATTACGTTAACAAACGATTGAGAGGATACCTTTCGGGCGGCAAGTTCATGTTTGAGCCACGTCAAGGTTTCTTCATTCGGCTTCACGCTGGTTAAAAGAAATCGAACACCGCTGAGTGCGAGAGAATCGACAGCAATCGACATTAAATATAGGTTCTGGTTGCTGTCACCCACGTGTTTCGCAAACCATCTAATCATCAGGCATCGCTCGAATGCCGCTCGATGTTCTCCGTCGGCGTCAAGACGCAGAGCGTCGGCTCGAAGAAGAAAAGCAAGTTGTCTTATCTCCGGCGATTGAGGTGCTCTGCGACCATATCCCCGCGAATACATGATTCCCCAATCACATTCATCTATTTCAGAGGCAATCTCGGCCATTTCGATCGCATGACGACAGCTTTTCAGATATCTCCTCAATTTCGTGTTGGGATCCTCTCCTCGCAGGTTCTTCTGACGTTCGCGCAATCGGAGGAGTGTTTTTTCTTCGTACGAGTATGGCTCAAAATTCATATCATACTCTGTACAGGGGCTTAGTTCGTTGGGCTCGACATCACGATTCTTGATCGCTTCTTCAAGTTCGGCTATCCTTTCGTCAATGTTTGTATATCCATCAAGTTCACCACCTTGCAGGATTGCACTGATCTCATCGAGTCTATTACTGTAGGCAAGCTCCTTTTCGACTTCATCAGCCTCCGGCCGGAGCAAAAATGCCTGATAATAGAGCAAACCGGCGTTGTCCGGATCCGGCGGCAATGTCGAGGCTTGCGCCCAAATACCACAAAATGCGATTAAGCCTGAAAGCAGCCAGAATTTAGGCATATTTCGGCCGTTCTTATGATTCATTTTCATCCTCTTTCCGCCTTTCTATATGCATGGGTACAGAGATCATTACAAACCAAATATTCATGTCAATACTGAACTTGTATTGATTAGAACCTGCTCGCGTCGTTTCAATATTATATACGCACGAGACGTCGAAATAAATCAAAAAAAGGCCGTAAACGTTTTGTATGGAGTTCTCTTAATGGCTCAGACCAAATTCGTACTTCTGAACACCAGACAGCCCCTTTGTGAAGCCGAAATCGGCCCGAAAGCAATAAGCCTTGTCCGGTTGAGCCGATCAGGTCTTGCGGTGCCTCCGGGCCTTTGCATAACGGCGTCCATTTTCCGCGCACATCTGGAGTGCAACAAGCTCCCGGCTTGGCTCAGATCGCATGTTCAAGAACTCGCAGAAGCGAGTCCCGATGTCAGAGAGTCGCTTCTTTCAGATTTTAGGCAGGCTATCATCGCGGCCCCTCTGGCCGAGCAAACCAGGCGTGAAGTGGAGAGTCTTTAACGGGAACTCGGCGCTGATTGCATTGCGGTTTCATTAAAAGGATGTCATTTCTGCCTTCGCAGGAATGACAATAAGCAGCGGGTTGCCCATCCTGCAATCTCACGGCTGGTCTGCGGAGCCTGGACTCTTGGGTTGGCCCTGTTCCACGAGCTTTCCCGTGTTCTCGGCGATACGGAACAGCACGATAATTACTTCGAGCCATATACGGGCACCTAACACATACAGCAAGAAAGCAATCGGCGCTGCTATAAGCGCAAGCAAACCAGGCCCCACTCCGCGGGACATGCCCGAGATAAGTATCCCTATCGCGAACACGCCGGAGATAACAATAGCCAGCACGAAGAGGACTTTTATGATGCGAGTTGTTACGAACTCGGTGAACGACAGGTCGAAAAGACCGGCAAAGAATCCTTTGTTATCCATTTTGTCACTCCTTTCTACAATTGATTTATCTAAGCAGCCATTGGTGCACGAACGCCGCAGCCAGCCAGACCGCCGAACCGGCACAGAGTGCGATCCAGAGCGGCAGGCGCTTGTAAAAGCAAATGTAAGCAGCGAGAAAGAACAATATACTCGGCACTATGCCAAATACCGCCCCCTTCGTGTAACCGGTCATCAGCTTCAAGTTGCCCGGATTGTCCAGGTACAGCCAGATCAGAACGATCAGGCCCGTCAGGGGCATCACGGCTATCAATCCCGCCAGCGTAGGCAGCTTTTTGCCTATCGCGGCGCAAAGACTGATGATGCAAACACTAATCAGCAGCTTGACGATAAATCGCACACTAAACTCCCGGCTTAATTTAGTCCCATATTATTCTTTCAGTCCGGCGTCACTTACGTCAATAGGCTTTGTGTCAAACTTTATGACGGGCGAACCGGCTGCAAATCGCGTCACACCTTAATCATACTCGGTCATCAGCCGATCGTCCAGTTCTTATCGTCTGACTCAAACCGTACGAAGCCGGTCGCCCCGTGGTTCTTTAGTTTCTTAAACTTTACTTGGCCTTTTGCAACGGATAGAGCGATGGGATAGAATTTCCCGCAGTTCTTCTTTCAGTCGGGGACAACTTTGTCGTGACCGGAAGCAACATTGATGTGTGGCTCTGTTGTTTAACGGCCACATTCAATGACTCATACTTCTTGATATGCTTTGTCCGTTTCATTCGGGAACTGTCTGTTCGATATACCGATCCAACAAACGGTTGATCTGTTCATCGGATGGATGTTCGGCCAGTGCCGCCTTCAGACCATGCCTGATCTCGGCGTCATCTTGGCCGTACATCATCGAAAAGACATAATTGTAGTGAACCTGAGGCCGATTGTCGCCCCGAGATATCGCTTTGGCGAGATTCTCAGCGGCGCCGGCATAATTCTTGGTCTTCATTTGCAAATCGGCCAGCGCTACGAGACCTTCGATGGATTTCGGATTTTTCTCGATTGCGGTTTTGTAGTAAGCTTCTGCCTCGGCAGGGCGACCCGTTTTGGCGGTAACATGACCGAGATACAAATCGGCCTTGGAGTCAGAAGGGTCTGCTTGCTTCATACCAATAAAAGCATCCTTAGCGGAAGTGAAGTCTCCGGCCTGGAAATAAGCCAGACCCAGCCGATAGTAATCCTCCGAGGAAGGATTTTTCAGCCCGGCGATTAGTCTGGCATAACACCCGGCGGCTTCCTGCGGCATCTGTTCGGCTAAGTACAAATCGGCCAGCAAGCGGTCGATCTGGTTGCTCGAACCGCCATCGACATGTCGTGCAAATTCGAGGAGATCAAGCGCCTCCTGCCTCTGCCCCTGAACCGTAAAGGCTTTTGCCAGAGCAATGCGATATGCCGTCCTTTGAGGCGCGATCTTCAGCAACTCCCGGTAGACACCAATAATGCCCGACCAGTTGTTTTGCTGATTGAAGACGTAGGCGAGTAATTCGAGTGCGGCGGAATCCCGCGGCTCGCGCCTCAACTGATCTCGCAGGGCCGACTCAGCCTGAATCCACTGTTCGAGTTCTGTCATGCAGCGTGCGATCCAGATGTTATTCCGACCTTCGCCCGGCGCGAGCCTAGCAGCATTCAGGAAGGCTTCAATCGCCCCCTTGTATTGGCGTGCCTTGAAGCGAGCTCTGCCAAGAGATCGCCATATCTCGGCCGTGACGGCTTCCTTGTCGGTCCGGATCGCCTCTTCGTAGGCCGAAACGGCGTTATCCCATCGCTCGAGCTGCATATAACAGTGGCCCAAATTCGCATACGCGGCAAAGCTCGGTTCGTCGTCGATACTCAGTCGATAGTATTCGACGGCTTTGCTGTATTTGCCCTTTCCAAATGCCTCGTTGCCGAGCTCGATGTTGTCTTTGGCCGACACCATCACTGGTAAACACGTTGAGCACACCAGGATGATCGTAATAGTTCTCGTAGTGAACATGACCAATCTCTAATCCTTTCAAGGGCGCGACGCCCTCCTTCGGGGATGGCCTAGCCATCGCTACCGGGTGAACTTAAAGCTTACTTTCTGAAAGCACCAGCAGGGAACAGATTTGCCGTCCTTGATCGCCGGTTTGAAACGCCACTGGCTGATTGCACGAATCGCTTCAGCGCCGAAACGCTCGTCTCCGTCTATATCGTTGATTTTGACGTCCTCGACGGTTCCTTCCACAGTCACGATGAATCGAATCGTCACAACGGCCTCTAAGTCGCGACGACGCGCCCATCGAGGATATCGCGGCAGAGGACCAGCGATCTTTGCAGGCAAACGATCAACCTTCGACGCCGATGCCGGCTTCTTGGTGCTTCCTGCGGGCGCCCTTCTCTCGGGCTCCAGCAATGATACATCAGGCTTGCGTATGGGCAGGCCCGGCAACTGGAACATCACGTCGTTTATACGGGCTGCCAAACGAGGAATGTCCTGTGAAGTCATATCCTCAGCTAGCTCAGACCGATCCTTATCCGCCTGTTGCTCGCCCAACTGTACTATATCCGTTATAGTTTCGCGGCCGGCCGGCTCTACACTGGTCGGCTCGGGAGAATCCAGCGTAACGATTCGAATCGATTCATACTCTTGCGGATAGGCCGGCGAAGGCGTCGTTCTCGCCACGGCAAGAATGCCGAACAGGAGTATGTTAGCGGCAACGGCAACGACAATTGCCAAACAACTAAACGCGGTGATTTTTACCTTCGAGATTATCCTATTGTCATAACTCATACGCATGTGCCGCTATTCCTTTGCCGCCGTTGCCAATGCGACTTCACTTATACCGGCCGCACGAACCTCGTCCATTACGCGCACCACACGATCTACCGAAACAGCCTTGTCGGCCACGAGCACAACCGCCAGTCCGGGCTGCATTCTGAGTCTCTTCTGCAGGAGAGACCGAATCGAAAGCAAGCCAACCCTCCGGCCATCGACGGTTATCCGGCCGTCAGTACCGATCGCCACGGGAATGTTCTCTCGCGGCAGCATTTCCGCCGCGCTGGATTGCGGCCTTTGGATGTCCAAACCCGTCTCAGAGACAAAGCTCGTAGTCACGACAAAGAAGATCAGCAGAATGAACACCATATCGATCAAGGGCGTCATTTGTACGTCGGTCTGTGCCGTAAGTGCTCTTTTGGAACGTACAGATCTGAACATTTTTGCCTTCCGAGCTACATCGCTCGTATACCATTGGACAACAATTCGGCAGTGCCGTTTGCCGTATTTTTGCCGGATTTTGCCTGCATGAGATGAAACCACACATCCGTCTCATTGCGAATCAGGCGTACTCGACGACGAATAATATGCTGGAAAAAGAAAACCGGTACGGCCGTCCAAAGTCCCGCCTGTGTCGTGATGAGAGCCTGGCCGATGCCACCGGCTAACAGCCGCGGCTGGCTTGTGCCATGCACCTGTATGACTTCAAAGCTCAGAAGCATGCCCAGCACAGTTCCCAAAAGACCAAGAAGAGGCAGAATAGCTGCGAACGTACCGACAACCCGAAGACCGGTGCCGAGTCGCGCCGTCTGAGCTTTTATGTCGGCGCCCCGGAGACCGTTAACATTGCTGAGCGAATCCGGAAAGTCGGAATCCTGCGATCGTGCCGGCGTCGGGGGGGCATTACAGGCCAGGCTCAATCCTGCGTGACTCATTTTATCGAGTTTCCTGAGCAGAGAACCGGCGAGAAGCCAGGTGCGTAATGAGATGAACCATGCAAGCAGCGATACCCCCGCGATGACAAACATAACAGGGCCTCCTCTCGAAAACAGTTCAATGATCGGTTCAGTGAGCCTCACCGTTTTTCATCTCCCTCTGACGCAGATTGCGTTTGTTTCAAGATATTGGACAGACTTGCGGCGAATCTTTCGGCATCTGCGAGAAGCCCTTCGATCCTGCTGGACAAGAAGCTGTAAGCCAGCAAGCCGGGTATCGCGATGATGAGGCCCGTCGCCGTAGTAGTAAGGGCTTCGGAAATGCCGCCGGCAAGCAATCTCGGTTTTCCTCCGCCGACAACGGTTATCATATCGAAAGTGGTAATGATGCCCGTAACCGTGCCGAGCAAACCAAGCATTGGGGCCACCGCCGACAACATGCGTATCGAAGGGAGAAATCTCTCGAATCTCGGCGATTCATGGAGAAAGGCCTCCTGAATGGCATCATCCAATACAGATGGAGGCCGGCGCCTTTGCGCCAGGCAGACTTTGAGAATACGAGCAACAATGCCCTTTCTTTTTGCAGCCAGGCGTTCAGCGGCCTCAAAATCGCCTTTGCCGCACAATTCGAGAACCTCTTCACAGAATTTTAATGAGTGCCGTCTTTCATACAACAAGAAGAAGAACCGTTCGATAACAAGCGCCGAAAGCCACAGACCGACTACGATCAGGGGGAACATGACGATGCCTCCGGATTCGAAACGTCCCCGGAGTGTCTTGCTCGAAAGATCGGTCGCAGCAGTCATGGTCCCTGTGGCATCGACTGGCAAATGATGAATCTTGTCGTAATTATCGGCTTCATTCATGGCGTTGACTATTGCTTTTTCCATATTCTCGCTGAGACCTTCATACCAGCGGAAGCCGCCTTGCTGATAAGGATCTGAAATGGATAGGCCGGCACCTGATGTTCCCGGGACATGATAGGCAAACAGATTCAGGCCCACACGCAATAGCCGAGCGCGTTGGGAGCGCCCCTCAGGGTCCAGAATATCATCGGCGTAGATCGCCGCGGTCCGGCTTTCATCCAGGAGTGACTGTATAAGCTCAAACACAGATGAAATCATTACGTTATATTCGTCTCGTTCGACGGTGTCATTGAGGATTGACAATCGTTGTCGTTGGTCTTTGCGATACTCGGACGTTGGCAATACAGATAGCAGCTCGCCAACTTCCATTCCTATGTCCCGGCAAATCGACGTGATCCTATCGAGGTCTTCCTGGAACGCCGTTCGCTCGGTCCAGAGCGTTTCCCGCTGCTTGCGAACACTTCGCAGAGTACCCTGTTTTTGGGAGATCGCGATTTTGCGCTCCACAATCTCATCGGACATTATCCTGTTTTCTTCACGAAGTCCCTGCAATTGATCTTTCCTGGCCTGGAGTTCCCTTCGAATTCTTGCCTTCTCAGCCTCAAGTTCGTGTTCGGCCTGTTCTATCGCCGCTTTGAGCCGGCCTTCGAAACCCGGTGACTCCGATGAGAAAGAGGGTGCGTGTGCTGAGATGATTATAAAAAACGAAACCAGAACCGTCCTCAAAGATGCGGCGTGATTTCTCATGATACGATTGGTGGGGCCTTGCAGCGTTTGTTTAAGGAGAAGCATCGACGGCCTCCTTGATCGAGCTTCTGGGCCACAATACGATCGGCAGCGTCACTAATTTCGGACCTTGGCGGCGGTCGAGAATCTCCACAGCGTTGCGTATTTGAGACGACTGCTGAGCGTCGGTGATGAAGACCCATTCACTTTCATCCGGAAACGATAACCACATCGCCGTCTGCCCGCCGTCTTCTGTGACATAGCCGAGAATCTTCTGGCCCACCCGAAAGTACCTTGCATGAGGGGCAGCATCTTCCATAGCCTTGGCCCGCGCCGAATAGGTCTCCGACGACCGTGCGAGCCGCAGTTCCTCCTGGCCGTAGTTCCAGACCTGAGCCAAACGATCGGCCACAGAAGCGGTAGTCACATCATTGACGTCGACGCCGATGCCCTCCAATCTGGCGATTCGTTCCTGCTGCTTGTACGGAATCCCCTTTTCAATAGCAGTTCTTTGCTTAGCAAGAAACGGCTCGATATGCTCGTTGATAGTTTTTTCAAGAGATGATCTCGATTCAAGCTGTTTCTTGAGATCCTTCACCTCCGCCCCATACTTTTGGATCTGTCGATCCATCTCGGCCTCCTGCCGACGAATTTCTTCAAGCTCATCGCGCAATATCCTGCGATTCTCGCGTGCCTTCTGTATCCGCCTCTCGTATTCGGCCTTCTGCGTGTAATACGCCGAACGCTCCTGCCGTAGCTGGCGAATCAGTTCCTCCAGGCGCTGAGATAATTCCTCATGCGTCTTTGCCTCACCGGGTTGGTTGGGATCAACGGCCTCAGAGGCGGCCGGAACCCAACAAGAAAATGCCGCAAGTATCGGCAGACAGAGACAGAAGGCCCACTTTAACAGTGGACCTTCCCGTCTTACACACTCAATTGGAAGCGCTTCAGGACTATTGAAATCTCTGGACAAATCCTGCATAGAATAGGGCTCCATCGTGCGGATATCCGGCAACAGTTGAATACTCGTCGTCGGTGATGTTTTCGCCGCGAACGAAAAACTCGGTGTTCTTGTCATGTCTGTATGTCACCTGAGCACCCAAGTCCACGAAGTCGCCGAGAGGCGCCGGCATCCCGGTCGCAGTATAGCGTTCGTTCTCATAGCTGGAGAGATGTTTGGCAAACAACAGAAACTCAAATTTATCGACTACGTACGAAGTACCTCCACCGACGACGACCTCGGGAATTTCATCATCTGTCTCCCAGTCTCCGGAGACGGTCCGTTTAGTCTTCATGGTAGTCACGTTGCCGAAAAATTGCAAGCCGTTCTCGAAGCGGTTCGTACGAACCGCTACTTCAACGCCATAATTCCTGCGGTCATCTTCCTCAAATACTGCAATATCATCGCCGTTAACTTCGACGGTTGTTCCTGTAAGCAGCGCCGCATTTTCCTGCCGGACGAAAAAACCCGTCAGGCTGGCTACACCGAAACGGTCGATGTGCTTTCTGACACCCAGATCGAACTTGTACCGGTCTTCTGTATCCGGCTTGTCTCCATCCATTGTAAGCCTGCCCGGATGGCCTCCAATCTGGCCCCACGCGGTATTTCCAAACAGTGATACCTTTGGCGTAAGTTCGTACGATGCCCCGAGGTTGATCCCATGTAGGGGATCGCCCCAGTCATCCTCTATAGGATCGGCACGATCCGGCCCGCGACCGCCCACAGGGCTGCCTTCAACGTTAATACCGCCGAACTCCCGGATATGCTCTCTAGTATAGCGATAGCCTATGCTTGTGTCAAGTTTGCCGAAATCATGATCGTCGGCGACCATCCCGGAATACGTGCGTATATCTCCCGGACGGCCCACGTAGAAGCGTTTGCCCGTAGGACTCACCCAGCGATTGAACAAACCGCTTACACGCAGTGTGTTATCCTCCGTTAATTCCTGGCTGTGGATAACGGTGGTCCCGTATTCATAATCCTCTTCCAGCCAGTCAGCACTCCCCGGTCGGTGCCCGTCAAAACGCCGTCCGCCATAATTGCCAATCAACTCGGTCGCACGGCCATCATGGGGTTCATGCCTGATTTTGGCAACTGTCACATAAGTATTCATAGGATCGAAGCTGTCCTCCCGTGTCTGTAAGCGAACGGAAGCCGGGGGTTCGGCGAGCTTAAGCTCACGATCTCCAACAAGGCCGAAATTAACCCATGAAAACGTCACATCTTCGGCAAGGGCACACTCGAACCGACCGTAGAGATTCGTCATGTTCTCTCTCGCATTCATGTCGGTTGAGCCGTCGGTATGATAATAACCTGCGCTGACTCCGTAATTGTAGCTGTCGGCGGCATCGCCGTGAGTAATATTGCCGCGAAAGGTGTTGTGTGTGCCGTACAGAGATTCGAGCTGTGTTTCCTCTTGCTGATAGGAACGCGGTATAAGATTTACCATACCGGTTATGCCTCCTGGCCCGAGAAGAAGGGCGCTGCTGGAGCGAACCACCTCAATTCTGTCGAAATTCGCGGCGCTCATGTAATAATTGATCTCGTGGAACTCTCTGAACCAGGCCCCGTCGATCAGATAGCCCGGATAGGGATACCTTTGTCCGCGGACGGAAAAGAAGCTTTTGACCTTCCGCCCTCGTGTTTCCGTCCACGCGCCGGGAACATAATTCAAAGCGTCCACGATCGAATAGGCGTGCATCTGCTCGATGTCCTGCAGTCCGACCACGCTCGTTGCCGTCTCCAGCCCCGGAGATTCGGTAAATGGCCGCTCGATGAGGTCTCTTTCAGGCAGAGTCGTGTATTCGAAATAGCCCGGCGAAGTAACGGTCACTTCCGGCAATACATAACTCTCGGAACTGTTTGGATCTGCGGACATATCCGCCGAGGCCAACGGCACGACAAGAAATAAGCCCACAAAAATCGACACTCGTAATATCATAATCTTTCTCCATCGCAAATTGCCTGTAATTCGAGACTAACCGTTTCAAATACCATTACGTATCATGAACCTCAAAAGGGACAACTCACCTTGAAAAAAAGCGGATGAATTTTAGGAGTCTCCCGGCGTTTGCGGCACGCCATGTCCCGAAACATGTCTGTGGAAACCGGCGAATCGGTCTGCGACCATCGCGTGCAACATTTGGTTATGGAGGATTCATTTGCTATGCTTTTATTTAGGAGGACGGAGAAAGACTACGTGGCCGCCGCCTGCACTTTCGCTATGTGTGGACGGTGTGCATAATGAGGAGTCGATCTAATGACTCGCAGGGGAGGTCTTGCGCTGGCGGAGGTTCTGGTGCTCGTAGTGCTTGCGGGCATTATGGCGTCGCTCATTATCCCTCACGTCTCGGGAGTGCGGGCGGAAAGCAGAACGGCTACTCTGGCCACCGAGCTTCTCAGGATGCGCAACCGTATCGAGTCGTACAAAAGCCACCATAACGGCATGCTTCCCGCAGCGACGGGCGAATGCTTCGCCGACTTTCTGTGCAGAATGGCAAAGAAGACCAACGCCGAAGGCGACAGCGGCATCGAATTCGGCCCGTACATATTGAAACTCCCGGTTAATCCCTTCAACAATCTGACGAAAGTCCGTATAGACGGCGCCGTATCCGGAGCAAACATCGCCGGCTGGAGATTCGACACCAAAACCGGCGCCTTCCAGGCCGACGACTCACCCGAACACGCCATGTTCTGACAGCACTGGGTTAATAGTCTTTGACTTGGCTTTGGGGTTCGGTTAAGTTTCATCGGCTATGAAAAGACTGCTTACATCCTGTTTTGGGCTTGGGTGGTTGCCGGCGGCGCCGGGGACGTGGGGGTCGCTGCCGGCGGCGATTGTCTTCGGGGTGATGTGTCACTTTCGCACATCGCCTGCGATTGTCTCGGTCGTAATGGCGGCTCTGATTCTGGCCGGCTCGGTCGTTTGCGTCAAGTTCGCACCAGCTACTATGGCCGCTACGGGAAAGTACGATCCCGGCGAAGTTGTCGCAGATGAATTAGCGGGCCAGGCTGTGACGTTTTTAGCCAGTCCGTTCCTGGCGCTCGGATCGGCCACTGCCGGGCAGGTGTGGACAGTTACGGCGGCGGGATTCGTCCTGTTTAGAGTTTTCGATATCGCAAAACCCTGGCCTATACGCAAATTCGAGAAGTTTCCCGAAAGCTGGGGAATCCTGGCCGACGATCTGGTCGCGGGCCTTTTTGCCTGGACTGTTTTGCAGATTTGCATAAAATTGTTCATCGCTCGATAATTACCGTCCCGGTTAATGATTAAAGGCAAGGATGTCGGAAAAATATTCTGTTGAAGTTTGTAGAGAGCTTGAGGCAGGATTTCGTGCCGCGAACGTGCATCGTCCGATGCGGATCAGCCATTACGATGCAGGCACGGAGTTGACCTATGACGTGACGGGCTTTAAGGATGCAGAGCCGGTAAAGGTGAGTTTGATCGTCGACAAATTCGTCGGCGGAGGCTTCGCCGGGCAGGTATACAGGGTAAAGATCACGGCGATAGAAGGCGAACTCGAAGGCGTCGAGATTGGTGGAACCTACGCTATAAAAATTCTCATCCCGCCATCCACTTTCTCCCGACTTTTTCGCAATCTGCTCTACTGGATCGGATTCCAGGGCCCTTTCCAGCAGCAGGTCAATGCGGCCGCGGCACGGGCAGGGGCGCTCTGGCAGAAGTTCATCAGAAGAGCAGCTAGAATCCGCTTCGGAGATGAGACAAGCGTGGTTGATATTTACGGCATGTTCGTCGACGACGGGTTGGGCAGTTCTGGCGAATTGAGAGAGTGGGTCGAAGGGCGCACGTGGCGGTTGGAAGTCGACGACCATCTGGATTTGCTAAAACAATGGAAGCGGGGAAGGACAACCGAAGGACGGGAGTTAGGCTCGCCCGAATATCGCGCAAAATACACATTCATGAGGGATTTTGTTGCCTTGCTGCACGATTTGGGGGCCTACGAATTCGCCCGACAGTATGAGTGGTCGACCTGCAAGAGTCAGCCGAACGTGCTCAAGAAGCAGGGATATGACGACGAGCCGGAGAAAGGTCTGATTGCTGTTGACTTCCGCGCCGGACTGGCGCTGCTGCCTTTCCTGCCGATGAGCCCCGGAGACTTCAAACTGATAGCCAATGGACTGATGCGCGGTTCGCTCGTACAGTTCGACCGCGGCGACATCGCAAAACTGGCGGCCTTTGTAGAAGCTCATCCAGAGGAATTCGGCGATATGGACCGGTTGCTTCGGGAGTTGCGAACTTCAGAGGCGGTCTATCGAGATTCGGTTCCGGATATCACGCACAATCATATCAAGCTGTTTTACAGCCGCAAGCTGTGGTCCACGATATTCGAAAGCACTGTCAGCGGTTGGCAGGTGAAAAATGTTGTCGACGAGCATCATGAGTGGAAATTCAGGAACAGCAAGATCCTGGCGTTTTTGTTCTTCCTCGTCGGACTGGTGCCATTGTTGGGCAAGCCGATCCGCCTTATATGGGGACGAAACGATTGGCGACAACATTATAAGTCCATGCTCGGCAGTTGGGACTACTTCAGGCGATCCGTACGGGCAAGAATAGCTGAGAAAGCTACCTCCTGGCACAGAGCCGGACGTCTCGGGGATAAACGTGCGCTCCAGGTCTCTTCGAGCACAGCACGTTTTCTGGGCCACGTGCCGTTGTCGATTCTGCCGGCCGGGTTACACCGAATGCTTATGGACCTGAAGTACGCCAGGGAGCGTCTTTGGTACTACACAGTTCGCCCTGTCAGGCTGTATTTCGATGCGGACATGCGCGAGCAATGGCTTCGGGATATGATATCCGAGGGTCAGCAGAAGCACATGCTCAGCGACGAGGATGCCGAGACTATCCGGTCACAGATCGGCGAGCCTTTCATACAGAAATACCTCAAGTCTCTGGCCGTCCACGTCTGCACCCTGCCCGTCACGCAGATCGTCTCGGTAGCGGTTGCGCTGATCTATTATCTCACACATCGGGATCAGCCGAATGCGTGGGCAATCGGGCTGGGAATCATAGGCTTGTTCCAGGTTGTGCCCATTTCGCCCGGCTCGCTTACCCGCGGCTTGTACGTGCTGTACCTGGTCGTCAAAGAACGCAATTTCAAGGATTACAACATTGCAGTGTTCCTGGGATTCTTCAAATACGTAGGCTATTTGGCGTTTCCGATTCAAATGACGTACCGCTATCCCGCTCTGGCAAGGTTCATGGCCGGGCACTGGGCGACCGAGGCGGTGCATGTCGTTCCCGTTTTCGGCGAGCGCGGAGCTCTTATGGAGCATTGGGTTTACTGCCTTTTCTACAACCGGCCTTTGACGATAAGGCGGCGTATGCAAAAGCGAGCCGAAGCGAGAGAACTGCTCAAGCCGAGATACTGGCATGCCAGCCTGTGCATCTTCGGCACGGCCGGGATGTTCGGGCTGGCCGACTACGTATATCTGAGCAATTTCGACAGCCTGCCGACCTTGAGAGATATCTGGTGGCTGGTTATTCCGGGGCCGTTGGTTTGTGGAGCGGTGACAACTCTGGGTTGCGGCGGAGCCTCTCTCACCAGGCGCGTCGCCGCCGCGGCTACATCAGGTGCTGCTGCCGGCTTGATTTACGCAGCGATTTCGGCGATGGCCGGCTATGATAACTCGATCGTAGCAAGTAGTGTGTGGAGAATGTTCGTTTTTGCAGTACTTTCGGCAGTCGGGGCAATTATTACGGAGATAAAGTTGCCTGAGAATTGGATGGTCGAGCGAAAAAGTGTGGAAAAATGAACATTCGAGGGTACAATCATGAAATGGCTCATAGAGTCTGTGTAATTAGTAATTTTTTCTTAGAGTTTTGGGAGATATTCCCGAAAACCGCTCTGGAGAGTTTTTGAAATGGCTCTTAACAGTTATAGCTCGCTTTGCGACGACTTCTATTTCGATATGTGTGTCAACACGGAGTTGGACCTGCCGACCGAGAGAGATACGATCTTGACGTTCTTCGAGCGCATACGACGGCAGTTTCCCACCATGGGTTGCTTCTACCGCCGATCTGATAACGAATATTGCCTGGAAGAGGACCGCAGTCACGGCCAGTACCGCTGGGTCAGCCTCGAAGCCGACCGCGTCAGCTCCGGAATCGTCAATCCGACGGTAATGGAAACGTCCTGCTCTCAGCACAGGCTCATTCTCGAGCTTATGCCGTATATGCTGAGCGTGAGCAATCTCGACGTCGATTCACTGGATGTTACTTTCGCTATGGATTTCGACTATTCCGGCAGCCACGACGAGGTAATTGCCGAGGCTCTGTTGTCACAGAGCTCTTTCAGGTGTCTGCTGGATTTGCCAGGCGCTAAGCCGATAGGCTTTTCACCCGCGGTGGTGATGGCGCTGTCTGACGACGAGCGCACGCAGTGTCGAATCTGCGTAGAGTCCAAGACGAGCGTCTTCGAGCCCGGCAGGAAAAGTCACAGCGAAGACGAAGCGATCAGTCTGTCACTGACTATTCGCCAGTACCCGCGGACCGCGGAGAAGTTCGAACCGCCGCGGTCTTTTGAAAACCAGTGCCGGCTGCTGCTCGAACTAATGGCGGAAAAAGTAATCCTCAACTTCGCCAAACCCTTGATCGAAACAATCGCACAAAAACGGTTAACGTAGAACAATTGCAAGAGTATAGAATGGCTATCGAAGCGCCGATAAGCAAGTACAAGAAGACTAATTACAAGATCGCCATCGCCGTCTTTCTCGGCCTGGCGATCTGGTGCGTCTACGACGGTTATTTCAATGAAGAGTTCATGGAGGAATATTCGGACGACGAAGGTAATCCGGTGGGATGGCTGGTCGTAAACAGAAAAGCACCGCCGTTTCTTGCGGGGGCAGCAGCACTGCTGGGAGGGTATCTGCTTATCCTGCGAAAGAAGAAATTGATCGCCGATGAAAACGAACTAATCTTTGGCGACAGAGACAGGGTTCCATACGATTCCATAGAGAAAATTGACAAGACGCATTTCGAAAAAAAGGGCTTTTTTGTCTTAACCTACAAGAACGAAAACGGCAAAGAGGTCAATCGTAAATTGAGCGATAAGAAGTATGATAATTTAAGCGCCGTTCTCGATCATCTGGTGGCGAAGATCAGTTAGAGTCGGTTGGAGCGAGATTTAACACATGAATTATTGCGTAGTCGGATTACAGTGGGGCGATGAAGGTAAAGGCAAGGTTGTCGATATCCTCGCCGAAAACAGCGACATAGTAGTAAGGTACAGCGGCGGCGCCAACGCCGGGCACACGGTGATAGTGGGCGACAGCCGATTTGCACTGCATCTTCTGCCCAGCGGCTGTGTCAGGCCGGAGACTTTTTGCGTTATAACAAACGGCGTGGTCATCGATCCTGATGTTCTTATTAATGGGATTGACACGCTGGCCGAAAAGGGGACTCCCTTGAACGACCGGCTGCTGATAAGCGAGAACGCCCATATAGTTCTGGACTATCACAAAAAAGAAGACCAACTCCGAGAGGAGTCGCTCGGCAAGAATAAGATCGGCACCACAATCCGCGGCATCGGTCCCTGCTACGCCGATAAAGTCGGCAGGAGTCACGCCCTTCGTATGGGTGATTTCAGAGATATCGACAAGCTCGAAGCCAGGCTGCGGACGATCGTCGAACACAAGAACAAGCTTTTTGCCGCGCTCTACGACTCCGAGCCGATAAGGGCCGAGGAGATAATCGAAAAGTGTAAGTCGCACGCCGCCAGACTCACGCCGTTCATAACCGACACGACCGAGTTCCTGCACAAATCGGTTGCCGAGGGCAAGTCGATCCTCTTCGAAGGCGCTCAGGGCTCGCTGTTGGATCTGGATCATGGGACGTTTCCGTTCGTGACCAGTTCCAATTCAAGCTCTCTCGGTATGCCGGCGGGGTCCGGCGTTCCGGCCAAAATGGTCGATAAGTTCATCGGTGTGGTCAAGGCCTATACGACAAGAGTTGGCGCCGGCCCGTTCCCCGCCGAGCAGGACAACGAGACCGGCCAGTACATCCGCGACAAGGGCAACGAATACGGCACCACAACGGGCCGACCTCGGCGATGCGGCTGGTTCGACGCGGTGGCCGTGGCGTACAGCGTAAAAATAGGCGGCATCGATTCGGTATCACTGATGCACCTGGATACGCTAAGCGGATTGAGGGAATTGAAGATTTGCCGAGCGTATGAAATCGACGGACGGGAGACAAACTTTTTCCCGGCGAACGTGGACAGGCTCGCACTGGCAAAAGCGATCTACGAGACAATGCCCGGATGGGAAGAGGACTTGACCGAAGTGAGTAAATTTCAGGATTTGCCCGCCAACGCACAGGAATACGTACGCACAGTCGAAAAGTACGTCGGCGAGCCCGTCACCTCGGTTGGCGTCGGGCCGAAGCGAAGCCAGACAATATTCAGACAATAGGTTTAAGCTCAGGTCATGATAGAGTCTATTGCGGTATTTTATCGTTCATGCAAACTTTTGAACAAAAACTACGTAGAACAGCCTCACGTTTGGGGCTTACTATCGAACAGTTGCCGCGTCATATAGCAATAATCATGGACGGCAACGGCCGATGGGCCAGGCAGAGATCGCTGCCGCGCGTCGAAGGCCATCGCGAAGGCGCCGGCATAATCGAGAACATCGCTTTGCATTGCGTCGATTTGGGCATTGAGTCTCTGACTTTGTATTCTTTCAGTATAGAGAACTGGAAGAGGCCTAAATCGGAAATCAACGCCCTGATGCATATCCACTCCGAGCACCTTGTCAGCATCAGACCCACCCTCATGAAAAACAACGTAAAGCTGCTTCACCTCGGGCGGGTGGAAGGACTGCCACAGTCGCTTCGGAACGACCTCACTGATACGATGGAGATGACCGCTTCCAATGTTGGTATGAAGCTCGCGCTGGCGCTTAACTATAGCGGCAGAATCGAAATCGTAGATGCAACCAGGAAGATAGCTCAGAAGTTCAAGAACGGACAGCTCAGCCTCGAGCAGATCAACGAACAGTGCGTGGTCGACCATTTATACGAAGCCAGGCTTGCCGATCCCGATCTACTGATACGCACGGCAAACGAAATGCGAATCAGCAATTTTCTGCTCTGGCAAATCTCATACAGCGAGTTTTACGTGACGAAAACGCTCTGGCCGAGTTTTACCAGAGAAACCCTGGAGGAAGCGATTCTGGCGTACGCTAAACGGAACCGACGTTTTGGTACGATCGAGGCGAGCCTCTGACAGACGAACTACGGATTTACAATTGCGGCCCCTTATTTAGAGGATTCCCACGAGTTAGATCATGCTCAGACACCGATTGCTCTTTGGAGCACTGATGACGATTCTGTTTACGGCTGTCGTTATTGCCGACGGCTGGTTTGACGGCTCGCTGACCGCTTCGACCGCCGACGACAAGGCCGTGAAGGGAACGGCGTTCTGTGTTATCGTTGCCCTGCTCGCAATTCCGGCTCAGATCGAACTTGCCAGACTCGCTTCGGCCAAAGGGTTGAAAATCTTTTTGCCCATATCGATAATCGCTTCGATCCTGTTCGCGACAGCCCCGTATTGGCCTCAAATTACAGATGCTTCGCTCCAGAGATATTTTATGTTGCTCTCGGCTTTCCTGCTGCCGGCGCTGGTGTTCTACCAGTACCTCAAATGCGGCGTTTCGTCGATTTTGGCGAATTGTGGGGCAAATTATTTTTCAATCGTATATCTCGGCCTTTTAAGCAGTTTCTGCGTGGCTATCAGAATCGAGTTCGGCCTTTGGCATTTGCTCATGTTCTTTTTTGTCGTAAAATCAGCAGATATAGGAGCTTATGCAATCGGAACGGCTTTCGGGAAACATAAGTTTTCACCACGCGTCAGCCCCGGAAAAACCTGGGAAGGTATGGGCGGAGCTATTGCTGCCGCGGCGGTGGTCTCTATTGGATTTGCACTTGGTTTTGGTATAATGTCTTGGTTGCCGGCGCTGGTTTTCGGTTTGTGTTTCGCCTTTATCGGTCAGATGGGCGATCTGGTCGAATCTATGATCAAACGCGATGCCGAGCTGAAAGACTCGGGCCAAAAGGTCCCGGGCTTCGGCGGTGTGCTTGATATCATCGATTCGCCGCTGGTGGCGGCGCCGTTTGCATACTTGTTCTTTCTGTGCTGTTCTTGACAGAGGACGATTTTGGAAATCACTATACAACTGAGTTCGACTGACAGACAGCTCGATTTGTTCGGCCCGGCCGACAGTTTCCTTCGGCTGCTGCGTAAATCGCTCGACGTCCAGATCACCGCCCGTCAGGACAAATTGATAGTCAAGGGCGACAAGCAAGACGTAAACAAAGCCGCCGCGGTCATCGACAGAATGCAGAAGCACGTCCTCAAGGGGGGCACATTGACCGCCGCGAAGGTCAATGCTATGATAGGGGACAAAGATACCCTCGAACCCGGTGATACGAGCAAAACCATTTCGGTCTACGCACATAAGAAAGTCATCGAGCCAACCACCAAGGGGCAACTAAGATATATCGAAACGATGCTTGCTAATGACCTTACTTTTTGCATAGGTCCGGCGGGAACGGGCAAGACCTATCTGGCCGTGGCGATAGCAGTCTCAATGCTCAAGAAAAAGCAGATCAGAAGGATCGTGCTCGCGCGCCCGGCCGTCGAAGCGGGCGAAAAACTCGGTTTTCTGCCGGGCGATTTGCAGGCAAAAGTGAATCCCTACCTTCGGCCTTTGTTCGACGCCATCGAGGATATGATGGACTTCGCACAGATGAGAAAGTTTATCGACCTGGACATCATTGAGATAATTCCGCTGGCCTTTATGCGGGGCCGGACGCTGAACGAAGCCGCCATTATCTGCGACGAGGCCCAGAATACCTCGGCCATGCAGATGCTGATGGTTCTGACGAGATTGGGGCACGGCTCGAAAATGATAATAACCGGCGATATAACACAGACCGACCTGGAGCCCGGGCAGAAAAGCGGCATGGTCGAAGCCATCGAAATACTCCGAAGAATCAAGGGAATAGGTTATGTCGAGCTGTGCCAAAGAGACATTGTACGGCACAAACTGGTGCAGAACATCGTACAGGCTTATAAGAAGGCGAAGGTTGAGTAGTCTTCGCTGAAAGTGAGATTATAGAAATGGCGTTTTTGAAAAAAATAAGTCCGCGGCGAAGCCAGGTTCGAAAGAACATTTCCGCCGAACGTTTTTCGCAGGTAAACAGGCTTGCGAACACGGATTTCCTGATCTCGATTCTCATCTGGATGCTCTTCGTCGTACTTTGTACGCTCATTCTGTCATTGCCGAAAGCCGGATATCGTGAGGCCTTGCCGACGGGTACCGTAGTACTGCTGATTTCGGCGGCCGCTGCGCTGTACGTTTATCACTATCAGAGAAGAATAACGAAGAACCACGCCAGAGCGCTGGTGCTCGTAGGTTTGTTTCTTCTGATGTTGGTCACGACCAGGCTGGGAGTCCGGATCACCGATCATGCTTTCCTGGCTACCGGCTCGGCTGTAACTACGGCTGTCATTCTGACTATTGCTTATGACCAGCGCTTCGCGATGGGTATGAGCATGTTTTACTGCGTGCTGGCAACTATGGCGGTCGGAATGATGCCGGACAGCGATCCTCAACCGACGAATTTCAATTTGTTTCTTACAATGGCGGCCGGTGTGGTAACGTGCTGCTTCTGTTTGAGAGAGATCCGCACCAGAATCAAGTTGCTTAAAATCAGCACATTGGCGGCGATCGCTGTGTTCGTAACAGCCGGCGCCACCGAATTTCTGACCGAAAACCGAGAAACTGCCATAGTATTAAGAAACGCCGGCTTTCACGCCGGCACGACTCTGATCGTGGGGCTGCTGATCCAGAGTCTGTTGCCCCTGATCGAAAAGAGCTTCCGCATAGCCACGAGCATGACACTGCTGGACTACAGCGACGCCAACCAGCCTCTGCTCAAGAGGCTGCACATGGAAGCGCCCGGAACGTTCAGCCACAGTCTTCTGATAGGCTCAATCGCCGAGGCCGCCGCCGAATCGATAGGATGCAACGGCCTATTGTGCAGAGTCGGCGCTTACTACCACGATGTCGGCAAGATTAACAAGGCAGGCTATTTCATAGAAAACGAACTCGGCTCGGCCAGCAGGCACAAAGAGCTGGCCCCGACTATGAGCCATTTGATAATCGTGGGGCACATCAAAGACGGCATTGAAATGGCCAAGGAGTACGGCCTGCCGACCGTTCTGCGTCAGTTCATCGAAACGCATCACGGCACAACGCTGATCGAACCTTTCTACAACGAAGCCAGGAAATTGAAAGCCAAAGATTCGAAATCCAAGAACTCGAAACAAAAAGCCGCCGATGTTCCTTCCGAGAGCGAGTTCAGGTATCCGGGCCCGAAACCGCGGACTAAAGAAGCGGCGATCGTAATGCTGGTCGATACGTCGGAGAGTGCCGTCAGAAGCCTGGCCGAAGTTACGCCGACGAAGATAGAAAACGTCGTCCACAATATGGCCATGAAGCGCCTTCGTGACGGCCAATTCGATGAATGCGAGCTGACTCTGCGAGAGCTGAGCCAGATTGAGGCGAGCATCTCGAAGACCCTCGCCGCACACTATCACGGCCGAATCGCATATCCCAAGCCGCCGGACGAAGCCGAAGAAGAAGAGTCCGAAAGCAATCAAGTCAAGCAAGCAAGTTCCAAATAGTTATGGACCCCGCGGGACAGGACATAGACGTTCAAATCGCCTTGAATTTCGAGGCCATCGATGTGTCGATTCCGAGGCTGGAGAAGTTGGTGGCGGCTGTTTGCAGGCAATTTGGCGACTGCGGGAAAACAAAGTACGAGATCAGCATCGCAATAGTCGGCGACGCCGAGATAACGAAGTTGAACGACCGATATCTCGATCACAAGACCACAACTGATTGCCTGAGCTTCGATCTTTCCGATGCCGAAGACGAATCAAAGATTTTCCAGCTCATCGTAAACGGTGAAATGGCGGTCCGTCAGGCCCGGGTGCGAGGGCATTCCGGCGAGGCCGAGCTTGCCCTTTACATCGCCCACGGCCTGCTGCACAACCTCGGATTCGACGATTCGACGCCGAGCCTGGCTCGGAAAATGCACCGCGCCGAGGACGAGATTTTGCAACAGGTTGGTTATGGTTTTGTGTATAATCGCAACTCCAAAAAGCCGAAGTATTAGTCTAAAGTGATTCGATAATCCGTACGTTAGTGCAGTTGAAAGGATAGCAAAAAGTGGGTTATTTTGGTTGGGCGGTGTTGTTGACATGCCTTCTCGCCGGTGGTACTTTGTTCTTTTCGGTCAATGCCGTGGCTTTGCGGACGTTTTCCATGGGCAAGCTGCAGGAAGCCTTCAAGGCAATGGGAAAGAACGCCGGTTCCGAAAAACTCGCCGAGAGGCTGGGGGAGGACACCGAAAGACTGGTTTTGTCTTGTGCTCTGTTTCGCCTGATCTCCAACATGTTTATCCTGCTGCTTCTGGCTTCGCTATTCGCCAATCCCGGACAGGCCGAAACCCGTCTTGAATTCGCACGCGATTGTACCGTTGCTTTTATCGTTGCAACGGTTGTATTCTCCATATTCAGCCTGGCAATACCCCAGGCTTGGGCCAAATACGCGGGCGAAAAAATCCTGTGCCGGACATACAAATTACTGCTGTTTTTCGCAGCGGTGGCTTCACCTTTTCTGTACATTTTCAAAATATATGACGGTCTCGTCAAGCGGCTGGCCGGTATTGCCGAAAGCACGCCGGAGGAGGAGCATGAGGAGAAGCAGGAGGAATTTATCACCGACCTCGAACAACACAGAACCGAAGGTACGCTCGATGCCGAAGAGCAGGAGATGATCGAGAACGTCCTGGAGCTGAGCAACAAGACGGCCGATGAAATCATGACGCCGCGAACAGACATTTTCGCCCTCGAGATAAATTCTGACTTGCAGAAAGTTCTGGATACTATCGCCACAGCGGGCCACACGAGAGTTCCGGTCTATGAAGATAGTATCGACAAGGTGGTCGGGCTCGTCTATGCCAAGGACCTGCTTACGGAGATCGGCAAAGATCCTGCGGATTTCAAACTGAGTGACAAAATCAGAGAGGCGTATTTCGTCCCCGAGAGCAAGAAGCTTCGTGAACTGCTCCACGAATTCCAGAACTTGAAGCTGCACATAGCCGTCGTGCTCGACGAATACGGCGGGACGGCGGGCATCGTGACCCTTGAGGACATTCTCGAGGAACTCGTCGGCGAAATCACGGATGAATACGAGGAAACGCCGCCGGAGCCGGTTATGAAGATCGACCAAGACACTATCGAAGCCGACGCAAGGACCTACATCGACGACCTGAACGATGAGTTCGATCTGGATCTGCCCGAGGAAGAGGATTACGATACTGTTGGCGGTTTTGTCTTTTCGCGGCTGGGCTACATTCCAAAAACAAACGAGAGCTTCGATTACGAGAACCTGAAGTTTACGATCGCCTCGGCCGAAGCCAGAAGAATTAGACGCATCAAAATCCAAAAGACGGAAGACAGATAACAGAAGACAGAGCGCGCGGCGTTTAGGCCCTCCTGCGGGGAGTGTCAATGAAAAAGTCCGTGTGAGCCAGTGTTAATCAAAGATAAAGCCATCTGCATACGCGCGGTCGATTATTCGGAAACGTCCCAGGTTGTCACGTTCTTCGCCCGCCAAGCGGGCAAGATCGGCGCCATCGCAAAAGGCTCGAAGCGGCCGAGGTCATCCTTCGACGGGCCTATAGAAGTGCTGGCTCACGGAGAGATCGTCTTTGCGAATTCTAACAGGGAAAAACTCGCCACGCTGACAGAATTCCAGCAGCAGCCTGTGCTCCTGAACCTGCGCAACAATCTCTTTGCCCTGTACTGCTGCTACTTTGCCGCCGAATTGAGCAACGCCCTGACACACGATTACGATCCACATCCCAGGCTTTTCGACAGCTTCCTGCAATTCCTGCAAAACACCAACGAACACTCGACGGCAACGGATGACAAACGAGACATCTTGGCGTTGCTGGTGCTGTTTCAATTAGCACTGCTTAATGAAGTCGGTCTCAAGCCGGTCCTGAGCAGTTGTGCCAATTGTAAGAACCTTTATTCGAAAGACTGGCCCCAAAGCTATTTCAGCAGTACCGCCAACGGCCTGATTTGCCGCGATTGCGAGATGACTTTCCCCGATAAGATCAGACTGAGCAAAGCCGCCGCCGATTGCCTGACAAATCTAAAACAAATCCCCGCCGCCACTCAGAAGACTCTGGAAGAAATCGAAAAACTAATGATCCGCCACTTCACCGAGTTAATCGGCCACCCCACCAAAATGGCCAAATATATCCTCACCCAACCCTGACACAATCACGGAGAAGTACAATGCCTATATTTTTGAACGATCTTTGCACTTCATTCTTGTCCATGGTTTTTCGTGTCGAACTGTTTCTAAGTAAATCTCGGATGGTGATTAAGTAATCTCCTTATTTGAACGGTGAGGAATTTTTCCTATTGTGGGCAATGCCGACATGATGGAAGCAAATAAAAAATCAGACACTAAAGAGGATCAGCGTAAAGAAAAACGCATGGTTTCTCGGCCCGGGCAGAATGGCAGACGATGGGTGTACATCTTCTGGATTCTGCTGGCGGTTATGGTTGTGTATTTCCTGTATCAACGATCCGCTCAAAAGAACCTGTCTTATTCGGATTTTATCGAGAAGGTCAAAAACGGCAACGTAGCTTCCGTAGTCTTTCGCGATCATCAGGTAAAAGGCGAATTTGCCGAAGAATATCTTGAATCCAAAGAAGCCCAAGACCTTCCCGCCGAGTTCGTAACTCACATGCCGGTGATTCAGGGATCCGAACTAATGGACCTGCTGGAGCAAAATGACGTTCAGATAGATGCCGAGCGGACCGATCAGTTCCCCTGGATTATTCTCTTACTCATAGCTCCATGGGTGTTCCTGATTGGTTACATGATCTATGGCGCCAAGAAAGTCGGCAAACAAATGGAAGGTGCCGGCATGGGCCTGTTTAACATCGGACGGTCGAAGGCGAGGAAATATGAGAAATCGACCGCAGATGTGCATTTTGACGACGTGGCCGGCCTGGACAATGCCAAGAAAGATCTGAGAGAGATCATCGACTATCTCAAACGTCCCGAAAAATTCCTCTCTCTGGGAGCGGAGATACCCAAAGGTATCCTTCTGATGGGACCGCCCGGTTGCGGCAAGACTATGCTCGCCAAAGCTGTGGCGGGCGAAGTCGGCGTTCCCTTTTATCAGATAAGCGGTTCGGAATTCATCGAGATGTTCGTCGGCGTGGGCGCTTCACGAGTAAGAGAAATGTTCAATAACGCCAAGAAGGAATCGCCGTCGATCATATTCATCGACGAAATCGATTCCATAGGACGCAGCCGCGGAACCGGCCTCGGCGGCGGGCACGACGAAAGGGAACAAACGTTGAACCAAATACTCTCGGAGATGGACGGGTTCGAGCCGCATGAGTCGGTGATTGTTATCGCCGCTACGAACCGGCCGGATGTGCTGGATCCCGCGCTGACGCGCCCGGGCAGGTTCGATCGCCAAATCACCCTGCCCCTGCCGGATAAAAAAGCCCGCAGGAAGATATTCGAGATTCATGTACGGCGGATACCCGTTGCCGAAGATGTCGATCTTGATAATCTCGCTGCCATCACGGCGGGTTTTTCAGGTGCCGATATACGAAACCTCGTGAACGAAGCCGCCCTCTTGGGAGGGAGGAAGGACAAAGAGCGAGTCCAAAAAGAGGATTTCGAAGAGGCCCGCGACAAGATAATGCTGGGTATGGCCCGGGAAGATATATTGGAAGAGGGAGAGAAGAAATGGGTCTGTTACCACGAAAGCGGCCACGCGCTGGTCGCCCAGCTACTGCCCAATACCGATCCTCTGCAAAAGGTGACTATTATTCCCAGAGGTCGTTCTCTGGGCGCAACACAGCAGGTGCCGGAAATAGATCGGCACAATCTCAGCAAGAGCTACCTGCTCGGAGTTATTGCCGTCAGACTTGCGGGAAGAGCGACGGAAAGACTTGTTTTTCAGGACGTTTCCAACGGTGCGGCGGACGACCTGAAACACGCCACTGGGTTGGTTCGACGGATGGTATGTCAGTGGGGGATGAGCGAAAAACTCGGGCCGATGACGTTCAGTCAGGCCGAAAACCATGTTTTTCTCGGCCGGGAGATAACACAGCCCAAAGAATATAGCCAAGAGAGCGCACGGGCAATTGATGATGAAGTCAAAAAGATTCTGGAAGCAGAGGAGCAGAGAGTCAGCGAGCTGCTAAAGCAGAATCGAGACCGGCTGGATAAGCTGGCCCAGGCTCTCCTTGAAAATGAAACACTCGAAAAGGACCAGATAGTCGAGATAGTTGGAACAGACTGATAAGCGATCTGCGGTGAATCCAAGGAATCTTGTGACGCTTCAATTCAGGCAGGCTTATTATTTTTTGCGGCGAGATAGTTCGATAGGCTTTTTGAACACGAGAGTGCGATATGGGAAGGGAATTTCGATGTCGGCCGAGTCCAGAGCGTCTTTAACGGCGGCGACGACCTCATCGCGGCTCTGACGCATGTCCAGAGGTTCGGGCTTGGTCCACCAGGCGACCTCGAAATTAATGCTGCTGCTCGCAAATTCACGGGCGAATATTTCGATGGGTTTGTCTTTGCTTACCGTATTGCAGTCCTGCACCGCTCGACGGATAACCTCGCGAGATTCATCTACGTTTTCGCCGTAAGCCACACCGGCAATAATCATGTTTCTTCGTAAGTTTTCGTAAGTGAGCACGTCAACGCTGTTCTTGAAGATGGTCGAGTTCGGCACGACGACAAGTTCGCCCGAGACCCGGCGGATGCAGGTGTTTCTGATGGTAACTTCGACAACTTTTCCCTCGACCTCCTTACACTGAATATAATCGCCCGTCTCGAAGGGAAAACGCCACAGAATGAGCAGCCCGGCAAAGAAATTCTCGAAAATATCCTTGAAAGCAAAGCCTACGGCGATCGAGCCAATCCCAAGTCCCGCCAGCGCTTTGGCCGGGGTGAGTCCGGGAAAGACCACCATCGCGGCGATCAGAATACCGATGATCCAAATGGCGATATTTATCAGCCGGGAAATGAGCGTCTGCTGGGACTCCTTGAGGTCCAAACGATTAAGCATACGGAATGCGGATTTGTGAAATAGAGTGGCAAAGACCCAGGTAACAGCCAGCAACAGCACGCCTGCGATTAACAGCGGCATGTGAGCGACAAATCCCTGCCAGATGGTTATTATTGTCTCCCAGGCAGCACCCGAAGACTTATTTGAAGGAGAGGTCCCCGGAGTGGAATTCGGGTCGGCGGTATTCGCATCGGTTACGGCAGCGGCGATACTAAGGCAAATTGTTACCAACATTCGCACACAGCTCTCAGAAAACACCAAAATTAACGTTTGTTACCATGAGGTTTAATTTGTCCCATTTCCTTTAGCGAGATCTCAGGCGTCCTTCGCACTTCTCAGCAACTCCTCTTGTTTGCTCGCTCCGTTCTCGATATCTTTCATGCCTGCCATGAAGATGAAGCTCATTGCCTCATCGAAGGGCATGTCGATTGGCTGTACGGCGCTGCGAGGCAGCACGAGCAAGTAGCCGCCCACTTGATAGCTCATAGGCAGGTAGACCAGCACGGGATCGGAGACGAGGGCGTAACCGTCAAGACTTTTAGCATCTTGTTTGGTCATGAAACCGAGTAACTGGATCGATGTCTCCGGCAGTGTGACGATCACTGTATGGCCCATTTGGTCATCTTTACCTCCGGTAAAGTACTGCCCGATATCTCTGATCGAGGTATAAAGTGTGCGCACCAGCGGAATACGCCGCAGAAGACGGTCTTCCCAATCGAGGATCCGCTGGAAGCTAATGCTGCGAAGAGATATTCCGGCCACGAAGAGCAATAGAAACAGGGCCGCGATGCCCATGCCCGGAATGTAGTACGGCTCTTCACCATTTTCGCCACCGGGAAGCAAAGCCTTCATCGTATCGGCCGCCAGGTTCTCGGTGAAAACCAGCAACCACCCGAGCAGGTACAACGTCAATCCCAAGGGCAGAACGACAGAAAGACCGCCTAAAAACGTGCGGCCTAGCCAGTGCACGAAGTCCTTGAATTCGGATGTTCGCGATGACTCCATTCCATTCAGCCCGTATAGACATAAATCTTTATTATGAGCTCTGCGCCGGCCCTGGCTTCGACGCAATCATCCCTGATCCGGCAGCACAAGAAACGCCTGTTGGCCAGAACGCCGGACATTCGTTAGCTGTCCTAAATGCGTGCCGCACCCTGGACAGCTTAGTGTCGATGCGTCTTCGACGATGGTTTGCTTAGCAGGCCGGCAATAAGCAAACCCAAAAACAGAACGATGAAAATGAAAAACAGTATCTTCGCAATGCCGGCCGCGGCCGAGGCAATACCCCCGAAACCGAAAACTGCCGCTACCAATGCTACGACTAAAAAGATCAATGCCCAACTTAAAAGATTCATTTTACAATTCCCTGTAATTTTTGTCTTATTTGTTTGTTCAAATACGGCTCAAGCGCCACTGACTTCAGCCGCCTGATGATTGTTGAAGATGCCCTTTATCAAACCCTCGTCGGCGGCTTTTGCCGTATCAACGGCGACCACAACGGAACCTTTGTCCAAAACATCTTCAAAATGCTTGACCTCGTGCTCGGAAAATCCCATTCCAATCAATCCGCCGAGAATCCCGCCCGAGACTGCGCCAGCTCCGGCGCCGGTAAAGGCCGCAACCAGCGGACCCGCTACCAAAAGGCCCGCGCCGCCGGTAGCCACTGTTCCTACTGACGTAAGCCCCGCGATGAGCGCCCCTGCCGCAGCCCCGAAACCCCCGCCGACGGCCGCTCCTTCGGGACCTTTGCTGTGGCTTCTAACAGCCAGGCTGTTTTCCGCCGTCGGTTCTGTTACAAGTACGCTGATGCGGCTTGGATCGACACCGGCTCCCACCAGTCCGTCCACCGACCGCGCCGCATCTATCGGCTCTTCAAATATACCTACTATCGCCTTACCCATTATCGCTTTCCTTAATGATTCGTTTCAGTTTCTTTCGGAGCGTACTAATTCACTCTCTTTTTTATGCTACTGTCGATCTAAGCCGGTCTCTCTGTCAAGCCGCTGCAGCGCCCACGCCCAGCAGGCTCATGACCAGCAGGACCACAAAGATCGTCAGGAAGATGAAGAAAAGAATTTTTGCGATTCCCGCCGCGGCCGCAGCAATACCTCCGAACCCGAAAGCCGCCGCAATCAAAGCAATGACGAGAAACACCAAAGCCCATCCTAACAAACCCATAGTTCTACCCTTTCAAAATAAACAGGTCCAGAATTGACCCGTTTTGCGAATGACTTAATCCGCAGCGTCTTCAACCGCTTCGCCGCCTTGCTGAATATCTTCGCCGGCGCCTTCGATGGTGTTACACCCGCCGAATAGGAAAGCGGAGAATGCTAATGCGGCTACGATACACATAAAAAATCTTTTCAATCTGCTCATTTGTTCACCTCGTAATTCTAACCACGTCGTTCTTTATATTTTATCTGTGGCGTCTTTTCGCCTACACACTAGTACGACAAGAATACGAAAGCTCCCAGCTCGCCGCTATAGGGATATTTCTTAAACGTATAACTCCTAATACTGACTTGACAATTCCGTGCCAGTCGATATCGAACATAACGGTACGCCATAAGATTTTGCTTGTCCTTTCACTTCTTTCAGAAATGTGGTTTACCGCACTCAATCCGAAATAAGCAGACAGGCGTATTTCATTCGCGACCAGGCACCTTCGAAATGACGCCAGGGCAACTGAGTAAAGCCTCGCATCGGATCCATTATTAGAACCTTGTCGGATTTCAATCCCACGACGACGATCATGTGGTCCTTACGAGAACCGAGTGTCCAGGACAATTCTTTATAGCTGTTTCCAAAAACAGGTACTCCTTCGAACAGGTACTGGTACGTCGGAAAACTAACGACACAGATCACAGGCCTGCCTTTTAATATCTGCTCTGCGAGCTCATCATATGGATCGTCTTGCATCGAGAAAACGTAAGCCTCCAGCCCTTCGGCTGCGGCAATAGACCTGAGCTCGAAAAGAAAGTAGCTGTCTTCCTGACGACTTGGATACTTGTGGGCGATTTGTCTTTCCGACATTTCGACCCCCCAGTACTGCATAACGGCCGACAGGCACGCGGGACCGCAAGTATAGTTATCGTTTTGCTTAACCGCCTGAAGTGAGCAGTAATCAAAATGGCCGTACTTGCGTTGAAATGAAGGATCTGCCGTATTCGCGGGCGAAGAGGAACACCCCTGCAAGACCAGGACTGCCGTCAAAAACACGAATAAACGCTTAACCGAGCTTCGATAACTCAGAGTTGGCACGAAAATAAAGCCCGGCATAATCCATCTCCTGCGGCCCGATCCCACTGCCTCTCAGACAAGTCGCGCAATGACTCTAACTCAGAGCTCCGGCAACGATCAAAACGATGAATACTACGCCCACCGCGGCAAGGATCGTCACCGCGCCATTGCCCCCGGCAACGTCTACAAGCTGGGCGGCATCCTGCTGCTCTTGTGCCGTCAGCGTTGCGTCCTCAGCTTCAGTCACTGACTCTTTAGAGACTGCTCCGGCGTGTACAGGTGAAGCAGCAGAAAAGATCATGCACCCAACTAACATATATGTTATGAGTTTCTTCATCTCATTTTTCCTTTCTCATTGTTGCTTCAAATCATCGCATACAGCGCAATTCCAACGACTATGTGCTGATGAGATCAGATGCCTCCAGTGCTTTCTCGGCTCTTGCCTGGGCGTCTTTGACGTTTGATACATCAATCCCGTCGATGTCACCGGTCAGGACTTTTAAAGCCTGGCGTTCATCGTTGATCTCTTTGACCGTTCGGACGCCGAGCTTCCGGAATAGCGGTATCGGAGGACACCACCCTTGTATGGCGTGCTGCATCAAGAAACCCGCCACGGCAAACGGCACTACGAGCCACTTGCGGTTTCGCCGCGCCATTAATACGCCTAATATCGAAATTCCTGCCGCATTGGCCTCAAGGACGCGTTCGATATCCCATTCTTCGTCCAACTCCTGGAGCCTCGCATCGATAACGTCAGTGTTTTGCGCGAGGTAGTAAACGCGTGCTTCCATCTCTCGGCGAAGACGCTCGTTAATTTGCTCGCTCGTGTTCTCCGCTACTCGGCTTTGCGTATTTGGCACTGCTTTGCCCATGGGAATTACTCCTTTTAGCCCGCCCGAGGGCTCAATCTTTTAACATGTTCCTCGCGATCAACAGCATGATGACAGCAACCAGGATCAGCGGAATACCAATTATAAGCGCCGATACGATATGACCGACGATTTCAGAAAGCGTCACGTACAAACCCCAGAGAATCAGTCCTAATCCCCCCGCCGCCAGCATGATCGCGGCTAACGCCACTAAGAGCCACTTCAGCACCCTGCTCAGCACGTTCTTGTACGTTATCGCAACCTGATCGACCTGATACTTGAGCAGATCAGTCGCGATCTGGCTGACATCCTTCAATAGCAGTACAATATCTTTTACACTGCTCATTTGTTGTTGTGCCTGTCCAGGAGAAACGCTGTCATCAATCCGGCCGCGAAAGACACAGCAACCGTTGTAAGAGGCCTGTGGGCCACACACTCGCGAGAGGCATTTATAGCTCTCTCGCTCTGATGGTGAATCGCCTCGTTGGCCCGACCGAACTGTTCGACCGCCCTGCCTTCGAAGCTGTCCATAGCGGCTCTCAGTCTTTCTCGGGTTTGAGTTACCTTATCGTGACTCGAGCTGCCGACGTCCGACAGAACACCGCCCAGATCCGAACGAAATTTTTCGATGTCTTTCTTAAGGGCTTCGACATCCTTTTCCATTTTAGTTGCCATATTACACCTTTCTTTCTTATGGAGTTACACTCCACTTCTCGACTTCCATTTCAGCTTCTTCTTCTTCCTTGCCGTACCTTTCCTGGATGGCTCCAACGAGTCTGTCACGCGAGCCATCCACTCGGTCCAGGTCATCGTCCGTAAGCTCGCCCCATTTTTTCTTGGCATGGCCTTTGAGCTTGTTCCACTTGCCTTTGAGTACTTCTTCGTTCATTGGTCGCTCCCGTGCTTGCTTGCACGTTGTGCTCGTTCCTATATTTCTTCATCTACTTCTTCGACAGCTTCATCGATTTCTTCTCCAGCTTCTTCGGCGGGCCCTTCGTCGTTACAACCGGTGTTGAATACCGCCGAACCTATCAGGAGCCAGCACATCACAAACAAAACAAGAAGTTTCTTGAAATTAGCTTTCATCTCAAGTGTCCTTTCATTAATCTTTTCTCAATACAAACCACGTTTTCTAAAACATGAACCATAAAAACGACGGAACGCGTTTTTTCGCTATAGGCAAATTTCTCAAAAGTATGGCTCCAAATACTGAGCGTAATTGCCATTAATCTCAGCGTCCACGGAAAGCCTGCTGCTGCAGCTATAGCCCGAAGGGATTTGCATGCAGGTCGACATGACCGATGACTTATTTGTCATAACCATGAGAAAAATGAGCATTTAGGTCTTGAGCGGGTCGCACTTTGATCTCAGTATAGGCGTAAGTGTTTGTTTCATCTTCAGTCCTTTCAACTGAGCATGCCTTACTCGCTCAACCTCACTGGTTGTTCACGATATGTTTCGGCATATACTTAAACTTCTGCCCTCCCAGTGAGGCGTCGACCATTAGTCCGCTTTCGGCAATCACAAATACTGCCATGCCCTGATCGTAGCTTGCTTTGGCCGCAGCTCCGGCGGTAAGAGCCACTCCGGTGATCTGGGCGGAAAATTCATACTCTCCTCTGCGGAACCTGTCCAGGTCTTCTTTATCCTTGAAGAAGATGATCTCTCTGAAAAATTCACCGCCAAACGAGAATCCGATCGATCCCTGCGAAAGACTGCTGTAGCCCACCAAACTGTCTTGTTCATAGACTTCTCCCCTGCCATAAGCTCCGCCGACCAGGAATGCTCCTTTTGATATTTCAGGAAACACGGCGTAGCCGTAGGACGAATCAAAGAATCGCTTTATCCCGGGATCTTTTTTCTTGAAAACAGCGATTGCTTCATCCACCTTGGCGCTCAGAACTTGACGGGATTCATACGTTTTGGGGGCGGTTGAGCACGAAATCAAGCTCAAAGTGAGCAAGCCACATATAACTGTCAAAATGTACTGTGCTTTTCCCATGGTTAGTCTCCTTACATACCTCACTGCGAAAGTGCAACAATTGTACCTTTCCAAAATTGGACCTTTACGAAATGACCTTCTTGAGTTTTTCACCGATATGCTCTGACGTTATAAGACATAATATGCCGGGTAGAGTAAACTGAATCAGGTTGCATCCAGATGCTAACAGCCATGCGCCAACCATCGATAATGCAACTGTCAAATTTGTGCTTATCTTTTGTCCAAACATATTTGTTTTTCCATACAGGCTTTGTAATCTGCAAGTGAACATACGCTCTCGCCGAAGAATGCACAATAAGGGGAATCCCTAGTTCGCTGTAGCAGAATGCTTAGCCGGCCAACAGGGCTTTTCACGAATAGTCTGACACCTGCCAATATAAAATCAGGTCTTCAGGAAAGTAGGCAGTGGATTGAAAAAGATGAAATGATCAGGCAAGCTGGGAGTCGGCCCACGGGTGGCAGACAGCGATGGTGGGGCAAGCTATGACTGCGGCTCATCGAATAGTTGCGGCTGGGATTCGGAACGTTCTTTTTTATGGGGCTTTAGGCCCAGGTGTTCACAGGCCCGGGTGGTTACTTCTCTGCCGCGTTTGGTGCGGCGGACGAAGCCAATTTGCAGCAGATACGGCTCGACGACGTCTTCGAGCGTGTCCTTTTCCTCTCCTAAGGTCGCGGCTATTGCTTCGATGCCGGCCGGGCCGCCGTTGTAGACATTGATCAGCGCTCGAAGAAATGCTCTGTCCAGTTTGTCCAGGCCCAGTGAGTCGATCTGCTCCATCTTGAGCGAGTTTTCTACAATCTCGGCGCTGAGCACGCCCGATCCCTTGACCTGAGCGTAATCGCGGACGCGCTTTAGCAAGCGATTGGCCACTCTCGGTGTGCCGCGAGAGCGGCCTGCGATCAACTCCAGTGTCCCTTCCTCGCATTGCAGCTCCAGAAGTTCCGCTGACCGGGCCAGGATCTCCGTTAGCTCTTCGGTTTCGTAGAAGTCCAGGTGGTAGAGCATCCCGAACCGGCTTCGCAGCGGAGCGCTTAGCAGGCCCGCTCGCGTCGTGGCGCCGATCAGGGTGAAATGCTTCAGCGGGAAGTTTATCGTTTTTGCGTGCAGGCCGCTGTCTACCGTGAAATCGACCTTGAAATCTTCCATTGCCGGGTAGATGAACTCCTCGACCAGAGTGCTGAGCCGGTGAACTTCGTCGATGAACAGGACGTCGCCAGTGTCTATGTTGCTCAAAAGCCCCATCACGTCGCCAGCTTTTGCAAGGGCCGGTCCCGACGAGCAGCGTATCTTCGCTCCCATTTCATTTGCAACGACGTTGGCGAGAGTTGTCTTGCCGAGGCCCGGCGGGCCGTGGAACAGGACGTGCTCTAACGGCTCGGACCGCTGCCTTGCTGCGGCGATAGCGATGCCGAGCTTCTCCTTGAGATTACGCTGACCGATACATTCATCCAGGAACTTCGGCCGAAGCGAGAGATTGAAGCTCTCCTCGGCCTCGTTCAAAGATTGTCCGCCTATGATTCTGCCTATAGCCATGATGTCGAGTCTATTGCAATTGTGTACTCTGTCATTCCTGCGAAGGCAGGAATCCATGATGTCAACGTTATTAGATTCCCGCCTTCGCGGGAATGACACTCTGTGCGTTCACTTCGGAGAAAAATAGTGAATTCGTTTCGTATTCAGTATTTCCTCTTTAGACTTCAACTCCTTGTTTCAATCTGTAGACCAGCGGCACGAGTGCTTCGGCCGAGCTGATCTCCGGATGCTTTCGGCAGGCCAGATCGACCAGCTCCATCGCTTCGGTTCGTTTCTCGCCCCATGCGATGAGAACCTCGACCGCTTCGACCTGGAACGGCTTGAATCCTGCTCCCGGAGTGGTTGCCGGCTCGGTTCCGCCGGCGAACGCCTGCAGCTTGCCTTGCAATTCCGTAATAATCTGCTGGCTCATTCTGCGTCCGACCGCCGGCAGAGAGGTCAGAGTCTTCTCGTCGCCGTTCTCAATTGCCGCGGCTATTGTCGCTATCGGCATGCTCAGCGACCGCAGGCCCTTCTTAATGCCCATGCCCTTGACGCTGACGTACTTCGTGAAAAAGTCCCGCTCGCCCGAGTTCAGGAATCCGACCATTCGCGGCACGAGATTACCCCCGCCCAGCGTGCCCTCGTAATACTCCATCGTGCAAAGCGTAACCTCCGAGCCGATCCGCCCCGAAAGCGAGCTGACGCAATAACCCGGCAGCATCACCTCATAACCGACTGCCCCGACCTGAACCAGGCAGCTATCGGCGTCAAGCTTAACAAGTTTTCCCTCAATCCTTGCAATCATCAGTGAAATCAGTGTCTAATAGTCTGTAACGAATTCGCACAGCACAGCGCTGCGGCGATTGCGTCTGCGACGTCGTTGGGTTCGGGCAGTTCGGACAGGCTCAGAATCGTCTGGATCGTTCTTTGCACCTGCTCCTTCGATGCCCGGCCATTGCCGGTAATTGATTTTTTGATTCGCGTAGCGCTGAAGCTTCTGACTTCAATCGCCGCTTCGGCACATTTTTGCAGTATAACACCTCTGGCGTGCCCCATCAAGATCGCCGTTCGCGGATGGGCGTAATGCGAGTACAATTTCTCGACGGCCACCACCTCTGGGTTCAGGCCACCGAGCAACGATTCGAAATCTTCAGCAATTCTGTTCAGCCTCTGCTCCAGGGCATCGTCGCCGTCCGTGCGGACGACGCCGGCCTCGATCAGCGTCTCAGCGCCGCGCTCGGCTTCCAGACAGGCGTACCCGCAGACCTGCAAACCCGGATCAATGCCGAGAATTCTCATTTCAATCTCCCGCTGGTTCCGTCTCTATCATTCTCCACTCAGTTCCATCAGGTTTATCCCACAACTCTACGCCCAATTTGTTTAATTCTGCACGTGTAGCGTCAGCTACTTCGAAATTCTTCTTTTCGCGTTCCTGCTCCCGTAACTTGACTGTAAAATCAACGAGTTCTTTGAATCGTTTTTCACTAGACGCTCTTATTTCCGGATATTCATTCTTGACAATGCCGAGAACGTCGCCACCCAATTTTCTAAATAGTTTATCTACTGCGGCAAACGTTCCTTTAGTTACACCGTCCCCCACTTTTTTTGTAACTTCTAGAAGATCCGTAAACATATCTCCAGTGCGTTGGGCAGAAGTATTGATATCTTTCGTTTCTGCAAGTTTATTCGTCAACCGAACCAGCTCAAAGATGACTGATAGAGCAACCGATGTATTCAAATCTTCATTCATAGCCGTCTCAAATCGTTCTTTCAATTTCTTGAGTTGCTCTGCTGTTTCGCCATCGATTTCCCCTTCCGGAGCAGTCATAAGTCTTTTTCGAACTTCTTTGACAGCTTCGGTTATTTTGCCATATCCGCTAAGGGCTGCGAATAGAGCCGCATCTGAAAAGTCGAGCGGGCTTCTGTAGTGGCTGTTCAGGATTAACTGCCTCACCGCAAGAGGATCATAATTTCTGGTCAGGCGCTCGTGCGCGCCGGAGAAGGCCTGCTTGAGCGTGATGAAGTTGTTGAGGCTCTTGCCCATTTTCTGGCCGTCTACGGTTACCATGTTGTTGTGCAGCCAGTATTTGACAAACGGCACGCCGTTGGCGGTTTCGGATTGAGCTATTTCGCATTCGTGGTGGGGGAACTTATTTTCCAGCCCGCCGCCGTGAATGTCGATGGTTGCGCCGAGATATTTCATGCTCATCACCGAGCATTCCAGATGCCAGCCGGGATATCCCATCCCCCACGGGCTGGGCCATTGCATGATATGGTTCGGCTCGGCCTTCTTCCACAGCGCGAAATCAACGGGATTTTTTTTATCCGGTGAGACGTCCACGCGGGCGCCCGCCTGCATTTCTTCGATGTTTCTGCCCGAGAGCTTGCCGTACTCTTTGAATTTGGAGACGTCGAAATAGACCGAGCCGTTAACCTCGTAGGCGTATCCTTTCTCGACGAGCGTTTTGACCAGCTCAATCTGCTCGATTATATGGCCGCTCGCTCGCGGGCTTATGTCCGGCCGAACACAGTTGAGCCGGTCCATGTCCTCGAAGAAGCTGCGAGTATACATCTCGGCCAGCGCCATCGGATGTTTCTTCTCTTTTTTCGCCTCCCTGGCGATCTTGTCCTCGCCCTCGTCCGCATCGTCTGTCAGGTGTCCCACGTCGGTAATATTCTGAACATAGGTAACGTTATAACCCAGATACCTCAGGTACCTCAGCAGAATATCAAAGCTGACGTAGCTCTTTGCGTGCCCCAGATGCGCGTGCCCGTAGACGGTCGGCCCGCAAACGTACATCCCCACTTTGCCCTTTTCCAGAGGCTTAAACTCCTCTTTCTTTCTCGTCAAACTGTTATAAAGCTGCAATCCCATTCCAACCTCTCATTAAACACAGATTTCACTGATTTCACAGTAAAGAAGAACAACACTAATAAAAACAGTGTAATCTGTGAAATCTGTGTCTCAAAGTGTTCGTTTTCTCTTCTTTTTCAATAGCGCCGTGGCCGTGGCGGCTATTGCGTCGCCGGCGCCTATGTCGCCGAGGCCTTCGTTGGTCTTGGCTTTAATGTTTACCGCCCCGAAATCAATGTCGAGCAGTCCGGCGATTGCCCTTTGCATCTGGCCTTTTACCGAGCCGAGCTTCGGCGCCTCGGCATGAATAATCAGATCGACGTTGACGACCTGCCATTGCTTCTCTTCGAGCTTTTCTTTTATTGTGAACAACAGCACCTTGCTGTCTATTCCTTCCAATTTCTCGTCGGTATCCGGAAACCATGTGCCGATATCACCCATTGCGGCGGCTCCGAGCAGGGCGTCGATGATCGCGTGTATCCCGACGTCGCCGTCGCTGTGTCCGGCCAGACCCGCCGGGTACGGCACGTACACGCCGCAGAGCATCAGCTTTCTGCCCTCGACCACCCTGTGGATGTCGGTTCCGATGCCTGCGCGATAATCCGGTTTTGGCTCTTCTATCACAGCGTCCCCTTTGTGCTTGGAACATCGGCCCCCTGCACTTTAATGGCGGCTCCGAGCGCTTTTCCCAGGCCTTTGAATATGCCTTCGGCTATGTGGTGGCTGTTCGTGCCGTATGGCACGTTGATATGGAGGTTGAACCTGCCGCTGTTGGAAAAGCTGCGGAGCATCTCCTCGATGCATTCGACGTCGAAATCGCCGATTTTGGACGTTCGGTACTCGGCGTTGTACACGCAATGGGGCCTTCCGGAAAGGTCCACCGATACATTCGCAAGTGCGTCTTCCATCGGCACGGAACTGTGGCCGTATCGAACGATTCCTTTCTTATCGTCCAGCGCCTTGAGCAGGCACTCGCCCAGACATATTGCGATATCTTCGACGGTGTGATGTGCATCGACCTCCAGATCGCCGGTGGCCTTGACCGTCAGATCGATGCCGCTGTGCTTACTCAGGTGAGTAAGCATGTGGTCGAGAAAACCGATGCCGCTGTCTATCTCGTACTTGCCGGCACCGTCGAGATTAAGCTCCACGGTCACGTCGGTTTCTTGCGTCTGCCTGTGAATTTGGGTTATTCTGTCGTCCATAAGAACATCCTTCTGTAGGGTGGGCTCTGCGCAGCAATTTTTTTACGGTGTGCGATGCACACCCTGCCGGCTCTACGATACAATTTCCTTAAATGCCTGAATCAGTTTGTCGTTTTGTTCAGCCGTGCCGACCGTTATTCTCAGTTTGTCGCTCAGCCCCGCCAGATCGAAATACCTCACGAAGATGTTGCGCTCGACCAATTTATCATAGATTTCTTTCGCCAAGCGATTCGGCGACTGAGCCAGAACGAAGTTCGTATGGCTGTCGTGTACTTTGAAGCCAATATCTCGAAGTTTCGAGGCCAGCGATTCTCTGGCCTTTACAATGTCCGCAGTTGCCTGTTTGAAGTAATCCTGATCCTTGATCGCCGCCGTCGCCAGAGCAAGAGATACCGCGTCAACATTGTAGGAATCCTTGACCTTCATCAAGCCTGCAATCAGATCGGCCTGCGCAATGGCGTAGCCGAATCGCAGCCCTGCCAGAGAATACCCTTTGCTCAGCGAGCGAAGCAGAATCAGATTGTCAAAGTCCCCGACCAGACCCGCACAATTTGCCTCGGCGAAATCTACGTATGCCTCATCTACCAGGAGCACGCCGGAAAGCTCCGCGGCCAGCGAGGCCAGCTCGCCGATGTCGATAAAACTGCCGCTCGGCGCGTTCGGATTGCATACAATCGTAAGAGCGGCGCCGGCCTTTGCTAATTTGGGCGGCAGATTGAATTCATCATCGAACGGCATCTCGATTGCATCGCAGTTCTGTAGCTTTGCAAGGACCGGATAGAGCGAATACGTCGGTACTGGATACGCAACGGGCCGATTTTCGTCGCAGAAAGCCCGAAAAGCCATAGTCAGCAGATCGTCGCCGCCGTTGCAGCAGAGAATATTTTCGGGACTAACGGAGTTAATTTCCGCCGCGGCCTGCCTGAACTCGCCCCCGACCGGATCGGGATACCTGCGAAGCTTTTCGCCGTTGATGCCGGCCAGCGCACCTAAAACCTTCGGCGAAGGTGGATATGGATTCTCGTTGGTGTTGAGCTTCAGCACATCCGCCGCCTTAGGCTGAAAACCCGGCTCGTAACCTTTTGCTCTCTCAATATTCTGGCGAAAATAACCCATTTTTCGTACTGCGTCGTGCGTGATGCGTATTAAGTTTCACTTCGTACAACGGATAAGACTCAGATTATATGGATATTGGTTCGGAAGTGAAAGACAAGATTTTGCGATTGTTCACAAGAGGTAACCGTTCACAGGTAAAAAACGCTGTTAATCAGGCAAGAATACAGCTTTTATCAAGTTGTCACTTGGAAAAAGTTGGTGACATTAGATCAAAATCCTATTTCTAAGCGAATAACGGCTCTTTTTCCCGTGAACGGTTACCATTATTTTTATGTGCATTTCACCCCTGTAGTCATACTGATCTGCGGTTCCGATTGACAGGTCTAAAAAATTGGAGCGGGGTACAAGGAAGATAGGCGCTCCTGAAAACAGGATTATGTACGCTTTACAAGCGTTTGTCCTGACGCCCCGGGACGATGATCTTCTATACCCGGTAGTTGGACCAGTACTGCCGCTCCAATAGCAATATTGTAACAATACGAATCACTTCTGGCAATAGTCAATCAGACGGGCGATCTCGCTTCGGAGGTCTTTGCGATCGACGATCATGTCCACGAAGCCGTGTTCGAGCATGAATTCGGCTCTCTGGAAACCTTCGGGCAGCTCGACTTTTATCGTTTCGGCAATCGTGCGCGGCCCTGCGAACCCTATCAACGCTCCCGGCTCCGCTATCAGGCAATCGCCCAGCATCGCGAAGCTGGCGGTGACACCGCCCGTTGTCGGATCCGTAAGGACGCAGATGTAAAGACCGCCGGCTTCGTCGAACCTCGCCAGTGCCGCGGATGTCTTGGCCATTTGGCCCAGCGATACCACGCCTTCGTGCATACGCGCTCCCCCGGAGCAGCTAACAACGAGCAGCGGCAGCTTCTCGGCCATTGCGCCGTCAACCGCCGTGCAGAGCTTCTCGCCCACCACCGAGCCCATCGAGCCCATCAGGAAGTTCGGTTCCATGACTGCAAGCATAACGCCCCGGCCCTTGATGAAGGCCTTGCCGATCTGCATCGCCTCTTTGGTGCCGGATTTTTTCTCATCAGCCTTGAGGCGCTCTTTGTAGGTTGTCTCTCTGAATTCAAAACTCAGAGGATCGTCGGTCGTCATGTCGTCGAGCAGTTGTTGGAAAGAGCCTTCGTCGGCAAGATACTCGATTCGCGTATTAGCCGAAATGCGAAAATGATAATTGCAGTCCGGACAAACGTTGAGATTCTTTTCGACGTTGCTGCGAAAGAGCATGTGCTCGCAGCCCGGACACCGCATCCAGAGCCCCTCGGGCATTTCCTTTCGCGGCTTAAGAGAAAAACCGTTCCATGTTGATTTCGTTCGTTTACCCATTATGAGAAAAGATTCTATCTGAAACCGAGTCAAATTTCCACAGGAAAGTGAATCTCTTTTTATGCTGCACGGATATCGTTGGGAATCTTACGGAAAAAACAATTAACGCCGCATTTGACAGGTGTTTTGGAAAAGTCCTTTCGGATCCCGGCGCGTATGTCGAGAGCCGGGACTACTGTGTTCAGATTTATGCTCTTATTCCGTCGGGGTGCTTTAACAAGCAGCGTGCCCGTCACCCATTATCGAATTGTCCAGTTTGCCCTTAATTTTCTTGCAGTGCCGGCCTGTATGGTGTAAAGTGACCGGGAATTTGTCAGAACGTGTTTTTTGGACTTGGTTTTTGTCATGGTTGGTATCCTTAAGAACAACCTACATACTTTGACAATATACTGAGATATTAGACTACGATTCGGTTGTAGTGGACAAAGAAGGATATTTGTTGATCCTGTAAGCATCTGAAATTTAAAGATTTGGCGGCGTAGCCAAGTGGCCTAAGGCGACGGTTTGCAAAACCGTTATTCGCCGGTTCGAATCCGGCCGCCGCCTGTTCGCAGTGCCATTTTGGGAAGCATTGACCGTTCGTTGCCACCGTGAGGCAACATGAATAATCGGTGCCAGGGATGGAAAAAGCCGACGAACGAAGAGCAGAGAAAAGATTGCGGTATCGCTGGCCCGTGCGATTCGCTTCAGATGGGCGAAAGAAGCCGCTTGCGGGACAGATGTTTGATCTTTCGAGCACGGGCATGGCCATGCTTTTCCACGCCAATGACGAATGTCCCCGTAGCGGTCAGTCGATTACTGCAAATTTCGGAGTTCCCCACTTCGGCACTCACGGATATTTCGATACGTTTTTCTTCAATCGCGTCGGTCGGGTCTGCCGCGTAGATCACCTCACAAGCCGCGTCAATCGAATCGCACTGCAGTTTGCCGAACCCTTGTTTTTTAGGCCGGGCGAGCAGGACATAGCCGAATCCGAAGCTCAGCGTAGACTCCACGCCGGAGTCAAATCGGTTGCCGATGCCAAAAGCAAAGGAACGACGTCTGCCGAAGCATACGCGAAGGCCGAAGGAAAGCTACAGGCCAAAATCAAGTCTGAAGCACAAGCCAAAGAACGCGCTAAGGCCGAAGCAAGAAGCCAGGCCGGGCTCAAAGAAGAGGCCGACAGCAGAGCCAGAACAGAAGCTGAAAAGAGGGCTGCTGCCGAGGCACGGGCGCTGGAGAGCGCGAGACTATTTGAACAGGAAATCGCCAATGTCAGAGCCAACGCCGCCCGAGAAATCGCCAGACTCGAGGACGAGACGGAATATAGAATAGCCGAAGCAAAGGCAGAAGTCAGAGCGAAGTTACTCGCTCAGGCCAAGGCGCGAGAAAAAGAGCAAAATCGGCAGAAAAGAAAAGACGGCAAATCCGCTAAGGGCGGCTTGGCAAAGAAATTTGATGAGTTCATAACCGACAGGGGGCAAATATACTGAGAAAAATGAAAGCGGACATAGAAAATAGTGTTCTTGAGTTGCTCGACGGCGATATAACTGAAATGGAAACCGACGCCATAGTAAACGCGGCTAATGCGCAGTTGGTCATGGGTGGTGGTGTTGCCGGAGCTATCAAAAGAAAAGGCGGCCGCCAAATTCAGGCTCAGTGCAATGAGATAGGCGGCACGTTCGTTGGCGGTGCGGTGATAACAACCGGCGGTGATTTGAAAGCCCGGCATGTGATTCATGCTGTGGGGCCCCGAATGGGCGAGGGCAACGAAGACGAAAAACTCAGAAATGCCACGCTCAACTCACTCAAGGTTGCCGATGAGAATAATCTCAAGAGCATCTGTTTCCCGGCGATCAGCTCCGGCATCTTCGGGTTTCCTATTGAGCGATGCGCCAAGATAATGCTCGAGACGACAATCGATTATTTGAAGGGCTCAACCGGTCTCGAGAAGGTGGCTTTCTGCCTGTTCGGGCGTGAAAGCTACGAAGTGTTCGCAAATCGACTTAAGCAGGAAATGCCGCAATGAAAGCGATGGTACTGGACCGGCAAGCGCCGGTAGAAGAAAAGCCTCTGAGGATGGCCGATCTGCCGATTCCTGAGCCGAGTAGCAGGCAGATACTCGTTAAGGTTTCGGTCTGCGGCGCCTGCCATACGGACCTGGATGAAGTTGAAGGGCGGGTCGAACCGACAATATCGCCTGTCGTGCCCGGCCATCAAGTAGTAGGGATTGTGAGCGACAAGGGTGAAGCCGTGACCAGATTCAAGATTGGCGACCGGGTTGGGATTACCTGGCTATTCTCCAGTTGCGACAAATGCGATTTCTGTCGGGCCGGCAACGAAAATCTCTGTGAACGAGCCAAATGGACGGGAAAAGACGCAAACGGCGGATACGCGGAATTCACCGTTATAGGTGAGAACTTCGCTTACCCGATACCGGATCAATTCACGGACTCGCAAGGGGGGCCGCTGCTGTGTGCCGGTGTCATCGGGTATCGCACTCTCAGGCTTGCCGATATTAAGGACGGCCAGAAAGTTGGTCTGTTCGGTTTTGGGGCTTCGGCCCACATCGTGATTCAGGTTATCAAACACAAATTCCCCAGCAGTTCTGTCTTTGTCTTTACCAAGACGGCTCGACACGCCGAGCTGGCCAAGAGCCTCGGCGCCGTCTGGACGGGGCGTTCCGGCGATCAGCCGCCCGAGAAGTTGAACAAGATCATGGATTTCACACCGGTGGGTGAATGCGTCCGCGATGCTCTGGCCGTTCTTGAAAGAGGCGGCCGGCTGGTCATAAACGCAATCCGCAAGGAAACACCTGTTCCACCTCTCGATTACGCCCAATATCTCTGGCTCGAAAAGGAGATCAAGTCGGTGGCTAATGTTACTCGCTCTGACGCGGAAGAATTTCTGCCCTTAGCCGCACAAATCCCCATCACCCCGACAATCGAGGAATTCCCATTAGAGCGGGCGAACGAGGTTCTCCACTCGATCAAGCATTCCAAACTCCACGCCGCGGCCGTCCTGAGACTGTAGAGGCATGAGAGATAAGAACTCAAGAAAGAAACCGCGCTGACTCTGGCAAAAACCACGTGCAATTCCACTCGGACCCCAAAAAGCTGCATCCGTTCAGTTCATGCAATCAACCTCGTCAATATTTGCCTGGTTCCGGATTCGTAACTGGTGCAGGCAAGCTGCCTGTTCCAGATATCGCCGCAACGCTTTTTGTTTGTCTGTTCAAAATAATACAGCTTGCCTTTGATCTTCTTGCAAAACCGCCCCGTTTTGTGTAGAGTAAGAGGGAGTTTGTCAGAGCGTCTTTTGCGTTTGGATTCGGTTTTCTTCGTACTGGACATCCGTTAGAATAAACATGGATGATCTTGGAATGATTGAGGACCATATGCAATCAATCGGCTCTAATCATGGTTGTAGCAATGAAAAGTAGCCGTTGTCCGGCTTTCTTCAAGCTACTTACAGCTAAGTATTCGGAGCAGTGGCCGAGCGGCTTATGGCGACGGTCTTGAAAACCGTTGTGCCGAAAGGCACCGGGGGTTCGAATCCCTCCTGCTCCGGTTATGGACTTTGTGCGTGATGTTCTGGTTTATGTTGTCTCAGCGGTTCTTGTACCCGTGGTGCGTGCGGGCAGGAGCATTATTTTGCTTATTCTCCCGATGCACTTGATCGGCAAGCGCTCGGGCGTCGCAACGCAGGCGGTCCTCAGTTTACTGCTTAATTTTGCACTCATTTACCTTGTTGCCGTTATTTCTAAAGCTCTTGGAGTAGAGCCGAGCTTGTTCATGCTTATTCCGGCGGCTTTTCTTACAATGTTCAAGGGCGGAACGCAGAGAAGAAGATTCCGAAGCGGGACCAGTCTCGAAGAGTCACTACACAAGAAAATAGTCAGTTTTCAGGGAGGCCGGCCGGACTCGGATTATCGGGAATTGCTGATTCTGCGCGAGTACGTAAATGAGATTGCCGCACTGGCGGGACTATTTGTCGGCGGCTTCTTCTTTCTGCGTTGAATTAGATAAACCGATATTTGCACCGGCATCACTGCTTATCTTGAACGAGGCTGCGATATTCGGCTCGGGTGTTGATGTTGCTGAACTTCCTGCCGGGCAGGTCTAAATATTTCACCCTGCAATCGCTGAGTGAATCAACGATCTTATTGCGGCCCGAACGCAGGAATTCCTCCATAGCCGGCAATGCACCCTTTCTGTACACCGCGAAAAGCGGCTCATACAGGTCAGGGCCGACTCGCGGCACGACGGCATCATAATCCTCGACCTGTCGAATCATTGTCTTGATAAGCCCGGTATCAATTTCCGGTATATCACATGCAAGGATGAGATTAACATCATTGGTCGAGATTTTTAGTGTCGATACAATCCCCATTAAAGGTCCTCTGCCGGGGACCTCATCCGGAACGACTGTCGCGCCGAGAAAATCGTGAAGATTTGCGTTGTTCGAGCTGATGAGCACTTGTTCGAACAAGGGGCTGATCTTGTCATAGACATGTTTTATCATCGGCTTTCCCCGGATCGTAAGCATGGTTTTGTCCCGTCCCATGCGGCGGCTGCCGCCTCCGGCCAAGATAACTGCAGTCGCCGGCATCCTGACTATCCAGCGGCCATTAATAAGCTGAATGTCTCGCTCTTTGAGGTCGAATCCACTTCCGTCTGACAGCACAATCCTGTCGGCATATCCCGCCACCTCTCGAGCCGAGGGCTTGACGTCTCTGTTGTCTTTGCCTTGTATCATGATGAACGCATCGGGCTCAATGACGCTACGCGCGCGATTGGATTCGCAAATCGACACCGTCTGTTTACCCAGGCATTCCGCCAGAGCATTAACCGCTCTCTCGAGATAATCTCTCCGGGCCAGAAGCCAAAAGACCTTGCCGGCGCCGGCGGCTAACATTTTGCCCGTGTCGGTGTTGCTGTTCGGATCCTTTTCCTCCCTGATGTACCACGGCCCCATGCTCGTTTTGTCTTCCTGCGATTCCGATACTTCCGGATGATGGCTTGTGTTAAAACTGTCAACGTTCGTAACCTTAACCCCGACTATTTCGTTCAAGGCCCCGAATCGCTCGATCAAAGCTCCCGTGAAAGCCGTCTTGCCGGCAGACTTGCTATCGGCGCCTATCATTAACATGCCGGGGATCTCGACCATACAAAAATTTCCCTCATAACTCAACATATTGTGAGAAGCGAGCGGGCTATGCGGATTACACCCCTTCTCTTTACAACAAAACTAAAATGCGTAAAACGTAACTTCTCTCGTAATCTCAGAGTCATAGCTCTAAAGTGGGGCTCTTACATATAAAATATCGACTACACACATACTATACGGTCTTTGAAGAATTCTGCTCGATATTTCCGGGAGCACAAGATCTTTTTTGATTTTCCGGCAACACCTTACCCCCTCTGCACACTATCCTAACTGTGCAGCAGATGGCCGAAAATTTCGATTTTGCTTTCCCATTTATGTGAATCGAGATCGGTCGATAAACTCGTGCCTGCGCCGAAGATATCCAGCAGCCATTCTTTGATGAATCGTACAAGTCTCATTTTAGCCTCCTGCATTTGCCGAGTTTATAATGGTCAATCGCCTTATTCTAAGGGGCTTATTTACTTGTCTGTCCACTTATGAAAGGCAACAAACCTACGGCTGGTAACAGGAATAATGGCTCGATAACGCGGTTTAAGAACCTTCTTTTGGGATTTTCTCTGCGAATTGTGCCACGCCGGTGGCGCCAAGTCTGTGATTATCGGGCCGTCCGAAAGCCAAATGCAAACAAGTCAGCGTCCCGAAGGATGAATCGCAGGCGGACCGGCTTGCCCGCCAATTCCCCCAAATCCCTTCCGTTCCATTTCACGGTTCGTTCGGTTTCATCGCCGAATATCTCGGGGCAATCGGCGGCGCTGAATCCCTCGATCGGCTCGCCTTGGCGATCACGTAACTCGACCGCGAGAGAACCGGCTGCGGAGGTTGAGAAATTAACTACGAGCCTGTCGCCCTGAAAAACAAGAGGCTTTGTAATTGCCTCGCCACCGCTCATCTTGGCATGCAGCGAGACAAATCCGTCGATCCGGAAAGTATACCTTCGCGTCCTGGCGCCGCGACCTTTATAGTAGCTTTCGTTGCCGTAGATAGATATCTCTCGGCCGGCGCCGGGCAGATCGGACTCGGTCTCCACCATTCCGAGCCAGATGTAATTGCTGCGATTGTACCATTTGTCCTTGTTGAGGCCCGGCCTGAGCAAAGCCTCGGCCCACCTATGAAATTTTTGCCCGTCTCGACTGCTCATGAGCAGACCCTCGGTCAGCGAGCCTCTGTCCGAAATATACCTTGTTGGAAAACCTATGAAAATGTGCGGCGCTCGATAGTAGGCTTGGATTTGATTAGTGTAGAGGTGTTCCTTCGGAGCATCCCCGTAATCCAGCCAGACGGGATCGGTCCAATTTATGAAATCGTTTGAAGTTGAAGTCTTGATGTCCCGGCGGCCATCGCGGAAGTCCCGGAAGTAGCAACGATACTCCTTACGCAGCGAATCCCAGAAGGCCAGGTTTTGCGAGTCAAAAACTCCCTGCGTCAGGATCGGTCCCGGCTGCATGAGGCTCCAGTGAATTCCGTCCGGGCTTTGAAAGGCAAAGAGCTTGCGCTTGTCCCGACCCTCACCCCTTGCCACAGCCTTGTACAGGGCGTCGGCGGCACAATCGGGGTTTGTGTCTTTGAAGGGAGTGAAGTTGTGCGTGCCGAATTCGCTCAGAATGATGTTGTTATCCTTCGACCCGTTGGATTCCACCAGGCCCAGGGATGGTTTCTTCCAGTTGATGCCGTCGCGGCTCTCGGCGTAGCACACTACCGCCGGGTGAAGCTGCTTCTTTCTCGCATCATCGTGCCCCCAGCCGCGGTAATACATGCGGCAAATATCGCCGTCCCTAAATACGGCGTTATAGCCGCAGGTGTTTCCTTCCCACGGCTCATCATGAACCAACGCTATCTCCTGAGCTTCCGGATGGTGCAAACGCAGCTCGATCTGCCCTTCCATCCGGTCGATCAGATGGTCGTCCACGAACAATTCCCATCGGCCGGCTATCCTGATTGGTTCTTTTGCATGGCAGACAGAAATTACTGCAATAAAGCTTATTATGAAGATCCGGGGCGATATTTTGAATTTTCTGAACATCGTTACGTAAACTCCGTTTGTCATATCTGCTGAAACGACAAGATAGCCGCCCATGCTTATAGTAACCACATGTAAGAAGGAAAGACAACAACATTCTGTGTGTAGAAGACATGCTTTGGGCTTTTTCTTTCGGAATCGTGAGTGGATGAAGCGAACAGCCGTGTCTTGTGCATCGTACAGCCATAAGATAAGAAATGCCCGATAGTTTCAGGTTTTTCTGGAGTTTCGGGGCTGAAGAGCCGATCCACTTATGGCGTGTTGGCAAGCTTCTCATCTTTTCGAGCGGCCGGCAACACGGCAAGAAAATGGAAAATCTGAAAATTGTCGCAAAATCGACTTGACGTCATGCCGAATAGCGGTATGATTTAAGATAGTATACAGTATATTTGACGCGGTAATATTGAGGCAGAGATCTCAGCCGCACTGATTGAAAAGGCTCGTTCTTACAGATTCTCACCTGCAAGTTTCGCACGTTCTTTCCTTTAGCACCTGCCTCAACTTTGCTTGTATTCTTGAAAGGAAGCTTATAAATGAAAGTGCTTCTTGTAAATCCGGATGTTCCGGATACGTTCTGGGGCTTGAAGAATGCCCTCAAGTTTATTTCGAAGAAATCCATTCTTCCCCCATTGGGGTTATTGACCGTTGCAGGGATGCTTCCGAAACATTGGGAGATAAAGCTGCTGGATATGACCACAAAAAGACTGCGCGATCGAGATATTCGGCGGGCAGACTACGTATTTGTGTCAGCAATGCTCATACAGCAGAAATCTGCCGACCATGTGATCGAGCGATGCAAAAAGCTCGGAACAAAGGTTGTGGCGGGCGGTCCTCTATTCACAAGTCTCCCGGAACAATATGTACACGTGGATCATTTGGTGCTCAAGGAAGCCGAGTTGACCTTGCCTCAGTTTGTTCGAGATGTCGAGGCGGGTTGTGCCAGAAAAGTGTACAACACGCACGAAAAGGCTGATTTATGCAAGACCCCGATTCCGCGGTGGAGCCTGATCGATGCCGATAAGTACGCTTTGATGTGTATCCAATACTCTCGCGGCTGTCCTTTCGATTGCGATTTTTGCGACGTTACGACGCTTTTCGGGCACAAAATTCGCACTAAGACGACAGATCGGGTTTTGCAGGAGCTGGAGAGCATTTATTCTCTTGGGTGGCGAGGCGATGTCTTTTTTGTGGACGACAACTTCATCGGCAATAAAGCTCGTCTGAAGACGGAGTTGCTGCCGGCCATAATAGAGTGGATGGAGCAAAGGCAGCACCCGTTCAGCTTTAACACCCAAGCGTCCATAAATCTCGCCGACGACGAGGAACTGATGAATCTGATGGTTCAAGCCGGCTTTGATTGCGTTTTCATCGGGATCGAGACTCCGAGCGAGGAGGGCCTGGCCGAGTGCAACAAAGTACAGAACAAAGGTCGAAACCTGGTGGATTGCGTAAAGAAGATTCAGGAATCGGGCATGCAGGTCCAGGGCGGGTTCATCCTGGGCTTCGACAGCGACGATCCGACCGTTTTCGACAATCTGATCCAGTTCATTCAGAATAGCGGCATTGTGATGGCGATGGTGGGGCTACTGAATGCCCCTCGCGGAACAAAACTGTATCAAAGGCTTTTTGCCGAGCAGAGACTTACTACTCCGGCAACCGGAGATAACACCGACTGTTCGATCAATTTTGCCCCGAAAATGGGCATGGAGAATCTTGTCCGGGGTTATCAGAAAGTTATTCATACATTATATTCACAGAAACACTATTGTGAACGCATTAAAACCTTCCTTAAAAATTATGAGGTGTCGTCCAGTAAGAAGGCACGTATCCGACTCTATGAGATCCGGGTGTTGTTAAAGTCCCTGTGGCATATCGGGATTTTGAGCAAGGACCGAAGATACTACTGGAGACTTATATTCTGGGCGATGCGACGAAGAGATTACCTTCGTATGTCCGTAATTTTGTCCATACAAGGCTACCATTTTCGCAAGATTTTCAAATCGCTTCAGAAGCGGACGGAAGACTTGGTTCGGGATTCACAGGCGGAGATTACAAACATTGCCTCGCAAAACAGCCGGTCAGCGGTTCTGGTGACAGAGAAAGATATGAAGTCGAAACACTCCTGATGATCGACCCGGATTTGCCAATCGCGGAGAAAATGTTTCGCAGCAGAATATTATGATATAATTAAGTGTTTTCCGGAGTGTGTTCTTCCGTCTCTCGAGAGCACACTTCCATCAACTTGGAGAGAGATATTAAGTTAGACGGCCTGAAGACAGGCCGGGGAGATGTACAAGTGAGTACAGGTATCGTAAAGTGGTTCAATTCAAGCAAAGGATACGGTTTTATCAATCCGGATGACGGCGGCGAGGATTTGTTCGTCCATTACTCGGATGTTAAGGCGACGGGTTATGCAACGCTCGACGAAGGCCAGAAGGTGGAATTCGAGATCGGACAGGGCAAGAAAGGCCCATGCGCGACCAACGTAGTCCCTTGCTGAGTCAGATGAACCATAGCTTGAAGGCAAAAGGCCCCGTTTCGATTGCGGGGCCTTTTCGTTTGCTTCTTCGCTGTCCCGAGCATGTCGAGGGGATGCCCCTACCACAGAATTGCCCTCGTTACTTCTGATACTCATTCTCAAAGCGGACGAAGCGTTAATTCACGAACGACAATTTTCATCGGGCCGAATTGCGCACCGGGGTGGACCTGGAAGCCGAGCTTACCCGAATCGCTGGTTTCGTCGCGGACGTTGGCGGTTTTGTGGCCGTTGAGCCATACCTGGACGTGGTCACCTTCGGCGCGAACTACGATTGTGTTCCAGTCGTCGCGATTAACTATCTCCGGGTCCTTGTTGATTGCCAGGAACATCTTGCCCGGACAATAGAGTGTGCCGGACCAGGCTATCGGATTCTTATATTCGAGAATGTCGGCCTGATACGCCTTCTTCGGAGACTGGTATCGGAACCATAAGCCGCTGTTGCAGGGCCATTCGGTTCGATAGGTCACTGTTGCCACGAAATCCTTGTAAGCCTTTTTCGTGAACAGATCGCCCGGAGCGTTGTCCTCGCCCTGAGTCCCGACGAGAAAGCCGTTCTCGACCGTCCAATTTGCATCACCCCTGGTCTCGAAGCCGGTCAGGTCCTTGCCGTTGAAGAGTTTGACCTCGCCGGTCTGCTCCGGCCAGATATTGACCGTTCTCATCGTGACGTCCGGCATTGGCGGCAGCGGCGCGCTGGGTACAGGCTCGTACCAGAACGTCGCGCAGGACCAGTCGTCCTGAGTCTCGGCCAGGCCGCGTTTCCAGGCGATCTGCTGGATCGTAATCCGGCATTCCTTCTTCCAGTAAATCGGGTCCGGAAGATGCCAGCGGTACATCGAGACGTAATTGTTCTCGTTCAGACTGCATCCGTTATAGAAGTACGGCGTCTGCTGCATGCCGTAGGACAGCCCCACGTAATCCTCGCTTCCTGTGCCGCAGATCGTGGGAAATTTCTCGTCGCCGTCCATGAAGATCTTGATCTCGCCCTCGCCCCACCATTGCCCGGGCGTCAGATTGCGGATACCGAGCACCGCGCCGACGAATCGGCCCTTGCTCTCTCGTTTCGGCAGCATTTCAAGGTCTTGTTTGACGGTCGTCGGATTTTCTCGCCGAAACAGAGCGTGCAGCCGGCCCACGTCCTTTGGATGCTCGTCTTGGATCGTATAGTCGATCTGATAGAACAGCGGCACGTTCTTCTCGCCCTCATTGGTCAGCGTGATCTTCGCCCGCTTGGTAAACGGCATGGGCAGCCAAATATTCATACCGGCATTCCGGCCCAGAGAGTGAGCCACAGAGAAATACGGCATGACATTGCCGTGGGCGAAACCCATGAAATCGCATATCGGCGATTCGATGCTCGGATGATCCTGCCCTTCCCACCAGGCGCGAATCACGAGACTCCTGAGATTCAGCGGGTCTCTTCTGGTGGTCATCCAGATATGCCGGATAGTGCCGGGACCTTCGATGTCACAAAGCTGAACTTCCTGCCCGGCTTTGAGAGTAATCGACGGCGATCCCTTGCGTCCGACTCCCAGCCGGCTGGCCGCTTTGCCTCCCTCGCCCGGCGCACCCGTGGGATTCTCGAACGAAATCGAACGCGAAACCAGACCCGTATCCAATAAATAAGGCTCAGTGACCACGTCGGCCGCTCCATGGCAGATCCCCCGTTCCAACGTGACAACGGATAGCAATAGACAAAGTACTCTTCCTGAAACGATTCTGCTAACCATAATTGCTCCTTTCTGCTGTTTGTATCAAACTCGATGAACCAAAAAGATCATACTATACTTATCGACAAACAGCAACGCCTCATTAATCTGCGGCAGGTTTTGCTTTGCTGTCGAGCAGCAGCGGCCCTGGCGGAGCTTTCCAGACGCAGCAGAGTGGCCGGGTTGTGCGAGTCCGGCCTTCTTGTTGTCGGGCCGGTTTGGTGGAATAGCGACGTTGACCGGTATCGGCATTGTGATACTCATACAAGGGTACGAGAGCTTCGTTGTCATCGGTTGATTCATCATTTGGCGCTGCATAGAACAGCGGCCTGGCGGACTCGCCGGGACGTTCTGCGCTCAGGCCGGCGTTATCAGGATAAATCGGGACAAGGTCGTCCGATTGCCTGCCGGGCTCTATCGCATAGAAAGCGACCGATTCGACGCTGCCCCATTTGCCGGCTGCTTCCACCCCGTCGCAGAGCAGATATTTGTGCCGCCCCTCTTTGCCGCGCACCTCGTAGACTGCGGCCGGAAGCGCCAGCCGCGGATCGGCGAGATTCAACCGGTACATGATCTGGTTGTAATCGTAACGCGGGGTGGCGGCTTCGGCTGAGCCGGAGAACGTGTGTGAATACGTGCCCTCGAAGTAAATAATGCGGCCGCCCTCCTGATCGAAGAAAGGATGCTGTTTCGGATTGTAGAAGGAATACTTGTCGTGTGTTAATATCTTTCGAGCGTATGCCCACGACCCGACGGGGGTGTCGGCCTCGGCGTACCACACCTCGCCTAAATTGGAGGGGTTGCCGAATTGTTGGACAAAGATGCCGATCCATTTCTGCCGATAGGTGTTGTAGTACACCGAGCCGTTATGCGGCCGAACGGTCTCGCCCGACTCGATGTCGTACACCCGCGTTCCTTCGGCTTCTTCTTCCAAATCTTCGATGACAGCGCCTTTTGTCGAGTTTAGCGAAAAGATCAGATCGCCAAATGAAATCCACCGAGAGTCGGAGGACAACGGACGGACCGTTTGTGGTGACGTCGTAAGAGCCTGTTCTGAGCTTGCCGAAGGGCGTTGTTGTGGCGAGAGCGTCTCGCCCTTGAGTGTCGCGGGCATCTTGCCTGCGCGTGCCGAGGGCCTCCGGCCCTCGTGAAGGCGAGACGCCTTCGACACGGCCGTCAGTACCTCGTAGCGGTTGGGATCGATGACGTCGGCCCACTGCGCACGGACTCGCAGGCGAGCGCCCATTGGCGATGGCGCTGTGAAATAATAGTATGGTTGGCCGTTCACTTCGACAGGAAAGGCATGGCCCGTGTTTCTATACGGCAAAAGCTCCAGGCCGGGGCGCAATATCGGCTCGAAGATTTCCGCCTCATCGTTGAAGACCACAAGGCCGCGCTCGAGGACTTCTCCGAGTCCTTTAAGCCGCGCGAATTTGGCCACCATGCGCTCGTTGCCGTTAGGATCCTGCACCGTCATCAGGCCGTCTAGCCAGACCAATCCGTGCTCTTCGAGAGGACACATCTTGCGGCTGAATCCGTCTTCGCCGACGTAGTATTCGAGGTCGACGCCCATCGAGGGATCGAGTCCACCCCTGCCGGGCAGATCGGAAACCGCGCCGGACATGGCGAAGTTGCCCAGCGGATAAGACGGCCTGCCCGTATCGCCCCACATCCAGAACAGCCGGCCGTGATAGATGCACGCAAACACCGAGTCCTGCCCCATCACCTTTCCATTCAGGGCCGGATTTCTTAGCGGCACGTCGGTGTCGGTAAGGATACTGTCGCGGTATATTCCCTGACCGGTCACTCGGTAGAGCCTCTCGGCGATATTGATCCGATCGATTTCTATAACCGCACTCTTGCTGGGGGTGGTCTTTAATCTTTTGCCGCGCATGCCAAAGCCGTCTTTCGGGAATTCGTAACCGTGGTTTTCGACGTGGAAGAAGACTTCCATGCCCATCAGGCCGGGCTCGTGGAAAGCGACGATACCGTTGCTGTCGGTATAGTAGCGGATGTTGTTGACTGTCCGCAATGCAACCAGCGGCACGCCGCGACCGGTCTGGCGGTCGACGACCTGAATCTTGAAGTACGTATCCGGCGAGGTGAAAGTATTATTAACGGCAGCGGACGCCGAGAACGCAGAGAAGATGCATAGGGAAAAAGCACAAACGCATAACTGGTAAGCTGTGCACTGCACACCAAATACTTTACGGTGTGCGGTGCACACCCTACCGAAATATTTTGTTCTCAATGTCTTCATTTGTTCGCTCCGAGCAATTCTATAATTGTCTTGCATGAATTATCGTCTGTTTCTTGCATCCAGGCGCTAAGAAGGTTTCGATGTTTTTTGACAATGCTTCGCATCGAAGGCTCGTAGGCCAGATTCTGTGTTTCGCCCGGATCGTATTTCAGGTCGAACAACTGCTCGTTGCGGTCGCCGCTGGAATAGACGTTGTACTTGTATTGTGCCGTTCGGATCATACGTCCCTTGCGCGACCGGTCGAGTTTGTCGTCGGCCAGTTCGGTGACAACGTAGTCGCGCCACTTAGCCTGTGGATTGTCGATGATCGATTTCAGGCTGCCGCCTCGAAACGATGGCAGCTTTGGAATACCGGCGTAATCGCAAAGCGTCGGCAGGACGTCTAATTGCGAGACAAGATGCCGCGAATCAACTGCTCCGGCGGGAATGCGTCCGGGAAAGCGCGCGATCATCGGGATATGCGTCGGCTCTTCGTACAGACTCAATTTGGCGGTCCAGCGATGTGATGCTACGCCGTCGCCGTGGTCGCTCGTGAAGAGTACCAGCGTATCGTCTGTCAACCCGCCGGTGTCAAGCGCATTAAGCACCCTTCCCAAAGCCGCATCGACGCGCTCGGTCATGCGGTAATAGTTCCACAGGTATGCGCGCCACTGTTTCTCGCCCCAGTCTTTCGACAGCAGCACCTCATCGCCGTAATGATCTATCTCGTATCGGCGCTGCTTCGTGAACTCCGGCTCGTTCGGCGGGATTGCATAGTTGGCTGGCAGCGGCGGCAAAGGCCCGTCGATCTCTTCGGCATCGGGGTAGCGCTGCGGCCGGCGAGTGAGATAACAGCAATCATGGGGATTGTGGAACGAAATGCCCATAAGAAACGGCTTGTCCTGAGACTGCCTGAGAAAATCCGCGACCGCTTCTGCCAGCGGCTCATCGGTCACGTCGCCGTAGCCCCATTCGGGATAATTCTTCGTCGAATCGTAGAACGACAGCAATTCGAAACCGTCGATTTTTCTTCGTTTGCTGCCCGCGCGCAGCGGATAGCTCTCCGGCAGATGCCACTTTCCCGCCCAGATCGTTCGGTATCCGTGCTCTCTGAAGATGCGGCCCATAGTCGGGATACCGGCTCTGATCGAATCGCCGTTCCATTCGACGCCGGTCTCGTGCGGCATCCGGCTGGTAAGCATACTGCCGCGAGCCGGGCCGCACACCGGCGAAGTGCAATAAGCTCGCTCGAAACGCACGCCCTCAGCGGCCAGGCGATCCATCGCCGGAGTAGACAGATGCGGATTGCCCGCGCAGCTCATCGCCCGCCAAATCTGCTGATCGGTAAAGATAAACAAGATGTTGGGCTTGCTCTGTTTGGCGAAGGAACGCCGCGGCAGCAAACCGGCGGCCGTCGCACCGCCGATCTTCAGAAAATTTCTACGATTAAACATAACCAATTTCCAATCGTTATTTAACGGCCCTTCTTCTCGGCGCCTAAGCAAACTATCACGCCGTTTTCGAGCGAAAGGTAGAGTTTCCCGCCGGCGGCGGCAACGCCATCCCAAACCGGTGAGGCCTCGAGCGACTGCTCATCCAGGACCGCACCGTTCCGCGCCGAAAGCGTTCGTGTGAATCCTCCCTCTGTATCTCTTCCTGCAACCACCACTTTATCACCCGCACGTATGATGGCCCTCGCTTCCTTCTTCAGGCCGCTCTCCCAGGAGATTCCAGTGGTCTGCCCTTTGCTTGTCGTTCGCCTTTGGAAGTCCGGCAAGAAGTTTGCCGGATCGGACGGGTCCCGTCTCGACATTGCGTATATCCCGTCCTCGATCCTGTTGCCCCTTCTTCCTCCGGCACGGCGAACCCCCCATACGGTATCTTCATCGAACGCCATCATAAGCCCGAATGGAACGCCCAGGTTGCTGTGGACAATCCACGGGTAGGCAACCGGGGTGCGGCTGAGATCGCCTGTGCCGAGAATCCAGTACGACCTGTTGTGCCCCCATTCGTCGAGAAGGCTGGACGTTGAGTATAAATGAGGCCGAGCGGGAGTCTCGAGTCGGAGATCCCGCTCAAAGCGCAAGTGGCGCAGGTATATCGAGTCGGCATCCGCTACGAGAACGTCGTTCGTCGCGCCACGCATGGAAAACGAATCGCTGCGATCCGGCGCGAGGAACGTCTTATAGTCGAGCGTATTCTGCCTGATTTTCTTTGGCGAGGCGTGCTCCGAACTTTTTGGCGGAGGGTCCAAAGCGCCGACGTGCTCGCTCTTGATAGGACGCTTCGCAACCCCCTTGCCGGTTTCAGGCTCCAGGCCGTATAGCATGATCCCGCCGTCAAGGTAGGAGCACCTGCCTGCGGCGGCGTAAGCAACGCCGTCTTTGACCAGGACGCTGCCGTGCACGGGCCAGACTGATTCGAGTTGATCGAACGCAACCGCATTTAATTTTCGCGGTGCCGCAAGAAACTGCCAGACCAGTACGCCGTCCGAAACTCGAAGGCAGTAGACATACCCATCGGTGGAGCCGAACAGCGCAAGTCCGTTATAAATAGTCGGCGGCGAATTCACACGAGCACCCGCCGTGAACCGCCAGAGCTTCTCGCCTGTCTTCGCATCGAATGTGTGGACAGTGTGAGCCCCCACGCGGGCGACGAACACTTTGCCGTCTGCAACTGTTGCAGCGCTTAGCCGTCCGCCGATGTTTGCTCTCCACGCCTGCTTAAGAGCGGATGGCAAGTTCGTTTCGGTAGAGCCACTGCGGGCATTGTTCCCGCGATAGGTGGGCCAGTCGCCGGAATTTGAAATTTGAGATTCTTGATCTGAAATTTGATTGTAAGCGGGCCCTTTTTCCAACCTCTCCAGTCTGTAATCGGGCGTTTCTCTTGCGGGCGCCAGTGCATGGAAGCCGAATATTTTGGCTTCGACGTAACACCCACACGAGTGCGGGGGCGCATAAATCAGGCCGTTGCAGGGTGTAACGCCCACCCGGCAGGTGCCGCGGACCCAGTTGTTTCGCGAGTGGTTCTCGCCATACATATCGATCATTTCGATGCCGCGTTTGGCTGTGATGATATAGCGGCTGGTCGCCTTGCCGGGGTAGCAGCGGTAATGGTGGCCATCGGTCCACAATCGCTCGATTATGGGCCGGGTTTGCTTGATGACGCCCGTGTGCAAATCTCGCGGCTGAGCGAAGTCCGGACCGAGCCAGACCAGTCCGTCGGAAACGTAAATCTCCCCGGGAGCGCCCTCCAGATTCGGATAATAAGGGGCGTTCCAGAGCATCCTGCCGTCCTCGACCGACAGAGCAGCGAGTTTTCCGTTGTACTCGCGGACCCTCGGATGCGAGCCGAGGAACGCGTACAGGTCTTTGTTGAGCGAGGCGGGATCGTCGCCGGCGAAAGAGACGAGCACGACGCCGCCTTTGACGATTAGTTTCTCGCGCGGGAAGTAAAGCTTGATCTTCTTCTTTGACTGCGCCAGCTCGCGCCGCCATAAGCGTATGCCGGTGTCAGCAGCCAGACAAACAACGCTTTTATCCGTTTTTACAAACACGTGCCGATGATTAGCGGCCGCCAGTGTGAGTCTTATGATTTCGCCGTCATCACCAGGCGTCCACTTCCAGAGGCATTTGCCCGTCTGGGCATCAGACGCCACAATTTCGTCCGGCGGAATCACAACAAACAGAGTGTTGCCGTCCTTGATTACTTCAGAACAACCGGTTGTTCCCTCGAAGCGTCGGGCCACTTCGCCGGTTTCGAGGTCGATCGCGCTCAGAGGCTTATCCAGAGCAAGAGCAATGTATGCGTATGATTCGTCTACTGTTAACTGCCGCCATACTTCTTCCAGTCCCCATCTGCGCCGCTGCTCGGAACGAGATTTGAGCCGAACCGTGCGCTTCCACAGCAGCACTCCGCTGAAGGCGTCGCGTGCGACTACCGCCCACTTGCTCGGCACCATAATGTCAGAACTTCTTGTCTGATCGATCAAGCTGATTAACCTGCCCCTGGATGAAAGCACGGTCCTGACGGTCGGATACGTGGCTTTTTCCGTATGGTGATCGCGACCCCAGAGCGGCTCGGAACACCACTGTATGTGCCTGGGCGGCCCGACGACGGTATCTTCGGCGACTGCATTATTGTCCGGGCCGTGCAGAAAATGAGTCCAGTCATCAATCTCAGTCGGAACGGGCTTTGTAAACTTCCTAAGACCAATCCCGACATTGGCAATAATCCCTACCCCTCGTGGAGCGAGGATTCGCTTCATTTCGCCGCTCGGAATCTCGCAACCGGGATCGAGCACGACAAGCAGGTTGACCAAGTTATCAACATACGGAAGATTCTTGCCGTCGAATACGTCGGCGGTGACTTTGCCGTAAAGGCCTTCGGTTTGTATAAGCTTTCTTGCCGCGTCGACCTTATTGGCATCGGTGTCAAGGCCTTGGACCAGATATGGCCCGGCTTTCCCAATTTCCACGAGCAAATTAGGATCGTCGCAGCCAATACAGACAACGAGGCCGCCTTTAACGCCGGATTCGGCGAGTAGTTGTTGTAACGGCAGGGCGGGCTTTAGCCCACCGAATAAGTCAATGTCCAGCTTAATCTTGCGATCTTCTGCCCCGACTAAGTGGAGTTCGACAGTCTCACCCTTTACTGCCGCGAGTTTCTTTTGCAAGGCCGCAACGTCAGCTACCTTTTGGTCGTTCACCGCTAAGATTGCATCGCCGGCGACGATGCCGGCTCTTGCCGCGGCGGAGCCTCGCGGCACCTCGATCACGTATACGCCCCGAAGCTCGCCAACGCCCGCCACCGACTTTTCTTCCTCGGTGGTCAGGTCCTTGACCCTGGCGCCGAGAAATGTATGAACCTCAATTTTTGCATCACGGTCGGTGGTAACCGAATCTCCCCAGATGTTTTCCGGTTTGAACTTCTGATATTTCCTGTGCGCTTCGGCGGCGATCTTTTTGAACTCGGGTTTGCGAACGCCGAAGTTGTCCATCGGGAAATTCTTAAAACCAAGCTTTAGCGCCGGCGAATCGTCAGCTACGCGAAGATCGTAATTCATCGGATCGATGAACTTAGGATTGGCAGACATCGAGTGAACGTCAATCCCCGCCGCCTGAAATTCCTTCAACTGCTTGTGCTTCAGATCGGGATTTTCATACTGCTCGGCCGACCAGTAGAGATTGTTGTCTATCTTCCTGGCGTCCAGAATCTTAAGCTTTTCGTTACCCCAGGGCATGGTCTGGGGCCTGGACGGGACGACGATATTTCTACAGATGTAATCCATGTTGTGATCGAACGGCACGTGCATCTGGATGGCGCGGCCGCCTATGAAGATGTTGTTCTCGACTCTGCGAAAGAACCCCTCTCGGAGCTTGACCGAGCAGCCCAGACAGAGATTGTTGTAGACATGATAGTTGCTGGATCCGTCGTCGAGGTCTATGCCCCAGCTATGCGATTTGGTATCGTGCATCCAGCGATTATTTCGGATCACGATGGGCTCAACGCAGTCGAGCCGGGAGCGTCTCTGCGCCTCGATCTGCGGCACGCTTTGGCCGGCATAGACAGTATCTTCGCGATAGCCTTTGCCGCTATGATGCCGTGTCAGCCAGTATCGGTCTCTGCCCCACGAGTTGAAAGGCCCGTGGTCGCCGGTTTCGATTACCGTATCGAATACGTCGTTGTGCTCGATGACGTGTCCGCCCCAGCAGCCGTCATTGACGGTGATACCCGAACGCGGCACATGGTAGATCGTATTGTGACTGACGGTGATGTTCTGCGACATCGAGATAATACATCCGGCCGTTTGCTTGCCGACCCGCCCGATAGCGAAGACCAGACAGCCGTCCATCGTGCAGTCTTTGGGAAAATCATTTCCCTTGGGACCCGGTGTCAAATCCTGTTTGCCGTAGGCGATGCTGTTTTCGTAGCCTATCGGATTGCTGCGGGTACAGGCGTGATTACCCACAAAGGCCACGGCGCTGTCACCCAGCCGCTCAAATCGACAATCCCTCACGGCGCTGTGACGGTTGTAGTTGTTGAAGAATACGCCGTTGCCGCCGGTGGCGTCGAAAAAGCACTTTTTAATCGTGCAGTGCTCGGTGCCGGTCAGCATGACCGCACCGGAGCGGACGATTGACCAGTCCCCGCGATTGAGTGGCTCCCAGTTTTCTTCTGGCTCCATCACCACTCGATGCGCGTGACGAAATTCAATGCCTTCGATATGGATAAATCTGACCGGCTTATCAGCCGTGCCTTTGAAGGCGATCAGATCTCGAACGCTGGTGGCGTATAGAGGTTTACCTTCGAGGTCCATACCCGGCTCCGGATAGACGTAGAGCATTGCGGTTTCGCGGTCGAGGAACCATTCGCCAGAGTGATCCAACTCTTCGAAGATGTTCTCGATCATAACGTTTTTGTCGTTGAGCCAGCGATGACGGTTCTGCTGCCAGCCGCCTTCGAGCTTTAGACCTGTTTCATCTTTGCCTGTAATTCTATAGTGCACGCTTCCCCAGCGGTTTCGGTGCAGGGCGTGGAGATAGCCGGTTGTCGGCCGTTTGTAGTTAGCTGCTCGCCTGTTCACCTCGTCGATTGAGGTAACGCCGCCGAAGTTGCCTTTGCCCGTGTAGTTCGGGAATCGGGCCATGTGAAGCTTTTTCTCGCCGACGTTTAAGGCATCGAACCTGCACGACCGCAGAACAACGTCAGGCACCTTTGCTTTCAGGATATCGCCCTCGTGTCGTCGCCAGTTCAATCCCGTCAGCCGTCTCGCACCGCTGACAATGGCTCTGCCCTCATTTTGCGCCCTGTAAACAACGGGCGCCTCCTGAGAACCCGAATCCCTCGGCTCTAAAACGAAACTTTGATCCAGCAGGTGGACGCCGTCGGTCAGGATGACATTAATTTCCTCGCGTCCGGCGATCTTTGCCTCTCTGATCGAATCGCGGGCCCGCGTGAGGGTCGCAAACGGCGCCTGTTTCGATCCGACGTTGTTATCCGAACCTTCCGGCGAAACATAGTAATCTCTCGCCGTTAGCCCGGTTGTCATTACAAGACAAATCATAATTCTCAGAATCGCTCGTCTCATCTGCCGATAACTCCTTACTCGTTACACCAGCGGTTCGTCGTTGATAGACGGCCATTGTACCGGAAATTGAAAAACCCTTCAAACGTCGGCTGTTCGTAGTGTGCTCGTAAGAGCATGCGGCAAGGGCGAGACGCCCTCGCCACGAACGCCTTATGGCGTCACTACGAACAGGCCGTTATTGACGATGACCAGCCGATTTGATAGAAAAAAACAAAACCGTCGCAGAAACGGCACAGCAAAAAACTCACTCTTTCAAGGAAAAGTCTATGGCTCGCAGCAGGAAGGCAGGCAGGAAACGATCTAAAACAAAGACCTTCATCAAGAAACACCCCGCCTTTGTTTGCGGCCTCGTGCTCTGCTTGCTCGGCATCTTCCTGGTTATTGCTGCCATTGTGCCCGCAAGCGCGGGCAAGGTCGGGCGATTTTTGGACAAGCGCTTTCTTTCGCCGCTTTTCGGCAGGGGAGCTGTACTGGGGGGATTGTACTGCACGGCCGTCGGGATAGTTCTTTTGATAGTTAAGGCCAGAGTGAAGTGCATAGCGGGTCTGACGTGTTTGTTTATTCCCGTGCTTGTGATCGCCGACGCCCTGATCGGCAAGACTCCGGACGGTAATACCGATGAAGCTGTCGTACAAGGGGTCTACCTAGGCCACGTTCTGCGTTCGACGGTATCGGGCTTGGTCGGGGGTGCAGGACTGGCGTTGCTTCTGCTTGTTTTGATCTTGTGTGCGATCGTTCTGTTGACACCGAAGCCGATATTGGCCGGATTGTTGCGACGGCTGCGTGATTACGCAAAAAGAAAGATATCCTCTCGTTCGATTTCCAAAAGCAAACAGCCGACAATCGAAAAGCAGGAAGCTCCGAGCGATATACGTTCAGAATCAGAGCCTGCCGCTGCGGAGACCTCGACGCGATCGCCCTCGCAGACGAAACCGGCCGAGTTGAACATGCAACTATACGACCGCGAATTCGTGAAGATTCCGGCCGGTCTTTTCGAGGAGCACGTCGAATTCAACACGTCCCTTCCGGGCGGGACACGGCGGCAGGAGATTATCGACGCCTTTGCCGCCGTAAACGTAGCCGTTGACATCGGTGAAGTCCGGAGGGGACCATCTTTCGAGCAGTACGAGATCATTCCAGGCGTAGGCATCAAGGCCGCTCAGGTGAGAAGCCGAATCGAGGATGTTTCGCTCCGCCTCAAACAGAAGAAGGTGCACATGACCAAAAAGTCCGGCGGCGCACTGTCGATCGAAGTGCCTCTCGCGGAACGGCAAACGGTTCCCTGCGGATTCCTGCTCGAAAGCCCCGCCGACGACGCAATGGAGATTCCCATCGCGGTCGGCGTGGACGCCTCTTTTTCACCTTTCAGCGTCGACCTGGTCGAGCTGCCCCACTTGTTGATCGCCGGCACGACCGGATCCGGAAAGAGTGTTTTCCTGAAGACCCTCATAGCCTCTATCATGTATCATCTTACTCCCGATGAGGTCAGACTGGTGCTCATCGATCCCAAGAGGGTTGAATTCGGCGTCTTTTCTTCAACGCCATTCCTTGCCTGCGATATCATTACCGACTTCGAGAAAGTTCCGCCGGTCTTCGAGTCGCTGGTCTCGGAAATGGAGACGCGCTACGGATTGCTCGAAAGTGCCGGCGTTTCCGACATACGCCGGTACAACGCCGACGCCGAGTTGAATCTCAGGCGTCCATATATCGTCGTAGTGATCGACGAATTTGCCGACCTGCTCATGCAGAACGTCGAAGGTTTCGAGGATTCGATCATCCGGCTGGCTCAGAAGGCCCGCGCGAGCGGCATACATCTGGTCCTAGCGACGCAACGTCCCTCGGCCGACGTCATCAAGGGGCTTCTCAAGACCAATATTCCCGGGCGGATCGCTCTGAGCGTTTCGTCACAGGTCGATTCCAAGATTATCCTCGATATGACGGGAGCCGAAACCCTCACCGGCAACGGAGATTTGATCTGCCTCTGTCCGGCTTTTCGAGATGGAATCAGACTGCAGGGTGCTTATATCACCAGCGAAGAAATCAAAAAGATCATCGCCGCGAAGTCGTAGAGACGTTCATCGACACTTGGTAGTGTGTTGGTTTGTCGTTCCGATCGAAGTTAGCCACAGGCGGACACAGCGGAGGAAACCGGCTTCGAACGAAGAAGCCCTCACGATTGCTGCCAGATTCCTCGACTCCGCTGCGCTTCGCTCGGAATGACAATTACCTATTTGAGCTTTGACATAACATTAGTCCAGTACCAGCAGCCCACGATTACTTGCAGGATAAGTATAGCGGCGAAGATCATCTTGAATTTCAGCTTCTTTGTTTTGTGCCGGAAGGATATCATCCCTGCAAGCGCGCCGGGCGAGCCTCCGGCAAGAGCCAGAACGTGCAAAACGGCTTCCGGCACTCGCCGTCCCTTTTTTAACGACTGCCTCTTGTCATATTCATAAAATAGAAATGTTGTGATGATGATACCGAGCAGGTACGCATAGAGGACACTTATTTCCATCCACCAGAGTAAACCGGTCGCTCCGGAGATCAGGCATAGGGCTATTATAAAAGGCAGTCTGCTTGGATTATGTCTTGCCATGCGGCTATTCGCGGCGTTTCGGCCTGCTATTGGGACCACTCAGTAGGCTCCCGGTCCCAGCGATGCTTCTTCAGTTCCTGCATCAGGGCCGGTTCCAGCGGCCCGGCGTCGCTGGCGGCCATATTCATCTCGACGTGGGCGGGCTTTCGCATGCCGGGTATTATGGTGCTGATGGTCGGCTCGCCGAGAATGAAACGCAGCGCCATCTCCGCCATCGTCATGCCGTCCGGAACCAGCGGTTTGAGCCGGTCGGCGTGCTCGACGCTTGAATTGAGATTTTCCGGGACGAAGTAGGTGTTGCGCCAATCCCCTTCGGGCCACTTACTGTCTTTTGCCAGCTTTCCCGTCAGGGTGCCTTCGTCGAACGGCACGCGCGCTATTACGGCCACGTTGTGCTCCCGACAGGCGGGCAAGAGTTCGTCCTCGGGATTCTGGTCGAAGATATTGTATATAACCTGAATCGCGTCGATCAATCCGCTCTCAACAGCCTTGACGCCGTTCCACGGTTCCCAGCGATTGATGCTGATCCCAATCGCAGAGAACATTCCCTGGTCTTTCAGATCGCTCATCTTGCCGTACCAGCGATCGTCATGCAGCCAGGAATCCTCCCACGTGTGCAACTGCATCAGGTCGAAGGAGCCAAGGCCCGCGTTTTCAAGGCTGCCGGCGACATACTTCTCGATATGATCCGGCGGAAAACAGTCGTCCAGGGTAAATTCTCGCTTGCTCGGCCACTTGAAGTTTTTGGGAGGGATCTTGGTCGCGGTGTAGAGCTTCTTGCCGCTGTTGGCCCTTACAAGCTCGCCGAGCAGCCCTTCGCTTTTGCCCTCGCCATATCCCCACGCCGTATCGAAGAAATTGCATCCGAGATCGACCGCCTGCTGCAAAGCCCGGAGCGACTGCTCGTCGTCCGACCCCGTCCAGCCCCCCATCCCCCACATGCCGTAACCAATCTCACTGACCTGCCAGTTGGTCCGCCCGAATCCACGAAATTTCATATCAAACATCCTTAATCCACTTAGCCTGTGCCGCCTAAAGGCCCGTCTTATCGAACGATACGATTGTACCGTCCGCAACCCGACGGCACAAGACACAATGATCAACCCCCCTGTGGCCCCGAAAGGAACACGGCAAACCTACTTGTCAGAAGTACTACTTCAAGGTAGAATATAGACGACCATGGATTAAGGAGAATAATCAGTGTTTGGTTCCGCTGAATCCCCAGACCAGCCGATGTCACCGGTGGTTATTGGTCTGGGAATCCCGACAATTTCTTAACGAACTGACTTTTTCAGCGGAACCTTTAATTTGAGATATGTCCCCGCTTGCCGCTCTGGCTCCCTAATTACCGATCTGGGAACTGGAACTGTGGTTTTGTGCGTCGTTTTTGATCTTTCGCGGCAAAGGTCTTGATCAGATGCGGAGTAACATCCAGTGTTCCAACGTCTTTTTCCGTGTACGCGATTTCCAGGGCAATGACCTTGGTGTCAGTTTCTTCGGCAACCTCAGGAAAGGCTTTTTTGAGATCGCTCTCGAATTTTTCAGTGATCTGTTTTCTTTCCTGTTCAAACTGCTGTTGTAATTGCATTTCTTTCTGCTGGTCACCTTTCTGTCGAGCCTCCTGCATTGCGGTCTGGAGAGAAGTATACTTCTCCAGCAATACTTTCTTTAGAGGATGCTGAGCAAAAACAGCTTGCGGGTTGTATGTGCCGACTTTGAAGGCAAATTTCGACATGTTAGGGTCATTAGGTTTTGCTGCAGACACCGGTCCCTGGCCTAAGGGGGCTTGCGCAATTAAGTGCCCCGTCAGCATAACGATGGTTACGGCAATACATGCGCCCATGGTAATCACTAATTTGTACTTGTTTGCAGTATGTTGACTCATTATAAATCTTCCTTTCTGAGACCGATGTAGTTTGTGTAGTGACCCACTCTCCGGTCATAGAGATAGGCCCCATCTCGGTATCTGCGACACCTTTTGTACATTCCTAATTGTCAGGCTGGTACGTTGGAGAGCCCTGATAAGTTTGCCAGCCGGTATTCTCTTGACCGGTATTCTCTTGATAGGTAGAGCCCTCTGGCTGACTCGGTTGCTGACTTTCTTGTTGCCATTGTTGAGGAGGCGGCGAATATTGCTGAGTAGGAGGCGGATATTGTGTTTCTTCTTTGCACCCTGCGAACAATAGACCTATCGCGGTGACAAGGATAATTAAGGTTATCTTTTTGAAACATTGCATCTTCATTTCAGTTTCCTGTTATATTCAAGTATTGAATAAAAGCCGGGACAATTCCAACATCCTCAATCGGCCCGACCAGATTAAATCAAACAAGAACACGGTGAAATCGGTGGTGCGCGAGGAATTGCTTTGTCTTTTCTCATGACGAAATGGCCTCCTTCAACTTATCAATAAGTCTGCTGATATCAAAAGGCTTATCAAGAACATAAAACGCTCCAAGTGTTCTGGCCATCTGATGGGTCTCTTCATCGCCAAAAGCCGTGATAAAAATCGTTGGCGGGCAGACATCGGCACAATTAATATCATTTATAATTCTCAGGGCATCCAGACCCCCCATCTTCGGCATGCGTATGTCAGAGACGACAACATCAAAGCTATTGTTTGGAGAAGAAGATGTATCTTTCGCAGAGTTGTGAATGCAAGCCAAAAGCCAGTCGAGTGCCTCGTTACGTTCGGTAACCCGGTAGCCTTCTTGAGTGAGGGCCTCCGCCAACATATTACGCATCTCGTCGTCGTCTTCAATAAGCAACACGTGGGGTGGCCGCTGGCCGTAATGTTTCTTTCTTGATTGCTGCTCATTGCATTTTTCTGATTCATTGTTCTGCATTTTTGATTTCTTGGCAAATTTGGAAGAAATTGTAAACACACTATTAATAAGGGTGCAACAGGCATGCCAGCATAGAGAGCATCGTGATATGTAGAAGCCTAAGTTCTTCTTGCACAGAGTGTTATGCAGCAAGAAGATTCTTTTTATTAAATACTTACTTTTATGGTAACAGCCCAACCTGTGTCAAATCGGCACGGTGAGCCATTGCGGCGCGCCTTAATGTGTTTCAGATGCGCCACTGTTCAAGCTTGCGATACAAAGTTCGCCGTCCAAGGCCAAGGATACGTGCAGCGATGCTTTTGTTGCCGTCCACTGTTTCCAATACATGCTGAACGTACTGCCTTTCGACGTCCTCCAACGTGACCAGTTCATCGGCACTGTCCCCGCCAAAAACCAACTGCGAATGTCGATAGTTGCGAATCCTCTCGGGCAAATCCTCGACCGCTAATTTGTCAAAACGGGTCAGTGCTACAGCACGTTCAATCGCATTTCTCAATTCCCTGACATTGCCGGGCCAGCGATAAGACAGCAATTTTTTCGCGGCAGCAGATGTAAGGCCTTTCACAGGTTTGTCGCTGCGTTGGGCAATCTTCTGGATAAAGTGCTGGGCCAAGAGCAGGATATCGGACCCGCGTGACCGCAACGGAGGAACTCCGATTCGAACTACGTTGACTCGGAAAAACAGGTCTTCTCGGAACTGGCCGTCCTCGACGGCAGATTCCAAGTCACGATTAGTGGCAGCGATAATCCGTACGTCGGACCTGAGTTCACTGTTCTCGCCGACAGGACGAACCGAGCCGGTTTCCACCGCCCGCAAAAGTTTCGGCTGAAGCTTCAGCGGTATTTCAGCAATTTCATCCAGAAACAAAGTGCCGCCGTCGGCCTCCAGGAATAGACCTTGCCTGTGTGAGCGAGCGTCCGTAAAAGCCCCTTGTGCATGCCCGAACAATTCACTCTCCAACAGCATTCCGGGCAAGGCGGCGCAATTAACCGGGACAAAAGGCCCTTTTCTACGTTTACTATGGCGATGCAGAGCACGAGCAACCAATTCCTTACCTGTTCCGGATTCACCGGTGATCAGAACCGGTACCTGCTGGTCGGCGATGCGCCAGATCTGGTCAAATAATCGTTCCATAGGCGGACTTCTGCCGATAAACTCGCCAAAATTCTCCGCTTTGCTGCGGCTTTGTTGCTTTAAAAACCGTACCTGTTCCTGAAGGGAGCGATGTTTCAACGCCCTGTCAATAACGATTGCAAGCATATCCCTTTCTATGGGTTTGGTGACAAAATCATAGGCGCCTGCGCGAATTGCCTCAATAGCTGTGCCAAGAGTGCCAAAAGCGGTAATTACTATGACGGGCACATCGGGACGATTTTGAGAAAGTCGATGGCAAAAATCAATACCATTCAGTCCGGGCATCCTGATATCAGTTATTACCGTATCAAATGAGTTTGCCATAAATTTCTCAAAGGCCTTATCTGCACTGGTCTGCCATTGAACGGAATGTCCTCGCTGGGTAAGGTCATCATGCAGCATTTCACACATGCTCTGATCATCGTCAACAATTAGAATATCTCCGGATATCATAAGTTCTCCTGCGGAATATACACGGTGAAGCAGCTTCCTTTGCCTGCTTCGCTGATAACGTCGATCCAGCCGCCATGTTCTCTAACAATGCCGTATGTTATGGACAGCCCCAAACCGGTGCCCTGACCTACATCTTTGGTAGTAAAAAAAGGATCGAATATTTTAGACAAATGTTCTTCGTTAATGCCTATACCGTTATCTTTCACTATAATTTGTAAAAAGCACCCTTTGTGACTTTCAACACCATCCGGCGGATTTGCCGGTTCGGACTTCACTGATACAAGAACATCGCCCCCTTCGGGCATTGCCTGAAGAGCGTTTTCAATTAGATTCGTAACAACCTGTTGAATTTGCACCGGGTCTACGTTAACCAGAAGAGAAGAAGAGTCTTCCGGAGGCTCTGTCCTGACGTTGGCCTTATAGCCGAGACAGCTTACCAACTCCACCGCCTGACGAACCACATCATACCCCTTGGTTTTAACTCGTTTCGGAGGACGCTGCCTGGCAAAATCAAGAAGGTGGCGGATAATATTTGTCATTCGTATTGCCTGAGACTTAATTGTTTTGGCATTTTCTTGAATGTGTCCAACCTTGGAGTCAACTGCGCTATCTATGATCATATCCGCTCGTCCGCTTATGACGTTTAAGGGTGTTCCCAGTTCATGTGCAACGCCTGAAGCAAGTCTTCCAATAGTCGTCAGACGATCCATGTGTCGCATCTGCTCCATAACTGCAATACGTTTCTTTGTTTCAGTGATCTCCCGTTCCCACGCCCTGTGGAGCTTTGCACACATATCATTCAAACCTCGAGCTAGTGCTGATAGCTCATCGTGTCCCCGAAGCATAAGCCAGCCTCCCATATCTCCCTGGCCGATACGTTTGACTCGTTCCTGGAGTTTGCTCAGGGGGCGACCTATTATGACGAATCCTAATAGGAGCATGACGGATCCGCTTATCAGGAAAACCAGGCTGCCGGCAACTGCTTCGCGAATCCACGCATTCTGGAGGTATCTGCTTCGTTCCTTTAATGTCTCTGCCAATTGAATAACCCCATCCGCTTGCGGAATATCGACAGGAATAAAGTAGTATTGAACTTCACCTCTTTTAGTTCGGCGCTGACGTAAAGCTAAAGTATCGCCGTGTTTCAGCTTAGTCAAAGAATCCTCGTCGAGTTGATTGTCGAGACCATCGTTACCTTTAAATGGTTTCCAGGAAATGCGAATTGGATGTTCATCCAGATTAAAATCTTCAATCAGTTCCAACGCCTGATCCCGACCGTTCGATAACCATGTGCTTTGAACGGAAGTGTTTACTATCTTTTCCAACAATCGGCCATCTCGCTTAATATCAGCATTAAGGCGATTGGTTTCCCGCTGAACTGTCAAGAAACCCTCGAAAGAGCGGATAACAAAATGCACGACGATCAGCACCAAAAGTAATTTCAAAGTAACTTTCATAATGGCCAACACCTCAGTTAAACTATTTATCTCAAAGTACCAGTGTACCCGTGAGTTTATCGTTACGCAACGGAGAGTTTGGGGGTGGATTTTGAAGCGGGTTCCGCTGAAAAACCCAAAAAACTGTCAATTTCACCGGCATTATTGGGCCAATAATGCAGATAATTTTTGATAAACAGACTTCTTCAGCGGAACCGACGCGAAGATCGGTTATAGGAACAGGTCGAGTGCGGCAAAATCTTCCGGGTGGCTGGAAGATCTGTCCTTATCGAGCCGGTCCTCTATGGAGTTAGAATAGCACCCGGGGCTTTTGTGTATTTTTCATATTTTATAAAAGCTTCACAGGCATGAACTTACAGGTTTTTTTTCAAAACGGTTCCCGCCTGGCACGCCGATTGTTATCGTTCAAGACGGCAGAAGATGCTCTTTGATGATTAGATATATGATTTCTTACTGGAAAAGCTAAGGAGAGACAATAAATGAGTTTTGCATTGTCAGCCGGAGTTACGGGCTTGCAGGCCCATCAGAAGATGCTCGACCTTGCGGGTAATAACCTCGCCAACGTCAATACTACCGCATTTAAGGCCAGCACGATCAACTTCTCGGAATTAATGACCGAGACGATCAAAAAGGCGTCGCAGCCGACATCCACCGTGGGAGGCACGAACCCTCAACAAAGAGGTGGAGGTGTGGACGTTTCCGGAATATCGCCGAACATGGCGCAGGGCAATATCGTCAATACAGGCAACCCCCTCGACCTGGCAATCGACGGCCAGGGATACTTCGTGGTCAGCGACGGCGCTCAGAATCTCTATACACGCGCAGGCTCGTTCGCGGTGGATGCAAACTCGTATCTGGTCGACCCGACCAACGGCTATCACGTCCAACGAATCGGATCCGTGGGGGAAGGGGATGACTTCCAGACCGCGGGAGACAGCAATATCAGAGTGCCGTACGACGTGGCCATGGCGGCAAAAGCCACGTCTGAAGTAAAGGTGGCGGGCAACCTCAGCGCCGACGCCACACTCACCACACCGGCGACGAACGTCCTGTCAAGCAGTGTGACTTATACGACCAACAACGGAACCACAGCGCTGCCGACGACTCAGCTCGACCAGCTCGATCAGTTCAGCGGCACATTAGGCACCACTACGACGATTACGGCTTCCGGTTACGACCCCAGCGGCAATGCACTGGCCGATGCGACGGGTCTGACCGTTACCGGAACCACGACCTTGCAGGATCTAATCGATCACCTGAACAATAACGTTCTTACTTCGACCGAACAAACGGCTTCTCTGGTCAGCGGAAAAATACGCATAACGGACGTGGCCAGCGGCTACAGTCTCTCGGATATGGGACTGACCTGGGCAGATAACGGCAGCGCCACGTTGACTATGCCGCCTTATTTCGAGGTCGCGACCGTCGGCGGAGAGGCGGTAAAGTACGTCAATTCGACGGTATACGACACTCAGGGCGGCAAGCACGTGCTCTCGGCTGCGTTCACCAGGGCCGGCGCCGCCAACCAATGGGACATGGTGCTCACCTCCATCACCGGCGACGTCAACACTATAGGATTCGGCAACCGACGAATTAGAGGTATAGAATTCGCTGCTAACGACGGCTCTTATTCGGGCTTGAACTCGACCATCGGAGATACGGCTCAGTTCGTCGTGACATTCGAGCGCGACACCTCAAATCCGCAGACCGTAGCAATAGATATGGGTACGACCAGCCAGCTTGACGGATTGACACAGTTCGCCGGTAACTCCACTGCAGTGGCGCGAGGGCAGGACGGTTACGAAGCCGGCAGACTCGCGACCGTCAGCGTCGACAACGAGGGCACGGTTATCGGCGCATTCTCCAACGGCATCAAGAAGGACATCGCCACCGTTCAGATAGCCTTGTTCCAGAACCCGTCGGCACTGGAAAGCGTGGGCGGCAACTACTTCGATTCCTCGGCAAACTCCGGCGAGCCCGTCGCCACGCAGGCCCTGACCGGCGGTGCAGGCTCGATTCACGGCGGAGCGCTCGAAAAGTCGAACGCAGATGTGGCCAGCGAGTTCGTAAACATGATTCAGGCCCAGAACGGCTTCCAGGCAAGCGCCCGTACAATCAGAGTGGCCAACGACATCCTGAGAGAGCTTACCAGCATAATCAGATAATAATGATTGACGTGCTGGTCTGCGGTCCGGCTGTTATGTGTGACATTGACACCTTCAGAACGCTTTGTCGGCAAATCCCAACTTTTTTCTTGACTGAGGAGGACTTGATTTGGTATAAGATAAATGATTGGACTTCGAAGGCTGTGGTTTGTTGGTGCGCAGAGTTTTCATGATGCGACTTTGCGCTTAAACATTCTTAAACTCATTGAAGGAGGATTGTCATGTCTATAACGTTCAGACGCTTCGTGATTGTTCCCACACTGATGGCTGCAATTGGAATCACATGCGGCACGGCAAAAGCAAATTGGCACGAAACATTCGACGGCAACTCGTTCGATCTTTCCACGTGGCAGTTCGGCTGTTACCCGGATATGACGAAGACGTTCAAGGCGACTATATCGGACGGCCCCGATGACAACGATTATCTTTCGCTGGAGGAGACGAGCCCGGACGATATCGGCGGCGCGCAATTCGGTGTGGGCATCGGGGACCCCGGCGACGTCTTCAAAGATGTCCGTGTCGGCGCGACGTTCAACGTCTCTGGCGATGCCTCCTGGAATTATCACGGTCTGGCCGCCAGGGTAAGCTCCTTCATTGACGATGGATCCATAACCGGCGCCCCCGGTACCCTTGCGAGCACGTACGCAATGGTCATTCACTACGAAGAAGGTCCGGCCAACCTGAAAGTCGAGCTGCTAAAGGCGGTCAACCTCCAGACCGACATTATGGCCGAGTGGCAGCCGGAGGTGCTCGTACCCGGCCTGGACCATGCCAAAAGCCGCTACTTTGTACTGGACGTTGTCGGTTCGGATCCCGTATACATCACCGGCAGCGTTTATGAGTACAAGGATGGCCCCCTGCTCGTGAGAACGCCGACTTTCATCGACACCGGCGCCAATGATCCCTGGGAGGCTCCCAACATTCATGACGGCGTCTTTACAGAGGGCGCCGGCGGCGTCTTCGGGATGTGGGAAGCGCCCCACCCGGCCGGATTCCATAGTCCTTTTGACGATGTTTCTTCCGTTTCGGATGGCCCCGCTGCGGTCAATTCCGGTCCCGCCGACGGTGCGACCGATGTTCCCATCGATACCGCCCTAACCTGGATCGAGGCGGAATTTGCGACGGGTCGCGAGTTGTGGCTGGGAAAAGCCGGGACGATGGAGAAAGTCGAGCCTGCGCCGACCGGAACCACCTACGCGCCCGGCATTCTCGAACTCGGGCAGACTTACCAGTGGCGCATCGACCAGATCGGACCGGCCGGCACGGTCACCGGTCATACATGGACTTTTAAAACGAACGATGGCGTTATTGTAGATGACTTCCAGAATTACGGCAACGATGTAGATGTCAGGAATACATGGGTCGACAACATCGACGAGGTTGGAGTCGAGTATGTATTTCTGGCTGACGGCGATAAAAACAACATGCGGTTTGAATTCCAGAATCAGTGGCCGCCTTACTTTACTGAGACCACGCGCACGTTTGCCAGTCCACAGGACTGGACTATAGCATCCGTTGAATCCCTGTCGCTGCGATTTAAGGGCGAACACGAAAACACCGAGCATCTGATGTACATAAAACTTGAGGATGCTGCCGGCAAGAGCTACACTGTTGAACACCCGCAAAGACATGCATGCCAATCCGATTCATGGCGCGACTGGTCCATTAACCTGGGTCTATTCAGCGATGGCGGCGTGGATTTGACCGCCGTTAAGAGAATCACCGTCGGCGCGGGTGACGGCACGGATTCCGGCCAGGAACCCTCGGATAGAGACCACATATTAATAGAGCGGCTAGAGTTGTGTCCGGCCGAGATCGATAATGCAGGATGATGAGCTTTGTGAATGCGCGAACGGCTGCTAAAGTCTTTTGAGACGAATATCCTTGAATTCGACCTGCATTCCTTTGTCGTGGATTTGCAAACCGATAGCGCCGTAGTCCAATCGTCCGTGCCCGGCATTATCGGTGAACTCCGAAGCGAGCTTGCCGTTAATAAAGAACCGGAAATGATTGCCGCAAGCGACGATGCGGACGTCGTTCCACTGGTGCGGGCGAATGTCCGCTAACGTGAGCGCTTCGGGGATCGTGCTGGAATGTGCCTTGCCGTTTTCGTCGATGACCAGACGCGTCCCGCGGTGACAGGGATATTCCCTGCGCTTGGCAAAATGAAAATCCCACGCACCGAGGATGTGAGGACCGATACCGACGTGGCCGAGGTCTGCGTGATATCCCTCGAATGGCCGCTTGCCCGTTCGGTCGGGTTGAGAGCGGATTTCGATTCCCGTGTTGCCTTCGCCCGGCAGGCGATAACGAAGCTCAAGCTCGAAGTCGGTCAGGCGTTGATCCTTCCAGACCAGATAAGCCAGCCGGTTGGCGCTGCCGCGACCGACTATAGCCCCGTCTTCAACGGTCCAGTCCGAAGCGCACTCTTTCGGCACGGCGCGCCATCCGTCGAGAGTCTTGCCGTTGAAAATAGCAACAAAGCCGTCAGCGTCGGGCTGTTCCGACGACGCGAGATTGAACGAATAAACCTTTGACTCTCTCAATTCGAGTCTTAACCTGATCTCCTTTTTCCGAAGGTTGCTGAAAGAGAATCCATTCTTCCACCGTATCGGCCCGTCCGTTACGGTTTCGCCGATGGGCTCGCCTTCGGCCAACAGTTTATTTCTACTGTCGAGAAGTTGTACCACGATGCATCCATTTTTCTTGATGTCGGCTGAAATCCGAACATCCTGGCCTGTGCAGACCACCGGAGTCGTTTCAATTATGGCCGGTTTGTCGGAATCGACCGGCTCGTAGCCGGCAAAGCCGTCGGTCCGAAGAGTGGCAAGGCAGAAGTATCCGCTTCGCCAGCCGAAATGTACATCATCGCAGCCGCCATAGTACAGGCGGATTTCATCTTTCAGAAATACCGGGCAGGCGGCGGCGTAGACTGTGCCCCAGTCGTATTGGCCCTTCTCGGCGCCGTTGGCGATCAGGGGTGTGCCGGGATCGACGCGATGCCAAGTGACGGTGTCCGGACTCCAGGTCAGTTCGGTGTGGGTGCGGTCGGCTTTGGAGTTGTAGATGGCGGGCAGGCCTATATAGACGCCGCCGTAGTAGAATACCGGCATAGCGTAGGTTTGCAGATGGTTCTCGATGCCTTCGAGCACGACTTCTGCCGGGGTCCACTTGAGGAAGTCTTCGCTCGACGTCCTGGCGACCTGCCGGCCGCGAGGTTTCGCCCACGTTCGAGTAATGCCGACGTACCTGCCGAGCGTCGGCGCCCAGAAAGCATTGTTGTGCGTATCGCCGCGAACGTTGGCCTCGGGGCATTCTATGGCGTCGCTCCAGTGAATTCCGTCGGGCGAGAAGCCTACGGATATCATTTTGCCTTTGAAGAAGGCCTTGTAGCGGCGATTCGGATCGGGATCGCGCGGGTCCTTGAAGATACCGGCGCCGTGCGGCCCCCGCCAGACGATGTTGTTTTCCCTGCTGCCGTTGAACTCGACGACGCCGAGGCTCGGCTTCTTCCACCTGATGCCGTCGCGTGAGATCGCATAACAGATTCCCATTTCTCTACCCCGGCCCGTATGCTTGCCACGATACTTGAACTTGCCGCCGTTGACTCGATCCTTTCTGGGAGTATTGGTCGTGCTCTCGTCGATTATGAATGGACTGTACCAGCACTTGTAGAGCTTTTCATCCTCATCATAGAGAATGTTGGCGTAGAGATTATCAAATCGCGGCTCCCAGGGCTTATCCTCGGCAAAAAGCGGATTGCGTTTATGCTTCTGTATGGTACCGACGGTCAGCTTCGCATTTTGAGTACTCTCGATCAATCGCGAATCAAGAAAAAGGTACCTGTCACGCTGAACTTTTCCGGTTACATCATTAGCCGGCACCATGAATTTGAGCGTCAGAATGCAAAGAATGACTGTCTTTTTCATGATCGGTATCTCTCTATTTGTTTTCCACACGATAAAGGTGTGTCTTTGTACGGAGCAGCAGCGACTTGCCGGCTACGGCGGGTGAGGCGCCTATAAATCCGTCCAGCTTGTTGACTGCCAATACCCGAAACTCCCGCCCCGGCTCGATGATGGTGGTTGTACCGTCCTTGTTGGTCATATATATTCGGCCGTCCGCATACAGCAGGGAAGCGCCGAAATCGCCATCGAGCCGCTCGGTCCATACGGTCTTGCCCGTTGTCGCTTCTTTGCAGGTCAGCACACCCTTGTCGCTCATTAAATAGAGCAGATCGCCGACCAGCACGGGGGAACTCTCGTGCGGCACTTCCCTGGGTTTGGTCATCTTCCAGACGACGTGCGTATCGGTCACATCACCGACGCCGCCTTTGCGTACGGCCAGCAGGTGGGATCGGCCGGGATTGCCGCCGGAATTGATGAAGAGCAGACCATGGCCGCTGATGATGCGTGAGATGGGATTGTCGTCGCGGTAGCGGACGCGCCACAGCTCTTTGCCTGTGCGGGGCTCATGACCGGTCACCAGCATGGCTCCGTTGTTAATCAACTGGGGCTGGCCGTTGACTTCCACAATTACCGGCGTGTGGTATGACTTGATCAGATAGATCGGCTCAATGCCTTCGTAAAGGTCCCGGGGGCGATCATAGCGCCAGATCTGCCGGCCTGTCTTCTTGTCCAGAGCGACAACAAACTGAACGTCGACGCCCTCAAAGGGGATGATGAGCATATCCTCATACAGAATCGGCGAGGAGACCGGGCCCTGCATGTGATCGCAGTTCAAGTCGTCGCGAGCCCACACTATCTTGCCCGTTTTGGTATTGAGACAGGCCGTTCCATGCGTGCCGTAATGTACGTACACAAATCCCTCTTCTATCACCGGCGAAGGCGTGGCGTATGAATTCCTGCGGTTAATTCGCTGGGGCTTTTCGGGCTTAAACACTTCGACGTCGTGGATGAGTTTGCCGCTTTCGAGATCGACACACACGGCGTAAAGCGCCTTACCGGTTTTTGTGGCCGTAGTGAGCCAGACCTGATCGTCCCACACAACGGGCGTGGAGTAGCCTAAGTCATGTATCGGAGTTTTCCAGACAATGTTCTTTGTTTCCGACCAGTTCAGAGGCAAACCGGTCGCATTGCTCTTGCCATCGGCGGTGGGTCCTCGCCAGTCCGGCCAATTAGCAAAAGCCTGAGACAAACATACGAACAAGACAAACAAGGCTGTCAAAAAAGATTTCATGTTGAATTTCATAGAAGTTCCTTACATTTAGCTAAATCAATGTTGAACACAAATTTCCAATCTTAGTTTCTATTATACCTATTAACAGTATCTTTGCCACTGCCCCATGCGACAAGCTCAGGGCAAGCTCTGAGCGAAGGCGAATGGGCTCGGAATGACAGATCATACCGATGGTTTTTAAGCAGGGACTATTTACATCTATGCGAGCTTCGTATTGGTTATTGTATCGAACATGGCCAGGACGTTCTCTAACGGCGTTTCCGGCAGGATGGCGTCATGGCTCGCCCCGGCGATGAATCCGCCGCCAGGGACCATGATTTCGATGACGCGGTGTGTTTCCCGCCGTACATAGTCCGGATCTCCCTCGATCAGAACGTGGTGTGAATCGATGCAACCATTGAAAACCATCTTGGAGCCGAAATCTTTTTTGAGGTCACGCAGGTCCATGCCGTTGCAGGAAGGCTGGACCGCGTGCAGCGCGTCCAGACCGGCATCGATTATCAGAGGGATCAGGGGTGAAAAGCCGCCGCAGCAATGAAGCTGAGTCTTCACGTCGTAGCTGTGGGCCAGGTCGGTCAAGCGCCGTAAATGCGGCATGACAAACCGCTCGAACAAATCCGGCCCAAGCAAAGGTCCCGTCTGGCTGCCGAAATCGTTGCCGAAAAAGAAGATGTCAATCACATCCGCGGCCGCGGCGAAAATGCGCTCGTTTACAGCGGCGTAATAATCCACGATATGACCGAACAAGGCATCCACAAGATCCGGCCGCGTGTGCATACGGATGAACAGATCGGTCATCCCCATCAGATCGATGGCGTCGTGCCAGAAGGGCGACCAGTCACCGCCGAGTATAGCATAATGTCCCTGATACTTTGCCGCTTTGTCGCGTATGGCAACAACATCCATCCATTTCGGATCGGGCCAGGGGTACGCGTGAATATCTTCTATCGAGGCTTTCGCCAGAGGATTGCTGGTCGGATGGCCGTAGCCTATGCCTGCGCGCTCAATGCCGAAAACGGTTCTGGATGTGATCCCTTCGCCAAGCGGCTCTTGTGGTCCTTTGTATTCAGGCATAACGCGACGGAAATCGTCACCCAAACATACTCGCAACTGCTCATCATCACAGTCAAGCTGCTGTTTGGCCTTATCCCAGAACTCCTTCGAGGCGCCGCACCAGCACGGTGTGCGATCCGTTTGCTGATGATTGAAAGCTGCCAGTACTCGTTCTCGAGGTGTCATTTGATTTATCCCGTCCATACACATCCGATGTCTATCTGTATTTTTGCTCGCATAAATTCATGACTCGATCAACGTTATTATTATCGATAATGGTTGCTCCGGAGTCTATATCAGACGGCATAATGCCGTATCTGCAATAATGCGTTAATTGCACTACGGGGTAAAATCCCTGAACGTAGGGTTGCTGGTCGATGGTAAAGCGTATATGACCGGCCTTGATCAGCCTTAGGGTATTGAGGCTAAGGTCGAATCCGGCCGCTGTGTGACCCGGGAAGGAGCTTTCGATGGCGAGTCCGGCGCCTTCGGTATCGGCCTGGCCGGTGCATAATACATGGCGGATGCGGGGATTTGCCTTGAGCTGTTTAGTAATAGATCGGGCCGACTGCTCAGCCGAATTTCCGGTGACGGCGACGGTCCAGGTGATGTCTTTATCCTTGAGTATATCCTGAGCACCGCGAAGACGGTCCTCAAGGGCTGAGACGCCTTCGGCATGCATGGTCATAAGAACATGACTTCCGGGTGGGATATAGTCCAGTGCCTTCTTTCCCAGCGCCTGGCCCGCATTGTACAATTGTTGACACACAGCACTCAAACGTGCGTTCGGTGTGGCGTGATCATCAACGTTGAAAGCCACCACGGGAATTCCTTTTTCCATCGCTTCCTGAACCACTTCATCGAACGCCACCGGATCGATGATATTCAGTGCAATGCCGTCGTAACCGTCCCGAACGGCCTGCCGCACCATCTGTGCCTGGGCTTCCAGAGCAACACCTTCCGTTCCTGTAAAGGAGCAGTCTACGCCGAGCATAAGTGCGGCATCGTTCATCCCCTTTATGACCGGATCGAAAAAGCGGCTTTCTATGCAGGTGGTGATAAAAACAAAACGAAGCCGAGGCTCCAATTCAACTTCCACGCGATCGTTCAGGGAGCCGGGCTGATTGCATCCTGCCGTAACCATGAGCAAGATGGACAGAAATGTAAAGCTGTGTTGCTCGAAGCGTCTCATTATGATTCCTCGATTACTTGAAAATCCAATAGAGTGTCACCATCACAACCAATAGTATCACGGACAAGGCCTTGTAATTACCGAATCCTTTCCACGCCACCCCCCGGAATGCCTCCATCGGGCTTTTCCAAACCAGGGCCTGCTGCTGCTCGGTGAGCGGTTTTGGCGCGAGCAGAGAGACGGCTACCATGATAACCGTACAGATGCAGGCAAGATAAAAGCTGGCCATCATAAAGGGAACGTCCCAGTGAGTCGTCTCTTTGAACCAGTCCAGGAGGAAGACGCAGAAACCGAGGTATGACCCCACCATCAAGGTCACAATTGAAGCCTTTGCCGTAGCTCTTTTCCAGAAGACCCCTGCGATAAAGACAACTGTAATCGGCGGAGCGATATAACTGATGATCGCATTGATACCCTGGAAAACCGTCTCGAAACGCCCCAAGAACGGAGACCAAAGGATTGCCAGCAGCATAGCCACGAAGGTTGCGATGCGACCAATGGTTACCAGCTTCCGCTCGGACGTTTCGGGCTTCCATTGTTTATAAAGATCGTAGCAGAATAACGTGGCCGTGGAATTCAGTGCCCCCGAAACCGTGCTCATCAGGGCCGCCAGCAGGGCGGCGGCGACAAGACCCTTCAAGCCTGCCGGCAACAGTTCTCGGATCATGAAGGCATAGGTATCGGCAGAATCAACTATTTCATCCGGCAGCTTACCCTGCTTTATCAATCCCAAGCAGAGCAGGCCGGGCAAAACGAAAATGAAAACCGGCAGAATCTTGATGAATCCGGCGAACAAAGAGCCTATGCGCGCATGATTTTCATCTTTAGCTCCCAATACCCTCTGGACGATGGTCTGGTCGGTACACCAGTACCAGATGCCGATAATCGGATAACCCAGAAAAACGGAGTACCAGGGAAGGCCGGAAGGATCGTCGGCGGAACGCAGAACTGTCAATTTGACCGGATCCACTGCGGAAGTCAGGCCGGACCATCCTCCGATTTTTACGTAACTGATCAGTGTCAGGCAAACAGCACCCAACAGCAGTACGATCGTCTGCACGGATTCGGTTAAGACCACAGCCATCAAACCGCCAACGGCCGTATAAAGGGCGGTTACGACCGATATCGTGATAATGCTGAACATCAGATCGAATCCGAACATGCCGCGAAGCACCACGGCGCCTGCGTATATGGAAAAACCGATGTGTATAAAAATCGCCGAGACAATAGATAGAAACGCCAGCCAGTTGCGGCTGGCCTTGCTGTAGCGTTTTTCGAGAAAATCGGGCAATGTTGCGACTTTCGAGCGTATATAGAAAGGGGCGAAAAACAAGGCAAGCGCCATCAGGGTGAATGCCGCCATCCACTCGAAATTCCCGTAAGCCAGACCGTTTTTGTATCCCTCCTCGGCCAGGCTGACCAGATGAACGGTGGAGATATTGGTGGCAAAAAGGGCCAATCCGATGACCGGCCAGGTCAGGCTCGAGCCGGCAAGGAAATAATCCTTGCTGTCGTAACCTTTTTTCCTGCGCAACCCGGCCCAACATCCCAGTCCCACGATGCCCAGCAGATATCCAATTATGATAGCAAGGTCAGCAGTTGGAATATTCACATTCATCTTCCTAGGCTACCAAAAAGGTCTCGGTCAGGGTGAATAGTAGTTGTAACACTGCTTGAGGCGCCGGTAGTTTCGGTCCTTCCATAGCCGCTTATGATCGGGACGAGGGTTCGGCCGGTCATTGGCGTACACGTGCAGCTCATTGCCGTTGAGCACGATGATCTCTTCACGCCAGTCACCGGTGATATCAGCCACGTGCAGCCGGTCGGCCCGCTCGTCAAAGCGCCGGACGAATCTGCCGGTCAGGGGCTCATAGATGCAGACGTCTCCGCTGGTATGCCGTTCCGTGGCGCAGGCTAATTGTACAGGCTTGCCTGTCCAGTCGATGGTGTAGATCAGCTCGACGCCGCTGGGCGTCCAGCCCTCAGGCGCCACCTCGTCCATCGAATAGTCAAAGACTTTCCTGCCCAAGGAATTAAAAACGAACGGTTTCTGATGTTTGTTGTAACGGGATCGGCACCAGATGAACACTTCATCGCTGCCCGGACAGAAGCGCCCTACGGCGGCGTTTTGCGGTTCCTGCTTCTTGAAGTGCGACCGCCAGATCGGTCCGCCCAATCCCACTACCTGCACCTGGTTCGCACCTTCCTCGAGCATGACGACTTCGAGCCCGTTCTTCTCAGGTCGAACGTCGGCCACGAATACGCTGTCCATGTGGTAGCGGCCGGGAATCGCCCGGGTGATTAATTTTCCGGTCGGCCCATAGATCGTCGCGCCTATCACTTCGTCTCGCCCGTCGCCATTGAGATCAGCCAGTCGCGCACCGTTATGAGCGCAACTTACGAAGTCGTCGGTGGTCCACAGGGGCTTGCCGCCATTGAGCAGAGTTTTTATCGAATAAGCAGCCAGATATCTTCCCGTACGATATCCGTCCTTGTTCGTCGCCTGGAGCAGAATATCGCTGTCGTCTCCCTCACCGCGAAAACAAGCGATCATCGCCAGTTCCCAGCGCTGGGCCCCTTTGGGCACAGGCGGTCCGGCGCGCGCCTCCCGGTGGCCGGTCCCGCCGTCTACAACGTGGAGCACCGAATCTTTCGTCAGGAAAACGACCTCGCATTTGCCGTCTTGGTCGACGTCGCCGGCCGCCACACCGGGACCGCAATGGCCGGGCAATCCTTCGCGTTCACTCGAGCCTCCGACCACAATATCAGTTTTGAGTATCCATAATTTCCGGCCGTCGTTGGCATAAGCCGCGATATGGCCCGGGACCGTAACCAGATAGTCGAAACGGCCGTTGTTATCGACGTCGGCAACGATGATGCCGCCAGCGGAATCCTTAGGCGCCGGAATATTCAGTTTAATCGTATCCCGATGGATAGCGTATGCCTGGGTGGATGCAAGCATCAATGTAATACTCGCAATAATGGCTTTCAAGGTGTGTTGTGGTGTCAACATCTGGTATCTCCAATACAAATAGAACTTACTCTGCAATAGTGACTATGACGCGTTGATATCTCGTTAGCGGCGGATCCCCATTATCCGTGACTTCAAGGATCAGATGGATATTCTTTCCCGGCTCGCCCGGAACGGTGAAAGTGCAGCCGGAACCGTCCTCAACAGTCGATATGTCAATAAGGGCGTTACAGGTATCCACGTCCGCGTATTGCCACCACTTGAACGTCAGGCGGTCCTTATCGGGATCCGTTGATTCTTTGGCGCTTAGCTTAATTCTCTCGTTCGGCCGCGCGGTTCGATTCACAGAACCGGAGACCCGCGCCTGCGGCGGGTGATTCGCCTGCTCGAAGTCTCGTACACACCAGTCGGCTCGCGCCGCCCAGTCGTTCTGAAAGGCTTCGGCAAATCGCCAGATGGGTTTTCCCAAATCGCCTCCGTCTCTCGCACCCTTCCATACGGCGCTGCCGTCCTTTTCCTGAATAAATCGCCCGCCCCAACTGCCGTAGCCGGGATGCTCCAGGCTTCGCAAACCCACGCGAATCTGATGCATGAAAGCCGGCGAATCGCCCTCGGAGCGGAATCCTTTCTGCGGATGAGCCTCGTAGCGGGCACATAATGGTCCATGATCGCGCAGGATGTTGCGTTTCATCCATTCGGCGTCGAAATGTTTGTGCAGTTCCTCCGGAATCTTCTGATCCCACCGATAGGCAATCGTAGCAAACTGCCGAAAGCTGCCAAGCGTCAGAAGATCGGGCCAATTCGGATGAATGTACTCGCGAAACGTCTTATCCTGATCGAGAATGATATACAGGATCGCCTTTTGTGAGACCTCTCTCATTTTATCGGGATAGCTGTGTTGAATCTTCCACAAAGCCCTCGCGATAGTATTGGTTCCGCCCCAGGCCTGCAGGTAGACCGGGCCGGGTTTCGAATCGAGTAATATCTCCACGATACGGTCGGAACCCGGTGTGTCGCGGTCCATTGCGCCGACATTGCTGATATTACCAATGAAAACTTTATCGAGAAGCTCCTTCGGGGTGGGAAAGCCGGATGCGTGTTTTTTCAGCGTGTCGTAGAAGGTGGCGTATTTTGCGATATCCTCCTGAATCCAGTTTGTGCCGTCCCAATTGTGTCCGACCCAGTGGAACTTGGAGCTTGAGTAAACAATAGCTTCGATATCCCACTCATTCGCATACAACAAGAACCGCACCATCGAACAGCGGTCGTCGATTTCGCCGTCTGTTGTGGCGACGATGCGCGGCCGAGTTCCACGTGCCGGCATAGGCACTTTGACGCCCGGCTCGGCCGGGTCCGTTTGTGCGTTCGAATGCAGCGGCGGTGTTTGCCGCACCTTGGGCAGGGGCCGGGCAAAGTTTGGCTGTGCTGCTGAACCCGCCTGAAGCCGTCTGATCGCCGGCAGATCGAGAGCGCCGTCGGCACCACGTTTGCTGCCGAATATCCGAATCCCGTGCAGGCGTCCGCGGAATTGACGATCCGTGCCGTGTTTATGAATCGTTTTATTGTAGTTGCCTATGGTGAGTGGCCCGCTCTCGTTTCCGGTAGGCCCGGCACGGTAAGTTGTCTTTCTGTCCAGTTTCGCAGGCGAATCCGGAGCACCGAAATACCAGCATACATTGTTTTTCTTTCTCGTTGCGTCATAGGAAACTGCGAAAAACGTCCATTTGCCGACCTTCAGCTTTCCCGACGAAGAATCGTTGCGAACACCATCCGGCCATTCGTTGACGGCTAATCGAAGCCGGCCGTCCCGCAGATGCACAAGATCAAAGCCGGATCGATTGTAGTTCAGATTAAAGGCAATGCGATTGCCCCCGGAACCGGTCTGCAGAGAGGTCGGCCCGGCCCAGCCGCAGATGGTAAACGATCGCAGACCCTCCAGTTCCCTGAGCGGTTTTCCATCTTTGCCGACGGTGGTCCACCCCCACGGCGGCTGAGCGGAAAAGCATAACGTGCCTTCATTCAGACGCTCGATGCCGCCGCTAATCTGGTAGACAGATTCATCGTTTTTCACGCCGATACGAACCACCGGTTCGGGCGGAGCAGACTGCCCCGCCAATGTCGGCAACACGCAGTACATAACACTGACTAACGCAATCAGAACCATTTTCTTCATCTTAATCGTTCTCCTGAGATATGTGTTTTTGTAGATTCATCGTGGTCTCACTGAGAGACAAACCACGTCGCCTTCCTTGTTTTTTACAGCTACAATGCCGTCCGCCAGGGCGAGATGTGGATAGCAGGTGCCGCCTATGACGTTTCTGGCACGGGCCAGCTCCCTGTACTTTTTCCTTTTGGGCGATGCTTCAACCAGGCCAAGGTCCCTTGAACCGAATACCACGAGCTTGTCGTCACCCGTTACGAGACAGGAACTGTCCCTGCCGAAGTTTCCGCCGCGCCATTTGAGCTTGCCGTTGGAAAGATTAATACAGTGCACCTGGCCGATGACCAGATAGACGCAGCCCTTGTGAATGACCGGACTGCACCCCTCGGACCAGTATCGGTTGCTCCACAGTTGCCGGACCTTGTCGCCGGAGACTTCCAGCAATGCCGTCCGGCGAACATCATGACCGGATGAAAGAACAATTTTGCTGTCGATAACGGCCGGTGTAATGATGTTGCATGCGAAAGCCGTTCGCCAGGGATACTGAGCCAGCGTCTCGCCCTTGTGCCGATCATCAATACGAACTACCGCAAGCTTGCGAACACCGAAACTGGCCATACATTGAATACCCTTAACGTTCATAGGGACGGGCCCGGCGTTATGACTTGACGGCTCTTTGCTCTGTGACCGCCAGAGTTCTTTTCCCGTCTTTTTGTCGAAAGCCACTAACGTGCCGGCCCTGCCGCCAACCTCGGTAATAACGGCGTTGCCTGACACGACGGGCGAGCATGAGTAGCCATAGTCGCGCGTTCCTGTTTCGACTTTGGGACGTTGACGGACCTTAAACTTGTTATAGAAATTAACCGACCACACCCGCCGGCCTGACTTGCTCGTATTCCAGCACTTCAGGTCCCCATCAATGCTCAGCGTGTACAAATAGCCCGATTTCGCGTCGAATGTGGGCGTTGAAGTCGGCCCGCCGTAACGCGATGTGTCGCCCGTGCGGAACCGCCCCTGGTACCGGCAGCGATACGAGCGTTTCCATCGAAGCTTGCCGGTAGCAGCATCAAAGCAATAAACAGTGTCGCTTCCTACAGGATTTCCGTGCCTTCGTTTGCCCTTCCATCCTATCACATACAGGTGCCCATCAGCGAGAATCGGCGAAGTGCAGCCGTATCCGACGTTCTTCTTCCACAACCGCTTCGGCGGCCATCCCTCCGGCCAACCTGACTCTTCTGAAGTCACGTCGGTATGATTAGGGCCGCGCCATTGCGGCCAATCGGCCCCGAGGCAAGCCTGCCCTCCAATAAGAGAAAACAGCAAGAGAATTTCATAAAGTTTCCGTAGGGTGGGACCTGCCCTGAGCGGAGCCCAACGGGTTGCCCCATCATGGTTTTGCCATTGATTACAATGGTGGGGCAAGCCCCACCTTACGTTTCTTCGATAAATCACCACATTTTCCTCGTTTATTCTCAACCTTTCCATGTACGTGCTCTGTTCAGCTTATTCGAAAGTATTCTGTTCGTAATCAGCGCATCTTCCCGGATCTGAAAGTCGAACATGCCGACGTGGATAAAATCGGCGCCGTTCTCGAATGCGTATTTGAAGCCGTCTGCCGGATGGATGGCTCCCGCCGCCAGGACCTTAAAAGCCATCCAGGGTTTTGTTACCTTCTTCATGTAATCGATTGTACGCTTGGGATTTAAACACCAGATGTTGTCGTGATAGTAGCCGGAGGTATGATCCCCGGATTTGAATCCCGGATCCCAGATGCGCACGCCGTACTTTCGATCCTCTTTGGGCGTGGCGGACCAGTAGTTGTCATGGTGGAGCGTCTTCATATAGAAGTCGACATCGATCCCGGCTTCGTCGACGGCGCGGGGCACCCTGACCTCGTGACAGGCAAAGCCGCAAAACGCACCATTCTGTCTGATAAGTTCCATGGCCTTAGCAAGCAAGTCGATCCGCCCGCCCTTGACCACCCTATCCGTGGGATCGCCACAAACGTACACCCCGACGGCCCCGTGATCGATGCACGTCTTGATTCTTTCGGGCGAATAGCTCGTATGGCCGATCCACTGTATTTGGCCGCCACGCTCCGTTCGATAACGGTCGAGCAGACGCAGCATACGCGCACTCGGCCATGCCGACATCGTGTTGATGCCGCATTCTTCCGCCAGCTCCCAGGTATCGAGTATCTTCTCATCAGTGAAGTAATTATTGATCAGATCGGAGACATACTTCAAGTCTCTGCTGTGGCCGACGCCACCGATAAGGTTGCCGCCAAGGATCAATCGGCTGATTTTGGCCTTTCCAATCGAGCCTTGCGGCATGTTGTTGAAATTCCCTTTTGCGATCTCCGGTCTTTTCCGCGAGATCTGCGCCGACAAGGCCTTCTCCTCGTAACTCGCGCCCAGGACCGCACCTGCTGTTGCCCAGACACATGTCCTAAAGAAGCCACGTCGACTTGAATTGTCCAGCATGGTTCGGTCCTCTAATTTATCTTTTGGAACAGCAGTGCCCAGTCCTTTTCATTCGGTGCTGAGAAAGTGCCGCTCTTACCAGTACCGGCCGGTGTCCATCGACCGGTGCGCGGATTGTACCAACGGGTCTTCAAATCCGGAACAAGCATTCCTTTTTTAACGTTAACCGAGCCGCCCGCCGGGAAGTATATGATTGCAAGGTCGCCGCCGTCGTTGCGGAGGCCGCAGATCTGTTTCGGATCATCCTCGCCGCCGGGAGTGGAAAGAGAGGGTTCACCGTTACGAGAGGTTGATGTGGTGCGAAAACGCATTTCATACGCTCCGCCTTTCTGACCGAGGGTGAAATTGCGCTGTCCCGGGTCTCTTGAGACGGTGACGATGCGGGCGGGCCCTGCCTGGGTCGTGTTGGCGGGCCTGTTCCAGGCTTCGATGGTTATTTCATGTGATTTGCGAACGGCTTTGATAACCTTCGATGCGGGGTCACTCGATGAAATCAAGGTAGAGTCATTTGCACTCAAGCCGCCGGAGGACAGCCATTTGACCGCCGAAGTATCGCTGATTTTGAGGTTCAGCGGTTTGCCTGCATTGGAGACGTCTTTGATAATGTCGCCCCGACCCTCCCGGAAGTTATAAAGAGCAACTGGTGAACCGGAAGTCTTGTCATGGCCGGCTTTGAAATTCCGCTCGATTTTCCTTCTGCCGAGCGCGCGGTCATAGATCGCAACACGATGCAGTTCCCCAAGCCACGGTCTGTCTTGCGTAAGCTCATTAGCGAGGGCAAGGCGATAGTTATTATCCCAGTTGGAACAATCGCCGGTTACCTTCTTTGTCGCCCGCTCCTTTCCGTTAAGATAAAACGCAGCTTTTCCGGCTTTGTCGCGAGTGTAAACGACATGAGTGAGCCGGGTGTCGGCGGAGGTTCGCGTGGGCGCAGTGAAAAAGCTGTTGTGCGGGTTCAGCTCCCACCAGCGTACCGATGTGAAAAAATCAACTATGTGACCGTAGCCGACGAGCATAGTCATCGAGTCGTCGCCTCGCCCGTTCAACCAGCCGCCTCCTGTGTCCGGTCCCCAGCCGGTGCCGGTATCGGCTCGTTCGCCGGTGGTCTGATAGCAGCCGGCCATGTACATTCCCCATGCAAGACGCCGGCGAGTGTCGGCGCTGCGGGCAGGAGCCTTTCGATTGCCGCCCCATGTCGGGTAATGGTCCTCGTAGCCGTATTCTTCGTTGACCTGCGGGATGATTCGGCCGGTTTCGGCCTGTTTGCGGCGGTTCTCCAGCATAAATCTGTAGCCTCCGGCCTCGTCCCAGCGCTGGTACATGGCGAAGTCGGCCCACGGCGAGGTTTGGAAGCGAAAGTCGCCGTGCCCGTGGACCGACGTCAGGTGATCGTACGGATCGCATTTTTCTATGAAAGCCCCCATCTTCTCGGCCCATTCGTCGTTGCGGAACAAGCGGTACTCATTCGTAACGTCCCACATTACGTTTGAGAATGCCGCGAGCCTAGACACGCCGTACCGATAATAGCGCTGCTCGTCCTCGCCGCCCATCCGCTCCTTGAACGGATCGACGCCGGGGCGTCTGCCGTCGACGTAAAATATGATCGAAATAACCATATCCTTCTCGCGGGCGTGGCGGAGCATGCGTTCGATCTTACGCCAGTAGCCAACATTGAAGCGGGTGACGTCGAATCCGGGCTTTTCAACGCTGTCAGGCCGCTTTGCGAACCAGGGATTGAGAAGAAAAGTGAATTTTTCTGTGGGAAAGACGTTTTCGTACCAGGCGCGGCCGTTCTTGACCCGGCCGTTGATAGCCACCCGGAGGCGGTTGACCTTGAGCCTGCTGAGCCGATCTATGTTAGTGCGGATCGTCTCGTCGTCCCAGCCCATGAGCCAATAGGTTGTCGTGCCGTTCCAGAAATAGTGTTCGCCCGTTGCTTCCCAGATAAAGTGCCAGGGATAGTCCTTATCCACCCGCACGAGGCCGCGGCGGCCGCTGTCTTTAGCGGTGAATTCACCCTTGTAGACGCGCCTGTACGAGCCTTGACGGTATGTAACCGAATACCGGTATTCACCCGGGTCGGTGGGCATGAAACGGATGCGGAAAATACTTCCCTCGCCCGAGTCACAAAAGCCGCCCACATGTACCTTCTTTCCATTTTTACCGGCAAACCAGCCTTCTACGCCGGCATTCAAGAACGGATTGTCTGCGTCCGGCTCCTTCACGTTCAGAGTGACCTCCACAAAATCATAAGCGTCCACATTTCGAGCGGATTGTGTAAATTCGATGTCCCGCGGCGAACCGTGTAGCAATCCTGCTGAACAATAAGTGAGAATAATGGTTAGCCAAACAAACCATACGCGGTTTGAGCCCCCAATCTTGCGTGCTGTTGATGATCTGTTCATAACAACCTCCGTTGTCTTGCTTACCCTACAAGCTGAAAGTCAAGAATCGTCATTTACTGGACAACAATAGCCGTATACTGTATGTATAGCTATAGTATAGTTGAACAACCAATGTGTCAAAGAGTCAATAAGATACGGGCATGAGTTGCCTTCGCCCGAGGAAGAACACCAGAAAGGAAATTTATGGCAGCAAATGATAATCAAACGGCCGAGTCTGTGCTGAAAAAGGACGATTTGATCGTACTGGCGGGGGCGGGCGGGTTTATCGCCGGGGCTCTGGCGAGGTATTTTCACGATCAGGGGTTCACCCGCATCCGGGCCGTGGATAAAAAGCCTCTTCCCGAATGGTACCAGCGGGTGCCGGGCGTGGAGTGCCTGTGCCTGGACCTGCGACACGAAGAAAACTGTCGGCGGGCCTGCGAGGACGCCGTCGAGGTTTATAATCTCGCGGCGGACATGGGAGGCATGGGCTTCATCGAGCGGTTCCGCGTGGAGTGCCTGCGCAGCATTCTGATCAATACGCACATGATCGAGTCGGCGTATCGCGCCGGCGCACAGCGCTATTTCTTCTCATCGTCGGCGTGCGCATACAACGTTGAATTGCAGAAAGATCCGAACAGCCGTGCGCTCAAGGAATCGGACGCCTATCCGGCGATGGCCGAACGAGGCTACGGTTGGGAGAAACTCATGTCCGAGATGTTCTGTCAGGAATACTGGGCCGAGCGCGGCCTCAAGACCGCCATCGCACGTTTTCATAATGTCTACGGACCCTACGGAACATGGGACGGCGGACGCGAGAAGGCGCCGGCGGCTATCTGCCGCAAGGTAATCGAAGCCAAAGATCATGGCTCGGACGAAATCGTCATCTGGGGCGATGGCCATCAAACTCGCAGCTTCATGTATATCGACGACTGCACGCAGGGTATCGACATGATCATGCACTGCGACGAGCTGATCGCCACGCCTATCAACCTCGGTTCCGACCGTCTGATTTCCATTAACGATCTCGTCTCGTTAGCAGAGCGCATCGGCGGTATCACGCTCAAACGCAAACATGATATGACTGCGCCGCAGGGCGTGGCGGGCCGCAACAGCGACAACACGTTTATCAAGCAGGTTCTCGGCTGGGAGCCGTCCACACCTCTTGAAGAGGGCCTCAAAAAGACCTACGAGTGGATCGAGCAGCAATACAAGGACCGCAAAGCGGGCAAACGAACCGTCAGTTGATTATGAGAAATCGGCAAGATACAGAAATTACGGACGTCATCGGCAAGTCGCCGTACAGAATCGCACTGGCGGGCGGCTGGATCGACCAGCCCTTTGCATCGCGGTATAATCCGTGTCCGCCCGGCTCGATGGTCGTGGTTTGTATCGAGCCACAGTTTCGCTTTATGGAAAGAGCCGGCATCTGCATCGGAACTCGCAATATCGCTTTAGAGCTTTGGGAAGACGGCTTGCCGGAGCGAGATCCCGATGAATTGGTACAGGAACTCTATGAGACCGAAAACGAAGGCAAGGTCGAACCGTCGGGCTCACAGGATATGATCGGCCTTGTCTATCCGGGCATCAGCCGGCTAGATTACGATTACACTCATCGGGGAGGCATCTTCCCCCGGCACATCGAATCGAATAACGATCCGCAGGTTGCTTCCTGGCTTGAGCGCGTGATTCATATTCTCCCCGTGGCGCCGCGGCCTGAAGGTTACAATCCGCTTGAGACTAAGAATCTTGAGCCTCAATGGATCAAACGACTCGGAAAGTCGGGCAAGGACTGCTACAATGCTATCTTGAAGCGGGACATCGACGCACTTGGAGCTTCGATGAATGAGTGCATGTTGTGCTGGGAGAAAATCCTGCCCGGCACGGTTCGTCAGCATACACTGACAGTGGATTTGATGCCGCTACTTGAGTATTATCAGGCGAAGTACGCTGGCGCAATGTATTCGGGTTGCGGTGGAGGTTATTTGTACGTTGTTTCGGAGAATCCCGTACCGGGTGCTTTCCATGTGAAAGTAAGAACCAACCAGAGAGGCTGAAATGAAAAAAGTGTTCAGAAGATACTGCAAATCTTTGGAGCTTGAGGACGATCCTTCGCTCATCGAAGAGTACAAGAAACTCCACGCCATGGGCGCCTGCTGGCCGGAAATCACAGCAGGTATGAAAGAAGTCGGCATCATCGATATGGAAATATACATATCCGGCACAACTCTTTTCATGATTATGGACACGAAACCAGATTTCGACCACGAACAGGCCATGGCCAAACTGGCAACACTGCCGCGACAAGGCGAATGGGAAGCTCTGGTCTCGAAGTACCAGAAAACCGGCGGCGATGCCTCGGCCAAAGAAAAATGGCGGCTGATCGAGCGTATATTTAAGATGGACCAAAAGCAGCAATATCGGCCGGAAGACGGATACGCGGAAGAAATTAATCTCTGAATTCAGAACGCTCATCGAAACGGAAAGGAAAAACAATGACTTCGTTGCAACTCTATACTAAGTTGGAGCCACGAAACGTCCGGCGAATATTCCTGGGACTCATGATCGTTTTTACATTGGGCACTTCAACTCCTGGTCAAATCGCCATCGACGGACGCTACTGGAGCTATGACGGTCGGCGCATGCTTCTGCTCGGCGGCTGGAATCACGGGCATAATCCGTTCATCGATCACGACACCGACAACGACAAGGATAATCAGGGTGTCAGCACGGTTGCACAGATCAAGGGAGCTATGGATGAGTTAGCGGCGGCGGGAGGTAATTGTCTGCGCTGCGTGCTCGATCCGGGCATGGCGGCCGGGATACAGGAATTCGACTTCTGCGCCAAATCCGGCGCCAAGTACGATCTGAACGAAATGAACGGACCGTTCTGGGACCGCATAGAGATGTTCATTTCCGAAGCGAGCAAGAGAGACATCATCGTTCAGATAGAGCTCTGGGACAGGTTCGACCTGATAGACGGCAGCTGGGGATCCTGGCCCGTGAGTCCGTGGAATCCGAAGAATAACATAAACTATACTCCGGAATCGTCGGGGCTGGCAACATCGTACCGTTCGTTCGGCAAGCATCCTTTCCTTCAAGGGGTGCCGGGGCATCCGGTCTATGAAAATGTGCCCCGGGCCAGGAAGAAAAAGTACGATACGGTCCGGCGCTTCCAAGACAAATTCATCGACAAGCTGCTCTCGCTTACCCTGCGCCACGACAATGTGCTTTATTGCATGAACAATGAAACACATGAAGAGCCCGCGTGGGGGCTGTACTGGATACAGTTCATCGAACGAAAGGCAAAGGATCGCGGCAAAAATGTGTTTACGACGGACATGTTCGATGACGTCCACAAAGTTGAAGACTCGCGAGTGCTTTCCTGGCAATTGAAAAGTCGCGAAAAATACGACTATGTCGATATATCTCAGGTCAACAGCAGGCATCGAGATCAGGACCACTGGAACAATGTTAAGTGGATCACCGACGCGGCGAAAAAGACTAATCCGCCGCGCCTGCTGTACATGACGAAAATATACGGAAACGATCTCGCTCTGAACGGCAAACCCTGGAGCAGGTTCCAGCCGGGAGACAGCGACAACGGCATCGAAGAATGGTGGCGCAATCTGATAGCCGGCGTAGCCGGTGTCAGGTTTCATCGTCCGACCGCGGGGATAGGTTTGTATTCCGAAGCGAAGAACTGCATAGCCGCGACGAGAAAGGTCGAATCGCAGGTTAAATTCTGGGACGTCGAGCCGAGACAGGATCTGTTGACGAACCGGCAGCCCGATGAGGCGTATTTAGCCGCCGATCCGGGAAAAGCGTACATGCTCTATTTCACAAAGAACGGCAGCGGCTCGGTTGGTCTCAAGCTGGACAAATATCCCAATACCAGTTTCGAGCTTAGCTGGATAAACATCAACACAGGCAACAGGGAGCCGACTCGCACAATGCCCGGCGGAAGAACCATCAAAATCGACCGCCCAGACAATTCCGCGCATTGGGTCGCGACAATCTGCCGTAAATGACAAACCGGCATATATCGCCAGCGACAGTCATCAGAAATGTGTGTAATGATTTTGCACCAAGAGCCCCAGAAAAATCACGCCCGGCAGGACTCGAACCTGCGACTTTCGGATTAGAAATCCGATGCTCTATCCGACTGAGCTACGGGCGCTTCGGTCATAAGCAGTGGAAATATAACGATTTCCAGCATATTCTGTCAATATTTCTTTTGTCCTATTGCCCTTGTTGTAACACTTTGACCAACATAACATAAGTTTTGAATGCAGCAAGAGCATTAAGTAATAACGAGCACGCTTTTAGGCAAAACCCCTATTGGAATTTTCCAAAGGCTTTCTATCTTAAAGGTTAGGAGCCGCGTTGAAGACCCTTATCGATGACGTTGAGAAGTAGAGAATGTGCGGTAGATAAAATGTTCGATGAGCTTTACGACCGAGAGAAAACCGGAAAAAGGATTTACCGAAACTTTTTAGATGGTCAATGGGTAATTCCTGAATCGTCAGACTATTTCGATATAACCAATCCGACCTTGGAAGAAACGATTGCCGCAGCACCGCTTTGCACCGAGAAGAACATGACCGCAGCCATTGAATCGGCAAATGAGAGGGGGCGCGCCGACGATTTCAGACCTTTGCAGCGGTTGGAGGTTATGGAGCGGGCTGCTCAGATTCTCCAGGAAAATGCCGACACCGTGGCGCGGACTATAACACAGGAGTCCGGCAAACCGATCCGGGGCGCCCGCAAAGAAGTGCATGCGACGATTGAGCGGCTTCATCTGGCTCGCGAAGAAGCTCGCGTACTGCACGGAGAATACATACCGGGAGAATGGGTAGAGGACACACACGGCAAATTTGCAATCGTACTCAGAAACCCAATCGGAGTGGTGGGGACGTTGTCGCCGTTCAATTATCCGCTGTTTATCGCCGCCGCGAAGATCATTCCAGCTTTGCTGTCGGGAAACGGCGTGGTCGCGAAGCCGGCGAGCGATACGCCCATAAGTCTTTTGCTTTTCGGCAAGATTCTGGAGACTGCGGGTCTGCCACCCGGCCGCCTGCAAATTCTTACCGGCAGAGGCAGTGTACTGGGCGAGGTTATGGCTCAAAGCCGCCAAGTTGCCGCGATCAGCTTCACCGGTTCCACAAACGCAGGGCAGGCGATTGCTTCCCACGCCGGTATGAAAAAGCTGCACCTGGAACTCGGAGGTAAGGCGGCGGCTATTGTCCTGGAAGATGCCGACCTTCGGCTCGCGGCCTCAGAAACCTGCAAAGGAACGTTCAAGAATTCCGGGCAGCGATGCGACGCGATCTCGCGTGTGCTCGTTCATAAGAGCGTCCACGCAGAGTTCCTCAAAGCGGCGTTAAACGAAGCATCTTCGTATAAGATGGGAGATCCGTTCGACGAGGGAACGAAGATCGGCCCGCTCATCAATGATGGTGCTCTCGAAAAAGTGGACCGGCTGGTCGCCGGCGCTATTGATGGAGGTGCTCGGGCCGTTTGCGGGGCCTCGCATGATAATCTCTTTTACGAGCCGACGATTTTAGATGGCGTGACAAACGACATGGACATCGCCCGCCGGGAGATATTCGGTCCGGTCATGCCGATCATGACCTTCGATAATCTCGAAGAGGCCGTGGAAATCTCCAACTCTTCCGAGTACGGTCTCGATAGTTGCATCTTCACCGAGAACCTAAGAAAAGCCATATCCGTTGCCAAGACGCTTCAGGACGGCAGCGTGAGCGTCAACGCTGCGCCGGCCCACGGCGTAGGCCATTTCCCTTTCGGCGGCAACAAAAAGTCCGGCATGGGGCGTGAAGGTCTGAAGTACAGCATCGACGAATTGACCCGTTTACACACTATTGTGATTAACGAGTAAGCGCCTGTCTCTAAGCAATAATCTTGACGAGATTAGGGATTATACTTATTTCCGTTCTTACTTGAGCACCATATTATTTACTTGTTAGCAAAGAAAAATTATTAACTTCGATAAGCCAAAACAAAGAGGAGAAATAAGCATGCCTTCTGAAACAAAGAGTCTTATTCGATGGTTCGAGGACATGAGTTCCGAGGACGTGGCGATAGTCGGAGGCAAGAATGCTTCACTGGGTGATATGATCGCCGCGCTCAAGAAAGAAGGGATACGAGTGCCCGATGGATTCGCAACTACAGCTCAGGCCTATCGGCAGTTCCTAAGAGAAAATGCTTTGGAGCAACAAATTAAAGACCTTCTCAAAGAGCTTACCGACGGTAACAAGTCGCTTGAAAAGGTGGGCAAATCGATCCGGCGGCTTTTTTATAAAGCCGAGTTTCCGGAAGATTTCGCGCAGTCAATTCATGACAACTACGAGATGCTGTGCGGCAAGTACAACACGGATGAGGTGGACGTCGCCGTGCGGAGCAGCGCAACAGCCGAGGACCTGCCCGAAGCGAGCTTCGCCGGCCAGCAGGAGACGTATCTCAATATAGCGGGGCACGATGATGTTCTCGATGCCTGCAGGAAGTGTTTTGCATCGCTGTTTACCGACAGAGCGATTACCTATCGAAATGAGAACGATTTCGATCATCTTAAGGTCGCGCTTTCGGTGGGCGTTCAGAAAATGGTGCGATCGGACCGGGCCGGCTCGGGAGTGATGTTTTCTATCGATACCGAGACGGGTTTTCCCGATGCCGTGGTGATAAATGCGGCGTGGGGTCTCGGCGAAAACGTCGTTCAGGGAACTATCAATCCCGACGAATACGTTGTCTTCAAACCCCTGCTCGGCCAAGGTGATTATCGACCCATCATAGACAAGACGATGGGAGACAAAGCCAAAAAGATGGTTTATGCAAAGGGCGGTTCCCAAACCACGAGAAATACCGATACGTCAAACGAGGAGCGAAACAGTTTTGTACTGACGGACGATGAAATTCTTACTTTGGGAAACTGGGCCGCCGTGATTGAGCGGCATTACGACAAACCGATGGACATGGAATGGGCTAAGGACGGTCAAACAGATGAGTTGTTCATTGTCCAGGCGCGGCCGGAGACGGTGCAGTCCCAGAAACAAAGCAGCACCCTTCAAACGTACAGCCTTAAGGAGAAGGGCCGGAAAATCACCGAAGGACTTGCCATCGGTCAGGCCATCGCCGCCGGCAAGGTCCAAAACATAAAGAGCGTCGAGCAAATCGACCGCTTCGAAGATGATTCTATCTTGGTCACGGGAATGACCGACCCCGATTGGGTGCCGATCATGAACCGGGCGGCTGCAATTGTCACCGATCACGGCGGGCGGACCTCACATGCCGCTATAGTCAGCCGCGAGCTTGGTATACCCGCGATTGTCGGCACCGGCGACGCGACCGAAGTTCTGAAAGACGGACAGGAAATAACGATCTCTTGCGCTGAAGGCAATGAAGGATATGTTTACGGGGGTATACTGGATTTCGAGCAATCCGACATCAACCTGGAGGAGGTCCCGGAGATAGAAACTCAGATCATGATTAACCTTGCAAGTCCCGCGGCGGCGTTTCGCTGGTGGAGGCTGCCCTGCCGCGGTATCGGTCTTGCAAGAATGGAATTCATTATCAACAATATCATCAAGGTTCATCCGCTGGCCCTGGTGCGCTTCGACGACCTCGAAGATGCCGATGCAAAGAAACAGATTCAAAAGCTGACTAAGGGATATGAAAACAAAGAGCAGTACTTCATCGATCATCTGGCCAGGGGTATAAGTAAGATTGCCGCTTCGCAGCATCCTCACGATGTTATCGTCCGGCTCAGTGACTTCAAGACCAACGAATATGCAAACCTTATCGGCGGAGCCGAGTTCGAGCCCGAGGAAGACAATCCTATGCTCGGCTTTCGAGGGGCCAGCCGTTATTACAGCGAGCAATACCGCGAAGGATTTTCACTGGAATGCCGGGCTGTCAAGGCCGCTCGTGATGAAATAGGACTGAAGAATATTCTGGTAATGGTTCCTTTTTGCCGGACGATAGAAGAGGCGGATCACGTGCTTGAGGTCATGGCTCAAAACGGCCTTGACAGGGGCAAAGACGGGCTTCGGATATATGTAATGGCCGAGATTCCATCCAACGTCGCCCAGGCCGACGACTTTGCCGAGAGATTTGACGGCTTTTCCATCGGCTCGAATGATCTGACTCAATTAGTGCTCGGCGTGGATAGAGATTCCGAGCAACTGCAGCACCTGTTCGACGCCAGAAACGAATCCGTCAAGAGAATGGTTGCCCAGCTAATCAGGACGGCGCACGATTGCGACCGCAAAGTAGGGATTTGCGGCCAGGCGCCCAGCGACCATCCCGACTTTGCCGAGTTTTTGGTCAAGTGCGGCATAGACTCGATCTCGCTCAATCCGGACAGCGTGGTGAAAGTGATTCACCAGATAGCTGAGTTCGAGCAGAAGGGCGCGACTACCGAGACACTCGAGCACTTCGGCGAGAAAGTGGGCAACAAAGTAGCAAGCGGCGTACGAAGAATAATGAAGTCGGACGACCGTTAGAGCCGGCCGCCTATTGTAGCAATTCCAGCACGTGAAATCCATGACCAGAGCGCAGCATATAGGACAGGCGGAAGCCCAGTACGCGTTTAGCCTGGAAAGAACCAGCCCATCCCATTCGACTTCGCTCAGGGCAGGCTCCGGCAAACGACAATCCGAATGAGGGTGCCACCGAGCGTTGTCATTCCTGCGCAGGCAGGAATCCATTTGTTCAAGCGATTCTGGATTCCTGCCTTCGCAGGAATGACAGCTTGCGCTACCTTGGGGCTGGACATGGACGCAAGGCGTCGCTAAACACATACAAAGCCCATCCAACCTATGGATGAAACCTGTTTATTGGCTATGACTCGAGCCACTCGATCGCCTGCCGACGTTGTTCCGGCTCGAAGTACTTTATCTTGGCCGTGGTAAACGGGCGGCAGAAAACGCTCATTCCCTTCTGCCAGCGTTTTTCTCCCACAAGCGCCAGCCGTTCGATATCGGAGAAATGTTTCACATCGAATTTGATATCTTTCCAAAGAGCGCTGGCTTCCCAACCGTGGAAATCCTCCATCTCGAAAAGAACGCGTATCTTGCCGTGCTCGTCGATCAGACGCTCTGCTTCCGGAACGAACTGCTCGTAATCTTCTTTGGTCAGCTTACCCTTGACTTTAACATCCAGGATTTTCGTATCTTCTTGTTTTTCCAATAATACCGGCATTCTGTTTCCTTTCTTTCTGCGATTGGCATAAGAGCAGCCTGGATCAACTTGAAGGCCCTTTGTCCAGGATGTCTCTTATGCGGTTGTCCATTTTTTCTTGATCGGAGGCGAAGCTGTTCAGGCCGGCCAGATTCATCAGACTGTCGAGGCCGACTGCTTTGTTCTCGAGTGCATCCCTCCAGTTGTCAATCTTTGGAATCTTGCCTTCACGAGCGCTTGTCTCTACTTGAGAATCTGTCCAGCGGACCAATACGTCGCCACACCCGTTCTGATCAAAAAAGTCAATAAGATCGTCGGGTGTGAATTGATCGAGATTCTCCTGTTCGAGATTCTCAATACAGTTGACCAGTTGTACTATGACATTCCAGAGCGTATCCAGCCTCAGAGCGGTCCGGTCAACTTTGGGATCTATTTCCGGATCGAAGACATTGTTTGTCTGGTCGACAATAGTCTCCGGCGATGGCTCTGAGCCTGCAAATTCTCCCGCTACCTTTGGCGGAAGGGTCATAACGTCGATTCCGGCCAGGTTTTCTATCTGCGGCGCTTCTCTGAAGCTGGCGCCTATCTGGCGGCTGGAGGAGAGTTTCTGCTTGCTAAGCTGCTTGATAACCCTTTGGGAGGTCAGAGTAGCTTTTTCCGCCATATAACGCCCGCTCCCGAGTTGATTGTCAGCCACAAAACTATCGAGTCTTCCCATGAAGACATTGACGAAAGCAGGCTTTGCCAGACGCGCCATAAGATAGTTCTGACGTGCCGAAAATCCCAGAGTGTGATTGACGGCAATACCCTCTCTGGAAAGTTTTCGAGTCGCCAGCAGACCGGCGGGAGTAAACGGTATCTTTACAATGAACCGCTCCGGGCAAATCTCGTGGTAGCGCCGGCCGCAGTCAACGGCGGCTTCCACGTCGTGCGCCAGGTCGGTGTGCTCCTCTACAGAGACGTATGCATCGAATTTTTCGACAAGATTGAGTCCGTGCCGGGCGTTCAGTATGAATCCTATTTCGCGGATTTTCTCTTCTTCTGAGAGGTCGTTGCATTGCCCCAGCATTTTCGAGGCTGCTTCGATCAGCGAATCGTATCGGCCTGTTTGGATTTCTTTGTTCAAGAGTGTATTGTTCGTCGTAAGGGCGGTGAAGTCTGTGGTCCACACATCTCGAATATCATCGATGCTGCCGGAGTCCAGCCACAATTCGCTGCCGAGCTCTCGCAGGCGCCGCCAGACGGGCTTGCTCTTATACTTTTCTCTTCCTTCATCGAACTGAGGTGAAAAATCTTTTCTCGTGAAACCCCGTATGGACCGGCTTATATCTGTTTTCGTATTCGAACTTTCCATGGTTACATCCTTTTCATATATTTCCATTCTCCGTGCCGTTACTTCTGGCAGTTCGGGCAAAAGAAAGCTGTTCTTCCGGATATTTTCTTAAGTTGTATCTCATTATGGCATCGCGGACAGTTTTCGCCTTCTTGCCTGTGTACGAGCAAATACGAACGTGGAAGTTTTTCAGGATCGGCTCTCCTTTCCACCGCTCGATCTATCACCTTCTTCATATTTTTATGAATTTTTTTAACATCCGCATCTGTAAGGCTGCTGCATTTGGTATCGGGCCTGATACGGGCCTGGAAGAGAATCTCGTCGGAATAGATGTTGCCGAGGCCTGCAATGAATTTCTGATTCATTAAGGTTGATTTTACGCTGCCCCGTCCACTCTCGAATATTTGCCTGAAGTCATCAATGTCAAGACTCAAAGCATCGGGACCCAGTTCGTTGTTTTTCAGAAATTCGTCGATAGACTTGATAAGCGAGACCTGCCCGAGCATCCTCGTGCAAACATAGGCCAGCTTGTAATTATTATCAAAAGCGAAAACAACCTTATCGTAAGCTCCTTTTTCATTCTCGTTCTTGTAGTATCGCAGAAAACCGGTCATCCCGAAATGCAGTTCGAGCCGGTATTGGTTGTCGGTCTCGACGAACAGATGTTTGCCGTGGCGAACCGTGGATCCAAAATAGTGCCCCTTCAGTTCCCGCTTCAGTTTATTGGAGGAGGTATCCTTCAAAATCCTGCCGTCGTTAACGGCAACCTTTTCTATCTTCTGATGCAGAGAAGTTGCATCGAGATATTGTTTGAATATTTCTACATCGGGACATTCAGGCATTGCTGGCCACTCCTTTCTTCGAAGCTTGAGAGACGCTGTTGCTTTCATGCTGTCCTCGCAGAACCGCAGCATCCTCTTCGGGGAGAGACGGATTAATGTGCATCCCTGAGCCCATCTCGAAGCCCGCCGGCGTCGTCAGACGAGGCTGTATCTGGACGAACCAATGGAGAAATCGCAGCATGGTCGGCTGCCGCGAATAGCTGTTGATCACGTAGTTGTAATCCGGGTCCCCGAGTATATCCTGATATCGCTGCAGCGTATCCTTCAGAGCGCAGGCCAGATCCGCTCGCTCCTGCTCAGAGGCCAGACCGAAGTCGGAGCAGTGAAGCTTAGGAGCAATCCAGACTTCAAAAGGTACAGCGGCGGCGAAAGGAACAAAAGCCATGAAAAGGTCATTCTCGAAAAAGATTTTGGTTCCCTCAGTCTGTTCCGTTTCGATGATGTCACAAAGCGCACATTGCTTGTTCAGACTGTAATAGTTTTTTGCAACCAACTCCCTGTTGGAAATGCAATGGGGGATAATTCCCGACCCGATAAGTTGCGAGTGAGGATGCTGCAAGGATGTGCCCGCACGTGGACCGTGGTTGCGAAAAATAATGACGGCCGCCACTTCATCGTGATCGCGGTACACCTGGCCGTAACGCATGGCGTACGTCTCGATCAGCGTCGTGACTTCCTCCTCCGACATCGCAGGGATATCCTGGTTATGGAGCGGGGTTTCTATAATGACTTCGTGCAGGCCGCAAGCGGCCGCGGTCAGGTATATGCCTCTGTTCGTTCCGGTTATTTCACTTTCGGGAGTGAGCACCGGATATTTGTTCGGGACCACGCGATTTTGCCAGGGCCTGTCGTCGGCGGCCGCTATCTCGTGGATAACGGTCGGCAACTGACTCTCATTACCCGGACAGAATGGACAATTCGCCGCTGAGCCGGGCGGGTGTTCTCGTTTGACCTTTTGCGTTTCACTGGCATGAGGCCGCTTGGCTCTCTCAGGGGCATAGATTATCCATTGCTCGGTGAGTAAATCTTGTCTTATCTCGTTCACTTTCTGCCTCCTGCTTCTCTTGAATGGTCACTTTGCCTTGTTAATCAATTTATCGTATTTTTGTTCATCGAGGATCTCGACGTTGTGTTTCCTGGCTTGCTCTAATTTGCTGCCCGGATCCTCGCCCACCACCACAAAGTCGGTGTTACTACTCACGCTGGAGGTTACTCTCGCGCCGAGGTCTTCGGCCATACTGCTTGCCTCCTGCCGGGTGTAATCCTCGAGCTCGCCGGTAAAGACGAATGTTTTATCCTTGAGCGGCAGGTCTTTATCCGAAGTCCTCACCTTTTTGATTTTGACACCGGCATCGAAAAGCTTTTCCAGGACTTTCAGGTTCTGCTCTTCTGAGAAAAAGTTGTTTATGCTCTCGGCAATTTCGCTGCCTATTTCCTTCACTTGTTTGAGTTCGCTCAGCCTGGCTTCTTTTAGTTTGTCGAAGCTGCCGAAGCGGCGGGCCGCTACCTGGGCGACGTGGCGCCCGACGTGGCGGATGCCCAGCGCGTAGAGAAACGTGTCGAGCTTTGCCTCCCTGGATTGTTGGATGGATTTGTGCAGCTTCTCAGCCGATTTTTGTGCAAAACCTTCCAGCGATTTCAACTGTTCGACAGACAACTTGTACAAGTCCGCCATGTCCGTGACAAAGCCGCGCTCTACCAGTTCTTTGACGGTCTCGTCGCCGAGGCCTTCGATGTTCATCGCCTCTCGCGAGCTGTAATGCTGAACGCGGCCGATTAGCTGCGCGCGGCACGAAAGCGATGCCGGGCAGACATAGTAAGCTCCTTCTTTCTTGACCCACTCGCCGCACACGGGGCACTTCTGCGGCATAGAAAACGGTTTGCTTCTTTTTTTGCCCTTCTGGTTGATACGTTCTACGACCTCGGGGATAACGTCGCCGGCCCTTTCGATTCGCACCTTATCGCCGGGCCGGACATCTTTGCGTTTGACTTCGCCTTCGTTGTGAAGCGTGGCCCGACTGACCGTTACGCCGCCGACGTCCACCGGCTGCAGTAAAGCGACGGGAGTCAGGATGCCGGTTCTTCCGACCTGGACCACGATTTCCTCAAGGGTCGTCACCTCCTTCTTGGGAGCGAATTTCCAGGCCATAGCCCAGCGGGGACTTCTTTGCCTGACGCCGAGTTTTTCTCGGAGTTCGTAATCGTCGAGTTTGATTACGACGCCGTCAATCTCGTAGTCCAGATCGTCCCTTCGCTCGGACATCCGGTCGTGATATTGCTTTATCTTATCAAGGCCAGAGCACTTCGTTGTGTTGTCATCCGTCTTGAGGCCCCAACGCCCGAATTTCTTGAGCGTATCCCAATGAGAGCTTAGCTTGCCGTTACTGCTGTCGATGATCTCGTAAAAAACCACGTCCAGCGGCTTGTCCGCGACTTTCTTCGGATCCAACTGCCGGATGATGCCCGCTGCGGCGTTTCGCGGATTGGCGAAGGCATCTTCTCCCTGCTCGATGCGAGCTTTGTTTAACTTCTGGAATGCTTTTTTGGGCATGAAGACTTCACCGCGAACGGCCAGTGATGACGGAAGAGAGTCCTCGTCACGCAGGCGCAGAGGGATGGAACGAACTGTCTTGAGGTTCTCGGAGACATCCTCACCGGTGGTGCCGTCGCCTCGAGTGGACCCGCGCATAAACTGTCCGTTTTCATAAACGACCTCTACTGACAGGCCGTCAAATTTGGGCTCCAAAACGTACTTCACGTTCTCTCCGTCCGTGTTCTTGCGCACAAAACGGTCGAAATTGCCCACTTCTTCGGTCTCTAAGGCCGCGTTAAGACTAAGCATGGGCGAAGCGTGATCTACCTTCCTGAGTTTGTCTAAAGGTTTGGCCCCGACCCGCTGTGTGGGCGAGGTTTCCGACTGAAACTCGGGGAAAGCCTCTTCAAGCTCTTGAAGCCGTCTGAAAAGCTTGTCATAAGTAGAATCCGATATTGCCGGTTTGTTCTTTACGTAGTACAAGTAGTCGTGATAATCGATGCCCTCGCGCAGAGCTTCGATCTGCTGCTCGGCTTCTTCCTTGCCGAGCTTTTTCACATCCTTGAACGTCGTTTTAGGATTCTTCTTGAAGTCCATTTTCATACGCCTGTTTTCAGTCTCGTTTAAGTGCGTGCTTCAATTTTTTGAGCGACCTTGTATTCAATACGTCATCCGCTTCGAGCCAGCCCCGCCGGGCCTGACCTATACCAAAGCGCATATAGTCCAACCCGTCTTTGCTATGGGCGTCCGTGGAAAGAACGACCTTCACACCGTTGTCCTTGGCCATTCGGCAATGGATATCGTCAAGATCGAGCCGGTCGGGATGGCAGTTCAGCTCCAGGAAGCACCCTCTGCCTTCTGCCGCTTTCACGATCTTCTCCATATCGACCTGATAAGGTTCGCGTTCGTTAATCAACCTGCCCGAAGGGTGAGCGAGAATGTTAAAATGCGGATTGTCCATAGCTTTAATGATTCGATCTGTCTGCTTTTCTCTCGAAAGATTGAATTTGTAATGCACCGAGCAGACGACCACATCAAGCTCCTTTAAAATACTGTCGGGCAAGTCCAGCGAGCCGTCCTCCATGATGTCGACCTCACTGCCTGTCAAAACGTTAATTTTCTTGATTTTGTCATTAACCTTGTCAATTTCCTTCATCTGTTTTTTCAGGTCCTTGACGTTTAACCCTCCCGTCACACTCAGGCGCTTGGTATGGTCGGTTATGGCAATATAGTCGTAACCTCTGTCTTTGGCAGCCTCGGCCATTTCCTCAATTGTGTGATGACCGTCGGTATATTTGCTGTGTGCGTGCAGGTCACCGCGTATATCATCTAAAGTCAACAAATCGGGAAGTCCCTTGCCGTCGCGAACCGCTTCTATTTCTCCGCGGTTTTCGCGCAGCTCGGGTTCTATGAACGACAGGCCGAGTTTCTCGTAGACCTGATTTTCGGTCTTGCCTGCTACTCGCTTTTCTCCTTTGAACAGTCCGTATTCGTTGAGCTTGTAATTCTTACTGACGGCGATTTTGCGAACTGCAATGTTATGGTCTTTGGAGCCGGTGAAGTACATCAACGCCGCTCCGTAGCCAACCTGCGGAACGACACGCAAATCCACCTGGAAGCCGGAGCGCAGCAGGACCGTCGAGCGGGTCTTACCTTTGGAAACAACCTTCTCCACGTCCTCGTAATTTACGAAGCGATCCATGACTTTCGAGCCTTCTTTGCAGGTCACGAGGACATCGAGGTCTCCCACGGTATCCTTGCGCCGTCGATAGCTGCCTGCGGCGGCAATATCTTTAATCTCTTTGGACTTTTTGAGGTAATCGACCAGAGGTTCGGTGAACTGCTCGGCCTCTGCGAGTTTGAGACGTCGTGATTGCTCCTGAGTTAACCTTTCGATCTCTTCGATAATATTCTCTTCGGTCTTGCGTCCGAAGCCGGAGAGTTCGCGGATTTTTCCCTCTTTGGCTGCTTTAAGGAGTTCATCGAGACTGCTAAGATCAAGCTCTTTATATATCTTGGCTATACGCTTCGGGCCTACCCCAGATATGTTCATAAGCTCGCTCAACTCGCCGGGCAACTCTTCTCTGAGCTGGTCCAGAAGCTCCAGTTTGCCCGTCTTAATCACCTGCTCGATCTTACCTGCCAGATCTTTGCCGATGCCCGGATACTCGGTGAGGTCCTTGTCTTGCTCAATGAGGTCGGCGGCATTTTGGGAGAGGTCGCCTACCGTCCTTGCGGCGTTTCGGTATGCGCGCACCCTGAACTGGTTTTCGCCCTTGATTTCCAGCAGGTCGGCAACCTGTTCGAACACATCCGCTATGTCCTTGTTATGAATAGGCATATCGTCATTTCTTCACGATTTCTTGGAGTTTCAAAGCATTCTGTGCCGCATAACCGGCCTGATCGTTGTCGAAGTAGCAATAGACGGCTTTGCCGTCCTTTATCCAGCCCGAAATATTCTTGGCCCACTTATTGAGAGTCCTGGTCGGATACGATCCTTCGTAGGCATCACCCGGTCCATGAAGCCTGATATAAATGAAATCTGCCGTGACTTCCAAAGGCGAGATGTTTCCCGCCAATTCATAGATGCAAAACGCCGCTTTATGCTCAGCCAGGGCTTCATAGACTTCTTCTTCGAACCAGCTATGATCGCGGAACTCGAAAGTATATTTTCTATCCTCAGGAAGCATTTCCAGAAACGACCTTAGCCGCTCGGCGTTTACTTTCCATTTTGGCGGCAACTGGAACAGGATCGGCCCCATTTTGTCTCCCAGGCTCTGTAGTCTGCGTAACAAAGTTGAAAGACTTTTCTTAGGATCCTTGAGCTTTTTCATGTGCGTGATATAACGGCTGGCCTTAACGGAAAACAAGAACTCCTCGGGAACTGTATCACGCCATTGACGCAATGTCTTGGCTTCGGGCAAATTGTAAAAAGAGTTGTTAATTTCGGCAGTGTCAAAGTGTTTAACATAATAGTCTAAGAAATCACTTGCCTGCATATCTTTCGGATAGAAAGGCCCCTTCCAATGTTTGTAATGCCAACCCGAAGTCCCAATATGTATTTTATCCTTTTTCTTCATAAGATAGTGTCCTTCGATTGGCTCTTGCACATCAAAATCAACGCGATTCCTCTATACTTCGATCCGCGGCCTCAAAATCCATGAACCCCTGAAACGTCGATTACGTCCAATATTTGGGCCGGCCGTAGAAATCGTACAGCCTGGTTTCGTACTCCTGGTTTATGGGATTTGAAGGATCGTACCTGGGGCTGTCCTTAATTTGCTCCCTGAGCAGGTCAACGTAGACCTCCGAGTCACTCCAGCTTACCTTTTTAATCCAGCTTGGCGAAATCAAAACTTTTCTCCCGGGCAGCCAATTCTTGGTGTCCACAACCAAATAGCGAAGCACCCAGTCCTGGTCGGCGAGAATGAAGTCTTCGGCATGGCCTATCTCCCCATCGGTCGCGTGGATACGATAGCCGGTAACCTCTCGTGTGCTTCTGAGGGCCGTCTTGGCTTTTTCCCTGGCTGCTGTTGCCGCCTGTTTTTTATCCTCTTCGGTTGGCGCCGTTACCGGCGGACTGAAGCCGGTCCCGATCCAGTACGGGGTCCAATCGTAATATTGATGCAATTCGATCTCCGCCTGGCGGGAAATAGGTTTGTCAGCATCTATGCCGGGGCTGTTCTCGACTTGTTCCCTTGTCAGATTCACTGGGATTATCTTCTCATCTGTGACCGGCTGTTCGAGAGAGGCCGGCGATATCAACACTCTCCGACCGGCAAGCCAACTGCCTGTATCGGCCACCAGGTACCGGGTAACCCAGGAAGATTCTTCGAAGAAAAGGTCGTCCACCTTTCCTATAGTCTCGTCTTTTGCGGCAATCGTATAACCTCTTAAACTTTTCACACTGCGCAGCATAATTCTTCTCTCCTTTCTGGGCGATTTTCAATTTCTCACAAGATAAAATACGGTTCTTTGAGATGGCCCGAAATCGGGGATTTCCTTATTTCAAGCCTCGAAATCACTGACTATAGCCGCATCCAACACATCGGCGAAACACCTGCGGCGAGCATGGCCGACCCGTGTTGAGCCAACCGACTCACGGACTTATGTTAGTGTTTCTAAGACAATAAGTTGTTTCGAATGAGTTGAATAAATCGAGATACTGCTCCAGCAGACGCGACAGGAGGAAATTGTTCTTCACTTTTTGCCTTGCTTTACATCCGATCTCGCGACATAGGCTTTCATCTTTAACCACTTTGACAATGCTCTCTGCGGCCTCTTCGACAGAGTTGACGAGGAATCCGTCGATACCGTCCTCGATTTGGCGACGAATACCACCGACGTTGCCTCCTATTACGGGGGTGCCTTTCCACATGGCTTCGGCAACGGTAAGACCGAAACCTTCGCGGATGGATTTTTGCAGAACTACGGCTGCCCGACGCTGCAGGGCGTTTACCAGAGCAGTGTCTTCTTTGCTCAAAATGATGATTCGCTCATCCCGTGAGGCCATTAACGAATCATAGACCTTCGGCCCTTCGGGGTCGTCAAGGGCGATGTCGCCCAGAAGCACCAGCGTGGCGTCGACTTCTTTTCTGGCGATTTTGAACGCTTCGATCACGCCTTCGGGATCCTTCCAACGGTCGAATCGGGATATCTGTACCACCAGAGGCAAATCCGTCGGTATTTCGTAGTAGTTAAGGCGCTCTTCGATTTCCCGATCACTGAGTTCTTTGTTCTTTATGGAAAACGGGTTAATAGCGGGCATGAGGAAAACCTGCGGCGTTTCAAGCCTTCTTTTGTACTCTTCGATGCTGAGAATTACGGCATCGTACCGTTCAACGAACGACGACAGATAATCCCACGATTCCATGTTCGGTTCGGACAGATCGACATGGCATCGCCAAATCCAGGGACCGCGCTTCTTATAATGCTGCACCATTGCCAGCGGTTGAGGATCGTGTACGATGACAACGTCGTGATCCAGATGGTTGCGGACGGTATTCTCGAAGACCACCTGTTCGTATATCTGCATTTTACGCCGGCTGAGATTGATGTCGCCGCCGTGAAGTGCGTTATGGAATTTCTTGGTAATGCTGAAGAAGTCAGGCGACCCCTGTATTGCTCTCCATCCGGTCTTGATTCCAACGCTGTTCATCAGCAACGTCAAAGACGAAAGCAGCTCGGCCACGCCTCCGCCGTAATAAGTCGAGTTGACGTGTACGACGTGCAGGTCTTGCAGTTTTTCCGCCTTGGATTGAATTCGTTCTACGGTTTCAGAGCCGACTAAAGGCTCATAATCCTCTAATTCCACAATCTCCAGCTTTTCGTTTGTATCAGCCATATACGCAACCGTCCAAAGAAATATTTGGCAATTAATTGATATACTCCAACCCTAAGAATACTTCAAATCGCTTCTGCCAAACTATCAGGAGGTTACTGAATTTGGCATAGGTAAAGACTGATTTTTATATCTGGTAAGTATTTTGCTGATCTGGATTACGCAAAATCCTGATTTCCTCCGCCCGCTTGTCACGCTTATTCTATAGAAGACTGCAAAAACAGAAAAGTTATTGGTGCGTTTATGACGACGGAGATTGTCCCAGCTATTCTTATTGTTGGCCTGTCAATCATTATTGTGGGTGTGATAAAGGTGGGCCTGGGGCGTCTGAGCATACCTGCGGTCGTGGGATATATCATACTGGGGTTTTGCATCAGACTGATTGACGGGGAATTCGAGATTCTGACCGAAAGATCGGAGCAGAGTATAGATTTCCTCGCGTACGTTGGAGTGACGGTACTGTTGTTCAAAGTCGGCTTGGAGAGTAAGCTGCACCAGCTTCTGAAGCAGTTGGGAAATGCGTCGATCATCGGCCTGACGTGCATCGTTATCAGCGGGTTAATGGCATTCGCGTGTGCCTACTGGATCATCCATTTAGGTCTGCTCACCAGTCTTGTAGTTGGTACGGCCCTGACGGCGACCAGCGTCGGTATGGTGGCCGCTGTGTGGGAGGAATCCGAAGCGATCGAAACCAACGAAGGTCAATTGCTTCTGGATGTGGCCGAGCTCGATGACATCATGGGCGTTGTGCTGATGGCTCTGCTGTTCAATATAGCTCCGGTGATCGCAGCACATGGCGCGCAGGGCATAATCGGGCCTATTCTGAAGACCAGCGGATCGTTCGCCGTCAAGCTCCTCTTGTTCGGTCTGCTTTGTGTATTCTTTGCCTTGTATGCGGAAAAGCCGTTGAGGAGCTTCTTCCAGAAACTCGAAAAACCGCCGGAACCAACATTGGTCATAATCAGCATCGGTTTTGTTATCGCCGCAATAGCAGGCCTTCTCGGGTTCTCACTGGCGATAGGGGCATTTTTTGCCGGTTTGATATTCAGTCGGGACCCATCTTCTATCAAAAGCCAAACCGCTTTCGAAATTATCTACGACCTTTTCAGCCCCTTCTTCTTCATAGGTATCGGCCTTGGCGTGCGTATCGGAAGCTTAACGCCGGCGCTGTGGCCTGCGGCGGTGCTGATCGTAGCGGCCTTCGCCGGCAAGTTCTTCGGCTCGGCGGTGCCGGCGCTTGTCTGTCAAAGCTGCAAGCCTTCGATCCTCCTGGGGCTGAGCATGATACCCCGTGCCGAGGTTGCGATGATCATAACGCAAAGAAGCAGGAACCTGGAGGGTAACGTCATGCCGGATCGTATTTTCACCGCGATGGTGATAACGTCCCTTGTGTCCTGCATTTTACCGCCGATCGTGTTGAAAACGCTAATCCCCCGATGGGTGAGAACTGAAAAATAGAAGTCATTCGATACAGGAGAAAAATATGGATCGTCCCAAAGGGCATAACCGCTTAGTGCATCTTAGAGCGGATTGGCAAATGACCGAATCTTATTTCTCTTTTCATCGGTCTCACGTGCATTCTCTTTTCGACGAACTAATTCACAAATCCTGGGGAGGTGCCCAATGGCGGCCGCCCGTGGATATTTTGGAGACGGAAGATGCTCATATTATTAATGTCGACCTGCCCGGCGTTGAAGCAGAGAGCGTCAACGTTGAGATCCACGGAAGGACTTTAATCATATACGGAGAACGAGAAATTCAGCCGGACGAAAAGACCGTTCAAATTCACCTTCAGGAACGGGGGAAAGGGGAATTCGCTCGTGCTTTCGAGTTCGGAGATGAAATCGAAGAAGACAGTATCGAACGCAGCCATAGAAACGGCGTTCTAACGCTGATCGTAACAAAGAACAAAAAAGATGAATAGAAAGGAAATCATGGAACTATCAGTCAATACTCAGACAGGCGTGAATCCGAATCAACTTAGAGATGCCGCTCCGCCGCGAGAGTTAACCGCCGAACAAGCGGATACCAGCCCAATCGAAACGCTGGATTTCGAAAATACCGCCGATTTAGAGCCTCTGGACGCGATCGTAGGACAGGATCGAGCCATGTCGGCGATAGAGATCGGCCTTGGCATACCTAAGGATGGCTACAATATATTCGTTGCCGGTCTCACTGGCACCGGCAAGATGGGCACCATCCGAAAGAGCCTCCAGAAGCGCCTGGACGGCTCCACAGTTCCGGAAGATTGGGTATACGTGCACAACTTCGACAACCCCGATGAACCCTGGGCCGTTAAGCTGGCGCCGGGCAAGGCGAAGCAACTGCAGAAAGATATGAATCGGCTCCTAGAACGCCTCAAAGAAGCCCTGCCCAAAGCGTTTCAACAGCAGGATTTCGGCACAGAGAAGGAACAGCTCAGCGAAAGATACCAGGACCGAATCGAGCAGCAGGCCGAACAAATCAGATCCAAGGCCAAAGAACACGGCTTCCAGGCGGTCTTCTCAGGCGGCGGAGGCGTGCAGTTCGTGCCGCTCATAGAAGGAAAACCCGCTGAGAGCAAGGAACAGATCGACAACCTGCCTGAAGAAGAAAGACAGAGGATCTCGGAAGGAGAAAAGGAGCTGTCAAAAGAAGTTACACGGATCACCCGCCAGTAGCGGGAGATGATGGAAAACCTGGGCGAGGAGGTGCGCGACATAGAGCGCCAGTTTGCATCTTACGTGGTTGGTCCCATGATCGAAGGAATAAAAGAACCTTACCAGGATAACGAGCGTATCCTGCAATATCTCGACAGAGTAGCGGAACATATACTCGACAACCTTTCCGACTTCAAGGCAAAACCCAAGGGACCGGGCGGCGCCGGGGGCGTTCAGGCTATGATGATGGGTGGCGCCGGCGACGGCGAACCCAAGTTTCAGGAATATCAGGTGAACTTGATCATCGATCACAGCGAGTCCAAAACCGCGCCGATAATCATCGAAGATGCTCCGACTTATCGCAATTTGTTCGGCAGCATCGACAGAACCGCAGACCGGTACGGCCGGCTCGTTACCAATTTTACCCAGATAAAACCGGGAAGTATGCTTCGAGCTAACGGCGGGTACCTCGTATTCAACCTGGAGGATGCCCTGACCGAACCCTTTGTCTACAAGAATCTCAAGCGGACGCTCAAGAGCGGCTACGTCCAGGTCGAAAGCTATAATCCCTGGCTGCCGTTCAGTGCCGGAGGTCTTCGTCCCGAGCCTATTTCGATCAATACGAAGGTGGTGGTCGTCGCTCGGCCTTTAGTTTATTACCTGCTGCGATTCTACGACGACGAATTCGCGTCAATCTTCAAGATCAAAGCGGACTTCGGCACGGAGATGAACCGCGACGGCAAACAGGAACTCCAGTATGCCCGTTTCGTCGCCGCCCTGTCCAAAGATGAAAAGCTGCGCCCGCTGAACCGCGAAGCCGTCGAAGAAGTAATACGCTTTGGCAGTAAACAAGTCGCCGGCAAGAACAAGCTGCTGACGCGATTCTCCGAAATAGCGGACCTGCTCCGCGAGTCCGATTACTTCGCCAAGATCGAAGGATCGGATCTCGTGCAATTGTCGCACGTACGTCAGGCGCTTACAAACCGAATCTACCGCTCCGACCGAATCGCCGAGAAGATACGAGAACTGATCGATGAAGGCACGTTGCTGGTGGACACCGAGGGCAGCAAGCTCGGTCAGGTCAACGGCCTGGCGATAGTGAACCTCGGAGACTACGCTTTCGGCAAGCCCAATCGAGTTACTGCATCGGTCGGACTGGGAGCGGACGGACTGATTAACATAGAGCGCGAAGCAAAACTCTCGGGCAGTACGCACGATAAAGGATTACTGATCCTCTCAGGATACCTGCGAAACATGTACGGCCGGCAAAGACCTCTGGCGCTTTCGGCTAGCATCTGTCTCGAGCAAAGCTACGGCGGCGTCGAAGGCGACAGTGCCAGTTCGACCGAGCTTTTTGCATTGCTCTCGAACCTGGCTCAGGTACCGCTGAGACAGGATATTGCCGTAACCGGCTCGGTTAATCAGTGGGGCCAGATACAGGCCGTCGGCGGCGTCAACGAGAAAATAGAAGGATTTTTCGATGTATGCCGCGTGGTCGGGCTCAATTCGAAGCAGGGTGTCGGTATACCGGCAAGCAACGTCCGCAACCTTGTGCTGAGGCACGATGTACGGCAGGCTCTTGACGACGGTGAATTCCACGTCTATCCGATTGAAACCGTCGATCAGGGATTGGAACTGCTGACGGGCAAGAAAGCGGGATCGACGCAGGAAGAGGGCACGTTGCACTGGGTGATAGACCAGAGGCTTGATAACATGGCCAAGACTTTGCACAGATTCGCATCGCCTCACGAAAGCCGCCTCATTTCCGCCTCGCCCCCGCCGCCCGAAACACCGGGTCCGCCAAAGACGCCGGGCGACCAACCCTGAGACAAGTTGAGCCTGTCGGCAGAGAATTCGGGAATTCGCGATGGGCCAAGCGCATAAAGGCCCGGCGCGCCATCGTTCTCCGCTTTTCAAGTTAAATCTCTCTTCACCGGATCTGCGGAGGACGTTTGCTCGTCCTTGCCCGCTTACCGCGAATTTTCTTGCAATACTGACCCGTCGGATGTAGAATAAACTGAAATTTGTTGTGACGCTTAAAGCTGTTTTTGGGGAATAGTGTAATGGTAGCACGACTGACTCTGGATCAGTTAGTCGGGGTTCGAATCCCTGTTCCCCAGTTGCGAGCGGTAGCAATAAGCCGGATGGCTGAAGTGCTTTTCCAACTCGCCCAGGTATTCCAGATAGATATCGTAAATGGCCGGATTAGCACAGAAAGCGTCGGAATTCTGCTTGAGGTGCCGGCCTCCTTCATAGGTGATAAAGTCCAGCCCGTTCCCGAAATACGGCGCCGGGGCATAGGCCTGCGGCCTGACCTCGTGCGGATTTAGAAATTCGCTGCCGATGACCCGGATGTGTGTCTTGGCAAAGACGTGAGCCGTAGTGCCGCCGATGACCGTAACCAGTCGATGCCGCCCGCCTCGAAAGTCCTGCGCGTTGCCAGATAAACCTCTTTGCGATCGCTGTGCTATTTGTCCGTGCCCCAGCCGCCGCCGTGCCCGCCAGGGCGACACTCGCGCCCAAGCCGCCGGTCTTTCGAAGGAACGAGCGGCGATCCAGACCATGTTGATTGTCATCGCATTTCTTGTTTTCAGTCATATGTCCTCAGCTTCATTTTTCAGGTTCTTGAGAGGTAGATATTGTAACCGCCGTTGCTCATCATTCAAGGAAGATAGAGATATAACCGCATTGGCTTGTGCTTTTGCTCGACCAAATCCGAAATTGGTGATATAATTCTTGAGACAAGAGTGGTGGGGCAATGCCACAAGGCGTCCGCAAGGGAGCCCCACCCTACTGAGTTGAAAGGTAATTGAAATATGGATCGTGGACTTAACAGACGTCAGGTCATTGGTTTGGGCGCCGCTATGGCGGGCGCGGGAATCTGCAAGGCGGACGAAACAACAAGTGATAACACGCAAAACGGCCGGACATATCGAGAGCCTGCGCGGGACGTTCCGATTGTCGAGCAGGCGGACGTGGTAGTCTGCGGAGCCGGCCCGGCGGGCGTAGCTGCGGCGATAGCGGCGGCAAGAAGCGGCGCGAAGACCCGGCTGCTCGAAGTCCACGGTTGTCTCGGCGGAGTGTGGACGGCGGGGCTGCTCTGCTGGATTCTCGATATGAAAGACAAGCCCGGCCTGCTTGTGGAGATAATGTCCAAAATCAAAGAGCGAAAAGCCGGTTACGTCAACGTGCCGGGCTATTCATTTGCATACGACGTCGAGCCGATGAAGCTGCTCCTTGAGCAGATGTGCGCCGAGGCGGGCGTCAAAGTACAACTGCATACGAGAGTAGCAGCGGCCGCCCGTGACGAACAGAATCGCCTTAAATTCGCCATAACCGACTCCAAGTCGGGAAGGCAGGCATGGGCGGCAAAGGTTTTTATCGACGCCACGGGAGACGGCGACCTCGCGGCACAGGCCGGATGCGGATTCGATATAGGCCGTCCTGCCGACGGTAAAACGCAGCCGATGAGCATGATGGCGATACTCGACGGCGTCCGGCACGAACAGATCAGCCGGTTCGTGCGCGGCACAGAATCCAACAGCAGCATACCCAAGCTGAAATTCCTCGCAGAGTTGCGTGAGGCCGGCGTGGACCCGTCCTATGGCAAGCCGACGCTCTTTCGCATCCATAACGACCTGTTCTGTATGGCGGCGAACCACGAGTACGACGTCCTGCCGACAAGTGCGGCGGATTTAACCGAGGCCACGCTCCGCGCGCGTGCCGAGATCAACCGCATCGTCGAGGCCCTTCGCAAGAAAGGCGGCGTGTGGAAAGACCTGCGCCTGGTCGCGACGAACGAGCACATCGGCGTCCGCGAGGGCCGCCGCATACACGGCGTCTACACAGTCTCAGCGGCGGACCTCAAGCAGGGCATAAGACACGAGGACTCTATCTGCAGAGTGTACTTCGGCGTGGACGTCCACTCGGTAAGCAAAACCGAAGGCAAAGGGATAACGCGCACAGGAGTGCGCAGCCGGGCGTACGACATTCCACTGCGGGCTCTGATCGCTCGAGATGTAGACGGCCTGATGATGGCGGGCCGATGCATCAGCGGCGATTTCATCGCACATTCGAGTTATCGCGTAACCGGAAACGCAGTAGCCCTGGGCCAGGCCGCCGGCGTCACCGCCGCAACAGCCGCCAAACAAAACCGCCTCCCAAAACACATCCCCTGGCAACAACTAAAACCCGAACTGAACAAATTCAACACCCCTCGTTCCTGAAGTCACTCAACCACTTACCTGCGCCAAGATTTCTCCCTGAGCCTATCGAACCGTATAAGATCTGCAAGTTAGTTTGAAAAAAATAAAATCAAAAAACAACAGCGGCTCCCCTCAAAACTGATTTCACAAAACGCGGATACAAATTATTGTCCCTGTTGTGCTCAAGAATTTAGTTCCTTTGGGGTGATCCCGATTTTTCCGCGTTTAATTACAACTGCTTGTTGTACTTTTACATCCCATGCAAAAGATGCTTTACGTTGTGATATGAATGTTGATCTGCTACGTTCTTAAGCTCCTTTACCATTTCTGTTGACAGCTCGCGTTTCCGGTTTTTCCATGTTTCGGCGGCCGACCACGATTTACCTGTATCGGTCCCAACGTAATATCCGACACGTTGTAAGCCATACGCTGCTGTTTGAAAAAGGGCAGGTGGTATTTTGTCAACATCAAACAACGTCAAAATATCAAGAATTATCGAGAGGTTTTGTTTATAGCCTTCAAATGCGCCTCTGGGTTCTGAACGCTTCCATGTTTCGTCTATACACTTGTCTAAGAAAGATATAAAACCGGATACTAAATGGATGGGGGAGCGTGATAGAATGCGAATGGCGGTTTTTCTATATTTCTCGTCGTCGATAAACCTATCAATAAGAGAAGTGTTGGGGTCTGCGAGAGCTTGTGAAAGTTTTTGGATTGCATTTTTAGTCTCTTCTTCTTTCTTCTTTTCTGTATCGCGTACTGCCATATATTCTTCGAAAAAGTTCACAAGGTCGTTCGTATCAACGACCCAAATTCCGGACCGATCTCTGTAAGGCGACTGTCTTGGATTTTCTTTTCTAATTACCTGAATTACATCATGTGGAAAATCTCGCTTTTCTCCCAAGAATACGTTGTTCGACCAGTCTATTGCGGTCAAGACATTTACATCACCTAGGCCGTAACCTAGGAGCAGAGTGGTTGATTCTTTTACTGTTAGCGCTAATTTGATTTGTCTGTATTCATTTGGCCTAAATAGAGATACGTAGTCTTCCTGAGTTATGATGATGTCCTCAGGGCTGGTTCGTATGCCGTGTAAATGGTAGACGGGGACAATTCCTCTTGGATTAGTAAGTTGATCAGACGGGCCGAGTGGAATCGATCTACCCGTTAATAGCGCTTCGATTACAAGGTCATAGTTTGTTGTTATAACCCATGATGGAGAAAGTGAGTCCAAATATGTACCAAACTTTTCTATGCGCTCACGATCTGGATACCAGCATGTCAGACTTGCAATGGCTTGTTTTAAACGACTTGCACCTTGAGAGAAAGTTTTATGTTTACTGTGTGCATAAGCTTGGCAAACGCGACTGGCTATTTCGGGATACCCGGCACCTTGTTTTGGTATTGCATAGTAATTTACTTCAAGTTGTTCTGATGCTTTTTCAAGTAACTGGGCCCAAGACAATGCGACATCCTCTTCATCATTGAGAACGGCCTTGCAGGAACCTGCGCCAACGAATAAACCTAAATTCCCGTAGCTAGCAGCAGATGAGATGATCTTCAGAACTTCGTCGCGTTTGAGTTTATTTTTCACTGTTACCACCAGGAGAATTATCTCTGGTACATTTTCTCATACACCGCCTAAATCCGTGTCAATTTGGGACTGAGGGATTTTGGGGTTGGCTCTCGCTGAAATTCACGACTTTGTGCTTGCTTTCCTTCTGCCTTTTTCGGAGGCGGTCGGCAAGCTTATTGAGATCGTTGCCACATTCGCGCGCGATCTCGTCTTTAGCTCTCCAAAGTTCTTCAATAATCGGATTCTTCATCGAATGTCTGCCGGCCAGAAAACTGATGAAACTTGTTTCTATGTAAACCTTTTCCATAACGTAATATATATCAAATCTTAGGTGAAACGTCAACTATAATCCACTCCACACCATCTGGAAATGAAGCTGACCCTATCGCGCATATAACGGGCATCTTCTACTTGACCGGTTGGATTCTGATCTACATAGGTGGAAACGGTTATTTGGAGGTTATCTTGTTGTTGGGGGTTTGGTTATGTCTTCGAAGGATACGTGGACTTGTTTGCCTTCGAGGAGGACTACTGCCTTTTTTCGCTTGCGGCGGATGCGGTCTATGATGCCCTCTCGGTGAAAGGGGACTACGTAGACGCTGTCGCCGGCGGACAGGCTTTCCACGAACTTTGCGTGGCGGGCCGCTAAGGGCATGCTTGACGCGGCGGCTGTTACCCTCTCGGCGAATTCGTCGGCACGCTCTTTCCACGCCTTCGGGGCGTTCTGCATCTGTGCCGTAAACTCCTCCAGCAGGCGGCGCACCTGCCGCATGGAGTCGTCGATTTCCCGGTCCGCCTGGTCTTTCAGCCTTCGGCCCTCCGCTCGCGCCTGCGAAATCGCCTCTGTTGCCTGTTTCTTAAGCTGCTTTGCCTCTTCGAGCGTTTGCTGCGTTTTAGTCCGGTTGCGTTCGGCGGCTTCTCTTGTCATTTGGACCTGGTTTATCAGTTCGGTGGTGCCGTCGTTGTCGCTCTCCAGCAGGGATTGCGCCTTAGCCGCCATTTCCTTCGGCAGGCCCATACGTTTTGCGATAGCCAGGGCGTTGCTGCTGCCGGGCGTTCCCACCAAGAGCCGATACGTCGGGGCGAGTGTCTCGGAGTCGAATTGCACCGAAGCGTTCTGGGTGCGGGCGGTCGAGTAGGCGTAGGACTTCAATTGGCCAAGATGCGTCGTTGCTATTATCCGCCCGCCCTTCGCCAGCATCTTGTCCAGCAGCACCTCCGCCAGCGCGGCTCCTTCGGTCGGGTCGGTGCCTGCGCCGATTTCATCGAGCAGAATCAAGGTGCCGGCGTTCGTTCTGCTGAGTATGCGGATTATCTGCCGCATGTGCGCCGAGAACGTGCTGAGGTTCTGCTGGATGCTCTGCTCATCGCCTATGTCGACATAAACCTGCCTGTACACCGGGACGCGGGAATCGGGACTTGCCGGGATGTGCATGGCGCTTTGGGTCATCAGTGCCAGAAGGCCTATTGTCTTTAGCATCACGGTCTTGCCGCCCGCGTTCGGGCCTGTTACCAGCAGAAGATCGAAGTCTTCTCCCAGCCGCACATCGATGGGAACGACGTCATCCATTACCTCCGAAGCGCGTTTATCTTTTTCCTTGCTGATCCAGCGCAGAAGGAGTGGATGGCGTGCCCGCCGCAGCTTCAGGCAGCATTCGGAATCCAATTGTGGTGCGGCCATGTTGTAGGCAATGCTGAAGCGGGCCTTGGCAAACGTCAAGTCGATCAGGCCGAGTGCTTTGACGCTCGCCAGGATTTTCTTTCGCTCCCGCAGAATCGCCTTGGTCAGCGTCCACAATATGCGATCGATCTCTTTCTTCTCCTCGTACGCGGCTTCTTCGAGTTCGTTGGTTGTCTCGACGAGCTCATCCGGCTCGACAAACAGCGTTGCGCCGGTGCGAGAACGGTCCAGCACCATGCCGCGCAGGCAGTGACGATAGTTTGCCTTGACGGCGACAACGGGTCTTCCGTCACGCATCATGAATCTGTCGTTCTCAAGCGCACTTCGCATTTGGTCTCTGGCGACTATCTCGGCAAATCCCTTTCGGATCTGCCTGGTCAGTTTAGTGATCCGCGCTCTTATGTCCCGAAGCTTGTCGGATGCATCGTCTCGAACCTTTTCGTTGCTCTCGATGCAGCGTTTCACCTCGTCTACGATGTGGCTGAAATCTTCCAATTTGTCTGCCATCCGATGTAGGTGTCCGAACTCATCGGCAGCCAGGTCACCCATGAAGAGCTTCAACCGCCTGCTTGCCTCAAGCGTGTCACAAATCTCCAGCAACTGTCCCGGGTCGAAGATCGTCTGCTTCGTTCGAATCTGCTTTAGCAAATCGCGGATGTCGCGCAAGCCTGCCAACGGAACTCGGATTCCCTCGTCCAGTATGCGTTTCAACTCCGTCGTCTCGGCAAGCCTGGCGGAAATCCAATCGACGTCGAGTGACGGGTAGAGCGCCGTCGCCGCATCTTTCCCCAGCTCGCTGCTGGCGAAAGAAGCGAGTACTTTCAGCACCTGATCGAACTCAAGCACTTCGAGAGTATGTTCATCTATTCTCTTTCGAGCCATAATGTAATTATACTGCAACTGTCCGAGTATAGCGAACCGGATGGTCACTGAAAAGACTGGAGTGGGTTAAGCGAGCTCGCGCATCGCCTGGGTGCCACGACTTTCTCATCGCTTAGCACGGTGATTGACTTTAACCAGATTCTTCGGCTGTGCTTCGCTCCGCTCAGAATGACAGGCGAATGAGACTCAGTTTTGCTTTGCGGTCAGATCTTTGCCTGGTCGAGGATCAGGTCCTTGGCTTTTCGACTGGGCAGGTTCAGCGCGCCGTAGGCGGCCGCGGCGGCGCTGCGGAGAGTCGGGTCGGTGTCGTTGGAGCTTATCAGCCCGTAGATAGCATCGACCGTGTCCTCGGGCAGCATGTTGGCGTTGAGCTTTGCCGAAGTCGCCAGCGAGCCGAAAGCCGCTATTCGCACCTCGGCCGAGTTGCCTGTATCGAGAGCCATGTCCGCTATCGCCCTCTGGGCGCCGGGGCTGTCCAGATACGCCAGCGTCTGGCCGGAAAGGACTTGAATCTCGCTGCGATCGCTTTTAGTGGCCTCTACGAGTGCATTCTGAGCGGGCGAGAGATCGATGAGCTCGTTTCGCGTCGACGCCAGTTTGAGCATTGTTTCCACGGCACGCAGGGCGTAGCTTTCGGCGACCTCGGCGTTCCAGCCGTTTTCGCCGGCGCCCGCGGCGTTCGGGTCCCGAGTCAGAGCTTCGGCAAGATTCGTCGTGACCAGCGAGCTCTCGGCAAAAGGCTCGGTCGGACCGGCATTGCCGAGTGCTATCCCCGCGCTGTAGCGGACCATCCTATCCGGGAAAGACAGCGCCTGAAGCAGCGGCTGCGACGGGCCGAGCTTGTAGAGCAGAGATTCCTCGCCTGCTGTCGTTCCCAGTGCCTCTATTACGCCGAGCGCTACGTAAGCGTTCTTGTCCTTGACGGCGCGGGCGAGAGCCTGGTGCAGATACTCGACGCCGGCGGTAGTGGCGTAAACCAGGGCGTCGGCGTGACGCTCGCCGAAGTAGTCGGGCATCTTCTCCACACCCGTCGATTCGGCCTTGAAGAACGAGGCGATCCACAGGCCGATAGCGCGGCCGTAACCGGCATCGGCTCTGAGCGCCCACTCACAACAGCGCATCGCCATCAGCTCGTGGAAATAATCATCGGCGACTTCCTCGCGGGTCAGCTTGCCGGCGTCTTCGTCCCAGAACCAGATATTGGCAAAATTGACGTCCTCGGTCGGCGCAAGCGATTCGGCATGGTAGTAGTACTTCTCGCCCAGTTCGTAGAACAGTGCGGCGGCCGGAACCTGCAAGGAATCAGGGTTGATTCGACTCATGGCTTTTCGGGCGTCGCCGCGAAGATTCTCCGACTCTTCGTTTTCGACAACGTACTTGAGATACGGCTGTCCCTGCGGATAGCCGATCGCGCCGAGCGCGGTAATGATCTCGCTTTTCACTCTCGCATTGTCGGTTTGCAGTGCCGCGGCGAGCGGTCTTATTGCGTTTCTGCTGATCTTCGGCAGAGCGCGAACTATATCGGGCCACTCGTTTTCGCGTGTAGAGTCGGACAGGGCATCGAGCATGAAGGGGATTGCGTACTCGCCGGCGTCGCGAAGTCTTCTAACTGCGATGAACCAACCCCGTTCGGTGCCGCTCAGTCTTCTGACTTCCTCGGCAATGATTGCCGGCGAAGTCCGGCGGATGAATCTGCCATTTTCGATAATGTCTATGACCCGGGCGGCAAGATCGGCAAGCTCTTCGTCCTCTGCAGTCTCTTTGGCGCGGACCAGAATCTGGTAGCCCTGCGGGTTTTCCTTGCTAAGTTCAAGCAACTGCACGGGGTCGGGATTACTCTCAAGTAACGCCTGCGCGTGTCCTTTCGCCAAGTCGAAGCGGCCGATAACCGTGTAGTGCAGGAAGTCTTCCCAGTGCTCGGTTGTGCTTTGAGCAAAACAGGCATTGACCAGACAAAGTGTCGCCGCTATAATCGCTAAGGATGTTTTTCCGTTGAGCATCAAATTCTCTCCAAAAACTGCGTTTTCTTGCCAAAAACCGGGTTCGGCCCTCAACCAGATAGGTGTTATTCCAGGCTGCCCGTACCTCCGAAATGCCCTAAACAGGCTTTTCAATCACCAAACAGGGACACTATCCCTGCTATTGTTTGTACTTAAAACTATATAATATAAGTAAATACCCGTTATGTCAACAAAAAACCCGTTCGGCCGCTGCTTCGAAGCTCGAATCGGCGACAATTGGCCCGGTATACACCCCACAGTAAAGTGAGAAGATCCCGCCAAATCAGGGGCGTGTAGGTGTCTGTTTTTTGGTCGTAAGCTGAGATCGGATCGGACTCGCTGTCTCGCAGTGCATCCCGATGTTGAATTGTCGGGCGACGAACGTTATAATCTCCGGCCTGATTTCGCCGAGCAGGCACTTCGTTTGGCGAGTATTGTAAGTTCAATTAAACAAATGGGTTGGACAATTATATGCCTGAGAACCTGAAGAAGCTGAACGAGGGTATATCGGATATCTCGACGTGGTTGAAGATCGACAAGACTCCCTGGCTGATCGCCGGTCCGTGCAGTGCCGAGAGTGAAGAACAGGTCCTGGCGACCGCCCGCGGGCTGAGCGGATGTCCGAACGTGAAGGTATTCCGTGCCGGGGTGTGGAAGCCTCGCACGCGGCCCAATACCTTCGAGGGCGTCGGAAAGGTCGGGCTCGAATGGCTACAGCAAGTCAAGGCCGAGACGTCTCTGCTGACCACAACCGAAGTGGCCGGCGCCCGGCACGTCGAGCATTGTCTCGAACATGATGTGGATATCCTCTGGATCGGGGCAAGGACTACGGTTAATCCGTTTCTGGTGCAGGAGATAGCCGATGCGCTCAAGGGGGCCGACGTTCCCGTGCTGGTGAAGAATCCGATTAACGCCGAGCTCGGTTTGTGGCTCGGAGCTGTCGAGAGGCTCTACAGCTCCGGCATAAGGAAGCTCGCCGCGATTCACCGGGGGTTTTCGACGTATATGGAGATGGAGTACCGCAACCGGCCGGACTGGCAGATTCCGATCGAGCTGAAACGGTTGGTCCCGAATCTGCCGCTTATATGCGATCCGAGCCACATCGCGGGCAACCGGGCTTATATTGAGCCGATCTCACAGACGGCGCTGGATCTGGGCATCGGCGGCCTGATGATCGAGACGCATATCGACCCGGAGAACGCCCTGAGCGATGCGAAACAGCAAATAACGCCGGATGCTCTGATCGAGTTACTTGGTAAGCTCAGAACGCGGGAGACCGACATCACCGACGAGCAGGTCAAGAGGAATATCGAGCACCTTCGCGGCCAGATCGCACAGGTGGACTCGCAGATCATACGCGACCTTGTCGAAAGGATGAGGTGGGTCGAGGAGATCGGCAAGCTCAAGCAGCGACACGGCATACCGGTCCTGCAGATCAATCAGTGGGAGAGCATTCTTGAGGATCATATTACGCAGGGGCAACAGTTCGGGCTGGACGAAGAATTTGTCAAGGGGGTGTTCGAGCTGATTCACGCTCACGCGGTTAAGAGACAATTATAGAGGGGCTAAAAAAGACAGCCCCCGACACGAGGCAAAGAACGAGTATTAGTTTTTGGATGTTTTTATTCAGTTTTTCTTGTTTTTTGGGATACTCGGTCTTCTGCTGGCCGGGGGCAAAAACATCAGCAGCTCTTTCCATTATGGTTCCGTAGCCTTCTCCGGCGCTTACCACGAATACGATCTGACTTGTGTGCGAAACTCAGTGAGTGGCAACGCAGGTCCAACTAACATGGCCGGGCTGGTCATTCGTTTAGAGCCGCTTTCGTTTTCAATATTAACTTATCAATACTGTTATTAGCATCGGCACATTAGGCTCAGATTCTTGAGCCTTTTTCAGGAGCTTTGACATAGTGAAAACGCCCGGTTCAATGCCGGCAAGAAAACGAGTAGTCGAGGCGCTTCCCACGGTTCGTTCTTCGGCCCGAAATACCATATTAACATCTTCTCTGTTTTTCCTCGGAGGCCGCAATTTACCTCACTTAGTTCCTACACCGGTCATTTGCCGGAGATTGAAAAACATGCTTGCCTATATTAAAAAGTGAGAAAATCTTACTATTTATCGAGATACGAGGCCATTGATCTGTGCTGCTGATCGGGGACGTCTTTTTATCGGCTGGAAATCGGCGATTCCGTCATTTTTCTGATGGCGGCCTCGCAGGCTCGGATGGTTGCGTTCGGGACGTCGTTGCTTTTGTTCATCGCCTTGACGTTTGCGAGGGCTTTCCTTGCGTCTTCGGCTCTTTTAGGGCCCAGCCGGGTAAGCAGTGATGTATACGCCGACCAGCACCTGGCGCACGGATGGTCTTCAAGGAGGGTTTTATAGGTCTGTTCGGCCTCGAAGTAGTACTTGTTATGAGAAAGCGAATCGGCCAGATGCCGCTGATAAAGATGCCGGAGGTGATCCGGGTGAGGCAGTTCAATTGCCTTTCTCAGGATCGGCAGTTCCTGCTTGTGTTTTCTTTGCTTTCTCAAAGCACGAGACAACTCGAACCAGAACGCGGCGTTCGCAGGCCACTTTCGGGTCAGCTCACGCCCCTGCTCCTCAGCTTCGGCCGGGTCGGTCCGCGTCAATGCCAAGATCCTGCCGGTCTGAGCGAAGATGTGATTCGGGTCGATGGCAATGGCATTCTGAAACTCCCGCAGTGCCTCTTCGGGTTTGCCTCGGTTCAACAAACAGTTGCCGTACGCCGCGTATGGAAGCGTGCGATGGTCGGCCAGCTCAATCGCTTTCCGGTAGCACTCCTCATCGGAAGGCTCTCCAAGCATCCACGCGGCGACTACGTGCATGACGTAAGATTCGGGTCGTGTCGAACACAGCTCTTTGGCAATTTCACAGGACTTTTCTTTGTCTCCGATCACGACGCTGTCGAACAGCCGCAGGATCGAATCGAACTGCCCGGCGCCGTCTCTGCGGGCGATGGGACTGGAGAAAACCGAAATAGGAATCTCGTTTCTCAAAAACATCTTGTGGATGGCCTCGGGATTGCAGCCGAAGATATAATGCTTCTTCCTGAAGAAGAACTTTCTCACGTATCTCTCGTTGCTGAGAATCCCGACCACTTCGCCGGTCTTGGGCAGCAAGAACGCAGATCCGCTCCAGCCTTTGCCGGGATATGCGACCGATCCCAACTGAAACGCGTGCCGACCTTTTCCATTTGCTCGGACGACTTTCTCGTCTTTCAGCGAGATGCGACGGCTGATCTTTGTGTTCTTTCCTTTTGCGGGATTAGTAGGTTGATAGCCGGCAATTACTATCCTCTTGGCTTTCTTCCACCTATTGCCGGCATCGATCCTGAGCCCGGGGTGCGACTCCCAATCGGGCTTGAGCAGGGCAATATCGTCCTGCCCCTCGGTGTCGACGATTTGTGCTTCGACAATGTCACCGTAGTGCCGGCTTATCGCCAGCGGCTTAAAGAGCGAGTGATTGCCGTTGCCAAAGTCCTCCAGGCAATGCGCGGCGGTAAGGATCGTGCGGCCGTCTCCGACCGCGAATCCGACTCGCAGACCGTTGAAGACGATCTTGTTGTCTCTGATGCCCAGATTCAGTATATAGACAAAGGCGTCGGGATCGGGCTGCTGCGCGCCGAGAGAGACAGGGCTCGCGACGAAGCAGATCAGCCACAGGTACAAGAGAGCCGAGCGTCTGGGGATAGTGGTTCTTGCGAACATAACAATGCCGCCCGGTCTATAGTTTCCCGGTCGTCCAGAGGATTGCTCGCTCGACTAATCGCGAGTAGTTGTCGTTGGCGTAGGCCTTCGAGTCGTGTCCCAGTTGGATCGTGCAGACCCTTGCCCTGCGGTATCTCCTTGCCCAGCCTATCGTCTCGTCGCTGGTGGGATGGTCGGTCGTCAGCAGGACCTGATTCTCGTCGTCGAACCAGCAGTTCTTGTAGCTCTCGTCGTGGATCGTAAAATCGCTCATGCCCCTGGTGATCGGGTGGTTCTTGTTGGCCAACTGGACCTTGATGTCAATATCGTGTTTGAAGGAACCCTTGCCGTGCGTGACGCCGTCCTCGACGGTTTGCTTCGTATAGTATTTCGCACCGATGATATTCCTGAACTCGGGCCATTGCTGATAGGCCGCCATAGTGTGATGCAGCGCGACAACGCCGACGCCCCGGCCGAGCAGCTTGAGGAAGTTCTTCCGCCGTTTGGGCGATATCTTCTGTGTCATGTTGTAGAACACAATCACGTCGTAATTCCAGTCGCTAATGTCCTCGAACAGCTCGCTGTGATCTTTCTGTTCGGCCTCGACGTAATCGATGCTCTTCATGCCGTCGAACATCTCGAAGAAAGGCTCGTGCTGGAAGCCGTGACCTCCCGTCACCACTACGACGCTTACTTTCTCTATTACCTCGTCAGGGGCCAGTTCTCTGATGCGAATGTTCCGCCAGTGGACCTGATAGGATTTGAAGTCTCTGCCGACGCCGTGGACCTGCAGGCCGATGGCACCTTTGGCGTCGATCGAGTCCTTCAGGTCGGCGCAGGCGATGCCGTTGACCCAGGTCTTGATCGAGCTTCCTTTGCATTCGACTCGGTACTTGTTCCACTCGTTATTTTTGAGCGCTCCTGCGGCGTCCGAATCGTCGGCAATGCCTGCGAGGAAAAATCCTCGGCGGGCCTCGTCGTAAATGCCGCCCGAATTGCCCGGCGACCTGGCGATTTCGACTTGATAGCCGTGAACGCGGTCCGGCGGAATCCTCCGCGTTCTCGGCTCGCCGTTTCGCCCTCTGAATACGAAGAACATTTCCTTTGCAGCTATCTGGCTGCGAATCTGCACGCCCGAGTTCAACTCGGGATCACACTTGACCTCGAATTCGAGAATAAAATCTCCGTACTTTTTCTCAGTGCAGAGAAACGTATTAGGGCTGCCCCTGACGGCGGTCCCCACTATGGTGGCGTCTTCGACGGCGTACTTCGCGTACCCGCTGTGAATCGTCCAGCCGTCAAGTGTCTTGCCGTCGAACAAATCCACCCACCGGCCGGCCTCCGCGCTCGTGGCGACCAGCAGAAGCATTAGAGTACCGAATAGCATTTTCTTTGACATTTGCGTCGCTCCTTTCAAGAAAGCACTGGTTAATGATTTCTCTTATTTTAGAGAACGCAACCTGAAAATCAAGAGCCTCCGTTGGATTTTGGTCTGGAACTTGTATGATGATTCTGATACAATGTTCGACACGATATGGGGTTGTGCTGAAACTAAGTCCCTTGCTACGGTATTACAGCGATTTTGGAGGTTCAGCAGTGAACGCGCGGAATAGAGCCGATGCAGTTTTGTTTTCAGCGAGTGTCTTTATTGGATTGCTTTGTTTGGGCGGTTTTGCCTCAGGCCTGCCTCGTTCCGAAGAAAGCGACAAGGCGAGGAAAGCTATTCTCGATCTGATGGGCGGACACGAGGAAATAGTCTTTGCCCGTAGACAGGAAGGTAAAGACGGACATTGGTACGCCAACTTCGGGTACTATGCGGGTAATAAACAAAGGAAGGCATACGGGGCGCTGGGCAGGTTATGCAAGTTGAACGTACGCACCGGTGAGGTGACAAACCTTCTGGACGATCCCGAAGGAACAGTGCGCGACCCACAGGTGCATTACGACGGCCGCAGGATAGTCTTTTCGTATCGAAAGGACGGCTCCGATTTCTTCCACCTCTACGAGATCAACGTCGACGGAACAGGTCTTCGCCGGTTGACGGATGGGCCGTATAACGACATCGAGCCGACATACCTTGCCGATGGGGGGATTCTGTTTTGCTCGGACCGCTGCGATCGCTGGGTGAACTGCTGGCTGACGAAAGTCGCAGTAATGTATCGCTGCGATGCCGACGGCGGCAACATCCGGCAGCTTTCGAGCAACAACGAGCACGAGAATACTCCCTGGCCCCTGCCGGACGGCCGCATCCTCTATCAGCGGTGGGAATACGTGGACCGCAGCCAGGTGCATTATCACCATCTCTGGACGACGAACCCCGACGGCACCGGGCAGATGGTCTTCTACGGCAACATGCGCCCCGGCACTGTGATGATCGACGCCAAGCCCATTCCCGAAACTGATAAGGTTGTCGCCGTCTTCTCTCCCGGTCACGGCCGGCGCGAGCACGCAGGAGCAATCACAATCGTCAGCCCCAAGCGCGGCCCCGACGAGCTCGCCGCCGCGGAGCGTATCAGCAAGAAGAATAATTACAGAGATCCTTACCCGCTCTCGGCGAACCGGTTTCTTGTTGCTCGGGATACGAGCCTGTTACTGATGGATGACAGCGGCGCTGTCGAGCCGATCTACACTTTGCCGCAGGAACTGACCAAAGCAGGCATCAAGGTTCACGAGCCCCGGCCGATCATGCCGCGGGCGCGGGAAAGGATAATAGCACCCCGAGCCGAACCGGAAGAAGCTGCCGGCAGGCTGATCTTGTCCGATGTCTACAACGGGCGGCGCATGGACGGCGTCGAACGCGGGGAGATCAAGAAGCTGCTGGTCCTGGAGACCTTACCCATGCCGATCCACTACACCGGCGGAATGGACCCCGTGAGTTTCGGCGGGACATTCACTTTGGAGCGGGTCGTTGGAACCGTGCCTGTCGAGCCCGACGGCTCGGCGTATATGGAGCTGCCGGCGCTTCGCAGCTTTTTCTTCGTGGCGCTGGATGACAACGATGATACGGTCAAGCGGATGCAGAGTTTTCTCACGGTCATGCCGGGCGAGACGACCAGCTGCGTAGGCTGCCACGAGCAGCGAACCAGGACGCCCGAAAACCGCAGCAGTATGGGGACGCTGATCGCGCTGAAACGACCGCCCAGCAAAGTCGAAGCGATTGAAGGCATTCCGGACGTCTTTGACTTTCCGCGTGACATCCAGCCTGTTCTGGACAGGCACTGCGTCGAGTGTCACGACTATGAAAATTACGCCGGCGGCGTTATTCTGACGGGCGACAGAGGACCGATGTTCTCCCACAGCTATTATACGCTGACCTACCTCCGTCAGTTTGTCGACGGCCGTGACAATCCCAAGAGCAATCTTCCGCCGCGCTCGATCGGAGCGGCCGCGAGCCCGCTGATGGATAAGATCACGGGCGAGCATTACGACGTTAAAGTCTCGCCTTCCGAAGAGAAGATGATCCGTTTCTGGATCGAGGCGGGGGCGCCCTATCCCGGAACCTATGGAGCGCTGGGCAGCGGGATGATCGGCGGATACTATGAGAACCGCCAGGTGAACGCCGATTTCGAGTGGGAGCAAACGAAAGCCGCGGCCATGGCAATTCGTAAGCGATGCATCTCGTGCCATAGCGGCGACAAGGTCATTCCCGTTGCTCTTTCCGATGAACGGGGAGTGTCTTTCTGGAGGCCCGACCCCGATGATCCGCGCCTGCGCATGACACGGCATCTGGTCTTCAATTTGTCGCGTCCGGAAAAGTCGCTGATGCTGCTGGCTCCTCTGGCCGAAGAGGCAGGGGGGTACGAACTCTGTAAAGTCGACGGCGCGCCGGTCTTCGCCGATACGCAAGACCGGGGTTATCAAAAGATTCTGGCTATGTGCAGACGGGGCAAGGCGGAACTCGAGAAGATCAAAAGATTCGACATGCCCGGCTTCGTTCCGCCTGCAGGTTACGTCAATGAGATGAAGAGATACGGCATCCTGCCGGAAGACCATCCGGAAGACGAGGTGATCGACGTCTATGCGACCGACAGAAGGTACTGGCAATCGCTTTGGTACAAGCCGTGAGATCGATACCCGTCGTGATCGGGGTGTGGTCCTATGGACCCGGACCCCTGACGGGGTGCACATCCTGCCGGATAGCCGCGCGCCCTGACTCGTCACAAATGCCAGGGACTTCGCATCGGGCGTGTGAGCATGCGGTTGGCCTGAGTGTCGTTGAAGAATCGCTCAGTTTTCGGGTCCCACTCCAATCGGCGCGACAGCCGCATCGCGATGTCACTGAGGTGGCAGACGGTATCGGTTCGAACGGCCGAATCTATCGACGAAACTGGCGTGCTCCGGCTTTTCACGCAATCGAGGAAATTTTCCGCGTGGTCGGCGCTGTTGGCCAGGTGTGTTTCTTCGGGGCCGATCCTTTCGTCGAGAAGAGATTTGGGTTGTGCGTCGATGGATCCCCGCTTGACGAACACCCATCCCTCATCGCCCTCGAAGAGGACACCCTGACGATGCTTCTTGTTGTCCACGAAATTTAGTGTCACGCCGTTGGCGTATTTGAGCCTGACGTCCCATGCGACCGCGCAGTCGTACAAGCCGTCTTTGGGGAAAACGCCCGAACCTTCAACCTCCACCGGTCCGCTGCTGTCGGCGCCGTTGCCCCACTGGGCGATATCGACGTGGTGAATGCCCCAGGTAGTGATCCAGCCGAGAGAGAAATTACTTATATGTCCCCAGTTGCCGCACGAGCCGACCACGCCCTGAGTATGAGGCATCCACCTGGCGGGCCCGACCCACATATCATAATCGAGGTGCGACGGAACACACGAAGGCGGATACGAGTCCACAATCCGGCTGGCCGGAGTAGCTGCGATGATCTTTCGCAGCTTGCCGATTCTGCCGTTGCGGACCAGTTCACAGGCGAAGCGGAAGTTACGACCCGAGCGCTGTTGTGTTCCGAACTGGAAAATGCGGTTGTACTTCTTGATTGCCTCTCGAAGTGCAATATCCTCGGAAACGCTCAGGCCGAGAGGCTTTTCCTGGTATATGTCTTTTCCCGCGCGTGCCGCTTCGACCGAATGAAGCACGTGCCATTGGTCCGGGCTGGCTATCAGGACTGCGTCGATGTCATCGCGCGCCAGTAGGTCTCGGTAGTCACTATATGCGGCACAATCCCAGTTGCCGTTATTGGAGTTCACGATAACACGCGCACGATCCAGGCGTCTGGAATCGACATCGCAGACCGCGACCATCCGGCAGTCCTTGCGGCCTATAAGCGCCTCCATGATCTTCCTGCCCCGGCCGCCGACGCCGATGGTGCCCATGGTTATCCTCTCGCTGGCGGCTACATTGCCGGCCCTTCCCAGCACCGACGAGGTTATGATGTTCGGAAACGTGATGATGCCGGCAATGCCCGAAAGCACCTCTCTTCGGTTCGGTCGAATAATCCTGTGCATTAATATCTCCTTCGTCAAAACTGCCGAATTCTGATATCCTTGAACTGTACGAGCATATCCGGGCCTCGGTGAACCTGCAGCGCGAGCTTGCCCGATGGAATCCTGCGCGGGTCGTTGTCCTGAAGGTCACACATGGTGACGCCGTTAATCTTGAGTATGATACGACCGTCTTTGGCGCTGAGTGTATAATCGTTCCACTGCCCGGGCTTGACTTTCTCGAGCAGTTCATCCGGATCTCCCACGCTGCCGACGACTTTGCGATTGCCGTCTTTGCCGATGACTACCTTCTGTCCCCGCTCGGCCAATATTCCCCGCAGGGTGTATTCCATGATTACGCCGGTCCAACGGCCGTCGGCGGAAAAATCCGCCTGACAGCCTATCAGCGGCTCGGGGTGCATAGCCGTGCGCTCCCTGCTTCTGAAGTAGATGCCGGAATTGCCGTTCTCGATTCGGAACTTCAAACGCAGCTCGAAGTCCCCGACGTCGCCGCCGGTCCAGATAAGGAAGGTATTCTCCGAGATTCGATTCTTCGGCGTTGTCTGTCCCGTAATGGCGCCTTCTTTCACGGACCATATCCTGGGATTACCTCTCCAGCCCAGCAGGTTTCTGCCGTTGAAGATGCTTGTGAATCCGGGTTCGATGCCGATTTTGGCGCTCGGCGTCGCATCGGCCTCGAGATCGCCGGTGGCAAATTGTATGCCGTCCAGATAAAAACGCAGTATCTTCGGGTTCCACCAGATTTCCGTCCGATGACCGATAGCGCAATAGAATACCCGTCCTCTGCCGTGCCGCTTGATCCAGGCCAGGCCGAAGTCGTTGTCCGTCCGGTGGACCCACGGAACGTCCATATTGGTCTTTTCAACATCGAGCGACAGCAACACCCGCAGCTTTTCCCGTGAATAGGGCTCACGAAACTGGAATATCTCATCGGCCAGGCGAAAGTCCTTGCCCTCGAACGCCGCGAGCAGAGGATGGCCCGGCTCTTCGAGTTTTATGCCGACTTCTTCGTTCCAGGGATGTCCCCAGTAGCCCGCGCCGAGAAGCTCCCGGAATTCGGGCCAGTGGGTGTTGCCGCCGACTGCGTGATGATAGGCGACGATTCCTCCGCCCTGCGAAATCCAGTCCATCAGGCTCCGGCGCAGCAATTTCTCGACTGCGTCCTGATCGGAACCGTATGCCTTGAATTTGTGCATATCCTTTTCGGTGGGCCTGATCCACTTGCCGTTGCTGTTGTTAAAGATTATCGCGTCGAATTTCTTGAGATTCTCCGGCAGGTACATCGCGACGTCGTCACTGACGACCGGCTCGTATGCGCCCGTCATCTCGCCCAGCAGCTTCATGGCGTGCTCGGCCTGCGGAACGCAGTAGCCCTTGTGGGGACACTTGTCCATGAAAGGCGTGTTCCAGATCAGCACCCGACGAGGCTCTCTGGGCTCAACGCGAGCCTTTTTCGGAACCGCGTTCGCGATTCGTTTAGCCTGCTGTTCGGTCAGTTCTCCGATTGAGGTTGCAGGCAATGCGAAAATTATAAATGCCAGGACAATCTTGTACCTATTGAGTTCACACATGATCGAATACTCCTTGTGACTTCTTTCCCGACCGATTCACAAAGACCAACCTTCCCGGTATTGATGCCTCAGCGCCCTGTCCGCCTCGGCGTTGTCGGCAATTTTCAGTGCAGCCGGATCGAACTCGATGGGTTCACCGACCAGGGTCGAAACGTTTCCGAGCAGGACGAACTCGGCCAACCGGCCTGCATAGTCAAAGCTCGACATAGCCGGCGGTCCGCCGTTGCACCCTTCGAGCCATTCCCGCTCGTGGCCGCGAGCGCGAGGGAGCGTTTTGGGCGGCCCTTCGAAGTCCGTGAATTTGTCTTCCGGCAACAGGCTGAAGGACATGTTATGGCCGGTCGAGTGGATCATACCCTTTGTGCCGATCAGAAGGCAGCCTGCATGGTCGCGCCATTTCTTCTCTCCGGCGTCGCCCCAGTCCAGCCGCCGTCCCATTAGCTGCTCGATCATGAGTCGCGGTCCCGGTGCCTGGCCCGGGCCGTTGTACCAGTTGATTCTAACCGGCGGCATATCGCCCCTTGCGGGAAAGTCATAGCGGATAATCTCCCACCTCGGCAGCGAGTGCTTGTGAACCCCTGAGACCTCCGGGATTAGCCTGATCGGCCCGGATTGATCCTCCCAGAGCGTGTCGAGTCGCAGGGCCTTGAACGGCAGGTTCATCGTATGCGAGGCCCAGTTGCCGAGGTTACCCGTGCCGAAGTCTCGCCAGCCGTGCCAGCCATTGACCCACCTCGAGTTGTAAGGCCTGAACTTGGTCGGCCCCAGCCACAGGTCCCAATGAAGGTAGTCCGGCAGGTCGTGCTCGTCAGTCGGCAGGGGCCTGTCACCGGGACCGCCGCCGGTATTCCAGGCATGCACGTCCCTAATCTTGCCGATCACACCGGCCTGGACCAGCTCGACTGCCCGGCGAAAGGCCTCGCTGCTGGTCCCCTGATTACCCATCTGCGTGGCGACTTTGCATTCAGCAGCCATCCGGCGAAGCCTGCGGGCCTCTGAAAGCGTGCGAGTCAGAGGTTTTTCGCAATAGACGTGCTTGCCCATCTTCATCGCCGTCGCCGAGGCCATAGCGTGCGAGTGGTCCGGCACGGCTATCACCACCGCCTCGATCTGTTTGTCCATTTCGTCAAGCATTTTGCGATAGTCGAAGTACTTTTTCGCATCCGGAACCTCTTTGAAGGAGAGGCTTGCCTTCCTTTCGTTGACGTCGCACATCGCTACGACGTTGGTGCCCAGCTTCGGCATAGTCCCGACGAACCACCTGCCCCGCCCGCCGACGCCGATCAGCGCGATACTGAGTTTTTCATTCGCGGCATACGTTCGGACCGAACTACTATTGTCCAAAACAAGCAACCCTGCCGCTCCGATTCCCGTTTTAGTGAGAAAGCTGCGGCGGCTGATTCGAGATTCCATTTGCTTTCACCCTTTCAATAGAGGTTCACATGTTATATCCGGTAGTCCATCCAACTACAGACACAGATAACACCACAGAATTCTACCTGCTCAATGCGAACAATGCAAAAGATTCAAGAGGGCTATTTCGGATGGTATCAGAATGGTTGAATTTTGAAGTGTTTTGGATTTTGGATTTGAAATTTTGGATTTGAAATATTACATTTCTGTTGCCGTTTGTGGTGTGGCTGTAAGAGCGTGCCGAAGGGGCATTGTGGCGAGGCCGTCCCGCCCTCGGATCTGAACGCCTTACGGCGTCACTACAAACTATTGAATGTCTATCTTATATTGGCAGGTGAACGTCATGACAAGTCTTCACAAATATTTCTGCACCATTCTTCTTACCGTATTTGTGTTCACCGCTTGTAGTGTGCCAGTAAGGGCATCTGAAAAGAACGCCTCACGGCGTCACTACAAACGCACGGATGTTAGAGCGTGGGAGGGGACTATAACGATTCCCACCTACGACTGGTCCGAGGACATCAATCCAAAGCTCTGGGCTCTCGAAAGCGGCACAAAGTTCTCAACTACGGTTAAAGGCGCGATCGTCTATCCTTACACAATGCAGGACGATCTTTCCAGGACTAAGAAAGATCGGACATACAAAGCGCTGTTTCTGGAGAACGAATATCTTAAAGTCACCTGCCTTCCGGAATTGGGCGGCCGGCTGCATTCGGTTTTTGACAAGACCGAGGGCGAGGAGATGTTCCATCTCAACGATGTGATAAAGCCGGGCATGATCGCGATGCGCGGGGCCTGGATCAGCGGCGGCGTCGAGTGGAACGCCGGGCCGCACGGGCACACTGTGACCGTTCTTTCGCCGGTTGATGCGATTTTGGGCGAGAATTCCGACGGCTCGGCGTACCTTGAGATCAACAACCTGGAAAAAAGCCAGCGGACCCAATGGACGGTGCGCGTTACTCTGCACCCCGGCAAGGCTTATCTGGACGAGCGAATTCGCCTCTTTAACCCCGTCGATGCGATGAGTCCGTACTACTTCTGGAACTGCACGGCCTTTCCCAATCGAAAGGGCATGCGTTTTATCTACCCGATGACTCTCGGCACGGATCATGCCGGCGTCAAATTCTTCAACTGGCCTGTTCACGAGGGTAAGGACCTTACCTGGCTCAAGAACTATGAGACGTCTTCTTCGGTCTTTTCAGTAAATTGCGTATTCGATTTCTTCGGCGCCTACGACGTCGATGCCGACCGCGGCATCGTGCAGACTGCCGACCATCACGAGCTGAGCGGCAAAAAGGCCTGGACCTGGGGAACGTGGGATTTCGGCCTGGTGAGCCAGCAGAATCTGACCGACAACGACGGCCCCTACATCGAGGTCCAGAGCGGCCCGCTGCCGACACAGTCCGATTACGGCATGTTGATGCCCAGGCAGCAAGTCTCATGGCAGGAATACTGGTATCCCGTCCACGGACTCGGAGACGGCTTCGAATACGCGAACAGGGATGTCGCCGTGCAGACCGAACGCAAGGACGGCAGGCTAACGTTGCGAATTATCTCGACCGGAGAATTTCTGGGGGCAACCTGCACTATCGATCAGTACCGGGAAATTGTCACGAAGACCATTGATCTTACTCCGAAGAATCCGCAGATAGTGACGTTTCAGCAAGAATCCAAATCACCTGTTCACTTTGTGATCAGGAACAGGCAAAGGACTGTGCTTGGTGAGTTCACCACACCTCTGCCGATACCTGAGCAGGCTCCGCCCGAACCATCGGCGTTGATGACAGAGTCTGATGAGCAGCTTACGCTGCAAGAGAAGTTCCTGCGAGGCCGAAAGCACGACTTGGCGACAAATCGCCGGAAGGCCCGGGAGTATTATGAAATGGCCCTGGCGGAAGATCCGCAGTATTCGCCGGCTCTGCGCGGACTCGCCATACTTGATGTCGAAGCGGGGCTTTACGAGAAAGCCGCCGAGCGACTGAAGGTAGCTGCGAGCAGGGACGATGCCGACGGATTGTCGTGGTATTTCCTTGGTGTATGCCACCTTAAGACACGCAACGAAAAAGAGGCACTCACCTGCGCTTCCAAAGCGGCGAGGTGTTCCGGCACCGCCTCTCTCGGTCACGACCTGGCCGGCCGCGCCTACATGCGCTTGGGCGAATATGCGAAGGCGGTGACGGAATTCGAGAAGGCGGGACTGCACAATCGCACCGACACCAAAATAAAGAATCATCTGATGCTGGCTCTTTATGCATCGGGTGACGAGACCTCGGCCTACGAGCTTGCAGAGCAGAGAGTCAGACGAAATCCCACGGATCTCGTGCCGAGGGCTCTGCTGGCCCTGCGGACCGAGAAGGAGATGGATGATTTCATCCACGAGGCGCGGGCTTTTGTTGGAGAGGACGAATTCCAGATGTTGGAGGCCTATCTCTTCTTTTCCGAACTGGGACTGACCAGGCAGGCCGGGTGGCTATTGCAAGCAGTGTGCGTCGAGGCCGTACCCGAATATAAGCGCAGTCCGTTGCCGCTCTATTACCGGGCCTACTACGAATCTCAGGCGAGATCTGACCCGGGGCTGATCAGGAGATCTCTGAGGCAGGCGGCACGCATCCACAAGGATTTCGTCTTTCCGTCGCGTCCCGAGGCGATCGAAGTGCTCAGATACGCTGTCAGGAGCAGTCCGAAAGATGCCCACGCACATTTACACCTGGGCAATCTCTATGCGCATCTGGGCCGGGTCGATGAGGCAGTCGGGCACTGGCGAAAGGCGGCAGACCTGGACTCGTCGCTGAGTGTCGCGTTTCGCAATCTCGGTCTTCATGCCTGGGCGGCCGAGGAGGATCTATCGAAAGCTGAAAAGCTTTATCTCAAAGCAATTTGCGCTCGGCCTAAGGATCAGACTTTGTACCGTGATCTTGCTGATGTTTTGCTCGCGGCAGACAAGCGGCCCGAGGCGATCAAGGTTATGGAATCTACACCGTTCGAGACGCTTCGACGTGCCGACATCATCATTATGCTCGCACAGGCTTACGTCGATGAGAGGATGTATGACGAAGCAATCAATCTGCTTGAATCGACGCCGTACTTTGTCAACTGGGAAGGTCAGACAATCACGTGGGATTTGTTCCATAAGGCTCATGTGGAGCGAGGTCTGAAACGATATGAAGACAAGAAATTTGCTGCGGCATTAAGAGACTTCGAGGTGGCTCTGACCTATCCGGAGAACATCGGCGTCGGGCGTTCGAACAGGCCGCAGGAAGCACGTGCGCAGTATTGGCGCGGCAAGGCGCTGCAAGCCCTCGGACGCGAACAAGAAGCGCGTGCGGCGTGGAAAAAAGGCGCCGCCGGACACAAAGGTTCGCCAGAGCAGAATGGGTGTATCGAACGCTGCCGAAAGGAACTGAAGTAATCTCCGCAGAGGAAGACTGTATGGATCTTAACAGTATCGGAATCGGGACTAACTTCGGTGCAATTGACTGGTGCATCGTGGTAGGTTATTTGATCGCCATCGTGGCTTTCGGCGTGTATATAAAACGCTACATAAGCAGCGTGACGGACTTTATCGTCGCCGGCAGGGGCCTTAAGACCTTTCTTGGCATTGCCACGATGATCGGGACCGAACTGGGTCTTGTCACCGTGATGTACTCGGCGCAGAAAGGATTCACCGGCGGGTTCGCGGCTTTTCATATCGCTCTGGCCGCGGCTATTGTGACGCTGGTGGTCGGCCTGACCGGCTTCATCGTCGTGCCGTTGCGGCGTATGAGGGTGATGACTATTCCGGAATTCTACGAAAAACGTTTCGGTCGCGGTGTCCGCATCTTGGGCGGCATCATACTGGCTCTTTCCGGCATACTTAATATGGGCCTGTTCCTCAAGGCTGGGGCGATCTTTGTAATGGGTATAACCAATGTGGGCGTTACCAATATCACCCCGGACATGCAACTGGCGCTCGGCACGGAACTGAAGGTAATCATGACTGTTCTGCTCGGAGGCGTGCTGCTGTATACTTCACTTGGCGGCATGGTTTCTGTGGTGGTGCTGGATTACATTCAGTTTGTGGTCCTGTCGTTCGGCCTTCTGGCCACAAGTCTGGTTTCCGTAAGATATCTCGGCTGGAGCAACATCATTGATACGGTGTCCCAGGTTAAAGGCGAAGCGGGTTTCAATCCGTTCCACGGCGAAGGCTTCGGAGTCTCTTACGTAGTGTGGATGTTCTTTCTGGGCCTGGTAAGTTGTGCCGTCTGGCAAACGGCGGTTATACGTGCCTGCTCGGCGAAGAGCATCAGCGTGGTTAAACGACTCTACGTCTGGTCTTCCATAGGATTTTTGATCCGTTTCCTGCTACCCTACTTCTTTGGAATTTCGGCGTTTGTGTTTATCACTCAGAACGAGTCTTTGCGAAGCATTTTTCTGCCCGAAGGCTCGGAGGCATCCTCCGACGTGACCCTTCTGGCCATGCCCGCTTTTCTCGGCCACGTTCTCCCTGCCGGTTTTGTCGGTATCATCTGTGCCGGCATGCTGGCGGCGTTTATGTCAACTCACGACAGTTACCTGCTTTGCTGGAGTTCGGTGCTGACGCAGGACGTGGTGGCGCCGTGGTTCAAGGAAGGTCTCTCATCCAAGACGCGTCTGCTGCTGACGCGAATCTTCATCGTGGCAATCGGTCTTTTCATCCTGGTATGGGGACTGTGGTATGATCTCGGACAGGATTTGTGGGACTATATGGCCATTTCCGGAGCCATATACTTTACTGGAGCAATCTCTCTATTGGTCTTCGGGCTGTACTGGAAGGGCGCGAGCGAGGTCGGCGCCTACCTTGCGCTTATATGTGGTTTCGGAGCAATATTTGGATTAAAGCCGATTCAAGAGCTTATAGACGTAGAAGTACCCAGCGCTATTGTCGGACTGGTCGTTATAGCACTCGCCGCGGTGATGATGATCGCCGGCTCGTTGGCGTTTCCGGGTCGCGGCAGGTCCGCTGAGAATTTGGAGTAACACGGCATGGACTTTTGGATTAATCTTTGGGAAATTTTCTTCTTCGCAAGCCTTACGGTCTTTGCGGCTCTGGCCGTAGTGGTTTCTATCGGCGGTTTTTTTAATATTCGGTCGCTGTTCAAGAGCCTGACCGAGCGAAGCGAGCAGGATGATACTTAGAATCGCCCGATGATGACCCGGCGGCAAAGACTGATGGCTACCCTGCGCGGCGAACCGGTTGACCGGCCCGCCGTCAATTTCTATGAGGTCGGAGGCTTCGACGTCGATCAGTGCGATCCGAATGAGTTCAACGTCTATAACGATCCATCCTGGCGGCCGCTGCTTGAGCTGGCCGAGCAACAATCCGATCTTATTCGGATGCGCAGTCCCGTCAAGTCGCGCAGCCACGAAGTCGAGGCCGATAGTCCCCGCAGTGAGTTCTTCAAGACAGAAGAATATTTTGAGGGCCGCTGCCGTTTCAGGCGGGTAACCTTGAAGATTGCAGGAAGAACAATGACGTCGCTGACGCGGCGAAGTCCGGAGGTCGACACGATATGGACCATCGAACATCTGCTCAAAGACGCGGATGATCTCAAAGCCTATCTGGAATTGCCTGATGAAGTCTTCGCTGAGGAGCTTGACATCGATCATCTGATTGAAGAGGATGAGAAGCTCGCAGAGCGCGGCATTGTTATGGTAGATACCGACGACCCGATCTGTGCCGCGGCGTCGCTTTTCAGTATGGAAGACTATACCGTCGTTGCCTTGACTGAGCAGAGGCTGTTTCATCGATTGCTCGAGAAGCTCTCGCGCCGCATATATGCAAGGACCGAAAGAACGGCCACAGAATTCGCGGGACATTTATGGCGCGTGTACGGTCCGGAGTATGCCGCAGAGCCTTACCTGCCGCCGCATCTGTTCGAGGAATATGTCGTGCGTTATACAGGCCCGATGGTGGAGATGATTCAAAGCAACGGCGGTTTCGCCTGCATCCATTGCCACGGCAGGATTCGCGCCGTTCTCGATCATATAGTCGGGATGGGAGCTGCCGCGATTGACCCAATCGAGCCATCGCCGCAGGGGGACGTCGAGCTGGCGGATGTTCGCCGAAAATACGGCGAGAGGCTGGTGCTTTTCGGCAACATCGAGTACGCCCACATCGAGAACACAGAACCGGCGCATTTCAAGAAGATCGTGGAAAAGTGTCTCAAAGATGGAACACACGGTACGGGCAGAGGCTTTGTCCTTATGCCGTCTGCGGCCCCGATCGGTCGCAAGGTCACGGCTCAGATTCTGGCCAACTACGAGACAATGGTCCGGCTGGCCTGTTCGTAGTGACGCCATAAGGCGTTTTTTTGGTCATGAACAAGGGCGAGATGCCCTCGCTATAAACGCCTTACGGCATCACTATAAACTAAAGAGGCGTTGCATCGAACAGGAGAACATCAAAGGATTCGATCCTGAATGTTTGTTCTCTTCCGGCAGTCAGCACAATCGCCTCACTTCGGCCATCCTCTTTCCACGGACTCTTAAGAGAGTACTTTCGTGCCGCACCTTGAGGTAATTCGAATCCTAATTGCGGATCATCCCACCCATCGTCCAGAACGAACGAGCTTATCCTGACTCCACGCTTTTCGGTCAACTCTTTGCCGAACAGTTCGACAACCTCGATGAATTGCTCGGGCTGAACCTTTCCCATTCAAACCTCAGGGCTTGCTTCTCCAACACGATCTTGCTATCGGAGATACTTGCGCGAGCCTTACCAGGCGCGGCAGCCGGGAACGGCAGCGACGGTAGAGCTTTCGCGTAGCCTGCCACGGACAAAAGAGTAAAGATAAGCGATAAAAGGAACGAATATTCGGAGCTTCGTCTAATCATTTTGCAACTCCTTACGGCCACAACCGAATTGCATTTTTGTCGTTACTGTTTACATCGTGCCATGTCTGCTCTATGATAAGGCAATCAGAATCTGTTTCAATTATATTCGCTTTTGCGGATAACGTCGGATGATAGAGACGGCAAATAAAGAGAAATATCGGGGCCTCATTGCGGCGGTTTTTACTCCCTTTGCCGCAGACGGGACCTTGAATCCGGATTTGGTGCCGGCGATTGTAGAGCATCTCATCGGCGATGGGATACGCGGCATTTACGTCTGCGGCACGACCGGGGAGGGGCCGCTGCTCTCGGGCGATGAGCGTCGTGCCGTCGCCCGGGCCTACGTGGATGCTGTCGGCAGGCGAATTCCCGTCATCGTTCAGGTTGGCCACAACAGCCTGACCGAAGCTCGCGGCCTGGCGGTGCACGCCCGTCAAGTCGGCGCCGATGCGATATCCGCCGTTCCGCCAATGTACTTCAAACCGGAATCAACCGAGGTGCTCGTCGAGTGTCTGCGCGAGATCACGTCGGCTGTGCCGGAGCTTCCATTCTTTTACTATCACATACCAAGGTTCACGGGGGCGCAGATTGACGTGCTCGAACTGCTGCGGCGGGCCGAACGGGAGCTTCCCGGTTTTATCGGCATAAAATACAGCGCTGCGACCGTAAACGAGTACCAGGAATGTCTCGACTTTGTCGAAGATCGCTATGCAATTCTTTTCGGCTGCGACGAAATGCTGCTGAGTGGTTTATCCGCCGGAGCCGCCGGTGCGGTCGGAAGCACATATAACTTTGCCGCTCCGCTTTACAATTCACTGATTACGGCATTCGAACGGAGAGATTTAGAAGCCGCCCGGCGATTTCAAAGCCTGTCTTTGAAGATGATTCGCTTGATGTACAAGTATAGGGGATTGCCCGCATTCAAGGCGACGATGGGATTGTTAGGTTTGGATTGCGGCCCAGCCCGGCTGCCGATCCAGACCCTGTCAGCCGATGAAGTTCAGGCTATGAAGCTGGATCTGGAACACATAGGTTTCTTCGACTGGTCAAGGAGAACAAAAAAGCGCCGCTAACGGCGAGATCCGTTTCTTTCAGGAAACCTTATCGTTGCATCGCAGAATTCTTTCGATTCCTCAGTAATCCATGTCTCATTTAGATTGTCGTGCTTTCCTGGTCCTTGGAAATCAACAGAGAGGAGCTTCCGGGCAACTGCCGCATAGTGTTAATGCAGGTGATTTGTGTTTGTCCGGGAGCTGTTTTGCGGCGTCCTTGAGTGCCGTCCTTAAACCTTCTTCGATAGTGGGATGGTAGAACGGCATCCGGAGGACATCAAACAGGGTTAGTTCTTGTTGTATGGCTAAAGCCAATTGGTGCGCGAGATGCTCGGCGTCGGGGCAGATAAATTCTGCTCCCAGGACCCGGCCGTTTCCAGTGTCTACATAAATATGGAAAAGGCCCTCGTTTCGCATCTCAAGCATCGCACGTGATTGTTGGGAAAAATCCGCCTTGCCGACGACAAACGATCGTTCGCTGCTTTTGAGTTGCTCATAGGTCAGACCCACGGCGCCAACTTCCGGATCGGTGAATATCAGTGCTAAAGGTATCCTGCGGCAATAACACTCGATTTTGTCCGATGAGCTGTTGCGGCCCGCTATAAAGCCCTCGTCCAGGACTTCGTGCAGAATCGGGCGGCACCCGTTTACGTCTCCGGCAATGAATACAGGTAGATCGGCGACCTGCATGGTGCTCGCATCGAACGGTGGCATGCCCCGTTCGTCCAGCGAGACGCCGAGGTTCTCAAAACCCAGACCCCGCAGTCCCGGTTCAATACCTGCGGCTACGATTGCAGAATCGACGGTCACCTCGAGATTCTGGCGACTTACTAAAAGACCCTGACCGTTCTCCTGGAGCTTAACAGCAGCACCGAGATGAATGGGAAATTCTTTTCGTAAAATGCGAAGAGACTCACTATCGATATCCGGATTCGTGATTGTCCCAATGGTTTCCTTCATTTCAAAACCAGTGATCTCAATTCCCAGACGACTGAGGGTCTGGCCGAGTTCCAGGCCGATTGGTCCCAGGCCGATAACAGCAATTCGTCGGGGCAGGTCCTCCTGCTCGAAGATAGTCTCGCTGGTGAGTATACGGTCTCCGAATTTTTTCCAGGGATCCGGTACTTTCGGGCGGGCGCCCGCTGCGATAATAATCTTCTCGGTTTCGATCTCCGTACTATCTATGCGAATACGGTTGGGCGCCGTTATTCGCGCCGATCCTCTGACCAGGTGGTCGCCGGCAACACGCTCCGTAGCCGCTACCATTCCACCGGCGAAGTGATCTCTCAGTTCGCGAACGTGCTGCATTATCGCCGGGATATCCGCTCGCAATCGGTCGGCTCCCGTTATACCTTCGGCACCGAAGAGAACGCGTCGATGATAATCTCTGGCTACGCTGATCAGCGCTTTTGAGGGCATGCATCCGACGCGTGCACACTTTGTGCCGAGAGGGCCGTTATCGACCATTATGAAACTGTCGGTACGGTCGCGAACCTGCCGCAAAGCGGACAGTCCCGCGCTGCCGGCGCCTATGATAGCAACTTGTACCTTTTCCTGCATTTCTTGCTCTTACTTATTGGAAGTGGACGAATCAGCTTCCGGTGCGTTCGGCTCACCTACCTTCGACAACCTCTTCAGAGAATCAGATAAAGTCTTTAGCTGATCGGAAGCTCGATCGAAGTCCTTGTCTCCAAGGGCGCTTAGGTAGCTTTCAAAAGCTTCGTTCGCCTCCTTCACGAGCTGGCCGAAAGATTTTCCAACAGAAATTCCTTCTTCGATTGCCGGCGGTTTTTCGCCCTCCTCGAACAGTCCGTATAGCGCCTTGTCAAATGTCTCGGCGTAGCTGAGGTTGTCATTGTGCATAACAGCCACCAATCTGAGCTCGGGATATGCCGCCGTCTCGGCCTGCAGGTAGATCGGTTCGACGTATATGAGAGTATCTTCTACGGGGATAGCCAGGACGTTGCCGCGGATAACGCGAGAGCCGCGCTGGTCCCAGAGTGACAAACGTTGCGACAGGGCGGCGTCCTGATCGATTTTTGTCTCCACTTGCTGCGTACCCAGGACTCGTTTTTCCTTGGGAAATTTGTAGGCCAGCAGCCGCCCGTAATTCTGCGGATCGCACATTCCCGCGATCCAGCCGATAAGCACTTGCTTATTCTTCGGTGTGAACGGCTGCATCAGGACAAATTCCGCCTGATCCGAACTCGGCGGCTCCCATATAATATAGTAAGGCTGTACAGGTTGGGATGAGCCATAGTATTTCTCGGTGGCTCGAACCCAAAGGTCTTCCTGGTTGTAAAAGACGGCAGGATCGGTCATGTGATATTTCGAAAATACCGTTCCCTGAACCAGCAAGAGGTCGGAAGGATATCTTATATGTTCCAGGATTTTCTCGGGCATTTGATCCCGGCTCTTGAACAGCTTCGGGAACACCCCTCGCCATGCCTTTACAAGCGGATCGTTCGGCTCGAAAATGTAGAATTCAGCAGTCCCATTGAAGGCATCGACAACAGCTTTGACGGAGTTGCGCATGTAATTAATTCCGTTCAGATCCCGGCGAATATCTGTGGTTTGCAGCCTTCTTCTGAGCGATCTTGCCGGACTTTGTGTAAAAATCGGCTCACTGTACGGATATTTGGATGAAACGGTGTAAGCATCGATAATCCAGTAGAGCTTGCCGTCGACAAGCACGATATAAGGGTCGTCGTCGAATTTCAAAAACGGGGCCACCGTTTTCACGCGGTCGCGTATGTGGCGATGGAACTGAATTCGACTTTCGGGTCTCGGGTAGCCCGAGAAGAACAAGCGGGTCCCGTCAAATTTCCATCCGAAAAGAAATCGCCTCCAGAGATTCTTCATGAGGACGCCGCCGGAGCCGGAATAGCTGTTATAGACGTTTTCTTCGCCGCTGGGATAATCCAGTTCTTGTTCTTCCGAATTGACAATCACATGGCTGTCGGTGAGTTCGCCGTAGTAGATTCGAGGCTGATCGACCTGCAATTCCGGATACTCGCTTCTGGGCGGAATGTCTTTCACCAACAGCTTCGGCAAACCTTCCGGGGTGAAATCATTCACGGTTGTCAGAGTGATGCCGTTTCCATGCGTATATTTGAATCGCTTGTTCACGAACGTTTGACTTCGTTGCGGAATATTTGCATGCTGCAATTCTCTGGCCGATATCATCACCTGTCGATATTGATCTTGAAAGGTATACCTATCAATATCGACATCTGTGAATTCGTAATACAGACGTATCTCCTGGAACTGCTCATATACTGAATCCAGTGCCCGCCAGTCCCAAAGGCGTATGTTATCGAAGATATTTGGATTCTGTTCTATCATCGATTCGGTAAACTTCTCTGAGACGGGAAATCTTCTCTCTTCAATCTTGTTCAGACCGAAACCTCTACGAGTAAAGTTAATGTTGTTCTCGATGTAAGGCCTTTCGAGTGTAACCTCATTCGGCTGAACTTTGAGCCATTGGAAAGCCGCGGGCACTATCCCCAGAAGAACGACCCACGCCGCAACAAGAATTACGGCAACGATGATCGTTGGAGCCATATATTGGTACGCGGGCTTGACCTCGGCCTTGCCGACAATATTTCCCAGCATGTTTCTCAGCCTGGGGACGGCCAAAACTGTCCCTGCGATCACCGTCAGGAAAATAATGACGGCGTACATCGGCAATCGGACTTTTGCGTCCGTCCAGCCAGGCCCGGTAATTACACCCAGACCCGAATACATCAACTGAAAGCGGCTCAGGTATTTGCCCCAGGCCAGAACGAAAAGCAGACCCGCAATGCTCAAATGGATAGAGCCGAACCCCTGCATTACTTCGACGTCCGCCCGGTCGGGTTCCTTCAACTGAATTCCGTTTTTACCAACCTTGACGAATATGGCTATAGCCGAAGTGATAACGGCGATTAGCATGAGCACCAGCAGCAAGTTCTGAGCGGCATCGTAAATGGGAAGTGTGAATAGGTAGAAACCGGTGTCCCGGCCGAAAATCGGGTCCTCAGTGCCGGTTGTAACTCTGTTCAAAAAAAGCAGCAGCCTGTCCCAGTTGCTCAGTGCCCAGCGGCCGGCAACATAGGCGCCGACCACATTGGCGCTTAATGTCAAAGCTCTCTTTATTTTTGAAATATGCCACGTAAGAGCGGATATCACAATTATTCCGAAGACCGCTCCGGCTGCCCCGAGGCTTATCTTTGTGAGTATCACCTTCCAGAAACGATGTTCGTATTCTATGGCGTCAAACCAGAGAGCTTCTCCCCAGAAACCCAAAAACCAAAAGAAGATACCGGTCAGGACGGCCAGACCCGCCCCCGCCGCAACCTGCCCCCATTTCTCTCTGGTCAATCCTCGACCGATCAACAAAAATGCGACAGCAAGTAACAGTAGAATCAACAAAGTATACATGTTTCCAATTTCCCGTTATTTGTGTAACGATTCTGTAACCGGAGCGGTTTTCTGTTCTCTGAGATGGTTCTTGTTCTTGACCGGAATCATCTATGCTCAGGTCATTGTTTCGATCTCAGTCGGCTCGGATATTTGTCTCAGGACCTCGTAAACGAGATGTTCGGCATTCGTCTTGGAAGCCAGGTCTCCGAGGGACAAAACACCGACGATGTTATTATCGCCACTGAGGACCAGTAACCTGCGAACCTGTTTGCCCTTCATTAATTCGGCCGCTGCGTGGATGTCGCTGTCCGCCGAGCAGAAGAAAACCTCCGGACTCATAATGTCCTTAACCACGGTCAAAGCAGGATCTTTACACGCCGCGGCGGCCCCGACGATGTCTCGATCTGTAACAACGCCTACTGCGTTGCTGTATTCCAGCACGGGTAAGATGCCGACATCGAATCGTTGCATTGCCTCGGCCGCCTCGCTTACCATCGCACTGGAGCTTATCGCATGAGCAGGAGAACTAACCACTTCTGATACTTTCATATTCACACCTGCATCCCTGTAATAGTACTAAAAAGCTTGAAATCGTAGAACCAATATTAAATTCCCCCTTCAGGCAATAAAATAGGCTTATTCCTTAATCCTACCTCTCCTATTGCTTAATTGGCGTTTTTTCTAATTGTTTCACTGGGTTGTCAAAATCCTGAAATCAGTGTTTACGAAGGTGAAATTAAGCAAATATCCTATTACACGCTATATGAGGATGACGTATGATTCAACTGAGTTTTTTGAGCAATATGACAATGGCGAATAACGAAGTAAAAAGGAAAATAGAAATGAATGATTTCACAAATGCCGCACAGGTCGAACCGTTGCCGGGCGTTGCGAAGCCGGAAATAACGATTTGGCGCTGGTTGCTTGGAACCGGGGTAGTGGTGATGATCCTGGGTCTGGCGGCGATTCTACTTCCCTTTGTTGCAACTATGGCAATTGAGATATTGCTTGCCGTAATTCTTATAGTCGCCGGTGTAACCCAGGGTGTCCATGCCTTCAAATCTCAACAACCCAAAGGGCTGGCCCTGAGATTGTTCGCCGCAGCCCTGTACGGTATTGTCGGAATTCTCCTCCTGGCCTTTCCGCTCAGCGGCGCTTTGACTTTGACATTGCTGCTGGCGGTACTGTTTGCGGTCGTGGGGGCTTTTAAGGTCGCTCTGGCGTTACATATAAGGCCTTTCCCGAGCTGGGGCTGGTTGATGTTCAGCGGACTGCTCGCAATTGCCCTGGGCACTCTTATATGGATGGGATTACCCGGTACGGCAACGTGGGCTATTGGTTTGCTCGTCGGGATCGAATTGCTCTTTAGCGGCTGGACTATGATTGCTTTCGGAATATCGGTGCGCAGGAATTACAAGGATTTGCCAAATGCTTAAGATTTGGTTTTCGTGCTTCTTTCGCGCTCGTATTCCAGCTCCTCCTGGTCCTGTTTGGCCATGTGCTTTTTCTGGCTGTCAGTCGCTTCTTCGTGAGCCTGGTTACCGGAAATATCTTTCTGTCTCTTATCCAGAGAACGCAGGTGACCGCCTCTGCCGTAGAGTATAGCCGTATCTCCCGGATGCAGTTTCGTATCTCCCGTCGGCACACCTACATAATTGCCGTTTTCACGAACTATCCCAAGAACGGATATGCCTTCATCTCTCAGTCTACATTCTTTTAACGCGCGTTCGGCGAGCCAGTCATTTTCTTTAATCCTGACTTCCATCACGCTGTACTCACCGGATAATCGCAGCAGACTCGCATAATCCCTGGTGTCCAGGTCTGTGAATCGAGTCAGGGCCCATTCTATGACAATGCCGATGTATCTTTCCAACATCTTGCTGCCGGCCAATATCCACAAGACCAGCACGCCGCCGACCAGCCAGGCCAATCGCACCAGAATTTCACCTTCTTCGTTAAGTCCCGTTAAGGAGAGAATCAAAGACAGAACTATTGTCACCAAGCCGGCACTTCGGATAATCATAAGCATACCGATGATCTTGCGCCGTACGGGATGATCGACGATATTCTCAGCCTCCCGGGTCGTAAATCCGGTGCCGGTGAAGGCCGAACGCGCTTGGAACCTGGCCACTTCATGGGACAAACCCGTCATCGCAAGTGCGACGGTGGCCACTCGCGTTAAGACCAGTGAAAGAGCAAGAACGGTTAAGAATGCTATAATTCCGATGACGGGGGCCATAAGGTCTTCTCCCGGTTCTAAGTAACTCGGTTTAACTGAATTCTCGAATTGTTAGGTTCGGAGTAATTATAGCAGAAAGGTCGCAAACAAAAAACATCATCCTGCCATTGTTGGCGGTTTTTGCCGACCGGCAAGAGAGGCCGCAACGAGAAGATCCTTACTAAAAATATCCAAAAGCTGTATAGGCAATTAAGCAATTTGCTCGGCTCGTTTAAGGTTTCTGCTTATGCAGATAATTTCAGCGTAAAGTCGATGAATTTTATATGATTTGGTGCTTAATAAGGATTTGATTAGAAAATAAGGGATTATTGCCATGAATTCGACGGTTTGCACATTCAATCGAAAAAGGGATCACAGGATTACTCCGGGGCGACATGAGCAGGAAGTGAGGGTTGAAAAAGTACTGTCTGTAAAACGGCAACTACATGAAGGAAGATTCTCAGTTGCCGAAAAATTGAGCGTTGCTCTGGATCGTATGCTCGAAGAACTTTTGCAGCCGGATGACTGCGAGAACAAACAAACAGGATAGTTTTATTGATTTGCTTGAGTAAAACATGCAAGCTATTTCCTATCGGATAAAATGCTCAGGCGGGCTTGTTGTCGGGCACGCGCTTTGCTATTTCTCCGCAGTGTGAACAGCGCCAACCATCGAGTCTGATAGAACACAGAATCCATACTATGATCCACAATCCCCCCGTAAGTAACGTCAGAACCAAATGCAGCAAATGGTTGGTCTTTTTGCGCCTTATCCGCACCTGCTTTTTGCATTTAGGGCAGTATCCTTTAGCTTCTTCGAACTCGGCCATAAGATTGCTTCCTGCTTTGAACTAAAAGTCGTTTGATATCGAGCTTCGGTCTAATCATGGAGTTTTATCTATCTCCCGTATGCCGACGTCTCGGACGAGACACTTTCCATGCAGGATATTTCTCGTCTCGCAGGAGGCCGAGTCCGTAGGCCGCGGCTTTAACGCTTGAGACCGGCCTTGACAACTCCCTGGCGAGAGCTTCAACACTTTTATGAGGAAGGCTGCGTCTCAGATAACCCACTTCTTCAGCCGTCCACTTCTTTCTGGTTTTTTTGTCTTTATTATCCATGATCCTCGGCCGATCAGTGACTTGGAGTATATCCAAGATCGCCCCATGTTGCTATTTGTACTCTGTAAAGGTCTTCGTACCCGGACTGTGTTGTCGGCGAATAATGGTTGCCCGGGTGTCCGCGTTCGCGCTCTCTACCCATCCTGATGGTATCGATTCCTTTCCATTTCCAGTGCTCGGCATGACCGTCGGCGAAAGAAAGCGTCGTGCCGTCGCCGTGCCTGACAGGCGGATCATCCCACCATTGCTCTCTCTCGAAGTGGACTGCAAAACTGTCCGGAGTTACCCAGCCTTCGTCGATGAATACGGCACGATAAACGGGCTGTGAAATATTCGATCTCTGTTTGATCCACACACCCGGACTTCTGGTGCCTTGTCGAGCCTTTCCATTCATGGAGTCCATCGCTGCGTAAGTCAGCATCTCACCTCGATAACCCGTTGGGCAGCGATAGAGGCTCACGTCTTTGCAGTAGGGAAAGAGCGCTCCGTCTTCAATGGCCCTGATTTGCTCTTGTTCGGGCAACTGACCGCCGCTGCCGTAATTGCCGGCCCAGCATTTACCGACCCAGGCCTCTTCATCAGGGCGATCGATTCCGCCCATGCCGTTGACGATTTTACCCTCATTCTCATCGGCGTACATAATCCATGCCAGGGTCAATTGTCTCAAATTACTCAGGCAAACGATCCGTTTGCCCTGCTCGCGCGCCCGTTGAAGCGCCGGCATCAATATTGCAAGTAACAACGCGATAATCGCGATGACCACTAAAAGTTCTATTAGTGTAAATCCTTTGCGATAAATCATACCTGTTCATCCCCTTATAATTTATTCTCATTCTTCTCTGTTTCTTGTACTTAAGCCGTTTCTTGGCCTTTGCTTGATTTTCACACGCCAACTATCCTTATAATACGTATTGAGCCATCGCGTTTGTATCGGGAGAAGCCTTAATATGTCTCAGTAAAGTACTGAGCAAGAACTAATCCGCCGTATTCCCGGCTTAATAAGGCAATCTTGACAGAAATGAACAGTTTTCGTTTGATCCGGAAGACGGAGAATCAATTAAATTTTGCGGAGATTTTTCAAAAGTAGTTATTAGCGGCCGACTACAAGACTCAATACCCTTTAGTCTGTCGCTTTTTCCGGCTCGCGAAGGAATCCGTCGTAATCGTCGCCAAGCTCATCTTTCCAGGACTTTCGCGCCTCGAGGGCATAGATTAGTATAGCGATGAGTATTACTGCAATCGCAGTCAGAATCCAGAAGGGCTGGTATCTGCACCAGACCTACAACGATGCCCGCCGTCCACGGGGACCAGGCTTTGCGTCTCAGGTAGTTCATGGCTTTGCTTCTTGCACACATTTGCTATTTAATGCTTTTTCGACATCGCTTTTCACGGGAAGCTTCAAATTATCGTTTCGTGTTTGTTCCTGGTCTGTCAGCCCACAAGTATCTCAATACCGGCCAGAACTCCAATTATCATCAGCTCGAAGATGGCTACGACAGCCCAGGTATTGAGTTTCAGTAGCCGATCGAAAGTGAGTTCTCCGAAGTCGCCTTTATTCAGGATTTTTTCTCTCAGTAGAGGAAACAACCACGCAAAGACACCGGCGCCTACGAGCAACCCGGGTATGCCGCCGATGAGGGCGTCGACATAGCCTTTTGCCGCCGCCCCTGAAACCGTTCCCGGACAATAGCCTAACAGTCCGAACCCTACGCCGAATATGAGTCCGCCTAACAGCGATGCACCCCATGAACCTCGCTTGATGTGAAGCTGCGCAAGATTGCAGCGGGCCAGCAGATGGACTCCGAGCATCCCGACGGCGATAGCAGTCAGTATTACCTTAACGACTGTGAAGTCCGTCAGGAGCAACTGCCCGATAAGGATTTCATATTCCGTGACTCCGCCTTTTTGAAGCAGAAAACCGAATATGAACCCGAACAAAAGACCGAGGATTAACTTCGCTGCTTTGTTTTCGCGTAAAACAGAGATCATTCTTTGCCACCTCTTACATTATTATATGAAACAGCACCATTGCCGTTACGATTCCGCCGATGAAGAGTGCCGCAGTCGCTATCCAACTGCTGACCGCAAGCTGTAACGTGCCGCTGATGCCGTGTCCGCTGGTACAGCCTCTGGCCCAGCGCGCGCCGAAGCCCATAGTCGCTCCGCCGAGGAAAGCGACCGACCATCGTAGTAGCCGGGAGTCTCCCGCGCTTACAAGCCATCTTTGCGGCACCATGACGATCTCGAAATCTCCGGACAGTCTTGCCGATGTGAACGATCCGATGATCAAGCCGATTACGAACATCCATTCCCAGTTTATCTTCGGGGTGTTTTTCTGATAATACTCCTTGTCTTCAACCTTTTTGCCTCTGAACAGCTTTTCGATCATCCCGGCCGTTCTGGCAAAAGCGCCGGAAACCCCGATAGCCTCATTCGACACCAGAAATGTGAGGATGCTCAAAATGCCGATACCCGCCCCGACGAGATACGGCGACCAGCGAACCTGCTCGAACACGGAAATTGCCGCCGTAGTTTCCGCAGCTTCAGCCGTATTCGGCTGCTGAGCCGAAACCATCCCAACGTTACAAAACATAATCAGCATCAGCAGAATCTTACTTTGATAAAGACTCTTTTCCTTTTTCATTTTCGGTCTCTGTTGAATCAATTGTGACAATCTATGCAACGGGACATCCAATTTCAGAACATGCTTTCATTGAGCCGAGACAGTCTTCGACGTCTTCGAAGCCTGCCGCTTTCAGTATCGATGCGGCGATGATAGCTCTCCTGCCGCTTCCACAGAATGTAACGACTTTCTTATTTCTCTCGATTTCGTCGATGTGTTGCGGCAGAAGGCCGACATAAATATGCTTTGCGTTCGGAAGATGTCCGCTTTCGTACTCCTGCTCGCTGCGCGTAACCGTTCACGGGAAAAAGAGCCGTTATTCGCTTAGAAATAGGATTTTGATCTAATGTCACCAACTTTTTCCAAGTGACAACTTGATAAAAGCTGTATTCTTGCCTGATTAACAGCGTTTTTTACCTGTGAACGGTTACGTGAAATCTTCTTCGTCTTCTATTCTTCGGACCAACTCGCCGGCATGAACGGCCGGTATGCCGTAGTATTGCCTTCCCGCCGTTTCCCAGGTGTGCATCCCGCCTACCAGGTAGCCTTCAACATTATCAAAGCCCAATCGGTACAAAGGTCTCAGAGCCGTTCCAAGTTCGTCACCGGAGTGCAACACGAGGCCTATAGGCCTGTCGTACGAGAGGAACCACCCGGCAAAAGCTGGTATCATGTTCAAAGGTATTGCAATGCTTCCGGGGATTAATGCTCCGGCAATAGCTTCCGGGCTTCTGGTGTCCACTATCTGCATGCCGTCTTCATGCTTTTTCTCAAATTCCTTACTGTTGAGCACTGGCAGAACAATACGTAGACCCGTCAGAGGAGGCCCTTGTTGGTTGTATTTTTCCATCATTCTGAAATACGGCGGCTGGTAGTGCTTTTCGTTAACCTTGTACTGGACGAATTCGTCTCTGTCGGTCTTTTGCAGGGCCGGATTGAACATACGCTCGTAACCGAGGGTCGAGAATTCGCGAGAGGCCATGCCCGAGCCGCACACCGACCCGGCGCCGTGGGCGGGATATAAAAGCACCTGGTCGCCCAAAGGCAGTATCTTTTCGAATATGCTTTCATAAAGCAGACCCGCAACGTGTTCGGCCTGATCCGGGAAGAAATCGGTTCGGCCCACGTCGCCGATGAATAGCGCATCTCCTGTGAATACACCGACGGCTTTGTCGCCGAAATTCGGATCGAACAGGGCTATCGAGATACTCTCGAAGGTGTGTCCGGGGGTCTCCAGTATTTTCAGGCTTAAATCGCCGACCTGAAATTCGTCTCCCTCGGAGACAGGATTTCCATATCTAAAATCAGTCGCATTTCCATGATAGACTTCCGCCCCGGTTTTATCGGAGAGGGGAACCGAACCTATAGTGTAGTCTTCGTTTCGGTGCGTTTCAAAGATATGAGTTATGTTTACGGATTGTTTTCTGGCGATGTCCAGATAGACATCTACATCCCTTCTGGGATCTATTACCGCGGCGCTGTTGCCGCTGCCCAGCATATAAGACATGTGAGCAATACCTTCAGACTTAATCTTTTCCAAAAACATTTTCTGACTCCTTCGTAAGTTGTTTTTGTTGAACATGTTGACGATAGAGGTTGGAGCCGTAAATAGGGAATGTGCCTATTAGTGTATAGGGATATACTCAAAATTCAGTGCGGCCGGAGAAGCAGGCGAGTAATGCCTGGCTGCGTGACGCAAAGACAAAGTTTCTTTTATTTGCGCAAAACTGCCCGCGAGAACGGAGCATTTTCCTGATCTCAGATTAAGTATTATCCGCATTGAGCAGGCCATGCAAATTCGCGTAGCTTAAACGTATGGGAAACCAAGAGCAAATCAATATTATTTTGATTTTGGAGGTTATCTATGGCTTCGCCACAGAATTTGGACGTTAAAAAACTCATACAGGTGGAAGATGTACCGTGTATTTCTATCTATTTGCCGGCTTCCGAACCGCCGACGGATTCGAGAGAGCCTTCCATAAGGATGAAAAACGCGATCGGCGAATGTGAAAAGCAGCTTGTTGACCGAGAACTGGAATCAGAAGTAATTAAAAAACTGTTAGAGCCTATCAAAGCGTTTTCGGATGAAAAGACGCTCTTCACTCAAACGGATAAAGAACTGGCAATATTCTCCAGCAGCGATTTTTTCGAGTACCACCAACTTGCTATCGAATACCCACAGCAAATATATGTCGCGGATCGCTTCTATGTTAAACCTCTCGTGCCGCTTTTGACTCTTAATAAGAAGTTCTACATTCTCTCCGTGAGTCTCCATCAGGTCAAACTGTACGAGGCCACGCGGCAGAGTTTGCGCGAGATATCAATGAAGGGCAGTCCCGAAAGCATCGACAATCTTCTTCAGTACGAGCAAGCTCAGGAACACATTCAACTTCACACGACGCCCAAAGGTAAATCCGCCGGCAGCTCTGCGATGTTCCATGGACACGGAAATATTGCGGATGAGAGCAGATACAAGAAAGACATAGAAGAATTCCTCAATGAAGTGGACAAAGGGCTTATGGGTTCTTTATCGGACCAGAAAGACCCTCTCATTCTGGCCGGCGTAGATAACATCAGGGCGGCATACGTCAGTTTGAGTGATTATCCCAATATACAGTCTGAAGGAATCGAAGGCAATCCGGAGCAGCTCAAAGAAAGTGAATTGCATCAAGCGGCGTGGAATATCGTTCAGCCTCTGTTGGCTAAAGAGGTCGAAAACGCCGTAGAAAGACACGGCAATCTTTCGTCTGCCGGGCGAACGTCCACGAACTTAGGCGAAATCCTGTCTGCCGCTTACCAGGGGCGTGTGGACGCACTGTTAGTGGATGGAGAACGTTCTGTCTGGGGTACGTTCAATCCTCAAACCAATCGAATTCACATTCACCGCGAGCCCGAAAAAACAGATGAGGACTTACTTAATCTCGCCGTCATCAAGACCCTCTTAGGACGAGGAAAGGTTTACACGCCTTCGCCCAGACAAATGCCCGGACAAGCAGGCCAGGCTGCGATATTCAGATATTGAGGCTGTCAGGCTGCTAAAGCCTGGCAGGGTGCGGCGCACACCGAAGCAGATTTTGACTCCAGATGGTGTGCGGTGCACACTCTACCGAAACTAAGTACTTACGAAGGCCATATTAAGTAATTCTCCTATTTCTCCCTCAGCAACGATCGCGTATTCTATTCAGGATTAATAGATCTGATACATTGATTTAGGAGCTGATAAATGTTTGGCAAAAAGATACCATTGTTCAGCTTATTTGGCTTCAAGGTCGGCATCGACCTGACCTGGCTCATTCTGGCCGTGCTGATAGTGTGGTCGCTGGCAACCGGTTTATTCCCGGCGTATTTCGAAGACTTTGCCACGGCAACATATTGGTGGATGGGTGTGGCCGGAGCGATTGGTTTATTTGCCTCTATCGTCTTTCACGAATTCTGCCATTCTCTGGTGGCTCGCCACTACGGCATGCCCATGAAAGGCATAACGCTCTTTCTGTTCGGCGGCGTCGCCGAAATGAACGAAGAGCCGGACAGTCCGAAGTCAGAATTTCTAATGGCGCTGATGGGCCCCGTCTCCAGCGTTATTCTGGGTGCCGCATTAGCCGGCGTCGTACTTGCCGGCGGGCAAATGAACTGGCCGCAACCGGTGACCGGAGTTTTAACGTATCTGATGTTTCTGAACTTCGTTCTCGCCGGATTCAACATGCTGCCCGCATTTCCCCTGGACGGGGGGCGAGTGCTGAGGTCGATCCTCTGGAGAATCAAGGGGAACCTTCGCTGGGCTACTCGCATCGCCTCGGCAATGGGCTCGGGTCTCGGGTTGTTCTTTATTATCATTGGGATAATGACTTTTATCATGGGCGGATTCATCGGCGGCATGTGGTATTTTCTAATCGGCATGTTCATTCGGTGGGCCTCTCAGATGTCGTATAAGCAGCTTCTTATGAGAAAAGCGCTCGGCGGCGAACCGATCAAACGATTTGTGAAAGAAGACCCCGTGACCATCTCCCCGTCGGCCTCGGTTGAGGAGCTTGTTAACGACTACTTTTACAAGCACCACTATAAAATGTTTCCGGTCGCCGATAACGGCGATCTCAAAGGCTGTGTCGATACGAAACAGGTCAAGGAACTGCCGAGAGATCAATGGTCGCAGCACACGGTCTCAGATGTCACCAAATCTTGTTCCGAAGAAAACACAGTCTCTCCGGATACCGACGCCATGAAGGTCTTGTCACAGATGAACAAGTCCGGAAACAGCCGGTTTCTCGTTACCGAGCAGGGAAAGCTGGTCGGAGTGGTCACCCTAAAGGATATGTTGAAGTTCCTGTCACTGAAAATCGATCTTGAAGAAGAATGATTTGACTGTAACAATCTTTATGAGAAAGGAGCATTAATTATGAATCAACCACAGACTTGTCCCAGTTGCAATAGTTCAAATATGGAGCCGGGTTCACTCGGTTCGACAGGTAAGATACACTTTCGCCCGGAAGGCGCGAAATTCTTAAAGTTGAAGACCGCAAATGTGGATGTATCAGCAAGCCTCTGCATGGATTGCGGACACGTGACATTGACGGGTGACTCAGAAAAAGCCAAGTCACTTCGGGACGAGAAGTAGCATACTGTGATTGCTTCAACATAGCGTGTATGAGAAGCGGGGTGCTTGGAGTGCTTCTCATACACGCTTTCCTCTCGCAAATTTTCATTTTACCCACCTGAAAATCCACGAAAATTCCGCAATGGCATCGAATCAAAGTTTGACGGAAAGGTTTGCCTCAATTATAATCTGCGGCGTTTTCGTACCGGAATTATATAGGACTGCTTCACCTGAAATGGAGTGAATATGCTGGCGAACATGACCATCGCTGATTTGCTTCGGCCCGCCGAAAAAAAGAGGGCCGGGCTGTATAATCTCGCACTAATTCTCGCCGGATCCCTGTTAATCGGCCTTTGTGCCCAGATTAAGATCATGCCGTTCGGCCTCGTCCCGATAACGGTCCAGACTCTGGCCGTCCTGATGATAGGGGCTCTGTTAGGTTCCAGACGCGGGGCGCTGGCAGTGGTGGCATACCTGGCTCAGGGAGCGGCGGGATTGCCGGTTTTCGCCATGGCAAGCGGGCCGTTAGCATTTATAGGACCGACAGGCGGCTATCTGATCGGCTTCGTACCCGCAGCTTACGTAACCGGACTGCTTGCGGAGAAAGGCTGGGACCGCCAATTCGCCACCACTGTCCTGGCGATGGCTCTGGGTAATGCAATCATCTACGCCTGCGGCATAACGCAACTGTGCATCCTGAAGGGCTTCAACAAGACCGTCGTGACGGCGGGCCTGCTGCCGTTCATTCCGGGCGATATCCTCAAGATAATCATAGCCGCTACATTCCTGCCATCGGCGTGGAAACTGCTCGGACACGTTTCGCCTTCGAACACCTCCGAGCAAGAAAAAGTCAACTGAGCAAGAAAAAGAAACGTCCATTTCACGCCGGAATCAAGACTTTTTTAAAAGATGAAATATTCGAGTCTGTGCTAACGTTACAGGCAATGTTATGCCACAAAAAAAATGGCTCTAATAGCCTCAAGAATGGCGATTGGCCAACATCAGACGATTTGAGAAACTGTTTTCTCAGTCTGGTCAGTTAAATACGAGGATGAACGCCGCTGGAGCGTTGCTGAATGCGATTTGGACAACTTTTGTGCGTAGGAGTCTCCTGTAACGTTAGCATAGTGTCAAATATTCTGAAATTTCCGCTTGTCGTTTCCGGCGTTTATGATGAGGTGCTCAATGCCGAGCCAGCGAAGTAGCATGTCACAACTTATTCTTTGCGTTGGGCTGCTTTTCGCATGAGGTCGTAGACCCATCTTTCGAAATGGAAAGGGTACAGGTTCAGTCTCTCGCTTGCCAGGCTCAGTCCCTTCTTCGAGAACCAGGCTTTGATTTGATCTTTCCGGTCGGGAAATCGCTCGGCTAATTGTTTCTTGTATAGACGTCTCAGTCGCCTGCGTCTCTTCTTGCGGACGTCCTCGTCTTTGTCGATCGCTCTGAAATAGCGTCGTATCTTATCGACGTTCATCTCCTGGTCCTGCCTGAAATACGGGGCAAGTCTTCCGGGTATTTTGTCCGGGATTACGTACTCGTAATCGATCCCGGATCGCTCGATCTCATCGAAGTCATAGTGCAGCAGTGGATCGTAGAAGAATGTCGCCGGGTGAAAGTCCACTCGGTGCTTGGACAGATGCAGAACAAAAACGTCCAGGCTTTTGCCCTCGCGAAACAGATCCGAAGGGCCGTCGCCGATGAGTATGATGTAACAGAGCTTGTTCAGGTCTCTGCGATTGTAGCCGACGATCTTGTTGTAGGCCCGTCGGAGCTTGCTAAGGGTGAATCTCCGCACGTCGATGATCAGCAGCCTCGAGTGCACCGTCTCCGGCGCCATGGCCTCGATCTCCTCGACGATGTCACGCACTTCCGTCTGACGGGGCCTGATTAATTTGTAAAATTTCATTCTCGGATCGTTATTGATTCGCTCACATATGTCGTCAGCCAGCGCATGGTCCATCGTAAACACATGTATCGTGTTTCCTCGTCCGGAATGGCTGAGTATGTCGTATTCTTCGTCGGTGATAGCTTGTCTGTTAAGCAATATTTAGCCCCTGAGTTACAGCAATTTAAAATCCCGGGTTACGAATCCGGGGAATACATATTCTATTTTTCAGATTTCCTCGTATCAATTGAATAGTCTCGCCAACTTGACTCCTTTTGACGGAATTTTCAAAGATTTTATGTCTAAGGTATACGACAATCCCCCGTAAAAGTTTGCAGTAAACATGGTGTTCATCCTGCGTAGATGCTCTGAGGGTTGAAATGTAAGTTTCCGCCGATTATACTTGTTGTCGGTTTGGTAAAGATTGTAAGGCGTGTGCGGCACGCCATAAAGTGGAGAAGGAGAAGTCCTGGTCTCCATTTCGGAAAGGCCCGGCCTGGAGACTTACTGCATGGGAGGCTAACTATGAAAGCATATCTGATTTCATTGCCTATGATGTTCATCGGTCTGGGATGCACGGCGTCCTACAGGGTCGGAGTCAACGGATACTCATCCACCGGCCAATCTCTGTCTATTCCTGACCGGTCGTCGATTGCCGTGATTGCAGACAGTAATGCACCCAATCCGATTTTTCAAAAAGAAGTCAGGGCCAAAATCCGTAATATACTCGCGGACCTGGGATATACAGGCGACGCTGAAGAGCCTGACTACTATCTGCAGTTCGATTACGGCATCGACTCCGGGCGGACGATCACGGACGCGATTCCTATTTACCATCGCGGATACTACTACGAACACCCGTTTTCGCCTTTCTACAGTCACGGCTACACCTCTTACATGCCCTATTCTTCTGTAGTCTATACGAGGTGGCTTGTGCTGGAGCTTTTCGACGGCAAGGCCTATGCCGAATCACCGGAAGCAGAACCGCTTTGGATTTGTGAGGTTGTCAGCACGGGCGGAAGTTCGGACCTGCGAGACACGATCAACTATCTGCTGGTGGCCGCCTTCGAACATTTCGGACAGGACACCGGCAGACAAATCGTCGAGGTTGTCCACAGAGACGATGAAAGAGTGCAGGCGATTGCAGAGTATTAAATTAAGAAGCGATCTTAGACGTCACATGTCGCGACCGCCTGAGCAAGGCCCTCGAGCGGGTCTCGCGTGGGTACGAACTCATGGCCCACGTAGCCTTTGTAGCCGGTCTTGACGATTTCTTTCATGATCGCCGGGTAGTTGATCTCCTGCTCGTCGTCGAGCTCCCCGCGACCGGGGTTGCCGGCGGTATGGTAGTGGCCGATGTAATCCTTGTACTGGCGGATTCGCGAGATAACGTCACCGTCCATGACCTGAACGTGATAGATATCGAACAGCAGCTTCATCTGCGGCGAGCCGACCTTCATGACGATGTCCATGCAATAATCGACGTGGTCGCCCTGATAGCCCGGATGACCCTTCATCTCGGCTGCAACGCGGCTGTTGAGAATCTCCAGACAGAGGTTGACTTTCTTCTTCTCGGCGTGCCCCATGATTTTTTTAAGGCCGTTGACGCAGTTCCTGGCGCCGACGTCGTCGGGAATATCCTCGCGGAAACCTGTAAAGGCGATAACGTTGGGAAACCCGTATTCGGCGCAGGCGTCGATGGTATCACGGGTTTTAGCGATAATCATTTCGTGATATTCGGGATTATTGAAGCCCTTGACGAACGGCGGGTCCGGCATACCGTTCGGCGCCAGCGCGCATACCAGGCCGTGTTTCTTGAGCGTCGCAAAATCGGCCGGGCCCACGAGCTCGATGCTCTTGCAGCCGAGCTGTTTTGAGACCCGGCACATTTTCTCCATATCCCAATAAGGCGCAAAGCACCATGAGGCAACGGAGTGATTGATGCGTCCGTTTGTGGCGGCGCGTTTGATGCCCTCGTCCATAGTTGAGCATGAGTTGAGGGCCAGAGCCGCCGCTCCGGTCCCCGCGGTAATTTTGAGCATATTGCGCCGGCTGATGCCGCCGGCCGTATGGACACGTGATTTGTTCTCCTGGTTCATCGTGAGTTCCTTTCTGTTATGCAAGAATTATGCAGCAAGAAATAGGATTTTTCGGCTTCAAGGTCAAGAAAAAAACCTCACATAGCGCCGCCTTAAATTGGCTTTGACAGTCAGAATATCATTTGTTATGGTATATCGACCGCAAAGGAATCCTTTGCAGGGATCTGTAAGAAGGAGTAGGTTTGGCAACGAACGAGAATGTGAACCGACGCGACTTACTCAAGACCGCCGGCTTCAGTTGGGCGGCGGTCCTCGGGGCTTCGGCGCTCGCCAGGGGCCGTAAAAATGGTCCGAAGTGGCGAATGCGGCTGTCCACGTCCTCGATTCATTTCATGGGATTGCCGATAGAGCAGGCTTGCGCGAGAATCTCGCAACTCGGATTCGAGGCGATTGATATCTGGTCGGCGCACCAGGGCTGCCCGCATCTCGATGACGTAGCGAAGCGCCTGGGGCCGGATGGTCTCAAAGAAGTGCTGGCAAAGAACAAACTCGAGCTCTTCGCTTTTTCGGTATACAGAGGCGGCTACGAGAAATACGCCGAACTGCTGGGCAAGGCCGGTGGAGGCGTAGCCGTTCGCGGCAGTTCCGGACCATGCAAGCCTGAGGAATTAAATTCCCGGATGCGAAAGTTTCTCGAAAGCCTTAAGCCTCTTGTAGAACTGGCGCACAAGTACGACTCGTACCTCGCTATCGAGAATCACGGCAACGCTCTACTCTGTTCGCAGGATTCTTTCAAAGCCTTCGTCCATAACAACACATCGCCTCGACTGGGCATCGCACTGGCGCCGTACCACGTGCAGCGGCAAAAGGAATCGGTCACAGAAGCGATACGCATCTGCGGCAAACAGTTATTTTTCTTCTACGCGTGGCAAAGCTATAAAGGCGCCGGCCAGCTCCCCGGAATCGGGCCGACAGATATGACTCCATGGATGAAAGCTCTGGCGGAAATACAATACGGCGGATACGTCAATCCGTTCATGCACGGACATCCGGCCCCCGACGTAATGGCGGCTAATCTTGCCAAATCGCGCGACTACCTGAAAGAATGCCACAGAAGAGTAGATGGTGGCGGGTAAAATACACTTGATAACGAAACTGAAGTTAAGAAGCAAAGGAGAACAACATGGATAAGAAAAAACAACAAGCCGGAAAGACCGGCGATTTGACCCGGCGCGACCTGATGCGAACCGGTGCGGTGGCTGCCGCCGGACTGGCTGTCGGTGGAACGCAACAAGCCCGCGCCAGGACACGCAGCTATAATCCGGAAATGAAGTACAGGCTTCTTGGAAGGACCGGCCTTTGGATATCATCGGTATGTCTCGGCGGCCACTGGAAGCGCGTCGACAAAATGGTCCCGGGCGTTTTCCGAGGCAGAGGCTGGCTCAACGCCGATCTCGACAGTGAAGGATTCAAGGAGAATCGCCGCGACGTCGTAACTCGTTGTATCGAGCGGGGCATTAACTACATCGACGCCTGCACCAAGCAGGAAATCCTGGCCTATTCCGAGGCTCTCAGGGGCCGGCGCGACTCTATGTACCTCGGCTTCTCATGGTACCAGGAAGAGATGCGACGGAAAAAGTATCGCACGACCGAGGCCCTGCTCGGTACGCTCGACAAGGGAATGCGAGAAGCGAAGCTCGATTACATTGACCTCTGGCGCATTACGATGCACGAGCAGAGCAGCCGGCACACGGATGCCGAAGTCGATGAAATGATGGGCGCTCTTGAAAAGGCTCGAAAACAGGGTAAGTGCCGGCTGTGCGGTTTTTCATCGCACGATCGTAAGCATATCAAGTCGATGATCGAGACGTATCCGGAAGTCGTGCAGGTTGTTGTTACGCCCTATACTGCAAAGAGCAAGGTTGTTACCGACAAAACCGGTCTCTGGGCTTCGATGAATAAACACGGCGTAGGCTGGTTCGGCATCAAACCGTTTGCAGGCACGTCGTTGTTTAAGGGCGACAGCTCTCCCGACAGCCCCACGCGGGAAGAAGACGACCGCCTGGCTCGCATGGCGATCCGCTACATCCTCTGCAACAAGGCTATAACGGCGCCTATCCCGGGATTGATTAATCGCCATCAGGTGGATAACGTCGCCAACGCCGTCACCGAGCCCGAGGAACTTGCCCGGGAAGAAGCCGAGGAACTCGAAGTAGCAATGGACAACGCCTGGGCCAATCTGCCGGCGGACTATCAGTGGCTCAAGAACTGGGAATACGTATAATAGAATAGGGTATCAGGAAATCAGGAAATCAGAATATCAGGAAGCAGGAGATCAGACTATCAGGATATCAGGGACTATAGGACCTGATCCGCCTTTGGCGGATTTCCTGATAATCTGATTTCTCTGTGACAATAAGGATTTACTGAATGAAGATCACTTTACGTTCTGTTGTGGTAATTGTGGGATTTATTTCATGTTGCCTGCTGGTCTTTGAGGCAGGTTGTTCTCTCGGCAAGCGAACAGAATACGAAACGGAGGCCGAACAAGTCGAAGCTGTCTCGGCTGAGCCGGCGGCAGCCGAAGAGGACATTGAAGAACAACCAACAAAGGTGACATTCACTGCGAACCAGTTCTGTGCCGCGTGCCACTATGGTTTCATGGACGAAGAGCTGGCTCGTACGCACGAAAAAGCCGGAATCGGCTGCGAACGATGTCACGGTGAATCCGAGGCTCACCGCAGCGATGAGAACAATATCACGCCTCCCGATATCATGTACCCGAAGGACAAGATTAATCCCACCTGCATGATGTGCCATCCGCGGCACGAAATCAAGCACGTTGCTAGCCATGAGCCTTTGCTTGCGGGCGCAAAAACTGTCTTCGATTCCGATCAGAGCGATGGCGGACAGTTGTACTGCACGAGCTGTCACGCCAAAGAGCACCGGATCAACGTCCGGAACATCAGGTGGAACAAGGCAACCGGCGAACTGCTGGGCGAATAGGACGTGAGAGGGACAGGCGCCTTTTGGGAACACGACGTTGCCAAAAAGTGCCTGCCCCTTGAGTATTATACAGGCGGACCGGTAGTATCTTTGTATTTTCTTCGCAGCCGCTTCAGCTCGGCCTTCAACTCTTTGACTATATCGGTGTAAGCAGGATCATCGTATACGTTCTTCATTTCACTCGGATCCTTTTGGAGATCGTAGAGTTCCCACTCGTCGATGTCGTGGTAGAAGTGTATCAGCTTATACCGCTTTGTGCGCACGCCGTAGTGCCGTTTGACGCTGTGAACGGCCGGATATTCGTAGTAGTGGTAGTACATCGACGTGCGCCAGTCGCCGGGTGTCCTGCCTAACAGAATCGGCACCAGCGACTCGCCCTGCATATCCGCAGGGATCGGTGCTCCCGCGATGTTGACGAATGTCGGAGCGAAATCCAGATTCAGAACAATGTCCTCATTCGTCGAACCGGCTTCGATATGTCTCGGACATCGCACCATCAGCGGCATGCGAAGCGACTCCTCATACATGAAACGCTTGTCGAACCAGCCGTGATCGCCGAGGTAGAAGCCCTGATCGGAGGTGTAGACCACAACCGTGTTTTCGGCCAGGCCCGATTCATCGAGATAGTCCAGTAGTCTCCCCACGTTATCGTCGACCGAGGCGATGCATCGCAGGTAGTCCTTGATATACCGCTGATACTTCCAGCGGACCAGTTCCTTACCCTTGAGATTTGCTTTCCTGAAGGCCTCGTTTTTCGGCCCGTACGCTGCGTTCCAGCGCTTGAGTTGCTCTTCGGTCAGGTTATTCGGAGGCGTAAGCTTCAGATCCCGGGCGTTCATCGTCTCGGCGATGGTCATGTCCTGTTCTTTCGCAGCGCGACCGCGATTGGAGTAATCGTCGAATAGATTGTCCGGCTCGGGTATCTTCACGTCGTCGTACATGGTCAGATGCTCCGGCCCCGGCTCCCATCGGCGATGAGGGGCCTTGTGATGGTACATCAGGCAGAACTGCTCGCCCGGTTCCAGGCTCTTTAGCCATTTGAGAGCGTGATCGGTGATGATATCAGTCACGTAGCCGGTGTATTTCTTCCGCTGTCCCATCTCTATCATCGCGGGATTGTAGTACCTCCCCTGACCCGGCAGCACGTTCCAGTAGTCGAAGCCGGTCGGATCGGTCTTAAGGTGCCACTTGCCGATCATCGCGGTCTTGTAGCCGGCGTCTTGCAGCAGTTTCGGGAAGGTCTGCTGACTGCCGTCGAACTTCTTGCGGTTGTCGGTGACTCCGTTGATGTGGCTGTATTTGCCGGTTAGAACAACGGCCCGGCAGGGTGCGCAGATCGAGTTGGTGCAAAAGCTGTTGTCGAAGCGCATTCCCTCCTTGGCGATGCGATCTAGGTTCGGCGTCTTGTTAATCTTGCTGCCGTAACAGCTCAGCGCATGTGCGGCGTGGTCGTCGGTCATTATGTATATGATATTTGGTCTTTTCCTTGTTGAAGCCTGGCCGATAGCGTTGCTGCCCGGCAAAGCGGAAAAGCCAACCGCCGAACCGGCGACAAAACCCAATGATTTTATAAATTCTCTTCTCGTTTGCTTTTTCATTTTCTAACTCCTGTTTGTAACTGGTAAAACTATTCAAGATTTCCGTTCAAAACGTAGACTTTACTCTTTTTTGCAGTAATTTCAATTGCCTTATTCTTGTACCTTATTTTACAGTTGCCGCCTGCTTTGGATGTGATCTTAGCTCTCGACAGAACTTTGTTTTTCCATTCGATATCGACGACGAAACCGCCGCGGGTGCATAGACCTTTAACCCGCCCGGCGGGCCATGCGTCAGGCAGCGCCGGCAAAAGATGAATCTCACCGGCATGGCTCTGCAAAAGCATCTCCGCTATGCCGGCGGTTCCGCCGAAGTTGCCGTCGATCTGAAAAGTCCGGCCCGGCCAGCAGGCGTTGAACAGGTTCGGAAATGCATTCTTGCCGATAAGCCTTTTGAGGTAGGCGTAGGCCTGATCGCTATTCAGCAGGCGGGCGTAGAGGGCTGTTTTCCAGGCGTTGGCCCAGCCGACGTCTCCGCTGAAACCGCGCCGTTCGAGGGATTTGGCTGCCGCGGCGGCAAGTCTCGAAGCCGCTTGAGGAGTCAGCTCATAGTATGGATACAGCCCGTACATGTGGGAGATATGGCGGTGGTGCGGGTCGGGCTCGTCGTATGGTTCGGGCCACTCCTGTAGACGGCCGTCAGGCCCGACCTGGTTCGGCGCAAGTTCAGCACGCTTGTCCTTTAGACTTTTGCGGAATTCCTCATCGACTCCGAGAATTTCAGCGGCGGTGATGCAGTTGCCGAACAACTCTCGCAGGATTTGCATGTCAACTGTCGGGCCCATGCAGGTGTGTGCGACCGTGCCGTTCTTCATGCGAAAAGCATTTTCCGGCGAATTGGACGGGGCCGTCACGAGCCAGCCGTGAGTTGGTTCCGTGATGAGCATGTCGAGGTAGAACTGAACCGAGCCTTTCATGATCGGATATGCCCATCGCAGGTATTGTTTATCGCCGGTGAATGCGTAGTGTTCCCACAGATGCTCGCAAAGCCAGCCCGATCCGCTTACTGTCGAACCCCAACTGGCTCGTTCGCCCGGAGCTGTGAAGCCCCAGGCGTTGGTTATCACGTGGGCGATCCAGCCGTCTGCGTTGTAGTATGCTTCGGCAGTTTCCCGGCCGGGTGCCTGAAGCGCCTCGATTAACCTGAGCATTGGGACGTGGCAGTCGCCGAGGCCGCAGACTTCGGCGGGCCAGTAATTCATCTGGATGTTGATGTCGAGGTGCCAGTCCCCGTTCCAGGGTGTTTGAATCCTCTGCGCCCAGATCCCCTGAAGATTAGCGGGCAGCGTTCCGGGGCGAGATGAACTGATAAGCAGATAGCGGCCATAATTGAAGTACAATGCGGTCAGATCGGGATCTTCGACGCCTTTGGCAAACGTCTTTATCCGCTTATCGGTCGGCATCACGGCGTTTTGCCGGCCGGCCGATTCGCCGTCGTCAAGAGAGATAGAAGCGCGGTCGAAGAAATGCCGATGATTGGCGACATGTTCGGCCAGCATGGTCTTGTACGGTTTTGCCGCCGCTGTTTCGATAACTTCGGCCGTTTTTTCGACGGGGTCGTCAATTTTGCGCTCGCGTGGAACGACGCCGTCATAATCTGTCTCGGCGGCAATTAGAATTGTTGCCGTATCGGCATCGTGGACCGTCAGGAGATCATCGGTGCTCACGACATTGCCGCCGCAGGCGATCACACGCACCCGCGCGGCATATCGTACTCCACCGCCACCGCGCCCGTCGTTCAATTGCCCGGTCATAAGCAATTCGTTGTCAGTTACGGCGTTGGTACCGAAACGCTCGGGGCGATCCAGGCCGATCTCGAATGTCAGCGAGCCGCCCCTGTCGGCCGTCAGACGGATCACGCCGACCTGATCCGGCGCGCTGGCGAAGTATTTGCGATGATAGCGGATGCCGTTTGCTTTGTAGCTGACTTCCGCTGCGGCGGTGCTCAAGTCCAGTTGCCGGCGATATTCCGCTGCCCCATTAGGATCTGTCTCAAATTTCAGCCAGAGGTTGCCGAGAACCTGGTAGCATCCAAAGGGCACGTTGGCCCCTCTGCCGTGTCCGGAGCCTTTGCCCTTACAGGTAAACGTCTGGTTGACGAGTTTCTCTGCTTCGTCGTTCCTGCCCTCAAGGAGCAGGCGGCGAATTTCAGGCAGTTGCTCGTGCGCATCCGGGCGATTGTTCTCAGCCGGCGAGCCCGACCACATCGATTCTTCGTTAAACACGATACGGTCTCTGTCCACACCGCCGAACACCATCATGCCGACCCGCCCGTTGCCGAGCGGCAGAGATTGAGTGAAGCGGCTCGCCGGAGATTCATACCACATGATTGTTGAGCCGTCGGGATTCTGCGCCGTGGAAACGCTCGTCCAAACGACTAACAGAATTAAAGTCGCATGCAAGATTTTCTTCAAGATTCTTATCCTTTCGTTAGCCAGAATTCTCTGTGGGGAATGCCTTCGGGAACATCGAGTCCGGCTTCCATCGGGCTGGAATTCTGCCGGTGTGCGCGGAAACTTGTCCACGCCGCCCAGCTCTCTCAATACTATTGGAGTCAGGTTCTCACCGACTATTGTCCGTTTCTTTGCCATAGCGCTCTCTCTGTTCAAACTACGCTGCAATTTATTGAGTCGTCATAGCTTGCCGATCACCATGCAGCGTGCCGTGCATATAATACCGGCTCGGGCGGCATAAGAAAAGGGCCTGTATCGATTCAATCGATACAGGCCCCGAGTTACTGCGGGTACTTTAGTTTGCTTAGGAGCGGCAATTACGGCATCGACCGGTGCAGTGTGATGTCGTCGAGTAACAGAACTCCGTTGGCGCCGGATCCTTGAACTCCGACGGCAAAGCTGGTGACACTTTGGAGATTCGTGCCGACCACCGTTGCCAGGTCGATTGGCCATTGTTGCCATTGAGGCAGATTCAGGTCCGTTGTGGCGCCGGTGTAGTCAACCTGGACGCCGTTGACCTTGACATACAGTTGCCCGGGTACGTTTGAGCTGGCGCCGTAAAACCACAATGACAGCGTGGTAATGCCGTGGGCGGTCCAGTCCTGTGGAGTCGTAAAGTCGAGCGTAACTTCCGAAATACCTGCCGTTGTGTTGGAGAACTGGAACGGTACGGATTTGTTGCCGCCGTGAACGGTGTCGGTCTCCATAGATGCTCCGGAGACATACCCGATGGTCGATCCGTTTGCAGCCGGATTTTCGAATCCATCTATCCACCTCTCATACACGAGATTACTTCCAGGCTCGCCGGAAGGAATATCGTTGTAGGACTCGAAATCATCAATCAAGATATAGTCGGCCACCGAGAATCTCCAAACGGTGCCTTTCACAATGGTTCCGTCGGCGGCGACCTCATCTATGCGCCAGTAGTAGGGCCCGCCGGCGAATTCAACTTCGGCGGGCGAATAGGCGGCAGCGGCCTGCTGACCGCGATAGATACCGGTTGTATCGGAGGCGTCGGCATTGGCCACGGTGTCTCTGTCGGTACCGAAATAGACATCGTGCATAGTTGCATTATCTCCGGCAGACCAGGTCAGGGGCAACGCACTTATAATATCCGGAGTAGATCCCGGAGGAGGACTCGGATTCCAGGCACGCTTAGTGTCGCCTCGCATGGCCAGCTTGATCTCGTCTGCTGTCAGAGCCTTATTGTAGACGCGCACGTCGTCGATCATGCCGTCCCACGCTCTGTTGCCGGTCGTGCCGCTGAGGTGATTGCCGATGGCGATTGCGAGATTAGGATTCGTGGCCACCGCGGTGCCGCCTTTGACCTCCCGGCCGACTTCGACGCCGTCCTTGTAGATAACCATCGAGGCGCCGTCCCAGATTGCGGCCGAGTGCGCCCATTCGTCAACAGCCAGCAAGCCACTGGCGGCGATCAATGTGGTCGTGTCCTGACCGTCGTCTGTCTTCAAGCGGAAACGCAGCGCGTAGTTGCCTTCGCTGGATATGGTGCTCAGCATCCAGTAATGGTCGTTGCCGCTCGTGCCGCTGGCTTTGGTGATAATCCGCCCGTCATTCTGGCTGAAACTCTCCGGCTTGATCCAGGCGCCCAGAGTGATGCCGCCGGTATCGACGTCGAACGGCTTGACGGACACGCCGTCGTTGCTGTTAGCGTACTCGAAGTCCAGAGCTCCGCCGTCGTAGCCGTCCACCCACTGAGGAGCTTCGATCAGCGTGCCGTGGTTACCATGCCCGGACCAATCGACCGCCGTGTCACCCTGTCCCTCGTCGAATTTCCACCAGCCGAGAAGACTCGGATCGGCCACGGGCAGGACCGGTACCGTCGTGAAGCTCCACACATCACCTTTGACCACGGCGGGGGGGTTGAGTTGATCGACACGCCAGTAGTAGGTTTTGCCCGCTTCGAGTTTTCCGGGCGTGTGGACTGTCCCGGAAGTGGTGGTTCCGTCTGTTGCGCTGCCGACAGCATCGGCATCGTCGCCAAAATATACGGTGTGCATTTTTGCATCCAATCCCGCCGTCCAACTGAGCTGCACATCCTGAGCTACGAACTCGGCGCCGTCGGCCGGACTCGGATCGTAGGCCTTGCGCGGAGGAATCGTGAAACTCCAGACGTCGCCCTTTATTAAAGTGACGCCGTCGGCTTCAACCTCGTCGATTCGCCAATAATAAGTCATCCCCGAAGCCAGACCGTCGGGATAGGGATCTCCGGGCAAGCCAAGGCCGGCCAGATACACTGGCGTATCATGATTACCCCGATAAGTGGCGCCCGTAACGTCATCGTTGCTGACATCGTCGAAACTCTCGCCTAAGTAGACGTCGTGTGAAGTCGCAGTTTCGCCCGCCGCCTAGCCAAGGCTAACCCACGTCGCGCCGTGAGCAGCGCCATCTGCCGGACTGGGCTCAGAAGCCTTTCGCCAGTCCGGAAGAGTGCCGGCGACAAGATCCTGCACCTGGGCCTCGCTCATGGCGCGATCGGCGATCAGCACCTCGTCGATCAGGCCGTCGAACGGCCGATCACCCGTATCTTCGGGCTGGTTGCCGATCGAGACTTTGACGGTGTCGTCGGTACTCAGTGAACCACTCTTTGGGAGACTGCCGACTTGCTCGCCGTTCTTGTATAGGCGCATCGTCTGGCCGTCCCATGTCGCCGCGACGTGCGTCCAAATGTCCGTTTCTATAGTGCCGGTGGAAGTGTTTGCCTTGAGCTCGCCCGTTGCCCCATCCGTCTTGAGACGGAAACGCAAAACTTTAATGCCGCTCTGGCGGCTCGAGCTGATCATAAACCAGTGCTCATCGTTTGCACCGCCGACGGCCTTGGAGATCAAGCGGGGATCGTTGCCCGGCGTATCGAGGTTGTCGGCCTTGAACCAACAGGCCAGACTGATGGCATTGCCTGAGACGCTAAACGTTCCGAGAGAGACCCGGTTCGTACCCTCGCCGTCGAAGTCGAGGCAGGAACCCGTGCCGTCCCAGCCCGGACTGGCCCAGGTCGCGCCGGAAACCGTCCCGTCACGACCATTTCCCGAGCTATCGCGTGCGACGGTGCCGGAGCCCTCGTCGAACTCCCAGTGCCCCTCTATACCGGCTTGAGTACCGGCTGCAATAGCCAGTACACATACGGCAGAGATTAGGAGAGTAGATTGCTTACACATGACAGTCCTCCTTAATTAGGATAGTTGAGAATAATACACGCGCTTCAAGAACCAGAATCTCGTTGCTCCGGGATTTTATTCGGCAAATATCAAAGACTCTCAACTCGATCGGGATATGTGAACATGCGACGTGGCTTCTGCCGGCGTTGGTTCGTGCTCTTACCTGAACGCGCCGGCTCCGGCGACCCGCACAAGAAACACTAACCCAATAGTTTTAACCTACCAAGTAATCTTCACTGTGTCAAGAAAATTTCCTGAAAAACCGAAGTTATCTTTCCATGAATTGGAAAACCAGCTTGACCTGGGCAAACGTATGTTTTAAACTTGTGTATAAAACAAGTGTTTTTGAGATATGACTATGACAATTGCACATCAAAAACATGCCGTCGAAAATTCCGACGGCGGTGTTCGAGATCGCCTGTTGGATACGGCCGAGGAGCTTTTTGCAGAACACGGCTTCAACAGTACGAGCGTTCGCGATCTCGCGACGGCGGCCGCGTGCAATATTGCCTCGGTCAATTATTACTTCGGCGGCAAGGAAAAGCTCTACATAGAAGTCTGGCGTCGCAGACTTTTCTTATTGAGGGACATTCGCGTTAACAGTATTGATAAGGTGCTTTCCGAGAGCGAAGGCAAACCTGACCTCGAAGAGTTACTGAGGTCATTCGCCTATGCCTTTATAGGACCACTGGTTGACGAAGGCGGCGGTCCCAGGCTGACCAAACTGATGGCTCGGGAAATGCTCAACCCGCATCTGCCTGCGAAAATGTTTGGCGAAGATGTGATAATGCCAACATTATCGGCCATGCAGGGTGCGCTTGCCAAGGCATGTCCGGAGTTGCCGGAATCAAAGGTACCTTTAATTGTGTTCTCGCTGATCGGCCAGCTTGTGCATACCATTCGGCTAAAGACCATGTTCGACTCGACGAGTAATGAAGCACTGCCCAGGCTGGATTCTGGCGAAGTGATAGACCATATCGTGGCGTTTTCCGCCGCGGGAATAAGGGCTTATGAAGGAGGAAAAATTAAATGACAAAGAGATCGGTTCTAACCATCCTGTTGCATTTCGGATCAGGCACATTGCTCTTGAGCGGCTGTATGGTCGGGCCGAAATATGAGAGGCCGGAAACCGCGGCGGACACCAACGACGGCTATTTCAATGCCGGAAACCACATTACCGACGTCAATGATTTCGGCGATGCCCGGATGTGGTGGCGACGGTTCGGGGATCCGGTGACCGCTGAGCTGGTTCGACGGATGTTGGAAGGCAACTACGATCTAAAGGCGAGCGCCGCGAGGGTCCTGCAGGCACAGGCAGCCCTTGCCCAGGCCCACGGGACGCGCCTGCCGGATGTGAACTACACCCTCGATCGGAACCGGAGCAAGGTATCCTTTGACCTTGGCGACTTAGGTGGCGGCAGGTTCAGCTTCATCAATACAACATGGTCCCAAAATATCGCGGTTACTTATATTGTCGACTTCTTCGGCAAGCTCAAACGCGCTGAACGTGCGGCATGGGCCAGATTGCTCGCTGCCGAGGCAAACGAACAGGCTCTCACAAATTCCATGATCGCGACGGTTATCCAGGCCCGAGTCAACATCGCCACTCTCCACGAGCGGCTGGAGATTGCAAGAGCCAATACAAAAAGCCGCCGGGAAACACTCAGGATCGTCGAACGTCGCTACAACGAAGGTCTGGTAGGGCCTGTAGATGTCAGGCTGGCGCGCGAGAACCTCGAGGCATCTCTGGCCCAGGAACCCAGCATAGAATTGTCGCTGATACAGGCCCATAATGCTCTTGCTGTCCTTCTTGGCCATCGCCCGGGAAGTTCGGAGCAATTGGCCGATGAACTGCCGGAGTTGCCTGATCTGGAGCCTGTTAGGATCGGCCTGCCTGCGGCGTTGCTGGGTCGCAGGCCCGATGTCAGAGCCGCCGAGTTGTCTGTGCGTGCCGCAAACGAAGATATCGGTGCGAGCGTCGCCCAACTATACCCCGATCTTACCATCGTGGCCAACTACGGCGCCGCTGCGGATCGCTGGCGCGACATCTGGGAGCAATTCGCAGAGACTTATTCGTTGATAACCGGCCTTTCTCAACCCATATTTGCCGGTGGACGATTGCGGGCTCAGGTCGATGCGGCCGAGGCCCGTCATGCCGAACTCGCGGCAAATTATGCCAACACGGTTCTGACGGCGATGAGGGAAGTTGAAGACGCTCTCGTTGCAGAGCAAATGCTCCAGGATGAACTCAAACACACCAGACTTCGACTACAAGAAGCTTTGGCGGCCGAAGACCTTTCGCAGGAACGATATCAGCGAGGCGTCGACAGTATTCTTACGGTGCTCGAAACGGAACGGCGGCGCAGAATCTCCGAAGAGCTGCTCGCTATCCTGAAGGGGCAGATATGGACTACCCGCGTGAACCTCCACCTCGCTGTCGGAGGCGACTGGGACGATCAGTCCACACAGCACGCTGAGGCGGAAAAATCCGATGGATAAACGGTGAAAAGATGAAAAAAAGTAAAATTGAAAAGCATAGACCGAGCGGTGAAAAATGTGAAGCGGCAAGGGGTGGCGGCGGTTGGGTGCGGTTGATCATTGCCATTGCAGTAATTGCCGCCGGCGTTCTCGGCGTGTTTGTTCTTAAGAAGTTTAGAAAGCCGCCTCCCAAAGAAGAACCGGAAGTACCGGCGCCTTTGGTCGAGGTCGAGCAGTTGGAGGTTCAGGACATTCAGATGATGGTTGGCGGCTACGGGACCGTCAGCCCGACGGTGCAGGTGGAGATCGTGCCCGAGGTTCCGGGCAAAGTGGTCTACGTACACCCGCAGCTCAAAGCCGGCGGTCAGATTAGCGCCGAGGAGAAGATAATTCAAATCGACCCGAAGGATTATGAATTGGCCGTCCAACAGGCCGAGGCTGCCGGAGCCGAAGCGCAGGTGAGACTCGACACCGAAAAGGCCGAGGCGGGCGTAGCACGCAAGGAATGGCGGCAACTGAATCCGGATACCGAGCCTTCTTCACCTTTGGTCTTACGTGAGCCGCAGATTCGCCGGGCGCAGGCTTCTCTCGAATCGGCAAAGGCACAACTGGCCGCTGCCGAACTGAAGCTTGAACGAACAAGCCTGTCGCTTCCGTTCCACGTTATGGTGATAGACGAAAAGGTTGATCTCGGCCAATACGTCGCGGTCGGTCAGTCGCTTGGCTCGGCCTACGGCATCGAAGCGGTCGAGATCGAGGTGCCTCTCGAAGATAACGAGCTGGCCTGGTTCGATACTTCAGACAGCACGGCTCAGGTCAAGGCCGATTTCGCCGGTAGCGAACATATCTGGACGGGACGCGTCGTCAGAACAACCGGCCAGGTGGACAGGGTCTCTCGAATGATTTCGGTTGTTGTTCAGGTGGCCGATCCGTTCGATACTTCCGGTGGAAGACCTCCGTTGCTGCCGGGCGTATTTGCGGAAGTGATCATTGAGGGCAAGATCCTCAAAAACGCCGTAGCGGTGCCGCGAGATGCCGTTCGAGAGGGCAACAAAGTCTGGGCCGTCAATGATAGCCGCCTTCATATCAAAACACTGGAAATAGCTCGCACCGACAAGGAATTCGTCTATGCAGTCTCAGGGCTGGACGAGGGAGCACAAATTGTCGTTAGCTCGCTTGATATGGCAACGGAAGGAATGGCTGTAAGAACTCAGGCAGAAGATGATCCGGCGGGCAAGCAATGAGGTGGATTAAGTGAAAGACCCGGAAGAGAAAAATGGTATTCTTGGGTGGTTTGCCTCGAACCATGTAGCTGCTAACCTGCTGATGATTCTAATTATGGTTTCGGGCGTGATGGGAATTTTCTCTGCGAAGATGGAGGTCTTTCCGGAGTTCAGTCTCGACATGATAAACATAACCGTGCCCTATCTCGGCGCCTCGCCGGCGGACGTCGAAGAGGGTGTCTGTCTTCGCGTCGAGGAAGCAATAGCGGGTGTCGAGGGAATCAAACGCATGACGTCGTATGCGGCCGAGGGCGCAGGCACAACCGTTGTCGAGGTCGAAGAATATTCCGATCCGACCGAGGTTCTCGACGACGTCAAGGCGGAGATCGACACCATAATAACCTTCCCCCAGGAAACCGAAAAGCCGGTGATTTCGGAAATCAAGAGCCGTCCAAAGGTTATTTCCATAGTTGTTTACGGAGGCGTCTCGGAGAAAGTCCTCAAAAAACTTGCCGACCGGATACGCGACGATCTCACCGCCAAAGAGAATATAAGCCAGGTCGATATAGCCGGCGTCCGGCCTTACGAGATTTCCATCGAGGTTCCGGAGGAGAATCTGCGCCGCTACAACCTCAGTTTCGACCAGGTGACTCGTGCGGTTCGCAATTCCTCGCTCGATACCCCCGCCGGTTCGGTCAAGACCTCGGGCGGTGAAATACTCGTTCGCACCAAAGGGCAGAAGTATTACGGGCCCGAATTTGAAAAGACCGTCGTGCTGACCAGAAATGACGGGACGATCCTCAGACTCGGAGATATTGCCACCGTCAAAGACGCTTTCGAGGATGTCGATCTTTTCTCCAAGTTCAACGGCAAGAGAGCGGCGTTCGTACAGGTCTCTCGCATAGGCGAGCAGGATGCTCTTGACGTCGCCGGCACCGTCAAGGAATATGTAAAGCGGAAGCGCGACTTTCTGCCGAAAGGTGTTTCTCTCGCCTTATGGGAGGATGATACGCTCATTCTCAAAGACAGGATGAACCTGCTGAAGAGAAATGCCTATATCGGCCTGGTGCTGGTGTTCTTGTGCCTGACGCTTTTTCTCAACATGAGGCTCGCCTTCTGGACGACTATGGGCATTCCGATTTCTTTTCTCGGCGCCTTCTGGCTGATACCGCACTTCGATGTTTCGATTAACATGATAAGCCTCTTTGCGTTTATCATGTCGCTTGGTCTGGTTGTTGACGACGCGATCGTAGTCGGCGAAAATATTTTCGCTTACCGCCAGCAGGGTCTGGACAGAACGACGGCCGCCGTAAAAGGCGTCCGGGAAATGGCCATGCCGGTTACTCTGGCGATTCTTACCACGATGTTCGCCTTTCTGCCGCTGGCCTATACTCTCGGCATTATGGGCAAAATCCTGCGCGCCATGCCGGTGGTTGTAATCAGCGTTCTTGGGATTTCGCTGGTCGAGGCGCTCTTAATCCTTCCTGCTCATCTGTCATCCAAAGCCAACTGGAACAGATTTCCGCTTGTCCGCTTAACCAACAAAATCAACCAGACGACTCACAGGGGGCTAACCTGGTTCGTCAACGGTCCATTCGCCGCTTTCGTCGAACGAGCCGTCAAGTGGCGGTATGTCACTTTGGCGACCGGCATTGCAGTCTTTCTTGTTACGATTGGTTTTATCGCGGGCGGCTTTATCAAGTTCGTTTTTTTCGGCACCGTCGAAGCCGACAACATGATCGCCACGTTGGAAATGCCTCTCGGGACTCCGGTCGAGCGGACGAAAGAGGTCACCGAGAGAATCGAAAGGGCGGCGTTGCAGGCGCTGGAGGAATTCGACAGCAAACGGCCGGAGCAGCCTTCGCTTATGAAACACATGTCCGTCACCGTTGGTGCTCATCCTATGGCGACGCGCACGGGCGCCGTCCAGGTTGATATAGGAACCGCGGCACAATCGCATCTGGGTGAGGTCAATGTGGAGTTGCTCGGGGCGGAAGAGCGCGATCTGTCCAGCGTCGCCATAAAGAATCGATGGAGAGAACTGGTCGGTGAAATACCGGGCGTTTCGTCGCTGACGTTCATGGCCGAATTTTCAACAACAGGCAATCCGATAGAAGTCGAGCTGTCGCACAAGGATTTCGAAAAGCTGCTGCTGGCGTCCGAGAAGCTAAAACGTATCTTACGCGACTATACCGGGGTCAGTGATATCGCCGACGACTTCGAGACGGGCAAAGTCGAACTCAAGCTCGAGCTCAAGGACACCGGGCGGACTCTGGGCCTGACGCTTTCCGACCTCGCAAAGCAGGTCCGGCAGGGCTTCTACGGCGATGAGGCCCAGCGCATCCAGAGAGGTCGTCACGATATTCGCGTCATGGTGAGGTACCCCGAAGACGAGCGCAAGAGTCTGGCCGACGTGGAGAACATGCGAATCCGCCTGCCGGACGGAACCGAGATCGCGTTCAATACAGTCGCCGAAGTCCGATACGGCAGAGGCTATTCGACCATAAAGCGGGTAGATCGCAGGCGCGTTGTGACGGTCTCGGCCGACGTTAATGAAGACGTGGCCAATGCCGCGGAGATAAACGCCGATTTGAGCGCCGCGGTTCTGCCGAGACTGCAGAGCGAATTCCAGGGACTGCAATATCGTTTCGCCGGCGAACAGCGCGAACGCAATGAATCACTGGGCAGTCTGATACCGAATTTTGGAATTGCTCTGATGGCGATTTACGCTCTTCTTGCCGTGCAGTTCAGAAGCTACTCGCAACCGGCAATAGTGATGTCAGCGATTCCGTTCGGTATCGTCGGCGCGACGTTAGGACACCTGCTAATGGGTTTCAACCTGAGCATACTTTCGATGTTCGGGATCGTCGCGCTGGCGGGGGTCGTCGTCAACGATTCGCTTATCATGATCGATCTGATCAACCGCGAGCGCACAAGCGGCATTGAAATGACCAGTGTGTTGCGCGATTGCGCTATTCGCAGATTCCGCCCGATCATGTTAACAACCCTGACTACGTTTTGCGGCCTGCTTCCGATGATTATGGAAGAAAGCCTGCAGGCGCGATTTCTCGTTCCAATGGCGATAAGCCTTGCCTTCGGAGTGATGTTTGCGACGTGTATTACGCTTGTGCTGGTTCCTTCGCTTTACATGATTCTCGAGGACGTCAAGCGTAAACTTGTCTGAAATAAAATTATCCTTCTGGCTCGTAAGTGCTTGTTAGACAGTGACTTATCTGTCATCCGGTAAATTTTCAAGAAGTTTTTCTGGCTAAATCACCTTTTAGGGTAGATAATAGGGTAGTCTATTTTTGAGGGATGATGAAGGTGAGATTATGATTTGCAGTCGGAGCGAACTATTTTGTCTTGGTTTAGTGTCGGGGGAATCATGGAAGCTGCCACTAACTATCAGATCTTTGGCTACGGATGTCAGCCTGTGGACCAGTTACCGTTATCAGAGAGGTAAATAGCCCGATGATAAATTTAAAACCGAATGTAGAAGTTGTTCGCGACAGGGAAGTCCTGGCGCGAAGGAGCGCGGAGATTTTTATCGACGAAGCTCTCGACGCCGTCAAAGCGAATGACGTCTTTCACGTGGCCGTCTCAGGCGGGCACACACCCGAACATTTTTTCAGGTTGCTCGGCGAAATGCCAAGGGCAAATTCTCTTCCCTGGAAAAGGATTCAGTTATTCTGGGTCGACGAGCGAATAGTCGGGCCGGATTCACCATTGAGCAATTACAAGCTGGCTGCCGACACCTTTCTTTCAAAGGTTGACATCCCGCAGGACAACGTTCACCGAATCCCGACTGAGTATGAAGATTTTGAGGCCGCCGCACGCAGCTACGAAGAGACTATCCGGCAAGTCTTCGGCCTGGACAGGGGGCAGCTTCCCGAGTTCGATCTTATAGTGCTCGGCGTCGGCGCCGACGGGCACACCGGGTCGCTCTTCCCCGGTTCTTATGCAACTTTGGATACGGACGATCTGGCGTGCGCGGTCTATGTTTTAGATGAAGACCTCAACAGGATAACTCTGACGCATCCGGTGCTGCGAGCCGCATCTCATCTGGTGGTGCTGGCCAGCGGCCGGGAAAAGGCCGACATCCTCGCCAAGATACTCAAAAGCGAGCCCGATGAAGTCCAGTACCCCATCCACGCACTCTGGACCGTCCTCGACAAAGTCACCTGGCTGATAGACGCCGAAGCCGCAAAAGCCCTGTAGTTGTCATAACCTGAACGGCTTGGTTTTGAAATGATGGCGAGGTGGATCGAAAAGCAATTCTACCCTGGAGTCAAACCCCAGAGCAGCATGCTGAATCTGCCGGAATTATCTTGAAATTTAGATGAAATTGCGGTATGCTGAGATGTGAAATTTGCAGGAGCGGTGCAATGAAGCGTGTATACAAAATTGCGGGCGTAATCGCCTTAGTTTTGTCTCTTTTTGTCAGTTTGGCAAATGGTCGCACTATTACCGTCGGAAAGGGTCGTGGGTATGATCAGACTACTACACAGCGGAGAAAAAGAGTGAAATGCGAAAATTTACGTTGACCTGGTTGCAGGCAGCGAGTAAACTAACAGGAGCGTGGTATATTGATTGATGCGGCAAGATGTACGGCAAGGACAGTGCGAATGCTCACGGTGGGATCGGCATTAAGGGGGCTGGAATATGAGCGCGAAGCAACATAAACAAATATGCAGGGGGGCGGTGGTTACTATACTGCTGGTTTTTTCGTGCAGCGGGGCGTTTGCGGAAAGGATTATATACGTAGATGACGATGCGGTGGGTGCAAACGACGGCTCATCGTGGGTGGATGCTTACAAATACTTGCAGGATGCGCTGGCTGATGCCGGTTCAGCCGAGAAACCGGTGGAGATTCAAGTAGCCCAGGGCATCTATCGTCCGGACAGAAGTGCAACTGCGCCGAACGGTTCCGGCGATAGGACAGCTACTTTTCAGCTTATAAACGGCGTCACACTGAAAGGTGGTTACGCCGGATTCGCTGAGCCGGACCCAAATGCGCGGGATATCGAGAGATATGAGACGATTCTCAACGGCGACCTGGCTGGTAACGACATCGATATTAAGGGATTGACGAGTTTGAGGAAGGTGCCTACCTGGGCCGAGAACAGCTATCATGTCGTGACCGGCAGCGGAACCAACTCGTCGGCTACATTGGAGGGTTTCACGGTCACTTCCGGCCATGCCAGCGGTGCCCACAACGACCCTCATAGCAAAGGCGGCGGGATGTACAACGAAAACGGCTCGCCAACCGTAGCCAATTGTACATTTTACCAAAATGCCGGTTTATACGGAGCCGGACTATACAACGTCAATAGCCACCCAAACGTAATTGAATGCCATTTTAGCCACAATCTTGCGTACGTCTTTTTCTTTGGTGATGTTGGTTTTGGAGGTCAAGGAGGCGGGATATACAACCATCAAAGCAACCCAAGACTGTCACACTGCACGTTCAGTGAGAACTACTCTTCCAATGATGGTGGCGGCATTCACAATCGTGACAACAGCGCTCCGGTTTTGAATAACTGTGTTTTCATACGTAATTACGGACGCGATGGCGGTGGAGTATACAACGATTCCAGCAATCCTACGTTATCAAACTGTCGTTTTGAAACGAACGCACCGGGAGGTGGAATATCGAGCAAGTCGAGCAATCTGTTGTTGAGAAAATGTAGTTTCATCGCAAATTCTGCAGGAGGTGGGGTTGGTGGTGGTATGGAAAATTACCGAAGCAGCGTAACTTTAATTTATTGCTCTTTCATAAATAACACGGCGGAAGCCTCCGGTGGAGCTATACGTAATGACGATAGTAGTGTGACACTGACTAATTGTATATTCAGCGGAAATGCATCAATGGACGCTTCCGGTGGGGCAATCTTTGCTGCACGAAGCACCCATGAATTGACTAACTGCACATTCACAGGTAATAAGGCAACTTCAGACGGAGGCGCAATAGTCGGCAATCTTGCAAGTGTTTATACTGTCAACAATTGCATCTTTTGGCGGAACTTTTCTCTCAAAGGACCGGAGATTGCGTTAAGAAGCGCGATATCTGGTGCCGAGCCTTCATCAGTTCAAGTATCATACAGCAACATAAGGGGGGGGGCCGAATCAGTTTCTGTCGGAGACGGCAGCTCTCTTGAATGGAATGACGGTAATATTGATTCAGATCCATTGTTTGCGAATCCTGGTTATTGGGATCCGAACGGAACATCGGAAGATGCAACCGATGATTTCTGGGTGGGTGGCGATTATCATTTGAAATCTCAGGCGGGCAGGTGGGACGCAGACGAGGAACAATGGACGAGAGACGAAGTGACGAGTCCCTGTATAGACTCAGGTGATCCGAATTCACCGATCGGTCTCGAGCCTTTTCCCAACGGTGGTGTGATCAATATGGGAGCCTACGGAGGATCTGTTGAGGCGAGCAAGTCATACTTTGGTCAGCCGGTTTGCGAGACAATCATTACAGGCGATATCAACGGCGACTGCAGGGTCGATTTTGAGGATCTTAGACTCTTATTAAACCACTGGTTAGAAGAGGGATAGCGTTTAGCGTATAGCGTTTAGAACTATAAAAAAAGGATTTTGTAAAGGAAAGGAGGCCGAGTTATGAACCAGCCGAAGGTTAAGAATCCTGTTATTTGGATTTTGCTGTCCGTGATGATATTGTCGGGCGGCAAGGTCGTCCGGGGGCAGGGGCCGCCACGGGGGGCGCCGCAGGCCAGAGCATTTCAGCTTCGAGAAGTGCTCGATACCATAGAAGGCATTGCCAAAGAACGTCCCAGAGTTTTCAGAACGGACGATGCGTACGTGCGTTTCATGATGGCGCCGCCCTCGACGCATTTCGCCGTCGACCGGGCTTATCGCGATACACCACAGGCAGCCGCAGGTTGGTTCCTTAATCGCTGGCGCAATCTTTTCGTAAATGAAAGCCCGGCTGTGGAGTTCGAAGTGATTCGCGTCAATACAACCGGCTCTCGAAGCTACGTGCGTTATCGCCAGAAGTTCGCCGGTCTGGAGGTTTACGGCGCGCAGATCAATTTCCAGGTAAATGCATCGGGTGGGATCGTCGCCGCGATGAGCGATATTATGCGAGATACGCAAGCGTTCGAGAAAGGCAGAATTTCAATTGATCCCAACATCACATCTCAGGAGGCACAGGATAAGGGAATCGAATACCTGTCCGAGGAACATCCGAATATAGGATTCGAGCCATTGCAGACAAGTTTCATGATATTCGACCCGAAGGTCGTAGGCTGGGAGGAAGAACCAAAGACGGTATGGCATACGGTCGTAAGTGCTGTTGAAAATATTCCGATCAAAAAGGGCTTTCTGATTGATGCCCGTACCGGAGAAATTGCGTTCGATTACGAACTTGCTCCCAATGCAATCTATCGAAGAATTTGGGATTCTGAATTTTCATCAAATTCAGAAAAAAAGCTGAAAATTGATGACGGTGATTTAACAAACTATCCTTATCCCTGTGATGTCCCAGATGCTAATAAGGTTTATGTTGATGTGAATGAGGTTTATGATTTCTACAAAATCAATCACAAAAACGACTCTAATGATGCTTGGCTTAGCTATGATGGTCAAGATGCCACAATATTGATTTCTGTTCGTTACTGCAAACCTGGCGATGATCCTAATGATCCTAATTGTGACTGGGATGATGCTCAGTGGTCGAGCGATCGCATGTACTTTGATGCAGATTACGTACTTCTTGATATCGTGGCACATGAATTTACGCACGGTGTTACTGAAAACACATCAGGCCTCAGCCATGGCGCTACAGAATCTGGAGCCATAAATGAGTCGTTTTCAGATATGTGGGCTGCCTGGATCGAAGGCGACTGGCTTATCGCAGAAGATGATCCGAACTATGGACCTTGGCGCAACATGGCAAATCCACACGATCCGAATGCTTTCTCGCCTGGTCCTGAGTATCTCTATGAGCCGAACTACTGGGATGAAGATGGTGAGTCACACACGAACTGCTCAGTCGGTAATTACCTGTGCTATCTCGTAGATTCGGATCTGGGTTCAGACAAAGCGGCGGATTTGTTTTGGGAATGTCAGCTCAATTTGCTTCAACCGACCTCGGATTACTATGACCTTGGCAATTATCTTCAACTTGCCGCGAGTAATGTTGGATTAACGTGGTCGGAGCGTAATGATGTCAAGGAGAGGTGTCAAGAAGTTAAGATTTATACGGGGACACCCTTGTTTTACGTTGGTAGTGTCGCGTGGATTGATGACTTGGGTAACCTTTTCCTGGCGGGAACTCTTACGCAAGGAACACCTACCGCAACGGGCAACGACGAGTTCAGAATCAAGGACTCGGGTGGAGACGACGTTGCAATAATTGATCTGACCGACGGCGATATGGTTATCGAAGGATCAGTATACGAGGATCAATCCAGCATGTCCGGGGCAAGTAATTTTATCGTAAAAGACGACCAGGGCGATGCCGTTGCATACATAAGCAGTTCCGGCAGCCTTTATCTTAAAGGAAAAGTATTTTCTTCGGAGTAAGACCAAATTGTGTAATGTAGATACGATGGGTAAGCAAGAAAGGAAAGGAAAAAGGTGGTTAAGATGAGGAACACATTAGGAAGCACATTGTTGACGGGCATCTTGATTTTGAATGTGATTGGTTTGGGAGCTGTTATCGGAGGCGATGTAACGGTCCAAGACGGCGATCTTGATGTGGATGGTGATTTGAATGTAGGTGGCTATTTAGACGTGTACTATGATTTGGATGTAGACGATGACGCCTACATAGGCTGGGATTTGGATGTCTATAATATTACATATACTGGCGCGTTGGATGCGTCAGGTTCTGTTTTAGCGGATGATGTATATTCTTATTATGACATCGAGGCGGACGGAGACGTAGAAGCCGATGATGTGGTTGGTTATGGGATAGGTCTGTTTGGCAAGGTGTACTCATCCGGCGGATACGATCCTCCTTATGTTCTATATGATAAGCAAACGAGAGAACAAATCATAAATAGAGTTAAAAGTGAAGTACCTCCGGACAAACAAAATGGGGCCGCGTTGTTCTTTAACGACGGCACAAAAAGATTGGAGATCTATATTGCGGGTGAAGGTAAATTCTATGACCTGCAGGGAAACGTGACACATACTATGTCGAGAGTAGAGCCGGCAACAACGACATACGAAGCCTTTCATTATTTGGACAGACGGACAGGAACGATCGAGACATGGCAGAAACCGGTCGAAAACAGATACAGATTCAGAAGAGGATTCACGTTAAACGATAAAACAGGCCAGTTTATTAATAGAGATACCGGGGCTGTAGTTTCAAGAGAACAGGCGTTAGAATATTATGTTCCAAGCGAGGGAAATTACTACGATTTGCAGGGAAATCTAATACGAAGTGAGCCAAAGGCGGGCGAAACACAATATGCGTTAGAATACTACTTCGACAGACGGACGGGAGAAATCAAGCCAAGACTAAGAGAAGTTGTGGCAAGATATGTAATCAAAGAAGGATTTAAATTCGATAGGAAAACAGGAAAGTTCATAGATAAATCTTCAGGAGAGGAAGTCTCCAAGGAAACTGCTATTGAAGTCGTAACAGGCTTGTGAACCTCATAGAGGCCTTAAATATTTGAGTTTAGTCATCGGGGATGATTAGTTTTGTACCGGCTTTGACTACGTTTGCGTTTTTGACTGTGGCGCGGTTGGCCTCAAAGATTTTTCGCCATTTGCCGGCCGAGCCGTAGTAGTCGTAGGAGATTTCCGAGAGTGTCTCGCCCTGGCGGACGATGTGGAAACGCTGCGGCTTTATCATCTCCGGCTGCAATGGCTGTACGGCGGGAACGGCCGAGTTGCTCGTAATTTCATCCTCAACGACGGCCCGACGAATTGGCGCTCTTGTTCCAGATGATGGCCGTCGTACGTTCTCGTCCCTCGTCCCCCGTCCCTCGTCCATCGCTTTTGCGCCGGCGCTGCTGGAATCGAGCAGCCGTGCCTGCGGAGTCAGGCTCGGGCGAGTGGCCAGCCAGAGCCCGGCAAAACTGACTATTACAAGGCCTACAAGCAATCCTATTTTCAGGTCTCTCTGCATTTGACAGACTTTTACTTTTTCTTGCCTTTTGCTTTACCGTTCTTCGTGCCGATCAGCAATATCGGTGCGGCTATCGCGATCGACGAATAAGTACCGACGATGATACCGAGACCGATCGCGAAGGTAAAACCTCTTAATCCGCCCCCGCCGAAGATGTACATTATCAACACGACTACAAAGGTGGTCAAAGACGTCAAAAGGGTTCTGGAGATAGTCTGATTAATGCTGTTGGTGATTACCTGCGGGTTAATCGTTCGCGCCTTGCCGCGGTTCTCACGAATTCGGTCGAAGACTACAATAGTATCGTTTAGCGAGTAGCCGATGAGCGTCAGGAACGCGGCGATCATCGCAAGATTGATCTTGAAATCTCCGATCAGAAGCAGGTCCCCGAGCAGTGTGCCCGCAATGTAGGTGCAGGCGGTGACCGCGCCGAGTGTTATACAGACGTCGTGCACGAGTGCCGTTATCGCGGCGATGCCATAGCGGACGTCGCCGAACCGGACCCAGATGTAGGCGACGATTGCGAACAGCGACAAGACGATGGCGATCAGTGCCCGCGTCTTCTGCTCGGCGCCGACGGCCGGATCGAATTGCCTGACGCGAGGCAGTGAAGATTCCATCTCCGTGGCGGATTTGACTTTTGCTGCTTCATTAGCGACGAACCGATCCCACTCGTCCTCGGTGCGCTGACGAAAGCCCGCATCGGGTTCGGCACTTACATACACAAAAGATTCCACCGGCCGGTTGGGATCGCTGAATTCGTTCAGATCGGGATCGAGGATTTTATACTCATAGAACTCGAGGTCGCCTATACCCGGCTGGAAGGTGAGATCTCTGAATCTTTGCTTAATTTCAGCGGCGTTTGCCGACTTGCCGAGATCGCATCTGATTTTGACGCCGCCCAGGAAATCAATCAGTTCGGGATAGGTTGTTATCAGGTCCTCCGATATCTTCTCTGTCGAAGCAATCTCCGGCTGGAGATCCTGTTGGATTTCAAGTTGCTCGGCAAAGGCGGCAAGTATTGCGTTATTGACAACTTCGTCGACCCGGGGTTCAGAGATGGCTGCCTGTGGAAAAGCGGCATTCAGCACGTCCTTGACCAGCGATTTGTTCATCTGGCTGGTCGATATTGTCAATTTGCCGCCCTCCGCTGCGTCGCGCCGGACACGAAGGTTGGAGAGCTTGCCGGCGAATTTCGCCTGGGCTTTTCGTATTGCGCCGGTCGCCTCTTCTGCCGACGGAGTTTCCTGAGCGATGTTGACATCGACGACCAATCTGTTTGTTTCAGTTGTGCTTATCTCATAGGTGGTGTTCGATTCTCCGACGCTGTAAACGCTTGCGGTAGCCAGCGCGGGATTCGGGTTGTTCGGGTCTCTGCCGATTTGGCGGATCTTTTTCTGAATCTCCTGCCGGGGCATGGGTTCCTTGAGATTGATCTGGGCTGTCGTGCCGCCGGTGAATTCCTCGTCGAACTTGTTATTCTTTGTGTCGTCCCTGAGGAAGAATACAAGCAGTCCGCTTATTATGAGCACCGAAGATACGCCGACGAAAATCGGCCTGGACCGCATCCAGTTTACATTCGGCTTGTGTATGAGGCGAAGCATAACCAGATGGTCCTTGATGATTCGCTTGGAAAGAAGGAAATCGAAAAGGACGCGAGTCACGAACAACGCGGTGAACATACTCGATGCGATGCCGAGCATGAGCACGATGGCAAAGCCCTTCACTTCTTCCGAAGCCCTCCAGTATAGAATGGCCGCGGTGATGAAGGTTGTCAGGTTAGCGTCGAAAATCGTTCTGAACGCCTTCTGGTAGCCGTTCGAGACGGCTATCCTCAGCGACGAACCTCTCTGCTGCTCTTCGCGGATTCTCTCGAAGATCAGCACGTTGGCGTCAACGCTCATGCCGATTGTCAGTATGATGCCGGCGATGCCGGGCAGGGTGAAAGTCGCGCGCACGCCCGCCATGATCGCAAGGACAAAGAGAATGTTCATCAACAGCGCCACGTCTGCTATCGATCCGGCGAGCATGTAATAGATCAGCATGCACACCATAACCACAGTCAGGCCAATCAAGCCGGCCCGGATACCCTGATCGCGATTATCGGCGCCGATGGACGGGCCGATTGTGTTCTCGGCGATCGGCTGCTGGATCAATCTGGCGGGCAGAGAGCCGGCGTTGAGCTTGTTGACCATATCGTCGACGGCAGTCTGAGTGAAGCTTCCGCTTATTACCCCCCGTCTTCGGATGCGGTCGCTAATATTTGGCGCAGATATTGCTATGTCGTCGAGAAGAATACACAAAGGCCGCCCCATGTTCTTACCGGTAAGGTTGGAAAACAGACTTCCGCCCCTTTCATCCAGGAGAAATCCTATGGCTCTTCGGCCCATCTCGTCGGTAGTGGGGCTTGCATTTACCAGCTTCCAGGTCTTCTCGCCCGGCTCCTGCAGCATTGTCTCGTCCTTTTGGTCGCTGGCCAGAACGTAGTACTTGCCGCCGAATGGCGCGATAATAGCACTGGGCGTATTCCATTCTTCGATATTCTCTATCTCGAACCACTTCCATCTGTTGTCCGAGGCGTATTCGGGGCCCTTTTCCTCGAGTCGGCTAACGTAAGTGGCCTTAAGCTCGTCCGCTTCCGCATCATCCTGGGTCGGGAGAATTCTGAACTCGAGCACGCCGGCGCCCTTTAACATGCGCTTAAGCTGCATCGGATCGTCGAGTCTGCCTTTGTACGGCTTGTAATTGTCATAAGCCTTTACTACTTTGTCGATCTGCGAAGCGCGGTCGGGGAATTCGGCTTTGAGTTCTTCGATCTGTTCCTGCCGGTTCCTGGCCGCCTCCAGTACCACGTTCAACTGATCTCTGGAAAGATTCAGTCGATCTATCTTGCCCCTGGCATCTTTGTACTGAATCTGCTTTGTCAGCAGTTCATCGACGACCTCCGACCAATCGGAGTAGGTCTTGACGTATCCTGTCAACAGCTCGACATTGTCGTTGGCATCGGTGATCTCCCCGATCGCCTCACCGAGTTGTTGAATGTTCAGTTCGGCCCACTCCTGCCTTTTACTTTTTATCTGTTCGAGGTCCAGACCGGCCGACGTTATCTGTTTTTCGATAGTCTGGAGATTATTGTAAAGTTCGTCCCGCCGTTCGTTCAACTTCTCGTATTCATCGTGAACTTCGGCAAGCTCCTTGAGCATTTCCATCTGGTTCGGATCGCCGTGCGTGTATTCTTCGAAAGCCTCGGTTCGTTCGTCGGCAGGCAGTTTGAGCGAACGCATAATTGCGGCCGGACTGACGTTCTGATCGAGCAGGTTTCTCTCGGCGTTGATGTATTCCTCACGTCTCTGTCGCGCCTCGGCACTGGCAAGCGGCATCTGTATCTCGAAGCGGTCGTTTCCCAGCGGCCGCCATATAAGGTTCTGGATGTTGGCCGGGTCTATTCGTCTTCGCAGCACAGTTATCATTCGCGACGCCAGATCCCTTTTGTCGGATTCCTTGAGCCCGTGCGTATCTATTTCGTAGATGAGACTCGTGCCGCCCGCCAGGTCTATGCCCGGTTTCAGCGTTTGGCCGGGCGGATAAAGGGTCCACGCTGCGACAACTACCAAGACAATAATCAGGATGATTTTCGACGTAAGATTTCTATTCATTGCTTTCCTCGAATCATATTATTTCGAATGCACGTCTGAATGAGCCGTTTCTATCGCCCGACGTTGCATCCGCGTCTATGCTCATCTACGATTTATCTTTCGACATATTTCTGCTGATAGCTGAACGCAGAATCTTCATTTTGGTATTATTCGACTCATCAATTTTCAGTGTGATCTCGTCATCTTTGATGTCAACGACGGTTCCCACAATCCCTCCGATTGTCTGGACTTTGTCGTTCTTCGCCACCGCCTGAATCATCTGCTTGTGTTGCTGCTGTTTCTTGCGGGGTCCCCTGAACAGTATCAGGTACATCATCACCAGCATTAAGCCGATAAAAATAAACTGCGAGTACCCGCCCCAGGGGCTCGGACTTCTCTTGGCGCCGGGCTGATTCGGATCGGCCTGAGTTTCCCTTGTGGTTGTTGTTTGTTCCTGAGATTCCGAATCTACAGGTTCGCTGCTGATCCCCGAAGATGAGTCGGCACTGTCTGCCTGAGCTAATATCCACACATACTTCATGTCTGTTGTCCTTTAATAATGTCACATATCACATCGCTTGCTGTGATTGACCTGCGGCTTCTCCCGCCGGCCAAACCCGATATAATAACTACTTTCCGTACTTTTTCAACAAACAATCAGGAATAATCCACGCTCTTAGACCATTCGTCGAATTCGTTATTCTTAATGGCTTCCCTGATGCGGCTCATCAATCTCTGGTAAAACGTTAGGTTATGCAGAGAAACTAATATCGGACCTAACATCTCGTTGGAATTGAAAAAATGCCTGAGTGTGCCCCGGCTGAAATTCCGGCAGCAGTAGCATTCACATCCCGGCTCGATCGGCGCGGGGTCATTTGTGTGGACGCTGTTTCTAAGCCTTACAGGGCCGTTTTCGGTGAAAGCAAAGGCGTTTCGGCCATTCCTGGCGGGCATTACACAGTCGAACATATCGATCCCGGCCCTGGCGGCGGCGACGATATCCTTCGGCCTGCCGACTCCCATCAGATAGCGTGGTTTGTCCTCCGGCAGGAGTTTCGCCGTGTGGGCAACGGTTGTCATCATCTCGTCATGCTCTTCGCCTACGCTTAGCCCGCCGATAGAGTACCCGTCGAAATCCATTTTCACAAGCTCATCGGCACAGGCTGCGCGCAAATCGAGATTTGTGCCGCCCTGAACTATCCCGAACAGCATTTGATCGCGACCGGCGTGAGCTTTCTTGCACCTTTCGGCCCATTTGATGCTTCTTTCGACTGCTTTTTGCAGGCGGTCCGGCTCGGCGCCCGACGGGGCACATTCATCGAAGCACATTATGATGTCGGCGCCCAGACGATTCTGAATTTCCGTTGCGATTTCGGCGTTGAGGTAGATTCTCGAGCCGTCGATATGACTGGCGAATTCGACTCCGTCATCGTCGATCCTGGCCAATGTGCTCAGAGAAAATACCTGGTACCCGCCGCTGTCGGTGAGTATGGGCCGGTCCCAACCCGTCATTTTGTGGAGTCCGCCGAGCTTCTCAACAGCTTCGACTCCGGGTCTGAGCGTCAGATGGTACGTATTGGCCAGTATGATCTCGGCGCCGGTTTCGGCGAGCTGCCGAGGCGTAATACCCTTTACAGCCCCGGCTGTGCCGACAGGCATGAAGACGGGCGTCTCAACCCTGCCATGGGCGGCAGCCAGCATCCCGCTCCGGGCGGCGGAACCGGAATCTCGATGAAGCACTCTGAAATCAGACATAAGAAGGCAAAAATATCGATGTTTAGCCACGAAGACACAAAGATAATGAGAAGATAAGAGGATAAGAAGAAAAGAAGATAAGATGGCGGTGTTCGCGCACTCGGTTCATCCAATAAGTTCTTCTGTTCTTAGGTTCCTATCTTCGTATCTTCTTCATATCTTCTTTGTGTCTTCGTGGCTCCTGTCCTTACGAGTACTGTAGGGCGTGCACTCCGTCAGGAGTCCATAGGACCGCACACCGAAAGATCCGAATGGTGTGCTGTCCTATGGACCTCAGTAGGGTGTGCACCCTACCATTTAATTTTTCAAATCTAATAGCCAAGTTTCGAGATTATCGAGCCGGGGTAATAGTGCGCCAGGATTTCTTCCGTGCTGGCGCCGTTTCTTGCCATTGCCTCAGCGCCGTACTGGCACATCCCCACGCCGTGGCCCCAGCCCCGGCCGGACATAAACGCCCAACTGTTGTCCCAGTCGATGATTTTGCAGATCGAGCTTTTCAACTTGCGTCCGGTGGGATCGACGGTAAGTCGGAAATCCTCGGCCCTGAGGGTGTCGCTCTCGCCGTTCGAACCGACAAGCTCTATTCTTGTCAATCGAGAGAACTGTTCGTGGTCACTTTGCTCGGCGGGGTTTATTCTCACGATCTTTCCGAGTTTTCTCAGAGAGGGATACTTGCTGAAAAGTCTCGCCCGGAGCTCGGCCTTGTCGAATCTTACCATTGGCCAGAAAAACAGTCTTGGTGCGGCTGTTTGTTCGCAATACGGACAGGGCACGCCTTTGAGCGGCCCGAAAGAATCCCCGAAGACGTTCGCGCTGTTTTCCGTGTGCCCGCCGCAGGTTGAACTGTAGTACGTGGGAAATATGTCCTCATCGCCGTCGCTGCGTTCGCAGACCAGCACCTTGCCATTGGTTTGATTAACGGCCCTCCATACACGGGCCGATTCGGCGCTCAGGCCGCGATAAACCTGGCTTGCCGCCGTCTGCTTAACGTCCCAGTCGCGATTAACGCCGAACCGCCTCTTGATATAGAAGCAGTACGTTCTCGCGGCGATTGCCTGAGCCCTGAGGGCCTCAACCTCCCAGTAGTCGGGCATCTCAGCGCCTATCACGCCCGCCAGATAAGGCTCCGGCGGGACCAGATTGATCGCATTGAACTCGCTGCCGTCGTCGTTGACTATCAGCCTCAGATTGCCGCGATAATCTTTGCCGTTCAGGGTGAAAATGTACGGATCGTCTGTGAAGATGACCACTTGCTCGCTCATAAAGCTCTGGCCCGCAATCGAGATCCTGCCGTTGGTCAAACCGATTTCGACCGGAACGTTCACGCTGTCGAAGCGCACGTCGGCTTCGTCCGCCGGACCTTTCGGGCCTTTGCCGACGCCGAACGGCACGGCGGTCTTGAACGTGCAGGACTTGACGCCATCGAGCAGCAGGACTCTCACCCAGAACTTCGCGTCGACGTCCATTTGGATGGTCGGCCTTGTGAGCTGCCGGCTCTTGCAGCCGCCGAGAATAGATAGACCAAGCACGAAGATGATACCGATACCTGCTGCGATTGGGCAACGTCGCGCCGGGCAGAGTGCCCGCCGGGTCATATTCTCCGAGCGTACTTTCGGTTGGGCAATCGCGGGCAATGTCCATTCACCGGATAATGATCAGTTGGTCACTCCAGGCTCCGCAGTGAAAGTCCGAGGTCGCCGAGAGCTTTGTTGATTTCGTTCAGGCTTGTCACGCCGAAGTTCTTGCAGCCGAGAAGCTCGGCCTCCGTCTTGCTCATCAATTCGCCGATCGTGTGGATGTTGAGCTTCTGCAGGCACTTTCTTGCGCGCACGGACAGCTTAAGGTCGTCCACGGACTTATGCCTGAGCGCTTCGACTTCGCTGTCTTCGTCCTCGGTCTCTTCTGTTTCTTCTTCCGCCTCGGGCGACTTATCTTCCAGCGCCATGCCGAGACTTAATCCTTTCGGATCGAGGATCGCCTTGATCTCCCTCAGCGATGTTTCGCCGAAGTTCTTGTACGAAAGCAGCTCGGCTTCGGTGATGTTCAGAAGATCGCCGAGGGTATCTATCTTCATCTTCTTGAGGCAGTTCCTGCTCCGAACGGAAAGCTCGAAATCGGATATCGGCGTCTCGAGTATCTGGTTCTTCCGCGACTTCTTCTTCTCTTTCTCCTCGTCGTAGAACATCGTCTTGGAGCTTTCGATGTCCTTCTCGAACAGAATCGCTCTGGCGTGATTCGGATAGCTCTCGAGAACCGTATCGACGCACCGCGTTGCTTCGTCCAGCAGCTCGGCGTCTTCATAAAGCACCGCCAGATTCAACAGTGCACTGACCGAGACCGATGTGCCCTTAACGATTTGCCTGTAGTATTTTATCGCGTCTTCTTCTTCGCCCGACAGGTCGCATCGATAAGCCAGATGGAACAACGCCCGCTGGTGCTCGGGATTTAAGTCCAGAGCTGCTTTGTAGAAGTCAATCGCCTCCTCATACAGCCCCTGCGCCTCGGCAAGACGGGCGAGCTGGTAGTGATATTCGGCACTCGTATCCTTGAAATTCTCGCAGGCCTTGAGCTCCTTGGCCGCGGCGTCGTAATCCCCCGCGTGACGATACGTGCAGGCTTTTTCCAGCCCCACCTGGAGCTTTTCAGCGCCGTGGGCCAGACTTTTATCGAGGCTCTTGATAGCCTCATCGTATTGTTTATTCCGGCGAAGAGCGTAGGCCTGGTAGAGAAATTTCTCTTTGGAGTCTTTGCCTTTTTCCAGCTTTTCCACAGCCTCGGCGTTTCTGCCGAGCATGTAAAGCCCGATTCCGAGCGCCAGCGACGCCTTCTGGCCGGTCCTGGACATGTTTTCTTCCAATTGCTCGCTGAATTCCATGCGGTTTTTCTCGCTCGAGTTGACATACTCGGCGAGCGCCCTGATTTCCTCCAGCGAGGGTAAATCGTCGGCAAATAAATTAATTGCCGGTGCTTCAACTGATCTCATTAAAAATTCTCCCGTATATGAAAATCATGGATACCTGCGGCATAAATTAACCGCCTTTGGCGGGACTTTTTAGCTACATTGCCCAGTCTTGCTATTATTACAAATTCCTATACAATCAAGTTGACATAGCCTGCCCTGAACTTGTCGAACGGGAGTGGACTCAAATAACCAAAAAGTCCATCCCCGCCCAAAACCTGTACATTATACCCAAGAAAACGCCGTTTGCAACAGTTTTTTTTACCGGTTTGCGTTGTGGATTACGGATTCACAGGGTTTCCTATAGCGTTCACCAGAACTGACCCATCTGTGCTCAGTTAGACTGAGCCACTCG
>CAZRBG010000002.1:0-209340 GCA_964598225.1 uncultured Pirellulales bacterium
GTCGTCAAATTGCCCATTACGCCTTTAAATTTTCAACTTTGCAAAAGTCCAGTTAGGAAAATTTTCGGATCATCCTTGATAAACGGCAATATCAGCATTAGAATTCATTGCTTTGTCATAATTAGCCTGTCGGCGGAAAAAGTTGCCGAGGCGAAAGGAGCAAAACGATGCAAAAGCTGACCCCGATATCACGTCAGATATCAAATCTCAAATCTCGAATTTCCAAGCTCGCGCTGACCGCAGCCGGAGTACTGTTGAATTTCCGAAGAGCATCAAAAACTTCCCTTGCCTTGCGTCTCGCATTTTTCGTCTTGATCTTTGCCATATTATCCCAGTCGGTCACCTGCGCTCAATCTCAGCCGATAATAACGGTCGAGGCGGGTCACTACACAAGGGTAGATACGCCGGTCTCGCTCGATCTGAACGGCGTGCCGGGAGTAGGTTTTCCGACCGATAAGCTTCGGCTGGTAGAAATCAAAGGCTCGCAGCGGATCGACGTGCCCGTACAATTAGAGCCCGGCAGCCCGCCGCGACTGTGGTGGGTGCTCTCCGGCACAACGCCGGCGGGAACGACGCGAACGTACGAACTTCTCAAGGGCGATGCCGATAATGCCGTCAATGTCAGTGCTGCAAAGGACGAAAAGGTCCTGAGGATCGAAAAGAACGGCAAAAAAGTTCTGAGCTACAATCACGCCATCGTCCCGCCGCCTCCCGGACAGAGCGAGCTATACGAACGCAGCGCCTTTATCCATCCGCTTTGGTCGCCGGCCGGGTCGGTGCTGACAAATATCCACCCGCCGGACCATTACCACCACCTGGGAATCTGGATGCCCTGGACGAAAACCAAGTTCAGGGGCAAAGAGGTGGATTTTTGGAACCTCGGCAAAGGCGAGGGAACCGTTCGCTTCGAGAGATTTCTGTCAAGGACAAGCGGGCCGGTCTTCGGCGGATTCGCGGCCGAGCACGATCACGTGGCGCTGAAGACCGCCGGCGGTGAGACAGTCGTGCTGAAAGAAAACTGGGACGTGCGAGTTTACGATGTAGGTGGCCCGGAAGACGGTTATTGGCTCTGGGACCTTGTCTCGACCCAGCGCTGCGTCGCGGACAGCCCGCTGAAACTCGAGAAGTATCGTTACGGCGGCTTCGGATACCGCGCCACCGCCGACTGGAAGGGCGATACGGCGGCGTATCTGACCAGCACCGGCAAGACCCGCAAAGACGGCCACGCCACCCGCGCTCGATGGTGCGACACCGCCGGCGTCTCCGACGGCGACTGGAAGGGCGTAACGTTCCTCAGCCACCCGGATAACTTCCGTCACCCCGAAGCAATGCGAATCTGGCCTGGTTTCGACCAGGAAGTGTTCTTCAACTGGACCCCTGTGCAAACAGGCGATTTCGAGATGGAGCCGGGACAGGACCATGTGTTCCGATATCGCCAGTACGTTCACGAAGGCAAAATAGACGTCGACAGGACCGAGCAGGTCTGGAACGATTACGCCCATCCGCCGAACGTCAAGCTCGCAATGGTCCCCCCTGACGATGCGATCATGCTGTTCGGCGGCTCGGACTTTTCGCACTGGACCGCCGCCGGGCTGGGTAAGGAGATAGACTGGAAACTCGTCGGTGACGCGATGAAAATCTCGCCGAAGACCGGCAGCATAATGACAAAGCAGAATTTCACCGATTTCAAGATGCACCTGGAGTTCAAGACTCCGCTGCTGCCGCCCGGCGTCAAAGGACAGGGTCGCGGCAACAGCGGCGTCTACATCCAGCGCCGATACGAGCTTCAGATTCTCGATTCCTTCGGCGAGCCTCCACGAAAGAACGAATGTGCATCGATATACAAGAGAAAGGCGCCGGACAGAAACGTCTGCCGGATGCCGAACCGCTGGCAGAGCTACGACGTCATCTTCCACGCGGCGAAATTCGAAGGCAACGAAAGGAAAAAGAAGGCCCGAATCACGGTCTGGCACAACGGGATCCTGGTTCACGACGATTACCCGATCCCGAACAAAACCGGCGCCGGCAAGCCGGAAGGACCCGATCCGCTGCCGATCCTGCTCCAGGACCACGGCAACGAAGTATCGTTCAGAAACATCTGGATAGAGGAACTCTAAGAAAGGCTGAGAAAATGAAAATCAGGATTCGATATTTAAACGTAATAGCTTTTGCGACCGTCGCTATGGTCTGGAGTGTCGCGAGCGGCGCCGAGATAATTGCTCAGGTCAGAGTTTCATCGCCGGATAATGATTGTTTCGATGTTCCTCTTCATGCCGAGATCGACCTTCCTGAAAGATTGGTCGGTGTACCTCTTGAAAAAATCGAAGTCAAGGTCACGCAGTTCAGCGATAAATTTAAGACCGTCTCTGCGCCGGGACAGCTTGCTCACAATGATAAAGGGCAAGTAGAAGTCTGGTGGGTAGCCCCGCATCTTGAAGCAAACAGCAAAACCACATGGACTGTCGGCGTACCGGTCCCGGACCGGCCTAACACCGACTTTGGCCCTGTTAATGCTTTCTCGTGGAGGAACAAGGAGGCAGAATACCTCGATTTGCTTTTCGACGGCAGTAAAGTCACGCGATACATGTACGCCCACGAAACGGCTACGGCGCAGAGCACGTTCGAGACATATAAGCCGTTTCATCACGTCTACGATGCCGGGGGCAATCGGCTGACCAACGGTCCGGACGGATCAAATCCGTACCCGAAACAGGGAATTCGCTACCCCCACCATCGAGGTATCTTTATAGGCTGGAACAGGCTGACTTTCGAAGAAAAGCGGTACGATCTATGGCACATGAGAGAGGTTCACCAGGTGCATCAGAAGTTCTTAAGATTAGAGGCGGGACCGGCAATGGCCAGATCGACGGCCCTTGTTCACTGGAACGACGAAGAAGAGAAGCCGATGATCGTCGAGCATCGGACGACTACGGTGTATCGACAGAGCGATCCGACCATCATGCTGATGGACTTTCACAGCGAACTTAAGGCTGTCAGAGGCGACGTTTACCTCAACGGCGATCCCGAGCACGCCGGTGTTCAATATCGCGCGCATAATGACGTCGCCGCCGGAGACAAAGAGAACAAGGCGAAGTACCTGTTCCACAAAGACGGCATCAATCCCAAGAAGGATTATAATCTCCCGTGGGCGGCAATGTCGTACGGTCTGGACAGCGGCCGCTATGTGGTTCAGCATATGAATCATCCGGACAACCCCAAGCCGACGATTTACTCGGCCTATCGCGATTACGGACGCTTCGGAGCGTTCTTCAAGAAGGAGATACCCGGCGGCGAGAGTTTGACGGTGCGCTATCGCATCATAGTAAGCAAAGGCGATATGCCGGACCGGCAAGCGCTGGCGGAAAGATACACGGCATACGTTGAAAGCCCGAAAGTTGAGAATTAGACGGATAAGGAGATTCTATCGGATTAATATAAGATATTAGCTTTCTTGTGTTCCTATCCGGCGTGGATACCTGGTGGTAACAGCATAGGATGTCATTGCTGCGAAGGCAGGAATCCATTTGTTCGTGAGGTATCTGGATTCCTGCCTTCGCAGGAATGACAATAACCTACTGGTGGTGACGGGTGGCAGCCTCAAGGCCGGGTCGCCGCGAGCCGGCGGTCAGGGCTTGGGGCTGGTCGACTCGGGCGAAATTTGCCGTTGCATATTAATTCAGGCAAGATTATAGTGTGGATAAAAATCGCGAAATCAGAAATTAAGGAGAGAATCAAATGGCAAGACCTGTAACACTATTCACAGGCCAGTGGGCGGACATGCCGCTGGCGGAACTGGCGGAGAAAGCGGCAAGCTGGGGCTACGACGGCCTGGAGCTGGCCTGCTGGGGCGACCACTTCGAGGTGGATAAAGCCCTCAAAGACGACAACTATTGCAAGGCCAAAAAGGATCTGCTCAAGAGTCATAATCTGAAAGTCTTCGCGATCTCGACGCACCTCGCCGGACAATCTGTCTGCGACAACATCGACGAACGGCACAAAGCGATCCTGCCGCCCGATGTCTGGGGCGACGGCGATCCCGAGGGTGTCCGCAAGCGCGCCGCCAAGGAGGTCATCAAAGCCGCCAAGGCCGCCAAGAAGCTCGGCGTAAAAGTAGTAAACGGCTTTACCGGCAGCTCCATCTGGCACCTGCTCTACTCGTTCCCGCCCGCCTCGCCGGCGATGATCGACGCCGGTTACGCGGACTTCGCCAAGAGATTTACGCCGATCCTCGATGCGTTCAAGGCCGAAGGCGTCAAGTTCGCACTTGAGGTGCATCCGACCGAGATCGCCTTCGATATAGGCACGGCTCAGCGAGCGCTCGAAGCGGTAAAGGGACACAGGTCGTTCGGCTTCAACTACGATCCGAGCCACCTGGGCTACCAGGGCGTGGACTACGTCAAGTTCATCCGCACGTTCCCGAAGCGTATTTTCCACGCGCACATGAAGGACGCCTGGTGGGGTCACGGCGACGGCACAGTCGGCGTCTTCGGCGGACATACCGAATTCGCAGATCCCCGCCGGTACTGGGACTTCCGCTCCATCGGCCACGGCGACATAAACTTCGAGGATATCGTAGTGGCCCTCAATGATATCGGCTACAAGGGGCCGCTCTCGATAGAGTGGGAAGACAGCCGAATGGACCGCGAGCACGGCGCCGAAGAGGCGTGTCAGTACATCAAGAACGCCGACTTCAAGCCCTCGCAGGTCGCCTTCGACGCGCAGTTTGACAAATAAATAATTGAAATAAAACTCTGTGGCGGGTAGCAGGCTGTTCGTAGTGTGCCCGTGAGGGCATTTAAGCCGAACGCCTTACGGCGTCACTACGAAAAAGGCTTTGGGCCTGCCACCCGGCGGCCACATAAGTCACGTAAGCAAGAGGTTATTGTATGACAACTAAGAACAGTCTTAACCGTCGCGGCTTTCTCAAGAGGACCGCCGGCTCTGCAATGGGGGCCGTGGCGCTGCCGTATTTTGTTCCGGCTTCGGTTTTGGCCGGGGCGGCGGGCGCTCCAAGCGAACGAATCACACTGGGCTTCATCGGAGCGGGAAAGCAGAGCAAGCACCTGATGAGGTCTTTCCTCAACTCGTCGGGCACGCACGTCGTCGCCGCCTGCGACGTTGACAAGTTGAAGCTGGCTCGGGGCAAAGGAATCGTCGAAGACCACTACGCCAAAAAGAACGGCGGCTCGTACAAAGGCTGCGATACCTACGGCGACTTTCGCGATTTACTCGACCGGGACGATATCGACGCCGTCGTGATCTCAACCCCCGACCACTGGCACGCAATAACGGTAATCCGGTCGGCGCAGGCCGGCAAGGATATTTACTGCGAAAAACCGCTGTCTGAGACTATTGAAGAGGCAAGGACAATGGTCAACGCCGTGCGTCGTTACGGGCGCGTCTTTCAGACCGGCAGCATGCAGCGCTCGGACTGGCACTTCCGCCTGGGCTGCGAGCTTGTTCGCAACGGCTACATCGGAGAGCTCAAGCACGTTACCGTCGGCGTCGGCGGGCCGCCGGCGACGCCTCCGCTGCCCGCCCAGCCGGTGCCGGATTATCTCGACTGGAATATGTGGGTCGGCCCGGCGCCGTGGAGACCGTACAACAAGGAGCTGTCGCCGCACCTTAGCTGGGACGGCTTCCCGCACTGGCGCAACAACTGGCGGTTCGGCGGCGGAGGAATGACCGACTGGGGCGCGCACCATTTCGACATCGCCCAGTGGGGAATTGGAATGGACGAAAGCGGCCCGGTGGAGATCATACCGCCCGACGGCAAAGAATACAAGGTACTCACGTACAAGTACGCTAACGGCGTAACGATGACCCGCGACAAGGCCAACGGTGTCCTCTTCACCGGAACCGAAGGAAAGGTCGAGACGAACCGAGGGCATCTGCGCACATGGCCGGATGAACTCAAGGACAAGAAGATCGGCCCTAATGAAATACATCTATACGAAAGCAAAAACCACTACGTCGACTGGCTCGATGCGATCCGCAATCGCACCAGGCCGATCTGCGATATCGAGACAGGCTGCCGTTCGGTAAGCGTCTGCCATCTGGGCAACATAGCCTACAAACTCAAGCGCCCGCTCAGGTGGGATCCCGAGCAGGAGGTGTTCGTCGGCGACGTAGACGCCAACCGTATGCTCTCGAGGCCGATGCGGGCGCCGTGGCACTTGTGAAATTGACTATTGCCCCTGCCTTCGCAGGGATGACAATAATATTGATTATTGACTATTGTTTACGGGCGTATGACTGAGAAAGGGTATAGGAATGAATAAACGAATGAGACTAACACACGCCGTTTTGGCGGGCTTCTTGAGCTTGTCGCTGCTCCTGGGTACTCTGCAGGCGGCTTCGCCGGAGAAGCTGCGCGACCTCAAGCCCGAGGAAATTCAGAAGATAAAGCAGGCGATGCCGGGCAAGCCGACGGTCAAGCCGGACGAGCCTCGCAAGATGCTGGTCTTCTGGCGATGCGAGGGGTTCTATCATAAGAGCATCCCGGTCGTCAACGAGGCGCTCAAGATAATGGGCAAAAAGACCGCCGCATTCGAGGTTACCGAATGCACGGACGATTACTCGGTATTCACGCCGGAAAAGCTCAGGCAGTTCGACGCCGTGTGTCTGAATAATACGACGCACCTGAAGTTCGATCCCCAAGAGACGCCCGAACGCTGCAAGGCCCTGATGGATTTTGTGAAAGGTGGAAAGGGTATTGTCGGCGTTCATGCCGCGACGGACAATTTCTACAAATGGCCCGAGGGGATGGAAATGATGGGCGGCAAGTTCACGGGTCATCCCTGGGGAGGCGGCGGAACCTGGGCGATCAGGATCGACCGGCCCGACCACCCGCTCGTAGCGGCGTTCGAAGGCGAGGGGTTCAAGGTAAAAGACGAGATTTACCGCACCGATCCGCCTCTCTATTCACGCGATAAGCAGCTCGTTCTGATGAGTCTGGATATGAGCGACCCGAAGACCAAGGCCAGAGCACAGAAGCCGTCCGACGCCGATACCGGCATCAGTTGGATAAAGACGGTCGGCGACGGCCGCGTGTTCTACTGCTCGCTGGGACACAACAACGAAATCTTTATGAACCCCAAGATTTTGCAGCACTATCTCGACGGGATTCAATTCGCATTCGGCGACTACGACGTTGATACGACACCGAAACCTCCGGTAAGTTCAGGAAAGGGATCAGAAATGGAACCAAAAGTGCAGGAATTATTGAGTAAGATAAAAAGCTACGACTGGGGTCAAAGCCGCGTAGCGCTGACGGAGATGAGCGAGATTATCCGCAAAGCTCACGGCGACAAGGCCGAGCTGGCAAAGCTCGAAAAGGCCCTTCTGGGCGTGCTGGAATTCGACGCCAAGCGGGCGGGCAAACAGTACGTCTGCCGCGAGCTGAGTCTTATCGGCACCGAGCAGTCCGTACCGGTCTTAGCCGGGATGCTGACCGACCAGGAGACCTCGGATATGGCCCGCTACGCTCTGGAGCGTATCGGCGGTGAGGCCGTCGATGAGGCCCTGCGAGGCGCTCTTGGCAAAGCCAGAGGCAAGGCAAAGATCGGCATCGTGAACTCTCTCGGCCGTCGCGGCGACGAAAAGGCCGTCCGCCCTCTGAGCAGACTGGTCACCAGAAACAACGAACAGCTCGCCGCCGCTGCCGCCGCAGCGCTCGGCAGGATCGCAACACCGCAAGCCGCCGGTGCTTTGGCCGAGGCCAAGAATAAAACCGAAGGCAAGGTGCGGATGGCCGTGCTCGATGCTTATTTGAAGTGTGCCGACAGGATGCTCGCCGACGGCGAGAAGACCGCCGCCATGGCTATCTACGGTGCGCTTCGCAGCGAAGACATGCCCAAATCGATTCGCACCGCCGCGACCACAGGTATGCTCAACGCGGCCAAACAGTAAGAGCCTGATATGAAGATCAAGTATACTATTTGCAGCACGTTGGCTTTGTCGCTTCTGTGCCTTTGCGGCGTCGCTCGTTCGCAGCAGCATGAAGCCGTCAAGATGGTGCTCGATATCCTCAAGAGCGGCGACCAGGACATGCAGTCGGTGGCTATCTCGATGGTCAAAGATATGCCCGGCGAGGACGTAACGAAAGCTCTCGCGGCAGAGCTTCCGAATCTCTCGCCGAAAAGTCAGGTGCAGCTTATCTCGGCGCTCGGAGACCGCGGCGACGCCGCGGCCCGGCCCGCGGTTGTAGATGCTGCGAAGTCGGAAAACCAGTCCGTGCGAATCGCGGCCCTGCGAGCACTGGGCCAATTAGGCGACAAAACAACCGTAACCCTGCTGGCACAGGCGGCGGCCGACGCTGCCGGCGCCGAGCAAAAGGCCGCTCGCGACAGCCTTTACCGGCTGCGCGGCGAAAATGTGGATCAGGTGGTCCTCGATGAAATCGCGAAAGCCGATGCCGATGTCAAAGTCGAGCTGATCGGCGCCGTGGGCCATCGAAACATCGGCGCCGGAGTAAAGCCACTGTTGAAAACGGCAAGAGACGGCAGCCGCAAGATCAGGACCGAATCTTTCCGCGTTCTCAAAGTCATCGCCGAGCCGGAACATTTACCCGCTCTGGTCGAGCTTCTCATAGAAGCCGAGACTTCTTCGGATCGCCGTGAATGCCAAAAAACCGTTGCCGCCGTCGCTCACAAAATCGAGCAAAAGAATAAGCAGGCTCAGGCCGTGCTTAAAGCGCTGCCCGAGGTCGAAAAGGCCGAGAGCCGATGCGCCCTGCTCGGCGCTCTCGGCAAGATCGGAGACAGCACGGCGCTGCCGGTACTGACGGCCGCACTGAAGGAAAAGAATCCTGACATTCAAACCGCTGCGATTCGCTCGCTGGCCGAATGGCCGACGCCCGAACCGCTGCCGGAGCTGTTGAAAGTAGCCGAAACCGCCGACAATAATCTGCACAAGATTCTGGCTTTGCGCGGATTCGTACGCCTGCTCGGGCTCGAAAGCAAACGGCCGGCCGAAAAGACGGTCGAGATGTACAAAAAGGCGATGAGCCTGGCGCCGAACGCTGTCGAAAAGCGAAGAGTACTCTCAGGCCTGGCCAAGACCAAATCCCGCGAAGCGCTCGAAATGGCCGCCGAATACCTCGACGATCCGAATCTTTCCAGAGAAGCGGAATACGCCGTGGTCAAAATCGCCGAAGGCATCGCGAGCGACTATCCCGAACTCGCAAAGAATACGCTGAAGAAAATCATCGAGCAGACAAAGAACGATATACTGTGCAAGCAGGCGCAGGAAATTTTAGACGAGTTGTAATAGAAATCTGCAGGGTGGGGCCTGCCCCACCATCATCGAGCGGTGGGGCAAGCCCCACCTTACGTTATCGCAATTTTGATATCTAGTATTTGATTTTGACACGTGGGGTGTTCTCATGAAAGATCAGAAATGTTTGGGGGACGTTAAAAATGCGAAGGTGTCGCGGCGTGAATTCATGTCGTCCACTGCGGCAGCGGCGGCGTTTACGATAGTCTCGCCGCATGTCCTCGGCGGGCCGCGGCGTGTGCCGCCAAGTGAGAAGCTCAACATTGCCGGCATCGGAATCGGCGGTAGGGGTGGCGGCGACCTCTACGAGTGCCGCAGTGAGAACATCGTCGCACTCTGCGACGTGGATGAGAGATACGCGGCCAAGGTGTTCAAAAAGTATCCCAACGCAAGTAAACACCGCGACTTCCGCAAAATGCTGGACAAAGAGAAGAACATCGACGCGGTAGTCATTGCCACGCCCGACCATTCACATGCGGTGATTTCACTGGCAGCTATCGAGCGCGGCAAACACGTCTACTGCGAAAAGCCGCTGGCCCATTCGATCTATGAGGTCCGCAAGGTTACCGAAGCGGCGAGGAAGGCCGGAGTCGCTACGCAGCTTGGCAATCAGGGCCAGGCGTCCGAGAGCACGCGGCTCGTCGGCGAGTTCATCGCCGACGGCGCCATTGGCACAGTTCGCAAGGTCCACTCGTGGTGCAACAGGCCGATCTCGCCTCGCGGCATCGACCGTCCGAAAGAGACGCCGCCCGTACCGGACACCCTGCATTGGGACCTGTGGCTCGGTCCGGCGCCGAAGCGCCCGTATCATCCGTGCTATCTGCCGTTTTCATGGCGCGGCTGGTGGGATTTCGGAACCGGCGTTCTCGGCGACATCGGCTGTCATCAGTTCGCGCCGATTTTCCGGGCGCTGAAGCTCGGCTACCCCACGAGCGTCGAGGCGTGCTCGAGCGGAGTCAATTCCGAGACCGCGCCTTTAGCTTCGATAGTCCGTTACGATTTCCCGGCCCGCTCGGGAATGCCGCCGTTGAAGCTGACCTGGTACGACGGCGGATTGATGCCGCCAAGACCCGATGAGCTGGCCGAGGGCCGGCGCTTCGGCAACGCCGACGATAATCTCTATATCGGCGACAAGGGCAAAATGCTCGGCCACAGGCTATTGCCCGAGCAGCGCAGCAAAGAGTACGGCAAGCCGCCCCGGATTCTGCCGAGATCGCCGGGCCATCACAAAGAATGGCTCAACGCCTGTAAGGGCGGCGAACCGGCGGGATCGAACTTCGACATCTCCGGGCCGCTGACCGAAGTGGTTCTGCTGGGCAATATCGCTCTGCGCACGGGTCAGACCTTGTACGAGAAGGGTCTCAAGCTCCATTATGACGGCCCCGGCATGAAGGTGACCAATCTTGAGGAGGCAAACGAATACATCAGCAGCGAATTCCGCGAAGGCTGGACACTGTGATCTTTTTGATTTGAATGACGTAGGGTGGGGCTTGGCCCACCAACATTTAGCGGTGGGGCTTGCCCCACTCTGCATTTGAGATTTGAGATGTGTGATTTGAAATTATATGAGGAACGCTCCAATGAGAAAGAACAGTCAGACAGAAAAACCTAACGGCAGAATATCGAGACGTAATTTTATGGGTGCGGCGGCGACAACGGCGGCGTTCACCGTCGTCCCCAGGCACGTTCTCGGCGGAATTGGCGGGACGGCACCGAGCGACAAGCTCAACGTCGCCTCAATCGGCGCCGGCGGACGGGCAAGCGGCGACATCAACGCAGTCAGCAGCGAGAACATCGTGGCGCTGTGCGACGTGGACTGGGGGCGCGCCTCCGGCCAGTTCAAACGCCACCCGGAGGCCAAAAGATACAAAGACTTTCGCCGAATGCTCGATAAGGAAGACAACAACATCGACGCCGTGATAGTCGCTACGCCGGACCACGTTCACGCCCCGGCAAGTGTGATGGCTATGAAGATGGGCAAGCACGTCTACTGCGAAAAACCGCTGACGCACGACGTCTATGAGTCCCGCGTGATGGCCGAGGTCGCACGAAAAGCGGGTGTAGCGACCCAGATGGGCAACCAGGGCCAGGCCTCGGAGCAGACCCGCCTGATGTGCGAAGCCATCTGGGACGGAGCGATCGGCCAGGTCCACGAGGTTCACGTCTGGACGGATCGGCCGATGCGCGGCATAAACGGACTGTACTGGCCGCAAGGCGTTGAAAGACCCGAAGAAACCCCGCCCGTGCCGGAAAAACTGGATTGGGACCTCTGGCTCGGGCCGGCGCCGTATCGTCCCTATAACCCGGCGTACGCTCCCTTCAAGTGGCGCGGCTGGTGGGACTTCGGCACCGGCGCTCTGGGCGATATCGGCTGCCACCGGATCGATCCGGTGTTCCGCGCCCTGAAGCTGGGCCATCCCAGGACGGTTAACGCCTGCTGCACCATAGTAAATGACGAGACTTATCCCGTGGCTTCGCGAGTGACGTACGAATTCCCGGCACGCGGCGATATGGATCCGGTTACCCTGCACTGGTACGACGGCGGGATGAAGCCGCCCCGCCCGAAAGAGCTGGAGAAAGGACGAACATGGGGGACCAACGGCATCCTCTTCGTCGGCACTGAAGGCAAGATGCTGGAAGAGCGGCTGATCCCCGAGTCGCGGCAAAAGGAATACGGCAAGCCGCCGCGGAAGCTCGAACGCTCGCCCGGCCATCATAAAGAGTGGATACTGGCCTGCAAAGGCGGCAAACCCGCCGGCTCGAACTTCCCCGATCACGCCGGCCTGCTGGCCCAGGTGGTCCTGTTAGGCAATCTCGCCTTGCGCCCCGCGCTGAAAAAGAAACTGACTCAGTACAAGTTGCACTGGGACGGCGAGGCGATGGAAGTTACCAATATGCCCGAGGCGAATCAGTACCTGCGGCGCGAGTATCGCAAAGGATGGACGTTATGATTGACTATTGCCCCTGCCTTCGCAGGGATGACAATAATATTGACTATTCTTAAGACGGGTGGCAGCCTCAAAGCCGCAGGCTTTGCGGATGGTGGGCCAAGCCTCACCCTACATATATTGTGATTGAATAAGGAACAGTTCGATGAGAAAGAAGAAATCACCGGGGCGAGTACGTAAGAGCGGGATGTCGCGGCGTGACTTGATGGGCGCGGCGGCTGCAACGGCGGCTTTTACCGTTGTCCCCCGGCACGTTCTCGGCGGACGAGGCACGGCGCCGAACGAAAAGCTCAATATCGCGGCCATCGGATCAGGGGGCATGGGCGGCGCAAATATCAATAAGTGCGCCACGGAAAACATTGTTGCCCTGTGCGACGTGGACGACCGGCATGCCGCGGGGACGTTCAAGAAGTTTCCCAACGCTAAGAAGTACAAAGACTTCCGCGTCATGCTGGACAAGGAGGACAACAACATCGATGCGGTGATCGTGGCTACGCCCGACCATACGCACGGTGTCGCGGCGATGGCCTGTATCAAGCGGCGCAAGCACGTGTATTGCCAGAAGCCGCTGGCGCATTCGATCTACGAAGTCCGAAAGCTGACCGAGGCGGCGCGTCAGTACAAGGTCCAGACGCAGATGGGAAACCAGGGGCATTCTTCAAATGAGATTCGACTGCTGTACGAGTGGATTCAGGACGGGGCCATCGGCCCGGTCCGCGAGGTCCATTCCTGGAGCGACCGCCCCGTTGGCGGCCATCCCTGGTCGGACTTTCCGATCATGGCCCGGCCCGAGGAGACGCCGGCCGTGCCGGATACGCTGGATTGGGACCTCTGGCTGGGGCCGGCTAAGTACCGGCCTTACCATCCGATTTACTGCCCCACGACGTGGCGAGGCTGGTGGGACTTCGGAACCGGAGCGCTGGGCGATATGGGCTGTCATATCATCGATCCCGCGTTCTGGGCGTTGAAACTCGGCGCGCCGACTCGCGTGGAAGCTTCGACGACTCACTACAAGCCCGAAGTGGCATCCGAGACTTATCCACGGGCCTCGATGGTATGGTACGAATTCCCGGCTCGCGGGGATATGCCGCCGGTCAAACTGACCTGGTACGACGGCCGTCTGCTGCCTCCGAGACCGAAAGACCTTGAGCCCGGGCGAAAGCTGGGAACCAACGGGACCCTGCTGATCGGCGAGAAAGGCACGATCATGCACGGCTCGCACGGCGCCGGCGGCGTTCGGATTGTCCCCGAGAAGAAAATGAGAGCATACGACAGGCCGCCCAAGACTCTGGAGCGCGTTGAAGGCGGCTCCGGCGGCCACGAACAGGACTGGATTCGCGCCTGCAAGGACGGCAAGCCCGCCAGCTCGAGCTTCGAGTACGGCGGCCCGCTGACCGAGATGGTGCTGCTCGGCGTGCTGGCGATGCGTTTGAAGAACGTACCGCTGGAGTGGGATTCCGAGAACCTCAAGGTCACTAATTACGATGAGGCCGACAAGTACGTCAGACCCGAATTTCGCGAAGGCTGGACTTTGTGATTGACTATTGACTATTTGAGTGCATAAGGTGGGCTTTAGCCCACCTGCTCAAAATGGTGGGGCAAGCCCCACCCTACTCAGATTAAACGAGGAATATTCTGATGAGAAAGAAGAACGATAAGGCGCAAACAAACAACGGCATGATATCGCGGCGCAGGTTTATGGGAGCGGCGGCGGCAACGGCGGCGTTTACGGTCGTCCCGCGACACGTTCTGGGCGGTCGCGGCGGCACGGCGCCGAGCGACAAACTCAACGTCGCCTGCATCGGCGTCGGCGGAATGGGCGGCAGCGACGTGAGCCAGATGAGCGGCGAGAACATAATCGCGTTTTGCGACGTCGACTGGAAGCGAGCGGGACCGACATTCAAACGGCATCCGGACGTGAAGAAGTATCGCGATTTCCGAAAGATGCTGGATAAGGAAGAAAACAATCTCGACGCCGTTACCGTCTCGACGCCGGACAATATCCACGCCGTGGCTGCGATGGCGGCGATCAAACGCGGCAAGCACGTCTATTGCCAGAAACCGCTTTGCCATGACATTTACGAGGTCCGCCGGCTCACCGAAGCCGCCCGCAAGCATAACGTAATGACGCAGATGGGCATTCAGCTACACGCCCAGCAGTGCGTCAGGCTGGTGGCCGAGATGATTAAATCCGGAATGATCGGCAAAGTTCACAGGGTGGATATCTGGAGCGGCAAGAATTGGGGCGGGGGCACCAGGCCCGAAGAATCCATGCCGGTGCCGGATTATCTCGACTGGGACCTTTGGCTCGGCCCGGCCCCCTGGAGGCCCTACCATTCTACGTATCTGCCCGGCCAGTGGCGGCGGTGGTGGGATTTCGGGACGGGGACGCTCGGCGATATGGGCTGTCATATCATCGACCCGGTCTTCTGGGCGCTCGATCTGGGGTATCCCACAAGCGTCGAGGCCCGGCCCGCCAGCTTTAGCGACGAGACTTACCCGGTGGCGACAACCGTCGGATGGGAGTTTCCCGCCCGAGGCGAGCTGCCGCCGGTGACTGTGACCTGGAATGACGGTGATAGAAGGCCGGAGCGGCCCGATGATCTCGAGCAAGGGCGAGAGCTGCCTCATCAGGGCGGATTATATTACGGCGAAAAAGGCACGATACTCGCTCCCCACGGAGGAAATCCGGCCCTCATACCGTACTCGAAAATGAGAGACGCCAAGATGCCCGAGCCGTTCCTGGGCAGAGGGATCAACCATTACCAGGACTGGATCAGGGCGTGCAAGGGCGGACCGAAACCGCTGGCTAATTTCGACTACTCGGGCCCGCTGAGCGAGACGATTCTGTTCGGAAACGTAGCCGCTCTCGCAGGGAAAAAGCTGCTCTGGGACGGCCCGAACCTCAAAGTTACCAATATGCCGGAGGCGAATAAATACCTGAAACGTGATTATCGCGACGGTTGGACCTTGTGATTGACTATTGACTATTCGGAAACAGCCATCCCCATCGGCGATAAACGACAATCGCCGATGAGGCTGCCACCCGGCGGACTGTCATTCCCGCGCAAGCGGGAATCCATTTTGTCGCGACGTTTCTGGATCCCTGCCTTTGCAGGGATGACAATGCGTAAAGGAATTCGCCGGTGGGTGGCAGCCTCAAGCCCGGACCACCGCCTCGTGGTGGTCCGGGCTTGGGGCTGGCTGGGAAACGACCAGTTTGTTTATATTATTTTTGCCGCAACCAACGTCTTTATTAATAGGAGACAATAAAATGAAAAGAAGTGTAAAACTAAGTATGTGTCTTTTGGTGTTTGTTTTGTGTGTGAGTTTGCTGCCGAAGACGAGTTACGCGGCCGAGGACAACTGGAAGCTCGGCATGCAGTCGTACAGTTTCAAGGAATTCACGTTCTTCGAGGCCGTTGACAAGACAAAGGCCCTGGGAATGGAATACATCGAGTGCTACCCGGGCCAGACGCTCAGCAAGGAAAATCCCGAGGTGAAGGTCAATCACAACATGTCCTCTCAGGCCAAGAGGCGGATGCTCCAGAAGCTGCGATTGGCCGGCGTCAGGCTGATGAATTACGGCGTGGTCGGCCTGCCGAACGACGAGGCGGAGTGTCGAAAGGTCTTTAATTTCGCTAAGGATATGGGGATCGAGACGATTGTCTCCGAGCCGCCGGAGGACGCTTTCGATCTGATTGAAGACCTCTGCGAAGAATTCAAGATCAATGTCGCTATCCATAATCATCCCAAACCTTCGCATTATTGGAATCCCGACACGGTTCTGAAGGTTTGTAAGGGTCGGAGCAAGCTGATCGGGGCATGTGCCGATACGGGCCACTGGACGCGATCCGGCGTCGATCCGCTCGAAGCGGTTAAAAAGCTCGGGAAAGCCGACCGGATCATAAGTTTTCACTTCAAAGACCTTAACGAATTCGGCAACCGCGGGGCCAAAGATGTGCCGTGGGGCACCGGCGTGAGCAAGGCCCGCCCGATTCTCGAAGAGCTGGCCCGGCAGAATTTCAAGGGCGTCTTTTCCGTCGAGTGGGAACACAGTTGGCGTTCTTCCATGCCTTATATCGCAAAGTGTTTCACTTTCTTCCAGCGGACCGCTGCCGAACTCGGCGAGACCGACTGGAACTGGATATTCAACGGCAAAGACCTGTCCGGCTGGGACGGCGACCCGCGACTGTGGTCGGTAAAGGACGGCGTAATCCACGGCGAAACCACACCCGAGAAACCCGCTCGCGGCAACACATTCCTCATCTGGCGCGACGGCAAGCCCCTTGGGGGCAAGCTCAAGGACTTCGAGCTTAAACTGAAATTTCGCATCCGAAACGGCAACTCCGGCGTCCAGTATCGCAGCAAAGAGGTTGATAAGTGGGTCATCAGCGGCTATCAGGCAGAGGTCGAGAACAATCCCGGCAAGGTCGGTTTTCTCTATCACGAAAAAGGCCGCGGCTGGCTGACCAACGTGGGCGATTTCATGGTCATCGACGAAAACGGCAAGAAGGAAGTCGTCAGCAACGTCTCCGACGTCGACCGACTCAAGAAGGTCGGCTACTACAGAGAAAAAGACTGGAACGAATACAGAATCATCGCTCAGGGCAACCACCTGGTCCACTATCTGAACGGCTATCAGACTATAGAACTGATCGACAACGATCGCATAACCGATCCCGACGATCCCAAAGACCGCAAGGGTGCGGCCAGAGAGGGCCTTCTTGCCCTTCAGATTCATCAGGGCCCGCCTATGGTTGTCGAATTCAAGGACATCAGAATCAGGAACCTCAAGCCGAAATACGGCGACGCCTTTCTGCTCTTCGACGGCAAGAGTCTGGACGATTGGAACGTTAAGGGCAACCGCGAGAAGAGTAAATGGGAAGTCGGAACGGCAGCGATGTCTTCTGAGAACCCGAAGATGCTCGTAAACAAAGGCGGCAAGGGCGAAATGATTAACCTTGCGTCTAAGCATGGCGACAGTATCGACATCTACTCCGAGAAGGAACTCGGCGACTGCCGGATCGAGCTGCAGGTGATGGTCCCGAAAAACTCCAATTCCGGCATCTACGTGATGGGCGAATACGAGGTCCAGGTTCTGGACAGTTGGAATCGCGGCACAAATCTGAGCGGCGGCGACATGGGAGCCGTTTACGGCGCCAAGCCGCCGAGCATCAACGCCAGCCGACCGCCCGGACGGTGGCAGAAGTACATAATCGAATGGCAGGCCCCCGGGTTTAACGCCGCAGACGATAAAGTGCAAAATGCTGAGTTCCTGAAGGTCGTCCTGAACAACCAACTGCTCCACGAAGACCTTGAAATGAAGGGATCCACCGGCGGTGCTCTCAGGGGCGAAGAGGCTCCCGAAGGCCCGCTCATGTTCCAGGGCAACCACGGGCCCGTGGCGTATCGCAATATCGTGATCAAAGAAGCGAAAAAATGAGAAACCCGGCGTCAGCCGTAAAAGATATTATGGGTGGTGTAGGCCGCCGACACGGTGGTTGACAGGCCGGCGCAGCGGTGCTATATTGCACCGGCGAAACGGTGAATTTATGAGCAATCTGTTACAATTTTGGAGTTAAATAGAAGAAAAATGAACGACAAAGCAACCAAAAAAGAGATAAACAGACGCAGTTTCCTTCGCTCGACCGCGGCCGCAAGCGCCGGTCTGGCGTTGGCACCGATGGTCTCATCGAGAGCCGCAAGCGGCAAGCCCGACGACATCAACGTCGCCCTGCTCGGCGCCGGGGCCGAGGGCCAGGTGCTGATGAACGCCATCCTGAAAATGAAAGACCCGAGCATACGTTTCAAAGCAGTCTGCGACATCTGGGAGGACTTCAATCAGAAACGCGCTGCACGTATCCTCAAGGCCTATCGCCATCCGGTTAACGCCTACGTGGATTACCAGGACATGCTCGCCAAGGAAAAGGACCTCGATGCCGTAATCATCGCCACTCCGGATTTCTGGCACGCCCCGCACACCGTGGCCTGCCTGGAAGCCGGCTTGCACGTATATTGCGAGAAGGAGATGTCCAACACGCTGGAAGGCGCCAGGAAAATGATGGAAGCGGCCAAGAAATCCGGCAAGCTGCTCCAGATCGGCCACCAGCGGCGGAGCAATCCCCGCTACAGGCACTGCTATAACAAGATCATTAACGGCGCGAAACTCCTGGGCACAATCACTACCGTCAACGGCCAGTGGAACCGGAGCAAGGCGGCGTGCGAGGACCTGGGCTTCCCTAAGAACGCCAAGATGGACGAGGCCACATTGAAAAAGTACGGTTACGACTCGATGCACCAGTTCAGAAACTGGCGCTGGTACAAAGGCCTCGGCGGAGGCCCGATCGTCGACCTGGGCTCGCATCAAATTGATATCTATAGCTGGTTCCTCGGCGCAAATCCCAAGGCCGTGATGGCCAGCGGCGGCATCGACTACTGGAAAGGGCACGACTGGTACGACAACGTCATGGTCATTTATGAGTACGACCTCGGAGACAGGACCGTCAGGGCGTTTTACCAGACGATAACCACCAACAGCAGCCAGGGCTACTTCGAGACCTTTATGGGCGACGAAGGCAGCTTGCAGATTTCCGAGGCCTCGGGTCGCGGCACCGTTTATCGCGAGGCGTGGGTCCCGCCGGAGAACTGGGAAAAATGGGTGAAGATGGGAATAATCTCCGAGCCTGAGGAAGAAGAGGAAGAAGCAAAGCCGGCATCTGATACGGTGCTGGACGTTCGTGAGTCGCCGAAGCCGCCGAGTTACGACATTCCGGTAACGATGGAAGGCAAGCCGTACCATCAGCCGCACCTCGAGAACTTCTTCGCAGCAATTCGCGGCCAGGCCGAGCTAAACTGCCCCGGCAAGATCGGCTACGAGACCGCCGTCACCGTCCTGAAAGTTAATGAAGCGATAGCCGCCGAGAAGAAGCTGAAATTCGATCCCTCGGACTTCGAGGTGTAAATAGTCTTGTAGACAGAGAATAGTCGGTAGGATGGGCTTTAGCCCATGCTGATGAAGAAGTAGACATGATCCGCATGGGCTAAAGCCCATCCTGCCATACTTACCAAAAGCTAAGTTTCGTTTGTTGAATGTCAATTTGATGACAATTTAAGGACCGAGCCTAAATTGAAAAATGGATTAGTGTTGACCGCCTTTCTGTGTTTGCTGGTTCTTTGCTGTTGTGCTGCCGCAGCGGACAGCGAGCCGAAGTTGCTGGGCGACGAGAGCGACGGCAGCAGAGCCCATCCGATTCACAACATTCCCCTGCTTACAGAAGAAGGCAATGAGATCGGCCCCGAGGACGATCCGCTTCTGCCTTTTTCGACCAGGCAGACCTGCGGCGGCGCGTGTCACAGCTACGATTCTGTGGCGACCGGGTGGCACTTTAACGCGACGGAGCCCAACATCGCGCCCGGTCCGCCCGGCGAACCCTGGATACTCGTCGACGGACGCAGCGGCACTCAGGTTCCGATCTCTCATCGAGCCTGGTCCGGAACGTTCACACCCGCTCAGGCCGGCCTTTCCAACAAGCTCTTTTTGAAGATATTCGGCAGGCACATGCCGGGCGGCGGAGCAGGCGAGCTGGAGCCGGACAAACCTGAAGACATAATGCGTTCGTTAGTATCCGGCACTCTGGAGATCAACTGCCTGGCCTGCCATGACGGCGACCCCGGCCACAACCAGGCCGAGTACGACGTTCAGGTCAAGCGCGAGAACTTCCGCTGGGCAGCGGCGGCGACGGCGAGCTTTACTACGGTAAAAGGCTCTGCCGCCGATATGCCGGACATGTGGGATCCGATGATGCCCACGCCGCTGAACGATCCCAAGAAAGTCCCGCCGAGCATCAGCTATCGCCCGCACACCTTCGACGAGCAGGGAAATGTCCTGCTGAACATCCTTCGAGAGGGCCCGGCCCATCGATGCTACTTCTGCCACTCGAATCTGTACCTCACGGAAGAGCACACCGAGAAATGGACGCAGGACGAAGACATCCACATGAAGGCGGGTCTGACCTGCGTCGATTGTCATCGCAACGGAATCGACCATCAGCTCGTTCGCGGGTACGAAGGCGAGGCGGAAGTGTCGGACAATCCGCTGGCGGCCACAACTTCCTGCCGGGGCTGCCACCTGCCCGACGAGAGCGGCGGGATTCCCGAAGCAGCCCGACTGGGAGCGCCCGTGCCCGAGCACAAGGGCCTGCCGCCCGTACACTTCGAGAAGATGAGCTGCACCGCGTGTCACAGCGGCCCCTGGCCCGAGGACAAGACCATCGCAGTCAAAACATCACGCGCGCATCGAATGGGCACAATCGGCGTTAACAAATCTCACGAGGCCCTCCCGCATATCGAAACGCCGGTCTACGCCACAAAGGATAACGGCAAGATCGCACCGCACAAGCTGCTCTGGCCTTCATACTGGGCAGGCATGCAGGACGACGAGATTTCGCCGGTTGCCTTTGAAACGGCGATGAATGTTGTCGGCGAAGCCCTTTCGGACGTCGAACGGCCGATTTCCGGCGACTGGCCGACCTTCACCTCGGACCACATCGTCAAAGGTCTCAAGGCGATTGCCGGTTCGGTCGACGGCAAGGCTGTTTACATCAGCGCGGGCAACCTTTACAGTCTCGACGATTCGGGCGCTTTGTCCACCGAAGAAGACCATCCCGCGGCCGAGCCTTATCTCTGGCCGCTCGCTCACGCCGTCAGGCCGGCCGCCCAGTCGCTGGGCGTTCGCTATTGCACGGATTGCCATGACCCCGATGAGGCGTTCCTATTCGGCGACGTTACAGTCGATTCACCCGTTGCCGCCGATGAAAGGCGCGAAGCGAAGAAGATGTTCGACTTCCAAGAGGACATCGATCCTACCTACGGCGCTGCGTTTGCGTTCTCGTTTGTGTTCCGCCCGATGATGAAGATTGTCTCGCTCTGTGCGTCTGCGGTTCTGGCTCTGGTGCTGTTGTTTTACGCGCTGAAAGCGCTGGGTTGCGTGATCAGGACGCTGGGCGGCGAAAATATTTAGGTTATCAGGATATCAGGGAATCAGGTAGTGGGTATCAGGTTATCAGGATATCAGGTGAGTGACGGTTGCCGTTGCATTTCCCGATGTCCTGATAACCTGATGTCCTGCACCCTGATAACCTGATCTTCTGATATCCTTACTTTATTAATTTGATAAGCGATATATCTAAAATGACTACGAAACAAAAGGTAAATCTCATAAGTGCCCTGCGGGTGCTCGTTTACGCGGTAGCTTTGTTGTGCGTTGTAATCCAGGCCATCACGGGCTTTATTCCGGTGCTCAAAGGAGAGCACATCTCCGGCTATTCGGTCATGATTCACGCCACCTTCGCGCCGGTGTTGGCCGTATGCCTGGCCGTGCTCGCGGTTTTGTGGGCCGGCAGGTGCAAGTTCACACGGGGAGACTGGCCGTGGCTCGAGAATCTGGTTAACCGTGCCACCGCCGCCGGGAGTTCCAGCGCGCAAAAAGGCTGCAAATGCTCGGCCCTGACGCAGAAGGTGACGTTCTGGCTGATTGTCTTTTTATCTCTGCCGCTGATCCTGTCGATCATCCTGAGCATGTATCCTATATTCGGCACGCACTGGCAGGAGTACCTTCTGGCTCTGCACCGCAACACGGCGATAGCGTTCTTTCTGGTCGCGATTGTGCATACGCTGGCGCTTCTTCTGGGCGGATCGAAAAAATAATTGCGTAGTCGGCAATTCTCTAATATATTCAATGGGCCGCGGACGCAGCGATAATGTGTCTGTGGCCCGGTTTCTATCCTGACGCAGTATGCAGCCTTATCCATAGCGATAAGTTTTCGGTGTAGTCGTTTTTATAAGCAAGGAGGCCCTTGCGAAAGGGTCCGGAAAGGAGAAAAGCCGATGGGAAAGGTAAATGTAGCTGTCGTCGGGCTCGGCTTCGGAGCCGAGTTCATACCGATCTATCAAAAGCACCCCGACGCCGAGTGTTACGCAATCTGTCAGAGAAACGAACAGCACCTCAACGAAATAGGCGATCAGTTCGGCATCGAAAGGCGCTTCACGAAATTCGAGGACCTGCTGAGCATCGACGAGCTGGATGCGATTCATGTCGTCTCGCCGATAGCCGACCATGCCTGGATGTCGCTGGAGTCCCTGAATGCGGGCAAGCACACCTGCTGCACCGTCCCGATGGCCACCACCACCGAGGACTGCCTGGCGCTCGTCGAGGCACGCGAGAAGTCCGGCAAGGTGTACATGATGATGGAAACGGCCGTTTACAGCCGCGAGTTTCTCTATGCAAAAGAGCTTCTCGAATCGGGCAAGCTCGGCAAGATTCAGTTCCTTCGCGGCTCGCATCAGCAGAACATGGGCCTGCCCGGCTGGCCGGGGTACTGGTACGGCTTTCCGCCGATGCACTACGCAACCCACGCCGTTAGTCCGCTGCTGTGCCTTGCGGGCAAAAGGGCCGAGTCCGTCGTCTGCTACGGCTCGGGTAGAATCCAGGAAGATTACATCTCCAAGTACGACTCGCCGTTTGCCGCAGAGACCGCGCTAATCAAACTGGCCGACTCCGATCTCGCCTGCGAGGTCACCCGGTCGCTGTTCAACACGATCAGGCAGTACCGAGAGAGCTTCGACGTCTACGGAACGGAAATGTCGTTCGAGTGGGAGCAGACCGCCGGCGAAGGACCGGCTATTTATACCGGCTACGAAGACGTCGAAAGGATCGAAGTCCCCGACTACGGACACCTGCTGCCCGATGAGATCGCTCCGTTCACCGGTCACGGCGTCTACGACGAAGAGCACGAGCATACATCGTTCATCCAGGGCAGCGGCCACGGCGGCTCGCACCCGCACATGACGCACGAGTTCATCCGCGCGATAGTCGAGGGCAGAGAATCGGCAGTGGACGCAAAAACCGCGGCCAACTGGACAATGACGGGAGTCTGCGCACACGAATCGGCGATGAACAACGGCGAGAGAATCCAAATTCCGAAAACGGATTAGCCGCTCTAAGAATGTACATGAAAAGTGGCTTTTCATTCACATTCTCAGACAATATACAATTTTGTGCCTGAGAGCCAAAAAAAATTGTTGCATCGGCGCGCAACTGTTATATTGCGTTAAATCCGGCAAGGTGCCGGTGACGTATATTCGAGGTAGTTATTTTTAGGAGATCGAATTATGAGTAATGGAACGTTGCCGAGTTATTTGAGTATGGCCAAGCCTAACCCGGCAGAGAACAGGACGCCGTGGTACAAGAGCACCGCCCCCGCCTACGCGGGTATCTTCCTGTGGATCGTCTTCTACAGAGAGATTGCCAACGGGACTCTCTCGCAGGCCGGCCTGGGTTTGGCTCTGCTGGGGCTGGTGGTGGCTGCTCTCATCTGCCACTTCCTGTTCTATGTCGTGCCGGGCCTGTACGGCATGAAGACGGGATATCCACTCTACGTAGTGGGTTCCTCCACCTATGGCACAGCGGGGGGATTTCTGATTCCCGGGCTGCTGATGGGCATTCTGCAGTTCGGCTGGCTGGCCGTCAACACCGCGGTCTCGACGGACTTCATACTTCAGGCGTTCGGAGGGGACCCGGCTATGGATGCCGAAGGCGTCTTTCATGGCAGTGCGGCATTCACGATCGTAGCGATTCTCTGGGCCGTCCTTGCCGTGTTTGTGGCCCTTAAAGGAATTCAGTACGTGGGAAAAGTATCGACCTTCCTGCCGCTGGTGCCGCTGATAATGATTCTGATCGTGTTCCTTGCCAATGTCGGAAGCGCCGGAAAATACACGCCCGCCGAGGATGCCAAACCGCTGGTTGGTTTTCTCAAGATAATAACCATCATCGTAGGATTCTTCGCCACAGCGGGCGCCGCCGGTGTCGACTTCGGCATGGGTAATCGAAACGCCAAGGACATTCAATACGGCGGCTTGACCGGAATTGCGCTGGCTATCCTCGTCGCCGGCGGTTTGCCCTTGATCGCGATTGCGGGCGCCCACGGAGCAAATCCCGAACTCGTAAGCTACAGGTTCGACGTAGTCATCGGCCAGACGGCGGGCGCCAGGCTCATGTTTGCCCTGTTTGCTATCGCCAGTTTCGCACCGGCGTGCTTCTGCACATTCATCGCCGGCAACAGCATCGGAACCATGTTCCCGAAGCTTAACAAGGTAATAACGGTTCCCATAGGCGCCATCGTGGCCATTATTCTGGCGGTAACCGGAAAGGCTCTCGATCTGGTATGGGTATTCGAGATCATCGGAGCTTCTTTCGGTCCCATCTGCGGCTCAATGGTGGCGGATTATCTGCTTAGCGGCTGCAAGTGGTCCGGGCCGCGGAAAGGTATTAATCTGCCGGGTTATATCGCCTGGGCGGTTGGCTTTATCGTGGCGATTCTCCCCACGATAAATGCCGAGACGTTCGGATTCATAAGCCCCGCTCCGGTGATCGCCTTTGTGATTGGTTTTGTTCTGTACTACGCACTGGCCAAGGCCGGCCTCGAGCCGCCTGTTGTCGAGATGGCCGGCGCCGCTCCGAGACCAGCCGGCGAACCGGGCGAAGGACCGGCCGCACCGGAAGCCGCCGGAGCAGAAGAAGCCCTCGACGGTGCCGAACCGCCGAAAAAGAAAGCTCCGGAGCAAAAAACCGAGGACAAACCTCCGGAAGAAAAGAAACAGTAGAATAAACCCGGTTCTATGAGCCGGCATTTACCCTTAAAGAGTCAACCAAAACGGCGGAGATTCGGAAAACCCGAGTCACCGCCGTCTTTTTTTAGTGGCGAGGGCGTCCCGCCCTTGTGCCTCCAGGTCGTCCAGGCCGCGTAATAATGAAGAACAAGGGAAAGACGCCCTCGCCACGATTTCCGCGAAATCCGGGGCTGCAAAAAAATTACATTTTTTCATTTTTTTTCTTTGCATCTTGTACAAGTGTACGATATTATGCTTGTACTAATGTACAATACACTTGTAAAAGGAGATTGATATGACGCGTAAAGACTTACCGGCTTTGAGCCCTTCCGAGACCGAGATACTTAGATTAGTCTGGCAGCTCGACAAAGCAACCGTGCAGGAGGTCTGCGAGAAACTGCCCGCCTGGAGGAAGATAACCTACGCCACCGTTCAGACGCTGCTCCGCCGGCTGGAGAAGAAAGGCTACCTCAAGCATACAGTCGATGGTAAGGCGCATGTCTTTTCGGCTGCGGTTAAGCAGGAACACGTTGTAAAAAGATCGGTCGGCGATTTCCTCGACCGGCTCTTCGGCGGCGATCCCGTGCCGTTAGTGCAATATTTAGCCGAACACGGCAAGATCAGCGCCGACGACATCGAGAACCTCAAACAACTAATAGACAATAAGTAGCCGTTTGACTTTCTGTGGAGAGATGAAAATGGAAACCTACTTAACTCAAATCACAGATTACCTGCTGACTCAAAGCTGGCAGATAGCCGTCCTGGTTGTGGTAATAGCCGCAGCTACTTTCGCTCTGAGGAACAAAAGCGCGCACGTCCGCTACCTCCTCTGGCTGATCGTCCTGGCGAAATGCCTTACACCGCCGCTGCTGGAGGTCCCGGTAGCTGTTCTGCCCGAAAGGATGCCGGCGCCTGCTTTCATGCCGACGCCGATGCCAATGATGACCGAAGCCCCGGAAACACCCAAGCAGTCAAAACCAGTTCCCGTAATAGAGCCTGTGGAATCATCCTCGCCGAACTTGACTACTCGACAACGGATCGCGATAGGGTGGATGATCGGTGCCGCTGCGTTTGTCTGCATCGCCGCTGTCAAGGCGGGCCGCACTGTACGATGGCTGCACGGGGACCGCAGGCCGCTCCCTGCCGACGTGCAGGGCCGTGTCAACTCTCTGCTGTCATCGCTCAACCTGCGAAGGCTACCGAAGATGTGGCTGCTTGAAGGGATCGGCCAGCCCTTCGTATGGGGAGCATTGCGTGGGGATATTTACCTGCCTGCAAGCTTTGTCCGCATAGCCGACGACGAACATCGCAAGCATGTTCTCGGCCATGAAATCAGCCACGTGCTGCGTTTCGATGCGGCTGTAAATCTCGTTCAGACAATAGCCCAGGCGATACTGTGGTTCCATCCGTTCGTATGGTGGGCCAACAAAAAGATCCGCGCTGAGCGTGAGAAATGCTGCGACGAAATGGCAATCGCCCGCCTGAACACCCGCGCCAAAGACTACAGCAGAGCAATCGTAGAGACGTTAGTCACCGAGTACGAATCGACCCGGCCAGTTCCATCGTTGGCCGTAGCCGGGCCTGTAAAAACTATTGAAGAAAGGATAACGACTGTCATGAAACCAGGAAAAAGCTTCCATCAACGCCCAAGCATAGTAGCCTTAACAATCGTACTTTTATTGGCCCTGATTAGCGTGCCACCCGCGTTTGTATTGACTGGCCGCGCGGAAGATAAACCGCGCGCACAGAAAGAGGATGCCGGAGACTATGTTGTTACAGAAGGTGAAGCAAGGATGCTAAAGGGTGCCAGGAAGAGCATCGCTGAAGGAGTTGATCTTGACGAAGGTGACAACTGGGGTTATACATTTCTTCACTGGGCATGTATGAACGGTTATAAAGAAGCGGCCAAGCTCCTCATTGCAAATGGCGCGGATGTGAACGCAAAGAGTGTTATCGCGGCTACACCTCTGCATCTTGCCGCTGGACGAGGCCACACACGCGTAGTGAAATTGCTTATCGGCGAGAACGCAGATATCAACGCCAACGACAACCAGAGCGCAACTCCTCTGTGGTATGCAGAAAACGGAGTCGTCTTCTCGTTTTCATCTCACGGCAAACTGAATAAGAACGCAACTAAAATATGGAATGCAGACAAACCAGGCTGTAGAGAAGCTGCCGAGATGCTTCGTGAACACGGCGCTAAAGAGCAAGCACCGATAGTGACACTTCACGAAGCCGCAAGAGACGGCTTAGTTGAACAGGCCAAATCTCTCATTGCAAAGGGCGCCGATGTGAACGCGATGGACGAACGATTGGCTGCTACACCGCTTCACCTTGCAGTATACTTCGCAAATACGGAAGTGATGAAACTCCTCATAGACAACGGCGCGGATGTGAACGCAAAAAACAAATGGAATCGGACGCCTCTTCACATTGCAATTGATAAAAAGTACATGGACTACGTAAAGCTCCTTCGCAAGCACGGCGCGAAAACAGATATCTCTCCAAAACAAGCGAGTGAAATCACGGCTAAATCAGTACTCGATTCCCCGACTTCCAAGTATGCCATTGCTGAGAAGAACCTGCAAATACCAGAGCAGATGCAGTCTTGTGCGGAAAACCTTCGGAAACTTTATGCAGCGATTAAAAAATATGAGAAGGACAAAGGTCGGATACCTTATTATCTTTCAGATCTTATTCCCCTCTATGTGAAGAAAGAGACCTTATTCTGCCCGAATAATCCCGAGGCAAAAGTGAAGTGGCCCCACGATCCAAAGCTTACCTGTGGTTATGTATATGAGTTCTCGCCGTTTCGTGGTCGAGCGAAATTTGGCGGGAGCCCACTTGATGGCATGACAAGTCGAGACCGGAAGACTGCACAAGTGGGGCTTTTTGGCGATGTAGTACCAATTGTTCGTTGTAGACAGCATGACGGCCCCACGCTCAACCTTGCGGTTAATGGTCAGGTCTACTTAAGTCCAATCATGTGGGAACATGCATTCCGAGACTACCAAGTAGGAAGTGAACTCCAAGGTGGGTCGTAGCTGTAAGTCAAAACTGTAGAAAAGTGCCTCTCGTTAATTACATCAACCTGACTGATCGAAGTTAGCAAGCTTGAAAAGTCTTTTCCGATTCTCAGAGGAAGACTGCGATGGAATTAGCGACCCGCTGAGACCAAGGAATGATAAGTCTGGCTAAGTGCGAATCGATGAGATCGCTCCTGACTTGGCATTTCGGCGGTTTCGAATCGAATTGGCTAATTGTCCCATGGGCCCATTGGGCTTTCGATTTCTTGCTCTTGCTGCTCTTCGAATTCCTGCAAGGTTTGCCGGGGTTCGGCGGTATCCACGCTTGCTTCCGGGAATTCCTCAGCAGGCGGTATGCTCGCTTGCATATCATTGAAAGCGGCGAGAATTAGGCTGCGGAGCTTTTCAGTGGCTGTCTGGAACTCTTCAAGAGCCTGAACTTCGTCGGCCACGACTTTCATATTCCGGTTGGCCTCAGAAAGACCTGCCTCATGCTCGTCAAGCTTGCGCTCGGCCTCTTCCAGCCTGCCGGCAAACTCGTTTATCTTTGCTTCATGCTCGAAGAGTTTATTCTCACTTTGCTCCGTCCTCTCTTCACATCCGCCCATGCGAGATTCAACAGAGGCCGTCTTCTCTGAAGCCTCGGCGAGACCTGTAGCGTTTCCGTTGGCTGTCTGTTCAATTGCTTCCAACCTTGAGAAGAGTTCACTCAGCTTGTTTTCGTGCTCCGAGGACTTGGTCTCACTTTGCTCTGTCCGCTCTTCGCAACCGGTCATGCGAGATTCATACAATGCTGTCCTTTCGGCAGCCTCGGTTATCTTCTTTATGTCCGCGGATTGGAGCACTCTTCTGCCTAAATCCGTCAACTGTTTACTGACTTTCGTCAGCCAAACAATCGCAACCGCGGCCGCTGCAAGGGCGGACAATGTCGATAGTACTGCCGTGCTAGACATAGCAACACCTCTTTTCTTGAATATGGTAACCACTAAAATCATACGAAACACGCAGGCGAATTCAAAACCGAAGTTCGCTCGAAGGCCAAAGATTTGCTTGTTATAAGATAGTTGTTGCGCAAAAAAACCAATCAGAGACAACTTCAGCAGCCGAATTCGTCCGTTAGCAGGGGCACGAAGAACAGAACCGGCTCTACCGGGTGAGCCGAAGCTCTCGCGGGCCCTTCTCATCGATCGGTTCAGATACGGGATTTGACAACGCTTCCGAGAGCGGATAGAATTCCTCCGGATATGGATATTGTGTGCAAACATCTACGAGAAAGGACCCGGACATGCCTACGAATCATCTCAACAAGGCGCCGCTTGCGGCCGGAGCTGCCGCAGTGACGGCGACTGCCCAACCCGCCCGACGACCGCGGAACAGGCGAGTTAACAGGCTAATTAGAAGCTTAAGGAGCAGTGACGCGGAAACCCGCACCGAGGCCTGGCAGCGCGCCGGCGATATCGGCGCGCCGGCGGTGCAGCGGCTGGCACTGGTGATGACCGACGAAGATCTCGAGGTCCGCCGCGCCGCCAAGCGCGCGATGTGGCAAATAGTGCGGCACACAGGCAGGCCCGGCGCAGCCAGAGCGAGAATGGCGGTGGTCGGCAGACTGTGCGGCTTGTTGGGCGCCGATCAGCCCGTATCGGTCCGGCGAGAAGTGATATGGATGCTCTCGGAGATCGGCGGCCGGCGTGCGATCCGGCCCCTTGCTGAGCTGCTTTCCGACGAGCACCTTCGAGAGGACGCGAGGATGGCGCTGGAGCGGGTTCCGATACCCAGAGCCGTCCAGGCATTGAAGGCCGGCTTCGAGGTAGCGCCGGAGGAATTCAAGCAGAATCTCGCCCAGTCGCTTCGCAAGCGCGGCGTGAAAGTCGAAGGTTATCCCTGTCAAAAACTCGTCCCGACGAAATAATGTGGGGCTCGCCCGTGTCGCGGGCGGGACGCCCGCGCACAGAGGGCGCTCGCGCCCTCAACACGCTGGTGGACCGATGACACCCAGGAAAAAGTCAGAAAGGTTATAAACAATGGAAAAGTCAAAACAACTCAACAGGCGCCAATTCCTTACGGCCGCCGGCGCCGCAGCCGTCACCATGCCGTATCTTATACCGTCCAGCGTCTTCGGAGCGAGCGAACGGATCACAACCGCTCACATCGGCGTAGGCGGCAGAGGGCGGGGGCTGCTTCGCCAGGTTAAACGCTTCCGCGAGCAGGGACTGGTCAATATCGCGGCGGTCTGCGACATCGACAAGAACCGGCTGGACCGGGCCGTCAAGGAGGCGGGCGAAGGAACCGATGCCTACCACGACTATCGTCACATTCTCCTGCGCAAGGACATCGACGCGGTCGTAATCGGCACGCCCGACCACTGGCACGGCGTCAACGTCGTCCACGCCGCAGAGACCGGCAAGCACATCTACTGCGAAAAGCCCGCCTGCTGCACGATCGAGGAAGGCAAGGCGATGGTAGCCGCGGCAAAGAAGAACAAAGTTGCCGTTCAGATCGGCTCGCAGGGCCGGTCGCAGCCGGAAGCGTATCTGGCGCATCGCTACCTGGTCAACGGCAACATCGGCAAGATCCGCCGGGTTGATTGCTTCCATTACCCCAGCCCCGAGGATAAGAATCCCGTCCCGAACAGCGATCCGCCGCCGGAGCTGGATTGGGACATGTGGCTTGGTCCGCTGCGCTGGAGGCCTTACAACAAGAGATACTGTCACGGCACGTTCCGCTGGCTGCTGGAGTCAGGCGGCGGGCAGATTCGCGACCGCGGAGCGCACGTGATGAGCTGCGCGATGTGGTGGATGGGCGCCGACGGCACCGGACCGGTTACCGTCGAGGCAACAGGCACCCCGCCCAAGCAGGGCCTCTGGGACAGCGCTGTACTGATGGACGTGACCTATACATTCAAAAATCCCGACTGGGTAATGACGTGGCGGCAGATGCCAAGGGACCAACTGCCCGAGGCTGAGAAGCGCACGCAGGAAGAACTCGAAAAGGACGGAATCACCAAGATAAGGCGTCCCGGCTACGGTGCGATCTATCGCGGCGACAAGGGCGAGTTCATCCACTGGGGCGGCGACGGCGGCACCTGGGCCGAGAGGAAGGCCCGCAACTGGGAGCCGTCGGCCGGCGCCAAGGACGTCTACAAAAGCCCGGGCCACTTCGAGGACTGGTTCAAAGGTATCAAGACGGGCGCCAAGACGATCATGAACATGGAGGCCGGCGCAGGCGTGGCCAACCTTTGCGTCCTGGGCAATCTGTCGTATATGCTCGGCAGAAAGCTCGACTGGGACCAGGCGAACCAGACAATCGTCGGCGATCCACAGGCCCAGAGAATGATGTCCAGGCCGCAGCGGCACCCGTACCATCTGTAAGAACCCGGGCCGGCTCTGCCGGGATGATTAGAAAACGGCCTGAGAATCGGCGCTTTCCGGGCCTCACTGGTGCCGAGTCCGCCCTTTTGCTGGAATTAAGGCGCCTGACAGACTTGCTCCGTGGCGCTGTCAAGATTGTGGATAACCTGTTAATAATTGTTGATGTCCGCAGCAAGATGCGTTCCAGCGCCGCAAAAAAGGCGGTTGAAATCAGAGGCGATCATAAAAATGTTGCTTCTGTCTCCGCCACGAATCCGGGAGGGGTAGCCTGTAACCCATTGTAAAGACAGGCTTTATCAACGGCGCTTTAGTGGTGCTTAAATATTGACAGGCCGTAACCGTTTGATAACATTGAAGATGCGCAAAATTCCGAGCTCCGGCATCAAAAACGGGCGGGACAGCAGCTTTGGTGGATAAACGGTAGAAAAACTCCTGCACAAACGACAAGACTACCTCCGACAAAGCACCCTGCCGGCGGCCTCAAAAATCAGTATTTGACCGCAATAAGCGTCCTCGGAGTCATTTCGTCAAAGCTCAGATTCCGGCCGGCACGGGACAATTCGACACTTCCTTCGCCGGGCAGAATCAGGGCGATTTTCGCCTCGACGGACCTGGCCAACTCGAGAGAGACATCAACGGGGTCGTCGTTGAAGTTTTCCACAATTATGCAATTATGGCCTATCAGATAAAGAGCAACTTTGTTGGGTGCGTCGAAAGTCATACCGAACGGCGCGAGCATCTTGTTCCTTATCGGTCTCAACTGCTCGCGGGTCAATCCCAGCAGATTGCGAGGCTTGCCGGAGACATTCAGGATCGTCGGGTTGCCGTCGCTGAGGTTCACGCCCTCCAGCCTGTCGGCAAGGCCGTCGGTAAGCAGCACCGGTTTTCCGGCGGCGAGCATCTGGCGGAGTTTGTTGCCGAACTGCGGATCATTCAGTGCGTGGACGGAGAAGAATGCGGCTTTCGCATCGGGGTCTATCGTCGCTGTCGGCACGAGCGGCAGGCCCAGCATTCCGACGAAATCGAATACATACTGTTCGTTGTGGGCGTCGCTGTTGGGTGGTTTCGGAGCGGCGATTCCTTTGATGGGCTCGCCGCGAACCAGCCTGGCGAGCTTGAAAAGGCCGGGAATTTCGGCTCGCAGCTTCTCGACGTTTGCCGGTCCGGTGTTTCTCTGAAGGGCGCCGTAGCAAAACAGCAGCATTTCCTTCGCGTCGGCAAGTATGGTCTGCCTCGCCTGCTCGACGTAGGTGTCTTCGGTCGTGCCGAACGGGTCGAACCATCCGCCGCCGGTCTTGTCGCCGCCTATCTCGCCGAGCCAGCGCATGATGTAATAGGCTTCATACTGCACCTTGCCGCCCCAGCGCGGGTCCTCAAAATTGCGCGTCTCGGTGCCGACCCAGATTTTGTCGAAGATAGAGGTCTGCCGGATCACCTCGTAGCCGCGATTGTGGAAGTTGTCGTACCATTGGGGATACTTGATGATGGCCTTAACGTCGGGATTGACGGCACGGGCCGGTTCAAGGATTCTGTCGCGGCTCACCTCGAGCATAAGCTCGCAGCGATAGTCCGCCCACGACTTGTCCCCCCGGGCTTCTCTGCACTCTTGACATTCACAATCGGTGAACAGAAAGTCGTCGATCATAATCTCATCGAAGATCGACGCAGTGTACTCGAATATATCCTGAAGGTGCTTCTGAGTTCCCTCGTTCGTATAGCAGGAGATAAGGTTCCATCCCGTGGATTTCTTGCCGACGATGGTCGTGGTGACGCAGCCGGAAACGTCGAAACCTTTGTCCCTGAATCGCTCTTTGGCGCGCTCCAGTGTTTCTCGCTCGGCGGTGTAATTGCTTCGGAAGGTTTCGAGAAAGACGTGCGTCACGCCGGTCTTTTTGCACCAGTCGATTGCTTCGTTCGTGCCTTTCTCGTCGGACAGATAGTCGCGCACGTTCTGTGCCGTAAACAGCGTCGATATGCGAAGCACATCCTTATTCCGATTGGCAAGCTCCCAAAGGTTCTGGCAGCAGCACGGAAGAGCCATCAACAAAATCAGCCCAAGAGAAGCACACTTTAAACGCCGAGGTTTCATCATTTATCTCCTTCATCTTTTGTAGTTGTCACTTTTGCCTTGCTCACGGCAAGCTCCATCTCGCCGCCGATCACGACGATGCGCAGGTCCGCCCCGTTGCACCGGTTCATGAAACAGCACTGTTCCAGCCCGAACTCAGCGGTTTTCCAGTCGCCTGTGTCCTCGATGGTGACATTTCCGCTTCTGCGAAACGCACCGTCAATCGGACCTTTTTCAGGATTGACATTATCGTATTCGACGTGGAAGGAAGTACATCCGGCGTCCCGATATGTCACAGAGACCTTAACCGTTTTATCGAACAGATCAAATGCAAAGGCATCATCAATGTTGAAATAGAGGTAACGGCTATTACTCGAAAACGGATTGACATCGCACATAACAGCCTTTGTCCCGGCGACCTCGGCCACCCGCCAGACACCGTCCCCACCGCTCGGCCGAATCTCCAGGCCCTGCGCCCTTCCCGGCGACCACGCCACTGCGCTCGCATCGGGATACGGCGATGGAACCTTAATGACAGTTCCGGCTCTCCACATATCGGAGAACAGCTTGGTCAGAACGATGTAGGTTCGCCCGTACTCGCGAGAGTGCGCAATGTCGGTGCCCTCGTGCCATTCATTCCACGTCTCCACGTGCACCATCCATGGGCGGCTCTTTGGATTCAGAGCAAGGATCTTCCGCCATCGGTCAACGTAAGTCTTGCCGTCAAGGCGCTCGACGATCAAAGGTTTCCTGCCGGGAACCGCTGTATGGTCATACCCGGGGCCGAGAGCGGCGACCTGCCTGTAGATAAACGGGCCGTTAACGGCTCCGCCCCACGAGTAGGTAGCGTCGGCCGGGCCTTTCCAGTCGGCCGCTTTGACGATGAAAGGCTCGACACCGAACTGAGCATTGAATCTGCGTTTGACGTAATTGAACTGCTCCGGGCCCTGTTTTTTGGCGAATGCCGCCGCGTACATAAACACGATTGGCCTGCCGTCGATCCGGGCCCACTTGTCCGGCGGAATCAGGCTGAAAAAATCTCTAACAGGCGTGTAGAACCATTCCTTTCCGAACTCCGTCGTCAAATCGACATGGTAGCGCTTTCCGTCCTGTATAAATCCGTTGTGCCTGAGGATCGACGTATCGTAGAACATGCCGACAGCAGGCGCATCAACACCCTGACTCTGAAGCTCATCATGAGCGCGCACCAAAGGCGGCAGGCCGGTAAAACTCCACGCGTCGTACTCTCCCGGCACACCCCAGTAGACCGGCATCAGGAAATCTACCCCGGCGGCCACCATATCCTCCAACTGCGTCTTGTGCCAGGAAGTCCGCTTGTAGCTCACGTCGTTCATATCCGCCGGATGCGTCGTCAAAGCGTCCGTGCCGTCGCGATCTATGATATGACTCTCGGACTCGATGTCGTACCAGTAGAAATACGTCGTTCCGACAATCGGTTGGCCGCGCTTGAACGACGGCGCGTCTCTGTGATCGCCCGCTCTCAGCGGGAAGAACTCGCCCGGCGGTTCTTCCGGAAGTACATTGTCACCCAAAACCGGCACGCAGCAGGTCGTCAAAAGCACCAACAAAAGATATTCTACTTTGCACACCCAGCCCATACTCAACCTCTTAACAGTGGTTTTGAAATAGCAACCAGCCCCAAGTGTGGAGCACTAAACGACAGTGATCGGCGCTTGAGGCTGCCACCCTTCAAAATGGACGCAAGAAGGGTGGCAGCCTCATCCCGATTGTCGTTTATCGGGATGGGGCTGGTTATCGACTTTGAAGTCTTCTATCTTATCTTTGAGAGCGCGACATGCCGCGGCAGGATCAGCGGCTTTGGTCACAGCGGCACAGACGGCTATGCTCGAAGCGCCTGCCGCCAGGATCTTCTCGACGTTGTCAACTGTTATGCCGCCTATGGCGACGTTGCCGATACCTTCATCGGCCAGAATCTCGGCCGCCCGCTCTACATACTCCAGCCCAACGGGTTGAAGGTCCGGCTTGGTCCCTGTAGCGAAGACCGGCCCAAGAGCGGCATAAGTGAGGCTCTCTTCACAGGCCGCGCGCAACTGCTCAACCGAGTGAGTGCTCTTGCCGATTATCAATGGTCTCGCCTCGAGCTTTCTTGCCTGTTCGACAGGCAGGTCGTTCTGGCCAAGATGCAATCCGTCGGCACCGCTTACAACGGCAATATCCACCCGGTCGTTTATGACGCTCAGGACTCCACCTTCTTTGCATATTCCTGCGAATGTTTTTGCAAGAGCGAAGAGCTGGTCGTCCTCGATATCTTTGGCCCGGAGCTGAATGCAGTCGGCCCCGCCTGCAACACATTTGTTCGTCAGAAAAATCACCTCTGCCGGCAGATTGCTGGTTATGACGACGTAAAGCCGGACGCGCCTGTATTTCTCGACCGGATCGGCGAAAAGCACTATGTCTTTTTCAAGCGTGTACGCGTCGTACCGAAGCTTCTCAATCAGATCGGCGACTTGGTGATTCTCGATCCGGCCTGCCTCGGCAATGGCTCTGAGCGCTTCGGTCAGCCGTTTGCAGGCAGCGGCAAAAGAATCCTGCAGGTCACCTCTGCCGAGCTGGCTATCCACAATCTGGCCGACGCCGACGTCCCCGAGCGTGTCTCTGGCGCAGATGAGCCTGCCGGCGTCGAGCTGCCCGATTGCTCGCGACATTTCATGTCGAAGTTGTTTGGCACGGGCGGCCAGCGATTTCGAATTCAGCGCGAACCGACAGTATTCCTCGACAACCCGACTTGCCTCGCGGGCGCGATTGAAGTTGGCGTCGATAATTCTCCAAACTGCTCGTTCCATAATACGCGCGATTATATTATCCCGGAGCACGTTTGGATAGCGAAAAAGATAGATGAGTCATTGCGGTCGCCCGACGTTGTCATTCCTGGGCAGGCAGCAATCCATTTGTTCAGAGGCTTCTGCATTCCTGCCTGCTCAGGAATGACAACAAAACCGGGCGGCAGCATGAGAGCGCAAAGAACTGGAGTCGTCCCTCCTCCGGAACGACTCCAAACTATAGAGAATGGTATACTTAGCGAAACCGTCAATCGCGGTTCCGCGGATTTCAAAATCGGGCGGACATGTCCTCCTCCGAAACACTTTTAGGCCGTCCGCCCAATATAGCTGCCTAAAAAGCACAAGGTATGAATAACTGCAAAAAATATGCCAGTACTCATAAATTTAAAGCAACGGGCTACGGCGTAGTCTACTTAAACTATTACTGTAAAAGCAGTTACAATAAGAAGAGCCTCTGAGTCCCTACATGACCCCTAAATTCCTTTTTTAACACGGCGTTGTTTAAACGCAACCCCCGCATGCCCCATATTTCCCATTTTTACAGACATAAGAGTCCGACGTGGTCATTAGGCAATGATATTGAGGTGTGTTTACGAAAAACAACGCTTCTTATGCAGGTGTTGATTTTGGTAACAGTCCGCGACTTTGGATCAATCCGATCATTCCACGTATTTGGCAGAGGAGACGCGCTCGGTCCAGCGGCAAAGCCAGCGATCGAACAGCGTCTTGCTGCCTGTACTCTTTTGATTGGGCCTGAAGACCGTCTCCGTACGCCAGGTGACTATATCACGAGCTATTGTCCGCATCGGTATGTCGGGCAGCTCTATCCTCCGAAGTTCAAGCGGATCGGTCCGGATCTTGTACAGGCAGACCACCTTTTCAGCCGGATGATAAACAAACTTACGACCATCCTGCACGTACCCCGTCGGTCCCTCGCGCATCCAACCGGAAAAGTAAACCTTTCGATCGTCCGGCAAGGGGTCCAGCGCGTCAACGCCGTCAAAGCCTGCAGAATGGGTTTCAACTCCCAGAAGTCCAAGCAGCGTTGGGGACAGATCGATCGAGCTTACTGGATCTGTGACCTTCTTACCCGGCTTGGTTGAGAAGGGCGTCCTCAGGCAAAATGGTATACGCAGTAACTCATCGAAGGGTATTCGTTCATGCCCGAGCAGCCCATGTTCGCCAAAAGCCTCCCCGTGATCGCCGACTACACAGAATATAGTCTCGTCGGCAAGTCCCAATTTCGTAAGCTCCACGTCCAGCGCGGCAAGAAACTTGTCCGTATAGCGAATGGTTTGCCGATAGCGATCGACCGGCTCTTCGGCGGGCAAACCGAACCATTCCGGCACTACATAAGGATCGTGAGTGACCGAGCACAGCAGTACGGCAAAGAAGGGATCATCAGATTCTTCGACCCAATCGGTAACCGGCCTGAGCATCGAGAACTCATCGGCGCCAAGGTAGCCGACGAACGCATTAGGATCGGCAAGATCCTCCCGAGACCAGAATTTCTGGAAGCCGAGATTATACACCAGCCCGGGCCTGGCCTCGAAACTGCCCATAGCCGACTGGAAGAACGCCGTCCTGTAATCCAGCTCTTCGGCCAAAATAGTAGCGATGCCGCCATAGGGCTTGACAGCCGGGACCGCTTCGACAATATCCTGAGAAGCAGACGGCAGACGCCCGCTAAACAGCGCAAAAAGCGCCTTGGTAGTATGAGTCAGCGTAGAACGCATGTTTGAAAATTCAACTCCTTGTTCCGCGAGGCTCGCAAGGAACGGCGTCAGGTCGTTCTCGTTATCGGCAAGCGACGTGTACCTGTACTGAACGCCTTCCAGAACCACAACCACGACGTTATGTTTCGTCTGCGGAGGTAGTGAAGTGACCTCGAGCCGATCAAAAGAGGCTATCGTTCGATTCGGGTCCGGCGGCTGTCTGTAGTCCGAAACGACAAGACTCATGACCGCCCGCAACTGCGAATTGTACCTCAGGCCCGTAGCGCCGATCTGAGGAGAGCCGCGTTTTGCGAAAGCCGGTCGAGCAACTACAGCGGCGGCGGCAACCGTCACACATATAATAATCCTGATCCGAAACCGCCTGCGGTTATAGACCGGTATTCTGGGGTGGGCGAGACAGGAAATGATAAAGGCCAGAGCAATAGCACTGGGAACCAGCAGGATAAACGCCGCAACAGGCATCTTGACAAGATTGACACCGACGATGCATAACGTATTTATCGGAGCGCGGAATAAGGAAAGAAGGACTCTCGGCAGGATTTGCGTTCCCGTTCTGATTATCCAGGCGGCGTTCATAACCGACCAGGTGCAAATGACGGCGGCAATTATGGTAGCGGCGCGCACGATCCATTTATGCGGCCATTTCGAACAGGACAGCGATAGTATCGCTTCGACTACCAGCAAGAACGAAATATCGGCAAGAATCCAGCCGATAAATTCGCCATTTGTAACCCTGAGCGACTGGAAATACTTGACCGCCAGTGTGTAGAGCAGAGCGATAACTATGATGACGGTATAGACGCGCGGCGCAAGATACTCGTACAGCCTGCGGGACCGTACCAGGACACGGTATTTCGACTCAGGTTGTAAATGCCGGGAATTCATATAATTCCAAGATACTATAAGGACTTACAAATAGCAAGCGGCTTTCCGGAATGAGCCGCTCGTCACAGCAACTTGTTACTATATGTTATTATCGGTTATTAAACAAAAGTAGTATTAGTAATCATATAGCGAGTGAAATTGTTGCATTAACATAGTCGTGTACCGTAATGTTTTATTGCGGAACGGCTTAACGGAAACATAAGCCATACCGGCCTTGTGGATAAGCTGTTGATTTAGGCGTGATTTTGCCGAAAAATGTAACAGTTGCCGGCTTGCCCCCGGCAGAGTGAAGGATACTTGATCGTATCTCACAGCGTTTTTAACAGCGTACTTATAGGGCGTTAAAATGAATAGCGATCACTGAATAATACGATTCTGTGCTCGAAACGAGAGGGTTAAGTTTCTTGCAAATCAGCCTTGGCTGAGTATAATAGCAGGTTCGCAATATTTGCGGACAGGGTTTTTAGGTAGTTTTGTTTCAGGGGACGTGGGATTCCGCGTTGGGATCTTTGACCTTCGAGTCATCACAAAAAAGGAAGAAGGGAAAAGAAATAGTGAAAAACAATGGAAAAATATTCGTGGGCGTAGACGTCGGCAGCAGTTTTGTGCATTATACTGTTCTTTCCGCCGACAAAGAGGTCCTGTATTCACCCGCGCCGATAATGCATTTTGCCAATCCGATCGGAGCGGTGAAGGAAGCATGGCACAATATAGCGGCCAAGTTCGGCTCCTACGCCGTGGCCAATACCGCTTTCACCGGCAGCGGCGCCGAGTCTTTGCCGAAAGTCATGACCGGCGTGACCTACGTCTTCGACAGCGTCGCGATTCCCAAGGGGGCCGAGACGGTTGATCCGGATGCACAATATATCGTACACATGGGCGCCAAAGACTCGTACTTTTTTCATCTCAAGGGGATAAACGGCAGGAAGGTTATCCAGGAATGGAGAACCGGGACCAAGTGCGGGGGCGGCTCAGGCACGCTGATTGAGAAGCAATGCAGGAGGTTATTCGACGGTGAAGTCCCGAATCCAAAGCTGGAAAACACCGGCCCGGCAAGAAGTGCCGAAGAGAAGGAAGCAGTTCGCATAAGAAACAGGGCGAAACTGCAAACGCGGCTCGAGGAGATGTTTGACAGGGCGCATAAAGAAGCGGATAGATCGGCAGAGCCGAGCGAGTTTCTGGCGCGGTGCGGCGTAGTAATTCAGTCGGACCTTATTCACAAGCAAAACGAGGGAGCGACTAGACCTGATAATCTGGCCGGTCTGTTCAGGACCGTCGCGCGGAATTACAAGATTGACGTTCTCGGAGCCAGAGTGTTCGACGCCTCGAAGGATTCCGCAAGAGCCGTCGCCACAGGCGGTGTCTTTGCCAACGACATTATAATGAATAACATCGAGGAGTTCCTGGGGATTCCGGTTAGAAGGTCAGAGCACTACCATAACATTGCCGCGATAGGGGCCGCGGCCAAAGGCATGGAGCAGGACAACAACTTCGTGTTCAGCTTCGAGCAACTCGACGAGGCGGCGGCTCACGGTAGAGAGAACCGCAAGTTTGCGCCCCCTCTGTCGGAGAGCCTGAGGCACGTGCACGAGGAGAGCGGCGAATTGACCGGCAAGATCGAGCCGGGTACGGAAGTGGTCCTCGGCATAGACGGGGGGAGCACGACCACAAAGGGCGCCCTGGTCGAGTTGCGAACGGGCAGGCTGCTGGATAAGCTGTACATAAAGACCCACGGCAATCCCGAGGAATCTCTCAAGAATGTTTTGAAGTATCTGAGCAGGCACAAGGACGAAGTTATCATTAAGGGCGTCGGCGCTACAGGCTCGGCGAGGAAACTGTATGAGAAGATCCTCGTGAGCAAGAAGAAATCGGAGGAGCTAAGCGAAGCGGGAATCGAGCTGACCGACAGAGTGACCGACGAGATAACCTGCCATGCCATGGGGATCAGGCATTGCGATTCGCAGGTGGACACCATCTTCGAGGTGGGCGGCCAGGACATGAAGTTCACGAGATTCGCCGACGACGGAACCGTCAAAGAAGCGAAGATGAACTATAGCTGCCAGGCCGGCTCCGGGCAGACTCTCGAGAACATGGCCGACATCGTGGACCTTAACGTCGAGAACACCCTTCAGCAAGCGGCGCTCAGCGCCGAGAAGGTTCCGATAATAGACTCGACCTGCGGCGTCTTCATGGAGATGGACGAGAACAGACTCATCGCCGAGGGCTTCAGCCAGGAAGAGATCGGTGCCGCGATAGTGCGAGGTACGGCGGCGAGCTATTACTACAAATTCGTCGGCGGCTCCGGGCACAGCGCCAAGAAAGCTTCCGCCCAGGGCGGCCCGCCGCTGGGAAAGGCGTTTCTGGCGGCTCTTGCACAGGTAACCGAGAAAGAGATCAATGCGTATCCTCACAGAGAAATGTTCGGCGCATGGGGCCAGGCCCTGGACATCATTAACAACATAAAGCAATTCGAGGCCCAGGGCAAAGAATATGACACGGCCTTCCGCGGCTGGACCATAATCGACATGCCGTTCGATAAGAGGAGCATATCGTGTAAGGAGCTGTTCGCGGAGAAGTGCTGCGGCGTGAGGGACTGCCAGCTCGAGGTATTCTCGATTGAGTCCGACGAGATAATCACCGGAGGTTTCTGCCCGAGAGGAAATTCCGAATCCTCCAAAAAGCCCAGGCCCAATTACGTCGACAAGTACCACAAGATTTACGAGAAACATTTCACGAAACAGGGCTGCCTGCAGAAAGACCTGCCTGCTGTCAAAGCCGAAGGAAAGATCGGCACGACCGTCGGGATAAAAAGAAGCACCGCTACGCTCGGCGAGAAGGGCATCTGGAGCGCTGCATTTTTCAAAAAACTTGGCTTCTATCCGGCCGTATCGCCGAGGACGACGAAGGAGATCGCAAAGATCGGCGTGGACAATTCGAGAACAGAGTTCTGTATAGCGAGAAAGCTCGTTACGGGACACGCGGCGGTTTTGAATAGAGACCCCGAAGTGGACTACCTGTTCAATCCGAGCTTCATCGAGCAGAGGAGCAAAACGCCTCCCGATCTGAAATACTGCATCTATACCGAATCCGAAGGATATCTCCTTAACGACGTTTTGTCGCTCGACAAAAACAGGCAGATAAATCCCATCCTGCATTTCGGGGATTATCCGCTTCTTGTGCGTCAGTTGCGTGAGGAATTCGACAGGTTGGGACTCGGCCTGACGAACAAGCAGATAAAAGAGGCAATCAGATTCGCCGATGAAGCGGAAAGCGTGTTTAAGCAGGAGCTTTACGTCGAAGGTGACAAATTCCTCAAGAAAATCGAAACCAACAACGAAAAGGCCTACGTCGGCATAGGCAGGGATTACGTCCTGCTCGATCCGGAGGCAAGCTCCAATTCCGGCGTAATGTTCTCGCAGGTCCGCGGACTGCACTATATCCCGCAGATATTTCTCGAACATAAGTTCGAGGGCATCGATCTTGGCGAGATGGTGGACAACGAATTCTGGGTCCAGAGCGTCAAGATACTCAAGGCGCACCTGTACGTGGCCGAACATCCGAACCTGTTCGCAACCAGGATGATGAACTTCGCCTGCGGGCCCGACAGTCTCAAGATATACCAGGAAGAAAAGATGCAGCAGGCGGCCGGCAAGCCGATGCTCGTTCTTCTGACAGATGCGCAAACCAACAACGCTCCGTTCGTCACGCGGACCGAGGCCCACGAAAGAGTCGTGGATCAGACTACTCAGCAGAAGCTGGCAATCGACAACTTACGAAGGCGCAATCACGACACGTCCGAGAAACGCACCTGGCTTATTCCGTATATGGGAGACGCCAGCTTTGTCGGCGCCGCGGGTCTGAGGTACTTCGGCGTAAACAGCCGGGTTCTGCCCACCGACACGCAGCGAAGCTACGAAGTCGCCCGAAAGCACATTTACACCGAGGTCTGCCATCCGCTAAAGGGCGTTGTCGGCGATGCCATCGCCTTCCTGCAGGAAGAAGGTGAAAAGAAGGGAACCGACTATGTCGATAAGAACTATCTCGTGATGCTGCCGACGACGAGCGGGCCGTGCCGGTTCGGCAAATATACCGAGCTGGTCCGGGAATTTCTGGACAGAGAGAACCTGCAAAACGTCCCCGTGGCCGGCCCATCGTCGGAAAGCGACTATAACGACATACCATTCCCCGGCAAGCTCAGCGTATCGGATAAGGCGAGGATGCAGAGGATGCTGTTCAAGGGAATAAAGGCGTCCGATTTGCTGGAAGATATTTTTCTCAGGTTCAATCCTTATGCCGTCGATAAGAAGGTTGTAAGCCAGTTGAGACAAGAAAGACTGAACGAGCTGGAAAAGATCGTCGAAGCCGGCGCCGAAACGGACGATCTGATAGAATGGGGCGCTAAGACCGTGGACCTGTTCAAGGCCGTCGAGCTTCGCACCAGCGACCGATATCCTCTCGTTCTTTATATTGGTGAAATTTACGTTCGTCAGCACGACCCGTGTACGGGCTACGTGATTCGGCAGTTGGAAGAAAGCGGCCTGGAGGTCGTAAAAGACCCGGTGACCGAGTGGCTCGATTACGTCAATAATATGAATCAGCGAAACTGCAAAAGAGATATTGGCCTGCGGCTGAGAGATTTCGATTTCGGCCGGGCATGGCAGGCCGCACGCAAGTACGGCAACGCTTTTCTGAAAGGCAAGTACATGGCAGCGGTCGAGCAAAAGATCGAAGAGCCGTTCCACGAGGTCCTTGAAGGCAGGCACGTGCTGCCCAGGCCGATGCAGATCATCGAAACGCTGGAAGAAAAGCACGAATTTCACGCAAATATCGAAGGTGAATCGCCGCTAAGCTCGGGTATCGCGTATCAGTTCATGAACGACCTGGCAAAGCCGCGCGGCGATGCTTATATTTCAGGAATATTCCATGTGGGTCCCTTCACCTGCATGCAGGAGGGGGTCGCCACCGCCAAGATCGAGGCGATGGCGAAGGAATTGCGAAAGAGAAAAGCCGATCTGGTATTCCCGATCATACATGCGTTCTTCGGCGACTCGGCCAACTCCAGTCTGGACTCGGAAATAGCCGTCTTCGCCGAGCAGTGCTGCCAGAAGCGGGAAATGCTCAAACAAAAGCACGGTCACAAAAAAACGGCGCCCGCGCCCGCCGCCGACAACAGAGAAGTTGTCTCTGTCCCCGGCCCGAAGCGCGAAGCGGAGTACGTCAAAAAGTAGGGTGGGGCTTGCCCCACCTTAGACGTGGCGGTGGGCCAACGCGCGCCCTGCGGATGTCCGTGCGGAAATGTGAAAGGTCAAACAATGTCGAACAGACCGCCGAAAGCAGCTTTGCCCGGAGAGATGTATCAAAAGAACGGCCGATGGTGGTGGAAGGTAAGACTGCCCGGCGAGCCTCGAGTCAGAGAAAGGGCTCTCAAGCCGGAAGGAGCAAGATTCGCCGCGAAGACGCGCAAAGTCGCCGAGCGCGTAGCAGGCGAGATGTGGCGGCGTGCTATTGAGGCGGAAACCGAGGCGAAAGTCAGGGCCGAACTCAAGGAGCAGACCAATCGAAAAATCGCCAGAGTCAAAGGCAAATTAATCGAGAGGATCGAGACGTGTGAGAAAGCGCTTGCAGAAGCCGAGACGAAAGCAAAGACCGAAGCGAGTCTGAGAATCGAGGCAGAGCAGGCGGCTCAATCTCACGCAGAAGGGCTGGAGAAAGTTACAGAACGCACCCGGCGGGAAACAAAGCTGCGCATAGAGGCCGAGCAGCGAGCAAAAATGGAAGCCCACGCCCGCTCGATAGCCGAAGCGAGATTAAAAGCCGAGACGGAACTGCGCGCCGAAGCCGAACAGAAGGCCGAATGCGAGGCAGAAATGAGAGCGGAAGCCGAGACAACGGCTGAGAGCCTCAAGCGAAGCAGCCATAGGAGAGCCGCCGAAGGATTGGGCCCGGCCGATGCCTCCGACAATCACAGCCGCACCGCATCCTGCGAAGGCTGCGGCCGCGACAACGTCCCAGAAAACGACATGTCCAGAATAGAATCCGGCCAGTTAGTCTGCTCCAACTGCATGATGGTGGCGAGAACATAACCGCCAGAACTCTTTGAACCTCTCGATAGACTTTGGTAATCTCATGAAAGGCTGTCTCCAGCCGTTTGCTCTGGTATGATTAGGGCAAAAAAGAAAGGAGACAGCAATGAAAAATCCAGAAACAAATGTAGCGTGTGCAGGAATGGATGTCCACTATAAATTCAGCAGTGTAACGTTTCGCGACGCAAGCGGCGAAGTCTTTGCCCGCCAGCGTCTCGATCATCCGGACCGCGTGAAGCTGCGGCAGCGACTGAGCCAGTGGCCGGCGGGCATGCAGGTGATAATGGAAGCATCCTTCGGGTGGGGCTGGCTCAGCGACCTGTTGGAAGCAGAGGGCATGAAGGTGGAGTTGTCGAACTGTTACAAAGTCGAGCAGATGCGCAAGGCCCGCGACTGGGCCAAGACCAACAAGAAGGACGCCGATCTGATATCGCTTCTGCCATTTGAGCTGACCGAGTGGTGGAAGGTCTGGCGCGCCCCTGTCGACGTTCGCAACCTTCGCGAGCAGATGCGTTTCCGCGCCGACCTGGTCGGCATACAGACGTCGGTCAAGAGCCGCATTCACGCCGTATTTCACCGTCACGGGATATTCCACGAGTTCAGCGATCTTTTCGGCGCCAAAGGCCGCAAGTTTCTGTCCGAGCTTTGTCTGAATAATTCGGGGAATCTTCCCGCCGAGGCCCTTATGGCGCTTCGCGGCAACGTCAGGCTCCTGGACCATCTTCGCCGGCAGTTGGCCGAGGCGGCTTGGATACTTCGCAGCCAAATGGAAAGTAACCCGTTGACAAGACGGCTGAAGACCATCCCCGGCATCGGGATTATCCTGGCCTATATACTGGTAGCCGAGATAGGCAGGATCGAGCGGTTCAGTGGTCACAAGTCACTAGCTGCCTACAGTCTCCTTGCACCTCGGTCCGACGACACCGGCGAGTCCGATCCGAGTCACTCTCCCAAGGGACGTCACCTTGGCGTCAGAGGCAGCCGCACACTCAAGTGGGCCTTTATCGAGGCTGCTCACGGAGCGGTTCGTTCGGGCGGCAAATGGCGTGACATGTTCGACAGAGTGACAGACGGGGGCAGAATAGACTGCGGCCGAGGTTATATCAAGGTGGCCCGCGAGCTCGTGAAGGTAGTGTACGCGGTATGGTCCAAAGGCGTAGATTATCAGGAGAATCGGCCCGCTCGTCCGGGCAGCCGCAAGGGCGCAAACAAGAACAAGAATAACAGCAGGCATGTGAATAAAGACAAGAGCAAGGACAAGAACAAGAACAAGAGCAAGAAAATGAGCAAGAACAAGCAGTCTCGTTCGGAAACGGGCCAGCTCTTCCATCCTATGGTCCCTGCCGTTTCGGCTTGAGATCTCATCGTATTTGGGCCGCCCGCACCGGACGAGATCGTGTGGTCGCCGCAGCAGTCGGCGACGGACACGTGCGACAGCACGTGGACAAATGAATAGGTGGGCCGAACAGAGCCCTGTTCCGGTGTACGAACGAGTAAAGAAGTAAAGAAAAAAAGATTGCTGTTCAAGGTGAGAAGTGTCAATGGCAAATCGAAGCGTTGCCTTGACGAGCGCCTGAGGTCTGTTCAGATAACGATAGTCTTTGCAGACCGGCAGGCGTAGATAAGTGACTATGTGACCGAAGGTTGTCTGAGAAAAAGAAAAAAATGAAAAAAGAAAACAAAAAACTTGACGCCAGACAGCCTTTCATGAATAGGATGGGCAACTTGTTGCCCATGCTGTAAACTTTCAGAGTCACTTATCCCATCGCTCGGGTATCGGTTCGAGCAGCACGCCGACCAATCTGTCGGGCGAGCCTTCTGGTCGAATGACACCTATAATACAGCCCTGATTGTTCAAGTCCGCAACGGACATAAGTTTACCAATTTCAGGAGGGATCTGTTTATTTAGTAATATTTTTCCTCGCTTTGGGTCCCAAAGACAGTGTTGCGTATACCGAGGAAAATACTTTCTGCTGAATCGCTCGAACGAGCTGACATGTATTTCGCTATAAAGGACCTGATTTGTATCATTCATAATGAAGGGATTTTCAGAATCCTCAAGGTGCTCAAGTGGAAACAGCCACTTGACTCCAGCGCCCTCTCGCCAGAGGAAAGTCCAAAACTCTCCCTTTTCAACGCGATATTTTCTGCCCAATACGCTACCATCCTTGTTCATGTCGAATGCTATTGAGTAGTTATCATCGGGCAGTAATGTTGCTACCGGTGTTGAGGCCTTGCTGTTTGAGTTCCAGAAACACCATACTTGGTTGATGCCATGTGATTCCGATATTAGAAGTCCCAAGACCTGACCAGCGTAATTGACAATGTCGGCCAGTGAACTTGTGAATCCCTCTGGTATTCCAAGGCTTCGCATTCCTTGTGCCTCGTCCCAGATGAAAGCTGTGGATTCTGAGGAGCCGACAACCTGGCCCCGGTTATTAAGGTCGGAAGCAAAGCTTTCGCTGCCGTCTAACGACCCGAGTTGAATGTTGCCGGCCGTGGAGTCCCACAAGAACGCTTGGTCAACGCCAACATTTGGGTCCCAGATTGTGCCAGCGACCTGGCCTCTATTGTTGAAGTGAAGACCAGTGACGACCAGTTCGGTACCGAGATCAAGAGGTTGCATACCTTTGTCTCGCTCCCAGAGGAAATGTCTTATTTTGCCTGCGGTGTCTTCCGATTGGCCGACTATTTGTTCTCTATCATTGATATGAAGGGGGGAGGTAATTTTCCCGCCAAATGATGGCAGCAATACTACCTTGTAAAGCTGCACGTGTCGATGCTGTGAGAAGAGAACGAGTCCTACTATTGACAGGGTGAGAATCGCAAGGATAATACTCAATCGGCGTTTTGGTTTCATTTTGGGTCCTTGTTCTTTGTACGGGAGATTTTTCCGAGGAGTTCTTTTCTTGCCTGGACTCTGATTTTGGCGTTTGCGTGGCGTCTTTTTTCGGCGTCGGTTTGGGGTTGTATCGGCGGGGCGAGGGTTGGTTTTTTGTTCTCATCCAGCGCGACGAACGTCAGATGGGCGCTGGTGGCGACGACCTGCTCGCCGGTGTACGGGTCTTCTCTGGTAACGCGGACGCCGACTTCCATCGACGAGCGGCTGACGTAATTGACCGAGGCCTGTAGTAAGACGTGATCGCCGATGCGGATCGGCTCTTTGAACGCCAGCGAGTCGATGCCGGCGGTAACGACTTCTTTGCCGCAATGACGCTGGGCGGCCATAGCCGCGGTCATGTCTATCCACGCCACGATAACGCCGCCGAAGGCCGTGCCCTGAGGGTTCGCCTGGTGCGGCATGATCAGGTATCTTGATCCTACTGCGCTTTCAGCCGGAGTTTTGGCTTTCTCTTTCGACATCTCGGTTTGGCCCTTTGAATTTTAATGATAGCTTAAAATGCGGAGTAAGTCTACAGAATTCCCTTTGCCTTCACAAGCACCGCAAGAAATCATTGCTATGAGCGGATCAGCTCGGAGAGAGCCAGTCCCGTGCCCGCGTTGGGCGTGTCTTAGGCGGATGAACGACAATCGGCATGAGCCGCCGCCCCATCGTTGTCATTCCTGCGCAGGCAGTGAGTTGACCATCCTGCCGCGGCGTGCCTTTTATTATGGTTTCCAATTGCCGCTCTTGCAATTAGGTCACCCGATCTGGCTTCGGAGATGACTTTAGCGGCTGAAAAGGTTATTGTATGCGGCGTTGTGATCTTCATCATATCCAAACTCGGATGGTCCAAAAAAGCACTTGAAAATTGTGAGTACGTGCAGCTTCTCAATTTTCACAATTATTCATTGCCGGCCGGCTTCGTTTATATCTGGGGCGGCCCGAGTATATCTCCCAGCTCGATTACGGAGTCGGCGGTGGGGAGTAATGGATCGTAGACACGCGGGTAATAGTCGCCGGACCAGGGGCCGCCGGCGAAGCCGTAGTCCCCGTGGTGACAGTGCACTGTAACCCTACAGGCCGGGTTCGGGGTTGGAAACTCCGACATCGGAATAAACGTCGCAATCTCGTTTTCGACTATGACGAAACGGGCATTGCTGTCGCGTGGTGTGAAGACGCCGTTGCGCATGTCTACGGCCTGTGCCAACCAACCCTGCTCCGGGCTGTAAGTTACCTGGAATGCCGTATCCGCGAAACCGTAATAATCGTTCCAAAACGGAGGTTCGGGAATGAAGTTGTTCTCAGGCAGCCCATCCGCGTCGAAAACAAAGCCGTACTGGCAGTAACGATTCTGATCGGTTGGGATATCGCCCCCGAACCGCACGTTGACAAAGAGGTATGGGCCGGCCTGTGGCGGCGCTGTCGAACTGCAGATAGTCAGGACTTCACGGTCCTGTCCGGAGGGAAGACCCCGGCTGAATAAGTAATCTGTTAGTGGCTGCGTTGTAGTGAATGACTGATTCGTCTGTCCGCAAGGAAAAACTTCGCTGAACAGGTGATCGGCTGCCGACTGGCTCATATTTAGCACGGCGTAGGACAAGGCACGGATATTCTCCGGTGGATCGGGAACGGTGCAGTTACTGCCGTCTCCCAGCGGCGTGCAGTCTTCGTTGCCCAGCGGCAGACTCGTCAAAAGATCTCCCGGCAGCCCGAGAATGTCGGTAATCACCGGTTCTCTATCACCGGGTGATCCGGTGATCACGGCATGGGTTTCGGTCCTCAGGTCGTATAGCGGATCAAACGCGATCAATCTGGCTGTGCTGACCTTCCGTCCTTCGATTGTGAACTCGACTTCGGTCTGTCCGGGCTGCAGTATGACGTGCGCAGGCTCAACGCCGGCAACCTCGGGGTTCTCCGCATAAAATTGCACCACCGTCGGTCGCGGTGTCTGCGGGGCCCTGCCGTGGCGCTGTAGCTCGACTTTCCTGGACTCACCGTTGGGGACGCGAGTCGGCCGTATACTGTAGCCGCTGCCGATATGGATTGTGGCCCGGCCCTGAAATTCTTTTCTATTGTCGTCAATGGTACGGGCCACATAGTCCGTCTCACCATCCCGCAGACCGGTGAAATGGATCGTTTGGCTGTCGGTCCCTTCCCTGAATACTACCCTTCGCATGTTGCCGAAAGGGCCGTGCTGCGGATTTTCGGGGTCGGAAAGGTACGCAAATAGGCGATTTACGATTCGCACAGTGACGTTGATGTCTCCCACCGCCCCGGGCGGCCGATGTATCGTGACTGCCACGGTCTCTCTTCTTTGAGGGATAAGGACGTCCGGCAAAGGCAGGGCACCGCCTTCGGCATCGATTTCTGCGATCTGCGGGTGCCCGGCAGTGGCGTCCGAGCCGCCCTCTTTGATCACCCAGGCATAGGCCTCATCGAGGGTCACGGTCCCGTCGCCGTCGACATCCGCCGCCGGGTCCTGCCAGCACTCGATCAGAGCGGCGGTAAACTTATTGGAGCGTCCGAACGCGAACAAGGGAGTCAGCGATTCTCGATCGCGGGCGGCGGAGGTTACGATGGTGCCGTCGACCCCGCGGTCTTGCACGTAGCGGATTGCAGTCGCCGAGTAGCACGCATCGATAATCAGGCAGACCTCAGTATTCGTCTCTGCGAGTGGCTCAAGCATCTCACCCAGATCGGCGTGTGACAACCAGTCTTGTTTTGTGGATTTGTCGTAATCGTTACTGTTTCCCAAAATTAACCCGGAGCCGTTATTTCCCGAATATCCGTGGCAGGAAATATAAAGGTAGAGTTTCTTGCACTCCTTGCCCTTTACCCTGTCAATGAACTGTCCGAGCATATCCGGTGAAGAAGGAATCGACAACCCGAGTAAATTTGTGCCGGTCATGATGTTGTCTTCGGGGATATTTAGAACGTTGGTGAAGAATTCGCTTACTGCTTCGGCACTATTCTCGGCAGTGCTGTCGGGCGGGCCGTAGATGACAATAGCGCATACGTCGTCATTGTCCTCACCAAGCGGACGCAATTGCCGGTCAAGCACGCTGCTATCACCGGCTCTGTCCGAAGAGAGCGCAAGTAGCGAACGATTCGTTGACGAAGGCGGCCGCAGCGAAGATGATTTCTCAGCGGACGGCGGTTGAATCTCCGGCCACCAGGTCTGGCGGATTACGGTCGCATCGACCGCTACATCCGGGTCTGAAACTGCGGCGTCCAGGAGAATGAAGCGGGTGGGATGACCAAAGTTGGCTTCGGGGTGCTCGTCGATCCAGAAGAACCAGGCGGGCCGATCTACGTCCAGAGCAGCCATTGGATAGAGAGAGTTCTGCCTCGCGGCCGAGAACACTTTCGTCCCGCTTTGTAAGAGGACCGGCCCATGCAAACGAAGGGTCTCGTCTTCGACTGCATTGTAAAGTATCTGATCGACAATGGCCCGGCGCGCCGTGCTTGCCTCCAGGACTGTTTGAGCCGGCTCGGCCACATTTGTCATGGCGAAACTGACGGCGGCTTCGGTTCCTTCGACTATGGCGTCAATCAGGTAGGCGCCGCGTATTTCGTTTGCGACGAACGTCACTGAGGCGACGCCCTGATCGTTAGTTCGAGTGCGGAAGAAGCTGGTTTCCGTTGGCGCGTCGACAAAGGTACCGCTCGGACCGTTATCGGGGGCCACGAACAGAATTCCTGTATCGGCAAGCGGCGTTCCGTCGCGATGCGTTGCCCCGATATTCAAACGCGTCATTTGTCCGAACGACAGGACGCGACCGTGCTCGAAATCGGGTACGGAGATGAAGGGCGCCGGCTCTGCCTCCGACTGAGCGTTGCAGGTGCCCCAAGCGTGTATTATCCACACAGCGCATACAACGCCGAGGAAACGTTGAGGTAAGTGGGAATAGCGCATTGTATGATTCTCCAACAAGAGGTTGCCGATTCGCATTTCCAGCGAGAGGATTGATTACAAGGCCTTTCTTATTTGTACTTGGTGCACCTGCGCGCCCCAGTCTCGATTATACCGTAATACAGCCCAATCTGCCTTTCGCTGGCGTCTACAACTCGGAACGAATAATTCTTTACTTTATTTTGTTACGAGCGGCGTTGTCGGCATGTTCTTGTGATCCTAAGCGGTCTTGCCCCCGGGTTCAGTTGGTTTCCGGCCTCAAAACAGGTTTTGCTTTTAATGTGCCCTGCACAAAGGTAGACGAAGGTCTTTTGACGATTTTCAGTATTGGGAAGTTGATTATTGCGGAAAATTTGATTTTGGGTACAATTAGGTGTTACTGAGCGCTTGATTATTGCCTTTATAGAGTAGGAACTATGAACAGGCGGCTTCGAAATGCCCTGAAAGGACTTACTGGCCCCGACCCGGAGCGTCGCAGAAAGGCTATGGAACCCTTTGTCAGGGCGACTTTTGACAGTTTCATACGGTATTTATACAGATATCTCGGCAACGAAGTAGAGTGCGAGGACGTATTAGAAGATGTTTACGCCGATATTTGGGAAAATCCTGAGCGATTGCGGAATGTTGAGAGCGAGCGGGAATTGCTCAGAACCGTGTATCTTTATTACATGCGCAAGCGGCTCAGGCGGGTGTACAGAAGGATGAATCGACATTTGTACTTGGCGCAGAAGGATTTGGAGTCTCTGGTAGCCCCGGAGTTAGGCACGCTGGAGCTGCTTAGCCGCTCGGAGCTTCAGCAGGCCCTTACTCAGGCGCTGGGCAGGCTCAAGTCCCGGGAGCGCAAGGCGATAGAGCTTTGGATGGACGGCATGTCCAGCCGGGCCATCGCCAACGAGCTAAAGACGACCGTAGGGGCGGTCAAGATGCTCAAATACAGGACGATATTGAAATTGAAAGAAATGCTTAGCGACTACTGTCGCAAAGGCTGATTTTACTCGATGCTCGTTGCCTGATGCTATAACAAGGATCAAGCGGCGAGAAAGGAGTGAGATAAAAATGGCTGATACTAACAGAAAAATTCAGGAATTATTGAGTGATTACGCCGGGGCGCTGCGAGACGGATGCGTGCCGGACTTTCTCAAATCGCTTACCCGTCAGGAGGGAAAGCTGGTAGCTTCCTCCGACGAGTTCTGGGACGCCACCGAGGTCGTGCGGATTATGAACGACGTCGGATTTTCAGATAAGGCGGTAACCGCCGATGTGGGGCTGTTCATATCCCGCGTCGACGCCAATATTGTATCTCGGTCGAAAAAGGCTAAAACGCCGACGCGGGGGAAACGTTCAACCGGTGCAAAAGCCTCGACTAAAACGCGAAGAGCTGAGAAAACGATATGATCCTGGATTGCTACCAGTGTTCATCATGCTACTTCGAGGACAAGGAGCCGTCTTCGAGAATAAATCCTGACACAATTTCAGCACCTCAGCCGAGAATGGTTTTCAACGATGTGCTGGTGGCGTTCGTCTGCGTAGAGTTATACGACGACAGGGAGGAACTTAGACAAGCCGCGGAGGAGTTCGAACTTTTGTCGGACATGATCGGAAAAAGACCGATCGTTCTCTGTCCCAACGTTCATCTGTCGATCGACAAAGCACCCGAAAAACAAGCCACGTGGATGGTCGCCGAGTTAGAGAAAACTTTGCTCGGCAAGGGTTACGACGTGCATTTACTGTCATTCGGCCACCACAAGCAATACGGCATGGAATGTAACGGCAACGTCGGCTCAATCGTGGGGCGCCGCTTCTACGGCTCCGATCAGAAACAATTCCTAAGACTGCTGACGCGGCTCGGCGTCTGTCCGCCCGATACGCTGCCGGATGATATGCCGGACTGGGCCAAGACCATGACCGAACGGCGGCTGAAAGTACTGGGCAACCGCAGGGAAACCTACAGCGTCGCCAGGCAGATGCTCCAGGAACAGCTCGACTCGACCGGCAACGGGGAACTCTGGACGTGCATGCTGTTCGAGGGTGAGAAACAACCGGTAAATGATTATCTCAGCACGCTTTACGAGATTATCGAGGATTATCCGGACGTCAAGGTGCACAGAGCGATGAATCTGAGCGTGCCGGCGTTTTCCAATGCGGCCCGCTTCTTGTTTCGCAGGTATCCCGAGGCGATCGAAACAGGCAGGCTTCGGATTTACAACAGCCAGGTATCCGACCTCGAGTTCCTTTTGACCCGAACCTCGGTCCTGCTTGCTTTCGCGCAAAAACCACGCAAAGCCGGCTCGCACGCCGGGGAGATTTCATTCGGCATATATTGCAAGCATGAAGATTTTGCGGAGAACCTGATTGCATGGTACCGGGCTTTTCTTGTGGATGCCCGCTACGGATGGATACGTACGGAAGCCGATCTGGCTACGGTCATTAACGAACTCGAGGAGGAGCAGTTCCAGGACCGGGCGGGTGAAACAAAACACTGATATTTGATTTCTAACTTGTTGTTGGGGTTAATGCCGTGCCGACGGTTTCCTCTGTAGCTGTTGTTCTGGTGTACGGAGCGCTGCTTTCGTTTGTAGCCGTGCGCGCTCGGGCCGCTCGTCAATACTCCGAGTTTTCGCTTGCCAGGCGTGCGCTTCCTCTGGCGCTGGTTTTCGGCAGCTTGGCGGCAACATACGTAGGGCCGGCGTTTTCGATAGGTTTTGTCGGAAGGGGCTTTACGAGCGGGTGGCTCTTTCTCGGCATAGGGCTGGCGTACTCGGCTCAGAACATCCTGGTCGGCCTGTTCGTCGCGCCCCGCTTGCGACAGTTGAAGGGATGTCATACGCTGGGCGACGCCATCGGCCAAAAGTATGACCAAAAATGTCAGATTCTCGCCGGGGTTATATCGGTCGGCCTGTGCGCCGGTTTTGCCGCGGTTATGGCCAAGGCAGGTGGAGACGTGCTTACCAGCATATTCGGGCTGCCTCACTGGTCGAGTGTGATTATCGTCGTGGCAATCACCGCTTTGTATACGACGTTCGGCGGCTTGCGCGCCAGCGTTATAACCGACGCCTTTCAGTTTTCAGCGTTTGCGATATTATTGCCGATTACCCTGTTGTGGATATTGTTCTCGCACTATAACGGCGGATCTACAACTTTTGCAGAGCAGGCCTCGGCTGCAACGAGTGAAGGGCTTAGGGCGACGCCGCCGATAGAGATTATTGCTTTATTGGTGGCCTTTCTTTTGGGTGAGACATTGATACCGCCTTATGCGAATCGCGCTCTTGCGTCCGAGACCACCCGAGTCTCGCGCAACGGATTTGTGCTGGCCGGGGTTTTCAGCGTGGCCTGGTTCGCCGTGATGATGGCGCTGGGGATCGTGGCTCGCGACGTGATTCCGGCCGCTGAGATTGAAACGATAGAGGCGTCTGGAAAGGAAATGGAAGACCTGGTTCTTCTGACTCTGTTTAAGACCACTATGCCGGCTGCCGGTTACGCCTTGCTGCTTGTCGTGTTGATCTCGGTAATCATGTCGAGTCTCGATTCGCTGCTCAACGCCGGAGCGGTGGCGTTTACACAGGACATCATTAAACCTCGCATGGATTTGGACGATGGTGCGGCCTTAAAAGTCGGGCGTGCTGCGACGATTATCATAGCCCTGACAGCCGCCGGCGGAGCGGTGGCCGTTGACAGCATCATCAGCGGCCTGCTCGTTTGCTACGCGATATGGGCCCCGGCGATTCTTCCCGCTCTTATTATCGGCCTGTGGATCAAGCGTCCACAACCGCTGGCGGGGATTCTCTCGATGATAACCGGCTCGATCGTCGCCGTGACGCTCTGGGTGACCTTTAACTTGATTCCGGACTGGACCACCGAGGGCAAGATAAGCCCCATAATTATCCCGGGCCTGGCCGCGGCACTGCTTGCTTACGCCGCCGGACACTGGGTCCAGAAGAATTCGGAGCATCAGAGATGAAAGTTCTCATAGCTCTTGTTGTTGCCGGCGCTCTGTTCGTTATCGCCGCCGGAATATGGGTGGCCGTCGCGCTGGGGGGCGTTGTCTCCGCCCGGCGATGCGCTGCCGAGCCCACTGAGGAGTCCTCCGAAGAGAATAGTCATTAGGATGTCATTCCTGCGAAGGCAGGAATCCATTTGTTTACAAGCTTCTGGATTCCTGCCTTCGCAGGAATGACAACGAGGGGGCTGTGTCGTCTAATTCCTCGCCCGGACCGGTTGCCAACGGTCGCAAAAGATGTTAGAATACCGTTTTCGGCAAACAAAGTGCCCTGCAATATCGTAGGGAGCCAAAAAGGTGAAAAAGCAACGAAAATCTAATTTGGGGAACACATGAAGCACTTTAAGGTAAAACTACTATTAATAAGCCTTCTGATTTTATTGCCGTCGTATATTTACGCATGTTCAACCCCTGTTTTTCGATATGCTCTGGAGAGATGGCCTGCTGATTTCTATGATGGTGTCCTCGTTCACCGGGGGGCGATTCCCGAGGATCATCCGGCCGGCAAGCTCTTCGAGGAAGATAAAGCTGCATTTTTGAATCTTCGGCTATCCAGGCTGGATCTCGACTCGGCCGAAGAAGAAGACGTTAAGAAGCTGCTGGGAGAGGAGGTTCCGAAGGATCTCCCTGCTCTCGTGCTTTGGTATCCGTGGCAGAAAGGCCGGGCGGCTCCGTTCTGGTCCGGCGAGTTTACGCCCGAAACGGTGAAAGGGCTGATTCAGTCGCCAACCCGCAAAGAAGTAGCAAAGCGCCTTAGCGAGGGACAGTCGGGAGTGTGGATATTCGTCGAATCGGGCAACAAAGCCAAGGACAAAGCCGCGCTGGAACTGCTCCAGAAGGAACTGAAGAAGGTGACAAAAGAGCTGATGGAATATGCGCCCCCAATCGAGCAAATAGACGCTCCGAGTGTGTCGTATGATTTTTCGACCGTCTCCATTTCGCGCAACGACCCGAACGAGCGCATGCTGCTGTCAATGATAATGAACAGCGAGCAGGACCTGGACGAGTACGCCAAAGAGCCGATGGCGGTTCCCGTCTTCGGTCGCGGCAGGGCGCTTTACACGCTCGTAGGAGAGGGCATCAACGCCGACAACATCCGCGAAGCATCGGCGTTCCTGACCGGGCCGTGCAGTTGTGAAGTCAAAATGCTGAATCCCGGTGTTGATCTGCTGATGGCCGTAGACTGGGACGGCGCTGTGATGGAGATGTATGAGGAATTCTACGCCAGTGCCGAGGAGGAAGAGTTGCCGGAGCTGACAAGTGTGTTTCCGGATGATCCCGAGCCGGCCGAGGCCCAACCTGAAGTCACAGCCCAGACGGCTGAGAACGATTCGGACGACGAACTACCGACCGCCGATGCCGAAAAGAAAGAACCGGTGATGGTCGAAGATGAGTCCGGTTCTTATCTGATCGACGTGAACCAGGGTCAGGTTGAGGTAACCGAAGAGACTACCGCTGGCGGGGGGCTCGGAGTAATGGGAATGGCAGCAATATCTCTGGGTGGTCTCGTACTTGTGGCGGTTTTGGGAACGCTTGCGATTAGCAGAAAGAATAAATAGAAACGAATTGGTGTGCGCATGACAATCTGGAGTTTGTTGATACGCGAGATATTGCATCGAAAGCCGAATTTTCTGCTGGGCGTGATCTCGGTGATGGTGGCAAGCGGCTCGCTGATCGGCGCTGTCACGCTGTTGCGGATTCACGATATTAAAACCGGTCAGATCCTCGAAGAGAAACAGGCGAAGTTGGACAAGAGTATGGCCGCCCTCAATGATGAGACACGCAAGGCAATGCTAAAGCTTGGCTTCAACGTTGTCATCCTTCCCAAGGATCAGAATCTGAGTGATTGGTATTCCGATGACTATGCTACGAATTATATGCCCGAGGACTATGTGGAGAAACTGGCTAATTCGGGCGTAATTACGGTCCGACATTTTCTGCCAAGCCTTCAGCAAAAGGTCGAATGGCCCGAGCGAAAGCGAAACATCATCCTGGTCGGCACTCGGGGCGAGGTTCCCAATTTGCACAAGAGCCCGGTCAAACCGCTCGTTCAGAAAGTCCCGCCGGGAAAAATCACGCTCGGTTACGAGCTGCACCGGAGCATGGGAATTGAAGTCGGGGACAAAATCCAATTGATGGGAAAAACCTTTGAGGTTAATAAGTGCTACGACGAACGCGGCAACAAGGACGACATCACGGCATGGATATGGCTGGCCGAGGCGCAGGAGCTGCTCGACAAGAAGGGAAAGATCAACGCAATTCTGGCGCTGGAATGTCATTGTGAAGGCGATGCGCTGCCCATGATACGCGATGACATAGCTGCTGTCTTGCCCGATACGCAGGTTATCGAGCGGGGCTCCCGCGCCATCGCGAGGGCCGAGGCACGGACGAAGGTGGCAGAGCGCGCCGCGATGGCCATCGAGGAAGAAAAGCAGGGCCGCGCAGATTTGAGGCAGACCCGGGAACGTTTTGCTTCAATCTTGATACCGGTGGTAGTCACGGCCTGCGCCGTCTGGATTGCAGTGCTCGGATTTACTAACGTTCGCACCCGTCGGGACGAGATCGGCATCCTCAGGACGCTCGGGGTCTCGGCAAAACACGTTTTGATAATGTTCATGTCGAGACACGTGCTTCTCGGCGTGTTAGGCGGAGCGCTGGGCTTTGTCGCCGGCGTGCTGGGAGGTTATTTGAGCGCCGGCAAAGGGGCCGATCTGCAGGTAATCGCTGCCGATTTCTCATTAGCCGGCCTGTTTCTGGCCTCTGTAGGCGGCGCCACGGCTCTGGCGGTAATCGCGGGCTGGATCCCGGCTCTAATCGCCACCCGTCAGGATCCCGCGGTGGTTCTGCGCGAAGAGTAAACTATCAGACACAGATTTCACAGATTACACTGCATTTACTCTTGTCTGCTGTGAAACCAGTGAATTTGTGTCTAAAAATCAGTGAAACGGGTGACTTTGAAACTATGCTTGAATTCAAAAATGTGGGAAGAACATTTGACGGCACGCAGGGGCCGGTGGAGGCCCTGAGCGATGTTTCGTTTTCGGTCGAGCCGGGAGAATTGTTAGCCGTGAAAGGCCCCAGCGGCTGCGGCAAGACTACGCTGCTGCTGATCGCCGGAGGCCTTCTGAGCCCCACTTCGGGGCAGGTAGCGCTCAATGGCCGGAATCCATACGAACTAAGCCCCGAGAGTCGCAACTGGCTGCGGGCGGAAAATATCGGCTTTGTCTTCCAGCAATTCCACCTGATTCCATACCTTACAGTTCGTCAGAACATTCAGGTGGCATCCGTAGCCGTTCCCGCCAACGAGGCAGCCGAAAGAACGCAGGAGCTGATAAGTCATTTCGGCCTCGATGATCGCGCCGATCACGTCCCGGCCAAGCTCAGCACCGGCGAACGACAGCGTACGGCTTTAGCCCGCGCGCTGTTAAACCGTCCCAAAGTAATCCTCGCCGACGAACCCACCGGCAACCTCGACGAAGACAACGCCAAAACAGTATTAGGCTACCTGAGCCAATACGTCACCGACGGCGGCTGCGTCCTGTTAGTAACCCACGACATCCGAGCCGCCAACCATGCAACCCGAACCCTGCAAATGAGCAAAGGCCGGCTGATAACGTAGGATGGGCAACTCGTTGCCCATGCTGCTTCTATGAATACATAGTGACATCAGGCCACTCTTGCCCACAATGATTCGCCAATGCCTTTCAGCCAGTAGTTACATCGACCACGCGTCTCACAGCATAATAATGTTGATAGGTTGCATGGATTTGTCCGGCAATCTCATTCCTTCAGTCCGTGTTCAAACACGGTACTGGCTACCGTTTCAAGCCAGTCTAAAAGCAATGTCATCTCTTCGTTCGACAACGAATGGTCAAGCAAACATTTCAGTTCTCTTCCTGCGGCTGTAAATAATCCGGTCGACTCTGCTTTTCTCCACAAGGTGTTGAGAACATCTTCGGGTACGGTCGTCTTGTTGGTCATTCCGCCACGTCCTCGAAGGGCAGTGTATATGGATTGTTTGTAGACTGACTCTGGGGGATAGCCAAAACAGACCGCGACATGTGTACCGCCCATCTCGACATTAAGCGAGAATCCTTTCGTTCCCCAATGGATGGGCATTTTCTTTTCTCTGGCGAATTCAAAAATTCGAGAAAAAATGGCGTTTCCATTCTCATCAAGAGAGTTAAGGAAAGATTCCTCGGTTACCACTGGTAGTGAGCCGGAAACTACATGAGCAGGTCTATCGGAATCATGTCCTACAACGATCTCTTGGGAAAGCAGACATGTTCCCCCATTGGTTTGGAAAAAAGTAAATTCCAAACACGTCACTCTAACTCCTTTGGAACGAAGGTATGACGCGGTCTGTCTGATTTCTGAGGTAATCTGTTGACCTACTATAGCGATGCGTTGATCCTTGTTGAACGCGACGGCCTCATCCGAGCTAAGTTCAAAATACTCCCTGTGGTGTTCAGCAAGGCTCAATGATTCGTCATTCAGATAAGACCGCAGCAGCTCTTCTAATTGTTCTGTATCAAGGCGTTCAGCAAAAGACACATACTCAAGTGCTTGAGCAAGTGTGTCCCGAGGGGTACGATCCCGCTTGAGTTCGACAACGACCACATTGCCTTCTCGATCCAGACCGAGAAGATCAACAAATCCTTTTAGATTTGTGCTCACCTGACGCCCAATAATGAGTATTCTCCCATCCTCCAAAATGTCTTCCGGATTGGATTCTAGCCAGTCCTCAAGGATGGCTTCCTCATGATCAATTTGGAACGATGTTTTCACGTACTGCCGAAAGTTACCATCAGATTCGATGCCAAAGATTTTCATGTCATTTTCTCGTTTGCCAAACGGTGTTCATTTGGCTATCTGCTTAACCTCCCGGCCTTCTCGTATTCAGCTCGACTCCGTGTTTGTAGCATGTTCGTAAAAACGTAACGCGAAAATTCAATCTGTCAAGTGTTAAAAGCTTTTGTCGCATTAGGTCTTGCAGCAGAGTTCATAGATTTGAGACTCTGCTGGTAGCTTGCAACGCGATAAACGCAATTGGCCGCTCAAACCATCCGCATGGCCAATCCGCCTGTGGCGAACCCATCCTACCGGCTAATAACGTAGGCAAGCTGCCCATCCTATCGCTAAGGTACGAGGCGTGTTCCAAAGCTATAATACATAAGATTCTGCATTCAACTCTTGGGCAATTTCGGCCATTTCAATCTCTGGTATAGCTGGTGAGGGATTCAACCACCTTATTCGGTGATAGAGGACCGGACCTTTTTTATAAGATGAGAGATCTATTCGCGTGTTTAAATGTTGCCAGTCCTTTGAAACTGCCAGTGTGCTGCCTGAAGTCCATCCCTTTGCTCCGCCCGAGCCAGCATACAGCATTTTATTGCGAATACGATACTGAAAGTCTCGTAACCAGAGTCGGCCTGCTTGCATTTCAGACTTGCTCCAACGAATATCTACCCAAATACCTTTTTCAATAGACGAAATCTCTTTGGGATCTCCTCCAATGTTCACAGGTATCTCATGTCTTGACACAACGCTGAAAATGCCTACATTGGGCGATGGTTCTTCTTCCAGGCTCTCATGGCGTAATGCAATTTCAAATTCAAAGAACGTTGCCTGTTCATCATCTTTCGATGCATCCTCACTTTCGGTGCATCCAACGAAAAGAATGGACAGGGCGCCCAGTATCAGAGACCATGTTGAGTGTTTCATAGATATTCTCTCCCAGTTATGTATGCACGGTTTCCGTTTTACTTCGCCAGTTTACCGCTATTTCAAGTAACTCCGTGCCGTTAACGCGTTCTTACAAAATACGAGTAGGCATCGATCTGTCAAGATAAATCGCACTTATCGCATCAGGGCTGACAGCAGAGTTTGTGGGTTTGTGGTGCTGCGGACGGAATCCTCAGGACTGCTGGTAGCTTGCAGAGCGATAAACGCGATCGGGCGTTTGCCGGGGGGAACAAAACGTCTTTCTTCAAACCGTCTGGATTCCCGCCTTCGCGGGAATGACGAATATTCTTTCGACGTTCACCCGTCAGAATTTCTTTACCCACGTTGTGATGCCCTGCATGATCATTTGAACCGAGATTGTCCCGACGAAAAGTGCCGTGATTCGCCCGGCGATCTCGATGTAGCGCTGAATCAGGGGCTCACGTCTTGGCCGTACGAAATCGTGCACGGCCTTTAAAATCGCCATTATCACGATGGTAATAACAAGAGCGACGAAAACCGCAGCGCAAGCCCGGAGAACCGGCAGACCCTTTCCGAGTATGACGCTGGCGCTGATCGTTCCCGGCCCTATCAGCACCGGCATTGCGATAGCGCCGGCGAGATGTTCCGATTCACCCCTGAGAATCTCGATGGCCTTCGGCCCGCGAAAGACGAACTCAAGTCCAATGAGTAGAAAGACAATACCCCCGAAAATCTGGAAAGACGCAAACTCGGCATGAACTATGTTGGAGAATATTGCCTCTCCGAAGATAGCGAAGCACCAGAAGACAACGGTTGCGATCAGCCCTGCTCGTATCAGAACGTGAGTGAACTGCCTGTGGTCCAGTTTCTCAAGTACATCTATCAAGTAAACAATGACCAAAAAAGGATTGAGCAGCACGAGAAGCAAAGCTGTGGATCTTAGAAATTCTGTCATCTAATTCTATGCCGTATCGTGTAAATATGGTTTCAAAATAAAATACCGACTCCCCATTACTCAACTCAGAGGCGCCGCGTCTTTGCCGCGACTCTACAACATACAAGGCGGCTTTGTTCTGTCAAGAGACAAAATATCGGGCGGAAGGAGCGTTTTTTTCTCCTTGTCTGTCATCTGCAGCAATGTTATGCTGTGCAGACGTATCGAGCTGGGATCGGCCCATGGAGGTGGCTGTCCGGGCGTATCAGACAGAAACTTATGAGGGCTTTGATCAAGAACGATGCAAAAGGATTCGGCCATATCTCACGAGACCCTTATGGTCCGCTTTCAGTCTCGGCTCGATTCAGAGGCTTTTGACGGGATCGTCTCGGCGTATATGAGGCCCGCAGTGGGAGTGGCCCGGCAGATTCTTTCCGATCACAATCTGGCCGAGGACGCCGTTCAGGAGACTTTCCTGCGGGTAATCCGCAAGCGGCATCAATACAAGCCGGGCAGCCCGTTTTCGAGTTGGTTTTACGCGATTGTTCGAAATGTCTGCACGGATATGCTGCGAAAGCGCGCTCGCGAGAAGAAGAGAATCAGCGAAGCGGTCCTTGAGCGCGAGCCCGTCAACCAGCAGGGTGATATGTCGAAAATTTCCGAATTGTTGAGCGTTCTTTCGCGCGATGATCGCGATGTACTCGTGCTGAGAATCGTGCACGGCCTCGGATTTCGCGACGTCGGCGCTGCGCTCGGTATCTCCGAAGAAGCCGCCAAAAAGCGTGCGCAGCGCGCCCTGAAGCGACTGCGCGCCAGGATACATGACGGCAGTTCGCAGGAAACCCTGCCGATAGCGCTTTAAATTCCAAAATTAAACCCTGACGGGTGGCAGCCTCAAGCCCGGACCGCCGCCACCCGGCGGTCCGGGCTTGGGGCTGGCCGGGAAACCCCACGTGTCTCGAGGAAGAGCCAGCCCCATCCCGATAAACGACAATCGGGATGAGGCTGTTACCCGGTCGCGCGCCCCGCAGGCATCCTCTCGGCAAGCGCGGGCGGGACGCCCGCGACACGGAGCCGGTTGCAAATGCATGATTCGGCTGAGGACATAAGATTTTTCCCCGCCTGTCCCGAAATGACTCTTGAGGACGTAGTGCATGATGATAGGAGAAGAAGAATATGGATTGCGGACAAGTAAATCGAAAAATCGAGTTGTATGTGCTCGGCGATCTGGCCGAATCGGAGCGGAATGCAGTTGAGGAGCATCTGAGGTCCTGCTCAGCCTGCAGGGTCGCCCACGACGAGTATCGTTTCCTGGCGGCTCAGATCAAAGAGTCCGCCAGGTCGGATTTGACAAGCCACGATTTCATTTTGGCGCGTGAGGTTCGTTCGGCGGTGAAAGTGGAGATTCGCCGGGCGAACTATCGCAATATGGCCTGGCGCGTTGTTCCCGCGCTCGGATCGGTGGCCGCGTGTTTGCTGCTGGCCTTTGCGGGTTGGTGGATGTGGGTCGCCTCCGGCAGCAGGATCGAGCCGATCCTTGCCGAAACTAACGACCGGCGATCAACAGCGAGGGCTTCCGGCGCCCCCTCTCTGCTTGAGGCATGGCAGCACAAGAGCGCCCCGTCGGCGCCGGGATCGACGGCGGACGAGGTTGTAGTTCACGGACAAAACATGTACCTGCTCCAGGCAAAAGATCGGCGGAGCTACGTGGCGGCGCTCGATACGCGGAGCGGACGGCAGAAATGGCTCTCCGACGTTCAAAGCTGCGGCTATCTTCTCGCGGACGACTCGCAGGTCTACTGCCTGTCGCAAAGCGGCCCGGGAAAATTCGATCTTGTGGCACTCGATGCGACCGACGGCAGGCTGCTCTGGAAGCACGGCCGGAAGCATACGGAAAAATTGCAGGGCCCGTGCCGCCCGACTTTGCTGGCTGAAGATCGAATCTGCTGGACAGCCGACAGGACCGTTCACGTGCTGAGCCGCATCGACGGCGAACCAAGCTGGACACGTTCGGTTCCGGATGGCGGTGCGCTGTCGGAAGCCGTAGTGATAGATGACGACCTCTACGTCGCCAACGCTTTCGGACTTTATTGCCTCGACGCCAAGACCGGCGACGAGTCCTGGCGGCTGGCGTGCGGCGACGTAAGGTCCAGCAGGACCCGGCCGATGTTAGCTGCGGCAGATGGAGAAATCTATGCGTCGATGAGCCTCGGTCTTCGCGGCAGCAGATTATTCTGCATGGACACAGCACAACGCAAAATACTCTGGTCGAAGGTTGTAGACTGTTTCGCTCGCCTCGACGCAGTCGGCGACGTGCTCTACGTGCGCGATCAGAATATCCGGGCCCTTGAAGGAGCGACCGGACGATTGCTCTGGAGATGTTCGGCTGAGGGATGCAATCCGGTGACTTACGCCGAGGACCTTGCCTACTTCGTCGATTCGAGCGATCGGGGCAGGCTTGTTGCTCTGGACCGATACACCGGCGCCAGAGTCTGGGTGCTGCCCGGCATAAAATCCTGTGACGCTTTCATAAAAGTAGACGGCACGGGATTTATTAAAACGCCGGACGGTTTCGTGCACGCCTTCATTTTCAAAGGATAGACAGAAAGCATCGTAGAGTGTGCACCGCACACCGACAGACTTCAAAAGTGGAGATAAGCTGAAAATGTTCATAATTCGTCGTTTTCTATTGTTAGTCGCTATCGTATCGATCTCAGCGGCAGGTTGTTCGACGGAGAAATTGTCTTTAAAGGAAATGCACACCGGCAAAAATGTCCCCGGCATAGTGCGAGCCAGCCGCGATACGCTGGCGCCGGTATACGCCCCGCTGGCCGAGCAATTAGCGGCCGATCTGAACCTGCGGGAGAAAGAGGGCGTGGGGATCGACGTCGGCAGCGGCCCGGGAACGCTCATCGTAGAGCTTTGCGAGCGTACCAAACTGCACTGGGTTAACGCCGACATAAATCCAGACTTCTTCCCGCCTTTTTTCGAGATGGCGAGCAATCGCGGTTTCGCAGGCAGGGTCAGTGCGATGTTTGCCGACGTACACGACCTTCCGTTTCATGATAACTACGCCGACGTAATCGTCTCCAGAGGCTCTTTTCCCTTCTGGGAAAACAAGACCCGGGGATTCAGGGAGATATATCGCGTTCTCAAGCCGGGCGCCGTTGCTTACATCGGACGAGGTTTTTCAAGAAACCTGCCGGTAAAGACGGCTGGGGCGATACGCGCCAAACAGGGCAAGAAGATGAAATACGACCGCGCCGAGAAGGCTGAGGAACTGCGGAAAATAATGGATACTCTGGGAATCAGGACTTTCAAGATTCACGAGCCTTCTCCTCCGGGCAGCGAGGACGTCAATTACGGCGTCTGGATCGAGTTTCACAAACCGCTGAATTGAAGAGAACGTGAATAAAGGAAACTGAATGTACAAATCACGGCGATTTGCGAGGCCCCGGCTGCAACCGGATCTGAACCGGGACGGGCAGGTATGAGTTGTAGAACCCCAAGCGGGGGCACCAAAGGTCTTTGGCAATTTCAAGGTATGCGATTATATACTGATTATTTAAGAAAGGGAGGCTCTTAAAATGAAGTCGATCAGAAGTCACAGAACTGCAGCAGTGTTGCTGCTTGTTGCCGGGTGCGGATTATTAACCGGATGCGGCCAAAAGGAAGAACTGGGCGAAAGCGCCGAGCTGATGGTCTTGTGCGGCAGCTCTTTTGTCAAGCCGATGGAAAAGCTATGCACCGAATTCGCCGCCGAGACGGGTATCAAAACGGCAACCAGCATCGGAGGCAGCGAGGACCATCTGCCTCATGTGAAGCTACATGAAAAAGGCGATCTCTATGTCACACATGACCCGTACCTTGACTATACGCGCGATGCCAATGCTCTGGACGGTCACGTCCACGTGGGCTTTGTTGCGCCCGTGCTGGTGGTTCAGGAGGGCAATCCGAAGGGCATAAAGAGCATAGAGGACCTGACTAATCCCGAGTTGGAAGTCGCGTTGACCGATCCGGAGTTCTCTACCGCGGGAGAAATGGTCTTTGCCCTTCTGGAGAAGAAAGGCATCAAAGACGAGGTCCTGAAGAACGTCGAAAATCGGCTTGTAAGACAACACGCCGACTTGGGGAATCTTCTTAAAACGGAAACCGTCGATGCCGGGATTATGTGGAACGGCGTAGCTCACACCTTCAGGGACTCGGTTGACGTTGTCAAAACGCCTTACGAGTACGACAAGGAAATCCGAGTCCACATCATCAGTCTGAGCTATACCGAACACCCCGAGGCGCTCGATAAGTTCATGGAGTTCGCCAAAAAAAGAGGTAAGACAATCTTCACCGAGTTCGGATATGTGAAATAGGATGGGGGAATAAGAAGATGAGAAAGCTCCTGTTGGCAACAGGTATCGTCGCCTTGGCGCTGATCGGCTGCAAAGAAAAAGAGCCTCAACAATCCGGCTCCGGGACCGCGGAGCTTCTGCTCTACTGCGGTGCAGGGATCCGGCCGCCTGTGGAGGACCTTACCGAGGCATTCGAGGGCGAGTACGGCGTCAAAATCCGCACCGATTATGCCGGCAGCGAGGTTCTTTTGTCCAAGCTCAAGCTTGCCCGCAAAGGCGATCTCTATATGCCCGGCGACAAACACTACGTGGACCAGGCCGCCCAGGAGGATATGATTCTATCTCAGCAATCTGTTTGCTACTTCGTGCCGACTATCTTAGTCTGCAAGGGCAATCCGAAGAATATTAACGGCCTGGAGGACTTGACCAGAGAAGGCGTTAAGGTGGGTCTGGGAGATGCCGAGGCCTGCGCCATCGGCCGAAAGACGAAGCAAATTTTCAAAAAAAACGACATCCCATGGGAAGAGATCGAAAAGAATCTAGCTTTTCAGTCTATGACCGTTAATGAATTGGGCATGCAGATCCAGGCGGCTTCGCTTGACGCCGTGATTGTATGGGATGCTATCGCCGGCTACTACGGTAAACACGGAACCGAAGTGCCTATCCCCCCGGATAACAATGTAATCTCTACGGTGAATGTTGGCGTGCTCAGCTTCACTGAAAACCGCGCGCTGGCCGAAAAGTTTGTTGAATTTGTGGCATCTGATGCCGGACAGGCGATTTTTGCCGACCATAATTATCGTACCGAAGCGGTAGAATAGATCGACATTGCCGGCGCAGCGCTGCCAAATGGGGGTATTTAACTCTGGCGTGCAGTATTTTCCTTGTGAATAATCCTGCAACGCTTATAATACCCATTTTGCGTTTGCTGGCGTAGGGCGGCTCGAGACGGCCGCCTTCTAAATTGGGTAATCCTGTGAGTTGCCCTCAGGGGGCTTTATTCGGAAGATCAGAGAGAATATGGCCAAAATGAAGGATGTGCTGCAATCTATTCGAGAACAAGGAAGGTAAGAAAGGTTAATATTACTATGGTGTTCCTTTACATACTTTTGGGCTTGGTAGCGGGCATTTTTGGCGGTTTGATCGGCATAGGCGGAGCAATAATTATAATTCCCTGCTTGGTCCTTTTATTCGGCATGTCGCAGCATACGGCTCAGGGGACAACGCTGGCTTTGATGGTGCCGCCTATCGGGCTGCTGGCGGCGTGGACTTATTACAAAGCGGGCTTGGTCGAGCTGAAAATTGCAGGTTTAATATGTTTGGGATTCTTTGTTGGGGGTTTCATCGGCGCCAAATTTGCCACCCAAATCCCCGATGCCATGCTGCGGAAAATCTTTGGGGTAATGTTGCTCATCGCATCATTAAGAATGATTCTCTTGAAATGAAAGTCTCTAAATACGAATGTAGTAGAACCTGGAGGTCAAAGTAATGAATCAGCAGAGCAATGACAAGCTCGTACGAATTTTCAGCGCGAGAGCGTGTGCCGAGCCTTTGGAAAAGGCTGCAAAGCTTTTCGAGGAGCAGACGGGCATCCACGTAGCCATCGACGTTTGCAGCCGGCATTGCGCCGAGCCGGTCGCCGAGGAGGCCACGGGGGAAACCGGCGGTGACGATTTCCTTCTCGAGATTTCCGACGCCGGCATCCACGACCTCGCTATAGGCGGCGCCGAGTATCTGCTCGATGACGGTGAGGTAAGAGGAATCGTGCAAAAAGGCGAGCGGCGGACCATTGCCAGCCGCGTCGCGGCTATAATCGTGCCCAAAGACAATCCGAAGAATATACAGACTGTTGCCGATATGGCTCAGCCGGGCGTGCGAGTGGGCGTGTCGGTTCTGGATTGTCTTAAAGGGCTCTGGGAAGATGTCAGCGGCCGACTGGGCCTTGTCAGCAAGATTCGAGAGAACATTACTTATTATGCCAACGGATGTATCGCCATCGTCGAGGCCGCCGCAGAAGGCAAGTTCGACGCGGCATTCGGCTGGACCGCTTTCAAGCATCTGGAGCCTGACAGAATCAAACTTATCGAGCTGCCCAAAGATCAGCAGGTGCTCAGAGGAACCGGCGTTGGGATGCTGTCCTTCGCCAAGAACCTCGACAACGCCAGACGGTTTATGGACTTTCTGGTAACGCCCGAATCGCGTGCATTCTATCAGGAGTTTGGTTGGGTTCTCGAAGACGAGTAGCCGGCGGCAATGGAAACATCAACGAACACCCCGATAAGAGGCTGGCGAGATCGCATCTTCTCTGCCGCGGCTATATCCTTTGTCGCGGTGTTCATTTTTTTCGTTCTCGTGTTGATTGCCGCCGACATTCTGTATGTGGACAGGCAGGCACTGCTCAAGGCCCTCACTTCCGGGTTTGTTCTCCGCGCTCTCTGGATGAGTGTCTGGACGAGCTTTCTGAGTACATTCCTGGCGCTGCTTTTCGCTGTGCCGATGGGGTATGCCTTGAGTCGATTCAGCTTTCCCGGGCGGGTCCTGGCGGATGCGGTAGTGGATCTGCCCATAGTGTTCCCGCCGCTTGTTGTGGGCCTTACGCTGTTGGTGTTCTTTTCGCAAACAGCGCTCGGCAAATGGATACAGGATGATCTCGGAATGGAATTCGTTTTTCAGCCGAAAGGTATTGTGCTTTGCCAGTTCGTTGCCGCCGCGAGCTTTGCGATCCGCTCGGCAAAGACGGCGTTCGACGATGTTGACCTTCGTTACGAGAACGTTGCACTTACGCTCGGCTGCACCCAATGGGGCGGCTTCCGGAGAGTCTCGCTTCCGCTGGCTCGAAACGGCATCATCGCAGGCGGCATCCTGACCTGGGCCCGGGCGCTGGGACTTTTCGGTCCGTTGATAATCTTCGTCGGCACCGCCGGCGGCGTCAGAGTCCTGAGCACGACAATCTTTCTCGAACAATCGGTGGGTAACCTCGAAGTAGCTCTGGCGATTGCATTGCTGTTGATCTTTGTCGCCCTGATAGCCGTGATTGGAATTCGTCTGGTCGGCGGCTCGACCCTGGTGAAACTATGATTCGCACCGAAGATATGACTTTCAGCGTCGGCACGTTTCGTTTGCAGCGTTTGAGCGTGGAGATCGCACAGGGTGAGTATTTAGTCATGCTGGGACCGCCGGGTTCCGGTAAGACGATCTTTCTCGAATGCATGTGCGGGCTCAAGAGGATCGAGTCGGGGCGGATATTCATTGACGGCCGCAACGTGACCAACCTCGAACCCCGCCTTCGGGGCATCGGGTACGTTCCCCAGGATTACGCGCTTTTCCCGCATCTTTCCGTCAGGCGGAACATCACATTCGGCCTGCGCGGCCGGAGAGGTGCGGACGAAAAGGTAACAAAGACGGCGGATTTGCTGGGCATCCGGCAACTGCTCGCACGTCCAACATCCGGCCTCAGCGGCGGCGAAAAACAACGCGTCGCCCTGGCGCGCGCCCTGGTTTTGCAGCCGAAGATTCTTCTCCTGGACGAGCCGGTCTGCGCGCTCGACGAAGTCACCAGACAGGAAGTCTGTGCGCAACTTCGAAACATCCAAAGAAAGTTCAACCTGACCACCGTGCACGTCAGCCATAATCTGGAAGAAGCTTTTTCCGTCGCCGACCGGGCCGCGATATTACACAACGGTGTTCTAAAACAGATCGGCACCATGGATGAACTGGTGACGCGGCCGAACAGCGATTTCGTCGCCCGCTTCATGCGGGCCGAAAACCGAGGGACGAGGGCCGAGGGACGCCGGAAGAAGTTTTGATCCGCGTCCATCGTCACTCGTCCTTTCGTCATTATCTTGCCAGCAGATTCACAGCGCGAACCGTTCGGGTTCGATGTTCGATCTCGGGTGGCAGCGAGCCTTTGAACCACGCCTTGGCGCGGTATCCGAATTCATCGCCTTTCGGCAGAAAGTCCAGAGGTCCGAGGCGCATCGCCTTCGGCCCCAACGCCCCCGGACTCGGCGGAGCCGTGTTCGGGATCTCGTGGCATCCTACGCATGATTTGGTCTCATCGGCTCTTGCGTACATCCAGGTGAGCTGGTTTCCCAGCACCCGGCGATTGCTGTCGAGCACCTGAAAATGCAGCAGCCGGTCGGCGGGGACCTCGACAAAGAAGGACCCGTCCGAAGCGAGCGGCGCCGTGCCGAGAACACGGGCGAAAGTCCCGCCGTGATTCTTCCAGACTTCGTGCTTGTTGGTCTGCGTGCTGTGACGTGCGAAGACCGGAACGCCCTCTATCAATCGAATGTACCTGCCTCGCGTCGCGACGTGTTCTTCCTGTGACGTAAAAACGGAGGCGCAAGCGAAATGTCCGCTGTATCCCTGCTCCCGCCGTCTGCTCACCAACGCCGGCGGACGACTGCGCGCAAAAACGGGCCGGGGCTCGAAATCAGCGGTGCAAGGATCGTTGTAAAGCAGCCGTAGGGTGGGGCTTGCCCCACCATCGCCCATCGGTGGGGCAAGCCCCACCCTACTATCCTGTGGGTTCAGTATGTACAAGCCCAGATCGACTTTGGTCCGATCCGGCGTCTTGAGCGTGGAAGCGCACATTATCCGCCCGTCGGGCAGGGGGAACGGCGTGGTATACGAGCGACTCTTGTTGTCGGGCGTTATGATCTGTTCCGAGTACCTGCTGGGGCCGACGAGTGCCAGGCCGCCCTGTGTAACGACGACTATGTTTTTGCCGTCCGGCATCGGCTGCGGCTGTGTCATTCGCAGAACCCGGTGCGTCAGCGGAGCTTCCTCTCCGTCGGCGGGGGTTCGGGGACCGTGGTCGAGGTCTCTCCAGAATTCTCGGCGTTCCGGCCCGTACAGGACCATATCGCGCGTGCCGTCGGGATTAACAGCATGAAGAGTAAGCTCGGTTTTGTTGCGCGAATAAAAAACTTCCAGCCGGCTGAATGCGATTCTCCCGTCGAGCAGGGCCGCCGGCTCGTTATCCCGGCCGATGTTGGTGGCGATAGTGTGAATGTCGCCGCCGTCGGGATTCATCACGTGAAGGGACGTGCAGGGATAACCATGATACTCATCGCGGATTCCGACGCGGCTCGATGTGAAGACGATCCTTCCGTCCGGCAGATACGCCGGTCCGACGTCATGATATGGTCCGTGCGTGAGTTGCTCAAGCTCCGATCCGTCGATGTTGATACGATAGATGTGCCACCAGGGATTGTTTTGACTTCGGTATGAAAAAACCACGTGCGTGCCGTCCCAGGAAATCTCATGCTCGGCCACGTAGCCGTCTTCGAAGCGAGTAAGCGGCTTGACATCCCCATCGGGTCGGACCGGTTTCAGGATGTGCAGGTTTCGGCCCGGGCGATAAGCCGGCCCGGAATCGGTCACGACGTAGGTCTGTCTCCAGCGGTCGGCCTGCTCGACTGTGCCTATCGTATTGGGAATGCTGTTGTCGCCCTTAATAAAGACAACGGCGTCCAATTCCGAACGTTTGTAGTGACGCCGTGAGGCGTTTTTGTATGCCCTTACGGGCACACTACAAACAGCCGGTTCTTCGTATTCTCCCGCCCCTGACGGTTTGTTTTCCATGATGCTCAAAGCATCTCGCGCAAAAACACGGGTGCTGTGAAACGGGTGGTTTTTTGCTGCACTTTCGAGGGCAAGCAGTGCTTTGCGATTGCCCAGGTCCGCAAGCGCCTCAGCCGCGGCGTGCCGGACTTCCATCACAGAACCTTCGTCTTCAAGTACCCGGACGATCAGGTCGGTGTGCTCGTGTGCGCCGAGCAGTCCCAGAGCGCGCAAAAGTCCCTGTCTCCAGCGCGGCGCCGGGTCGGCATATTCCTCGTCCTTGAACGTGCCGCTGTAGCCGTAATCTGCTTCGGATTTGGCCTGCGCAAGGATAGTCGCAATTGGTTCGATGGCTCGTTTGTCGCCGATCCATGCGAGAGTCTTGGCGGCGTTGAGACGGACCCAGCCGTCCTCGTGATCGAGCAGAGCGATCAGTCGGGGAATATCTTCTCTCTCGGTGCAGACGGCGGGCAACCACGTGGCCATCCGGCCGGGATAGAATTCGGGCCATTGCCGGGCCGGCGTCGGTTTCGGGATACGGCGAGGCCGGCCCAATAATTCGAAGGCGTGCTCGCAGGCCTGTCGGCGCAATCCTGAGAGTTCCAAGAGATGCCGCGTCAGTAAATGTCCGACCTCAGGCTCGTAGATAAAGAACGTATCGTGGTCTCCGGGCAGGTTCGCCATTATCAGTGGAGCAATATCTCGAACGGCGGCTCGGTCTTCCGGGGAGGCGGTCAGCATGCGGCACAACGCAAATGCGATATGGTACGGCGTCTCGAGCATCCGGTCTTCGGATGGAAAAGTCATCTTATCGTCTCGCGGCAGATCGCGCGGATCGCTGCCGTCCAGTCTCTTACAATACCTTCGGTACGCCGCAACCAGAGCCGGAATGGCACGCCGGTCCCCGAAATCCCCCAGAGCATCCGCAGCATAGCGCGCCCAGTACGTGTTATCAAGGAGCTCCACCAAATATGAAAAACCTGCCTCTTCTCGCAGACGTCCCAGCGAACGAATTCCGGCTCGACCTAAGGGAAGATACTCCGTCTGCGCCGGAGGAGTCGGGCCGAGACAGTTTATAATCGCCTCGGTGGCGCCTGTGCCGCCAAGCGCGCCGAGGGCGCGAAGGCCTCGCTCGCATCTCCAGATCGCCGAACCGTCCGGCGAAGTCTCAGCGTTGGTGCCGCTGCCGACCTGGATTTCGAAAATCGTGGTGGGATAAGTCGGATTAGCTGAGGCGTAACTGGTAAGTCGAACATACCGAGCCGTACGCGGCTGGAAGGTGCTCACCAATGTAACCGGTGTTCGCTCCTTTTTTCTTTCCACTGTTCTGAAAGTCTTGTTGTCCAGGCTTGTAGCGAGTTCGTAGTCGGTCATTACGAACGCGCGGCCGTACTGGTGAATGGTCACCCTTGAGATAACCTCGGGTTCGCCCAGGTCGATTACGCACCATTGCGGGAAAGGAACGTTCTTGGTCTGCCAGAAACCGGGGCCGATCAGGCCGTCGATCAAGACACCCGGCGGCCCCTTGTACGTCGAGGACGCGAGCACCGATCCGGCTGTGGGGGCGTTTTTGAAACCCTCGATAAGTTTCAAGATTTCTTCCGGTACATGTCCCTGCCGAACCCCAGCCCACCAGCGGCGCCATTTCCTTATCTGAACTGCGCGCCGAGATTCCGGCGCCATCGAGTCGTAAGGAAACTCCATACCGGTAAGATTGGTCACCGAGACATAAGCACCCTGTCTGGTCATGGTGTCAGCATCGTCGAGCGAATCGAGCAGCGGCCCGACGGCGTCACGACTGCCGCACCACCCCAGCGCCATCGCCGCCTGTCGACGAACAGAAGGGAAACCGTCGTTAAGTCGCTCAATTAGTGGCTTCTCGGCCGAATATGCCCTGAGAAAACCGAGCGCCTCAGCCGCTCCGGCACGCATGTGTTCATCTGTAGAGTTCAGCTTCGCTATTTGCTTGGCGACCTGTTGACCATAAGGACCGGTTTGTTGTGCGGCAATGCCCGAGCCGCAGAAAACGAGACAAACGACGACCATAAATTTTCGTGAGTATGACATGAAGGCAATTTTACCGACCCTGCGATGTCGCTGCAAGGGGCGAAAGTTGGAATTGGATTTTCGAGCGGGACTTTCGTATAATTGCCTCTTACAAAGGGATCGGTAATCAAAAATCGCTAACTTGACTATGTGAGGACAGCATTATGAAGATCGGAGTATTTTTACTGATTGAGCCGTTTGCGAGCGTGGAGAAGCAGCTCCAACGCGCCAAGGAAATGGGATTCGACCACGCGGATATCACCGACACCAACGCCGGCGGCAGCATGTTGGGGACGGCGGGCTTTTCACCTACGGTGAGCCTCGATGAGAATCCGTTCGAGGTCAAGCGGCTGTTCGACAAATACGGCATCACTCCTGCCACCGTATGCGCGCACGCGGGGCTGCTGGAGCCGAGCAATCCCGGCGTTTACGGGACCTCTGAGATCATGAAAGCCGTCCGGTTCGCCGCGGCTATCGGCATCAGGGATGTCGTCACGACCGACACCGACCCGCGCTCGCAGTGGGCCGAGAACCTGTCCTACGACGAGCGCGTGTTCATCATGGCTGAAAAGCTTTATACCCCGGTCAAGATGGCGGCCGATTACGGCGTCAACATTCTTCTCGAACCCCACGGACCGGTCACCGACACCATCAAGGGGCTTCAAGACGTGTTCGACAGGCTCGGCAATCCCGATTCGCTCGGCGTCAATCTCGACACGGGCAATTCATGGCTCGGCGGCTCCGACCCGGTAGAAATGGCCAAAGTCTTCAAGGACAAGATTCACCACGTCCACTGGAAAGACCTCGATGCCGAGTGGGAGCCAAAGAGAGGAACGCTCTATGGCTGCGGCTTCTCGACGATCGCTCTCGGCGACGGCGTGATCGACATTAAGGGAGTCTGCGAGGTCCTTAAGGATGCCGATATCCCCAGTTCCACGCTCGAGATTATAGGGTCGGAAGATATTCTCAAGAAAAGCTTCGAATACCTGAAAGCCAACGGTCTGTGATCCCCTTTGCCAACAGTTTAGCTTTAACGGCGCGGGCATTTGTGTCGAGTGTCTGTTCTATTTTTCCGGAGTAATGCCGAGCCGTTTTACGTATCGCTCGATAACCTCATGCTCGGCCTGGCGAAAACGATGAAAAGGTTCGGCCATAAAATCGCTGCAAATTCCCACGCAAGAGAGCGCGCACTTGAGGCCTTTTAGAAAACTCGACTGGTACAGGCCCACGTGATAAATCGAGGTGCTAAGCTCCATGACCTTCGAGTGCAGCTCTTCGACTCGCGGGATGTCCTTGGCGCATGCAGCGTTATACAAATCCACATACAGCCTCGGCAGGAGGTTTGCACCCCCGGCGACGCCGCCGTGCCCGCCTAACAGAAGCGCCTCGGCCAGCAACTCCTCCGGGCCGATCACGACCGAAAAGTCCGGATGATCTCCGAGCAGCAGGGTCTGGAGTCGGCGAAAGTACATCATGTTTCCCGAGCTGTCTTTTATTCCGACTACGCCCGGAAAATCGGCGGCGGCTCGTATAGTTTCAGGCTCGAAGACCAGTTTCGTGTGGCTCGGCATGTTGTAAAGAAGCACCGGCAGCGGCAGCTCGGCCGTCAGGTGCTTGAGGTACTCGAGCAGTTCCATCTGCCCGGCGGGAAAATAATAGGGCGGCGCCAGCACAACCGCCTGCGCCCCGGCGGCTTTGGCTTTGCGAGCGATATTTGTGGATTCCACGAAAGACGTGTCTGTTATCCCGACCAGTACGGGGACTCGCCCGGCGACTTGTGCGCAGACGCGATCTGTAAGATCATATCGCAGGCGATAGCTCAGACTCGGCGCTTCGCCCGTCGTACCGAGGACGAACAGACCGTGAACGCCTCCGGCAAGGACGTGTTCGACCAAACACTCCAGGCCGGCCGTATCGAGCGTATCACGATCCAGCAGCGGCGTAACCAGCGGGGGAATAATCCCACGCAGCGGAGCAGGCAATTCATTCGAGTCTGGCGCCATGTTAGCTCTCCGTACTGAGTTGTCAAAAGCGGTCATTAATTGGCAACGTTAGCGACCAGCCCCAAGCCTGCCTTCGGCGGACTTGAGGCTGCCATCCGTGTCGCGGGCATCTTGCCCGCGCAGCGCGGACGGGACGCCCGCGACACGATGCCTGCCCTATGTTTTTTCATGAACATTTAGTATAATCGCTGTCATGAGTTTAACTCAAGATATAAAGCAAAAAGCCATCCAGTTGGGTTTCGAGCTTGTGGGTGTTACAGACGCGGCACCGATCTCTGCCGAGCATTCGGCTGCTTTAGAGAAATGGTTAAAGTCGGGTTTTGCCGGGCAGATGGGTTACATGCATCGGAACCTGCAAAAACGTCTTAATCCGGCCAGGCTAATGGAGGGGGCAAGGTCCGTTATCATCGTCGGTCTGAACTATAACCCGCCGGAACTGCCGACGGAACCTTCCGGCGATGGGCCGACCGGCAGAGTGGCCAACTATGCTCTGTACGAAGACTATCATCCGTTCGTTAAACAACGCCTGCGCGATCTGGTTACATTCATGAACTCGCTCGTCAATACAAGGTTCGATTCCAAGATTTGCGTCGACTCGGTGCCGCTCGCAGAGCGGGCGCTGGCGGTCCGGGCGGGGCTTGGCTTTATCGGCAGGAATCACATGCTGATTAATCCCGATCTCGGCTGCCAGATATTCCTGGGCGAGGTGGTAACCAGCCTTGAACTACCGACCGACAAGTCGTGTCGCGGGCGTTCCTGCCTTCGCAGGAATGACATTACCCGCGCAGCGCGGGCGGGACGCCCGCGACACGGTGCGGCCGATTGTCTCGATTGCGACAAGTGTATCAGCGCCTGTCCCACGGGAGCATTGAGACCGGACGGACAATTCGACGCCGGCAGGTGCATCAATTATCTGACGATAGAACACAAAGGATCGATTGCGCCTGAGCTTGCCGAAAGAATCGGCGACAGACTCTTCGGCTGTGACGAGTGCGTCCTTGCCTGTCCGTATCACAGGAAGTTGCCTCAATGCGCTAGCAGTCAGTTCAGATTCTACGCCGACAGAGCAAGACCGGGTCTTAATGAAATTCTCGAAATGGACCACGAGACTTTCGACGCAAGATTCGGCGACTCTCCCATCAAACGCCTTGGACTCGAAGGCCTGAAAAGAAATGTCCGAATCTGTCTGGCCAACACGGCCTATAAAGCGGAATGAAAATCTATCGTAGAGATATGAATGGATCACCCGCAGTAGCAAGACTCCGGACTTTCCCGGATGAAGCACATTTTAGACTGACCTGATCCGGGGAATTTGAGATCGCTTCGCTGCGCTCACAATGACATTTCTTCGGCACGTCATTGCGAGGAGCACAGCGACGAAGCAATCTCAACCCTTGCGGTAGGAAAGAAGCCTGTTTTCTGAGGAGGATCTCGCCGCTTAGGGCTGCCGAGGCGGCAATCTCAGCATTTCATCGCTTCGAACGAACAAAGCAACTTCTCGAAATCTCTCTTCGACTACTTAAGAGGGCATGGGCGTTTCTTTGATTCATTGATCTTGTCCCGAGGCCTCGCGAAGGGCTTTAAGGAATTCGGGCGGAACCGGTAGTCCAAGGTACTGAGCTGTGCGGACATCTTGCCACGCCCGGTCGTAGTTGCCTTTTTCGTAATAGACGGTCGCCCGGCCTGCATAAGCTTCTGCAAACTGTCCGTTCAGAGAGATAGCTTCGGTATAGTCCGAGATCGCCTGGTCGTATTTGCCCATGTCCCTGTAGGCCGCTCCGCGAAGGCTATAGGCGAGAGAATCCCTTGGATTAATCTCTGTGGCTTTCGTGAAATCCGAAACGGCCCGGTCATGCTCGCCCTTCATGGCATACGCCACCCCGCGGTCATTGTAGTAGACACCGATGCCGGGAGCGAGTTCTATCGCCCTCGTGAAATCCGAAACAGCCTTTTCGTACTGACCCATGTATTGATATGCGGAACCTCTGTTGTGGAAGTACTCGGCGTTGGTGGAATCCAGCTCGATGGCTGTGGTGAAACCAGAAATAGCCAGACCGTGCTTTCCCGTTATGGCGTAGGCGAGCGCGCGATTGTTATAGATATCGGCGTTGTCCGAGTCGAATTCGATCGCTTTGGTGTAATCGGCAATTGCCTTTTCATACTGTCCTTTGTTGCTGTATGCGGTTGCGCGGGCGTACCGGGCCTTGGCGGACTTCGGGCTCAACTCGATAGACCTGGTGAATTCTGAGATGGCCTTGTTATACTGGCCATTCTCAAGATATTTCTGCCCCAGATAGTACGATCTGCCGCCGCAACCTTGTATCAACAGGCAATACAAAATGATGACAAATAATAAGCGCCTCACATAAGCTCCTTCCAAACTCGATTGTATTCTCGTACCATTATACAGGAGTTTTGCAAAACTCCAAATTATAGATTTGTCGTGTAGGACTCAGGAGCAGAAATCTGACACAGGGACGACTAAATGGAATATGCAGTGGGCAAAACAGGCCGAATAGTTGCAGCGAGATTGTTCGAAGGTGAAGATCTTTTCGAGTCCGTTCACGAAATCGCGCTGGCCGAGAACATCAAATCCGCCGCCGTTTTAATCACGGGCGGCTTCAGGCGGGCCAACGTCGTTGTCGGGCCGGTACAGGAAAAGCCGAAGATCGTCCCCGACCACAAAGATTTCAACGGGCCGGGCGAAGTGCTGGGCGTCGGAACCATCTATTGCGATGACGAAGGCCCTAAGCTTCACATGCATACGGCCATCGGCACGGCGGACGGCGTCATGGTCGGCTGCCCGCGAGACGGTACGAAGACATTCCTGATCCTGGAAGTCACAATAATTGAAATCGAAGGCATCAATGCCAGCCGCAAGCCGGACGAAAAGACCGGCTTCAACCTACTGACTTTCGATTAGACCGGGTGCGAGTTTCCCTTTGTTTTGCCTTGATCTCACAGGTACAATTGAGTTGCCAGTTGAAAAGTCCAATTTCCAGTCAACGAACCTTGGAGATCCTACGGATGAGAAGGCGTGAATTTTTGAAGACGGCTGTCGCAGCGATGGCGTCGGAGCGAGTGTTGCGGCGTTCGGCGGCCGGGCAAGACAGACGCGGCCGGCTGCCCAATGTTGTGATTGTTTTCATCGACGATTTGGCGTACGGCGATTTGGGTGCCTTTGGCTGTCCGGACATTCCGACACCGCACACGGATTCGCTGGCGAAAAACGGAGTCAAGTGCACCAATAGCTATATCACCAACCCACCGTGCAGCCCGAGCCGTTGCAGCCTGATTACCGGCATGTACACGCAAAGGTTCGGCAAGTACGGCATGGCGCGGGGCCTGTCGATTCCGGATGAGCATCCCACGCTGGCGGAGTTCATGCGAAAGGCGGGATACGTAACGGGTCAGATCGGCAAGTGGGATATCGGATCACCGGAGCAGGGGCCGCTCGACCGCGGCTTCGGGCAGGTGGCGCGCACGCCGCCTCGGAAAAAGGGAAAGCGATACATCTACACAAAAAAGAACGGCCCGGAGGGATTTTTGACCGACCTCGACGGAGAGCACCTGGTTGAGTTCGTAGAGCGCAATCGTGACAAACCGTTTTTTCTCTACTACTCTCCGTACGCGATTCATGAACCAAACTCCGAATCGCCCGAACGCTACCGGAAACGTTCGACCGCGACCGGAAAGCGGCGTGCCTTGGCAGGGAACCTGATTGCCGTGGATGACGCAGTTGGCAAATTCCTAAAAGCGTTGAAGAAATACGGCCTAGAGTCCGACACACTGATACTTTTTACCGGCGACAACGGCGGCAGCACTCCGAAAGGATACGGATGGGCCTTTGGCCCAAATCAGCAGGCCAATTAGCACTCCCGTAGCAGACTCACGAGGGGGCAAAGTTAACTATTGAAATTCGACCTCGCCTTTGTCCGATAAGAATGTGGTTCGCTGGATGAATTGACAGTTAAAGGCTATCATTTTCTGTTTGATCACATATTTATTATGATTTAATTGGGTGTGTCGTGCGGCGATAAACAGTTGGCAAATGACTTACTCAATCACATCCAGGGCAATTGATAGGGACGGCAATGATTTTAGACTCAGATCAGGAAATAGAAGGCCTATCGGCCGGAAGAGGAAACAGAGTAAGAACAGCCCTTGTCGAATCAGCGGGCAATATCGACGAAGTAGGCAGAGAGAGCAAGACAGTTGAGAACACCCAACTGAAGTGGTGGACGTTAGCCCTTCCTGCCTGCGTTTTCATAGTAATGGGCGCTGTTTTCTTTCTAAAATTTCTCGGCGCGCCAAAGGGTGAAGGCGAGAAGTCTCGGGCGAAGAGGCCCGTCTTACTGCAAGCATCAACTTCGTCAAAGCGATCCGCAGATAAACTTTCAGGCGACGCCGTTGTGAGCAGCATAGCATATAGCAAAACCAATGCTATTGCCTTCATCAACGATCAGATGGCCTCAGAAGGAGATGTTATCGACGGCTTGACCGTCTTAAAGATAAGTAAAAATGCAGTCGAATTTGAAAAGAACGGCAAGCGGTGGAATCAAGAAGTAGGTGAACAGCGTGCTTCTCCGCAGTGATACCGGAACAACCCTTTGTTTTCGACAAGCTATCGGTCTTTCTGAGAAACCAAGAATCCATGCAGCAGTGGATTGGAAACTGCTGTATCTTGATAGGTGGTCTTCCGCCGACCGTTGTACCAGAGAAGCCCCCGCACGCTAACGTCTCTAGGAACGCTTTGTTGGAAGACGTCAATACCTTTAATGAATTCGGGTTGAAAGGTAGCGGCTGACTTGATTTCGATGGCCGTAAAAGATCGCCCCGCCGAAGATACGAGAAGATCGACCTCATTGCCTTTGCTATCCCGAAAAAAGTACAGTTGTGGTTCTTTGCCCTGGTTGAGCAAATTCTTGACCACTTCCATAATCAGCAGATTCTCGTACAGGACGCCTCGCAACGGATCACGTTCGATTTGCTCAGGCGTTTCCAATCCCAAGAGCCATGCCGCCAGTGCAACGTCCACAAAATAGAGTTTGGGTGACTTAACCAGACGCTTTCGTATGTTCGCAAACCAGGGCGGCAACTCATAAAGTATGTAAGACGCCTTCAAAATTGAAATCCAGTTTTTGATCGTTGTCGCAGATACTCCCACATCCCCGGCCAGCGATGCATAATTGACCAGTTGACCGACACGCCCTGCAAGCAACCGCAGAAATGTTTCAAATTGTGAGAGGTCTTTCAGTTGGATCATGGCCCGCAGGTCACGTTCGATATATGTGGCCATGTAAGAACGGAAGAATCTCGCAGGTTGCAGCTTGTTTTGATGCAAGCCCGGGTAAAAACCTTTATGGATCCATTCAAACGGATTTTGTGGATGCTGTTTGTAACGGCTGGCTTCCTCGACTGTAAACGGCAGTAATTTTAGAACCGCTGTACGTCCGGCCAGTGACTGAGAGATGGCCTCATGGACCATGGGTTGATGGGAACCTGTGAGAATGAAGCGGCCCGGCTTTCTATCGGCATCGATGGCACCCTGCAGATAGCTCAGAAGTTGCGGTACGCGCTGAATCTCATCTAGGATCACACCTTCCCCGAAGTCGTCAAGGAGTCCTCGCGGGTCATCGTTTGCCTGATGTCGAATATCCGGGTCTTCCAGTGAAATGTGGGGGCGCTTCGAAAAGACCATCTTGGCCAGGGTAGTCTTACCAGACTGCCGAGGACCAAGAATGGTTACCGCCGGATACTCCGCCGCACACTCGGTCAATTCCTTCCTAATCTTTCGCGTAACCATATGAGTATTATACCGCACATCGGTGTAAATCACAAGTTCAACTTCAGATACGCACAAAACAATCGCCTGGGCGCCGTATGGCGTCGAAGGAACAATCAATTCCTCAGAGTTCCCAACCTTTTCTGTATTCCCTTGTAAGGTATTTGTTTGCTTCCGGGAGGTTGGTTATCTTCATGGTCTTAGCATCGTAATCCACCCTTTGGCCCGCTCGCAGAGCTACGGCGGTGAGGTTGATGGTCTCGGTGACCGTCTCGGCGCGCCGGAAGCTGCCGGGGGATTCCTTCTTGTTCTTGATGCATGATGACCACGTGTCGGTTCTTGAACGGCCTGAGCTGCGGGTCTCACTTTTGCCGGCGTACTGACGCATTCTTTTCTCAGGGATTATACGCGGATTGTTGCCGTGGAAGCTTGCGAGGATTTTGCCCTTGTCGCCGACGAACATCATGCCTTCTGCGGACAGTGACTTGTTATCCTCCTTTAATTCTTCGGGCGGGAAGGGCTTCATGCCGCCGTCGTACCAAATCAGGTCGAATGCCGGCAGCATCTTCTGCTTGGGAAACTTGAGCCTGATCATGCTCGAGTACGGGAAGGCCACGTTATTATTGACGGGCCTGCATACCTGATCGACGATGGTCCGCGTGGTCGTGCCGTAAGCCTCGGCGCTGACCGGGGGCGTCTCGATGCCGAAAGTCTCGAACAGTGGAAACAGGCTGTAATGACCCATGTCGGCGATGCTGCCGCCCCCGAAGTCGTACCAGCCGCGAAAGACATTGTGCGTGTAGTTCGGATGATACGGCCGATGCGGCACACAGCCCAGCCACAGGTCCCAGTTGAATCCCTTCGGCACGGGCGGCGTCTCGGTCGGATTGGAGGTCCACTGGGGCCAGACGGGCCGGTTCGACCAGTTATGAATCTCCCTCAGCGTACCGATCGCGCCATCTTTGATCCACCTGAGCGTAAGCTCGTTGTCTGGTCTGTCGCTCCAGGCCAGAAGATGGGTTATGGCTCCTTCCCGGCGGGCGGTCTCGACGGCGAGCTTTCCCTCGGCAAGCCTGTTGGCGATCGGCTTGTGGGTGACGGCGTGCTTGCCCTTCTTCATCGCGGCAATAGCAATCGTGGCGTGAAGATGGTCCGGCGTCATGATCTTGACTGCGTCGAGGTCTTTTTCCTTATCGAGCAGGTCGCGGAAGTCCTCGTAGGAATTGCAGCCCTTATAGCCGCCGGCCGGTTTGTTCTTGGCGTAATATTTCTCGACGTACTCGGCGCCTATGTCGCGCCCTCCGGGGATGCCGTCGATGCCGGCGCCCCAGTTCGGGTCGCCCAGCGTGCGGCGGATGCCGTTTCGGATGCCGTTCGCCGACCAGTCGATGTAGTTCGTGGTAAACTTGTTCGCATCACATACGGCCACGACCTGAACGGCCTGGTTCTGAAGCATGCCGGGCATCTCGCGCAGGCCCTGCGTGCCGCAGCCGATATTCGCCACGGTGACCTTATCGCTAGGCGCGACGCGCCCGCGTCCTCCCAGCACCTGTTGGGGAACTACGGCGAAGGCTATGGAGGAAGCGGCTGCCGAGCCCAATATTTCACGACGGTTGAAGTTCTTTTTCGCTTTCATTTGTATCTGTGCCTCCAAAGGCATGTTATTTATCTTGGACAATTTCCAGAGCGTTTTCACGGTAGACTTTCTTGAGGACATCGTCGCCAAGCGCCAGGCCGTTCAGCGGCCAGTGATAGGTTGAACGTCCCCAGTCATAAAAGTGCTCGTCCGACGATTCGAGAATCCTGAACGTGAACCGGTACGTATCAGCGCTGAAACGCATATCGGTGCCGTAGACGATCCGGTCCTGATACTTTTCATAGAAGCTTGCCGCGAACCTTGGAATTGCTGCCGTTTCGGCGTATCTCGCGGAGATGTCGGCGTACAGATTCGGATACGCATCGAACAACTTTCCGATGCGATTGAGATCGTGAGAGCAATTTGCCAAGTGACACGCGACAAAGACAGTTTTGGGATGTCGCTTGACCGCCCTTTCCAGAATCTTCAACATGCCCTCGTGGCCTACGATGTCGGGCTGATTGTCGAGCCTCCATTTGTAGGCGTTCATCAGGCCGTCATTCCTTGAATCCATCGGTTGGTACATCCAATACGGATCGGCCACGTGAATGTTTACCGGCATGTTCAATTCAGCGCACTTAGCCAGCAGCGGGTCCATGCGCGGATCGTCCAGATGCATCCCCCAAGCCTTCGTCGGCCTGCTGTAGAACATTCCTTTGCCTTTGTCGCCCAGCTCGCCTACACCGCGAGCTCCGACTTTGTAACAGCGTTCCAGTTCCTTCACCGCCGCCGGCCCGAAGCCGGGCTTGTCGTAGCCGGTATAGTCAAGTCCGCACCATAGCTGGAATCGGTCCGGGTATTTGGAATACTTCTCGTAAATGGCGTCGAACTGCTCGCCGGTGGCCATGGTCAGAATGATTGCTTTGTTAATTCCAGCCGAATCCATGATTTTCACCCATCGGGCAATCTGCTCCGGGGTATCGGCGTATGGATGGGCGTGCATGTCGATTGCGGGATACCTTGCCCTCTCGACTGTTGTCCGGGGGATGTTGTAGATAGAACGCGGATGGAAGTTCTTGAGCAGCAGGTTCTCCGGCGAAGATCGGCCGTTTGCAGTGAGTCCTTGCGCGGTCAAAGCACTCAGCGCCACCAAGAGGACGATTACCCGTTTGATGTCTCCGAGTAAATGTGGTCGGCGAGGTGGAGTATATTCGGTCAGCCATCCATTTCGTTCGCTTCGCTCGCTAAGGGGCTGCCACCCTTGGCGCCTGTCACTGGCGAATATTGATCGCATGGCAAAATCTCCTTCGTAGAAATTCTCACAGAAGAAGAAAAGGCCGGTCTCTGTAACCGGCCTTTTCTCAAGATGAAACATGAAGATTCTGAATCAGTTTAGAACTGGTAAGACAGGCCGAGTGTGAACCATGTCTCGTCCTGGTCGCTGTTGATGGTATCATCCATCGTAACCTGGTAATACACTCCCGGAGTGAGATCAAGGTTATCAGCCATTTCGAAATCGGTTGAGATGCCAAAGACCGCGTTCGACCAGTCGTGGTCCACGCCGAATCCTCGAGGATCAACACCATCGTTGAATACGACCTCCGAGTGCAGTCTTATGATCTGCTCGGGCGTCTCGGGCGTCAGACCCTGAATTGGAAAGCCGTAATCGAGCATGAAGATATGTGCGAAACCTGAAGCCGTTCCGCCGCGGGTAACGCCTGCTATCTCCTGGCTGCCGACAAATGAATCACTCTCGGCCGGCCACAGCTTGACGAGAACGTAGGTCGGGACCAGACCTTCGACCGGCAATATCTTCGGCCAGGAAAAGACCGCATGTATCTCCTGCAGATCGATTTCTCCCGACGAGCCTGCGGGGATACCGTCCAAAGGATCATCTGGAAAATAGAAATATCTCCAGCCAAACAAGTATTGCGTGGCAAAGTCTTCTTCGGGGCAGATGGCGTTCTTGTAGAACAGGGTGAAATCCCAGCGTTCGCTGGTTTCGAACCCGCTTGAATTGGCCCTGTGACCCTGGGCGCTGATGCCAAGACCGGTTCCCCACAGGTCAAACATAACCGTCGGCTGAAACGCGCTTTTGTCACCAAAAACGTCGATACCGCGCCAGAGATATTTGCTCTGATACGTCACGTCGACCTCTCCGTGCAACTCTCCGTCCGGTGCTTGTGCCTGCACCACCCCTCCAATTACAAACAATAGTGCTGTGCCTGCTAAAACGCTCTTGATCATTTTTGTCTCCTTTCCAATAACACTACCACTTTCGCACATTTTAGATGTTTACAGGATGCCCTGAATCATGCTGATTAGTCAAGATAAAAAAAGCTTTTTTACCATTTTCCACTCTTTCTGGCTTCCGCCTTGGGCAGAGTTTCGAGGTCTTTTGTGTATTTCTGCAGTTCCTCTTCCGGCAGCTCGTAATCGGTAAGCTTGCCGGAGAGATATGCATCGTAACCCGTAAGGTCCATCAGGCCGTGTCCGCTGTAGTTGAACAGGATCACCTTTTCCGTGCCTTCTTCTTTTGCCTTCTTTGCTTCGTCAATAACCGCAGCAAGCGCCTGGCTGGTTTCGGGCGCAGGGATGAATCCTTCAGTTCTGGACCAGGTCACCGCGGCTTCGTACGACTGCAACTGATGGTAGGCTCTCGGCTCCATCAAGCCTTCGACGATTGACTGGCAAACAAGCGGCGCCATGCCGTGATAGCGCAGCCCGCCGGCATGGATTGGAGGCGGCACGAAGGCGTGTCCGAGCGTATACATAGCCAGCAGCGGGGTCGTGCATGCGGTGTCACCGAAATCGTAAGCAAAAGGCGCCCGCGTCATAGTCGGGCACGCCGTCGGCTCTACCGGCATGACCTTGATATCGGCGCCGTTGATTTTATCGGCTATGAACGGGAAGGATAAACCCGCAAAATTGCTGCCGCCGCCTGCGCAGCCTATTACTATGTCCGGCTGTTTCACCCCGGCGATTTCGAGCTGTTTCTTCGCCTCGAGGCCGATGATTGTCTGGTGCAGCATCACGTGGTTAAGGACACTGCCGAGCGAATAGCGGGTCTTGCCCGACTGATCTGTCACCGCCTGTTCGATGGCCTCGCTGATTGCAATTCCCAGACTGCCCGGTGTGTCCGGCATCTCCTCGAGCACTTTTCTTCCGGCGTTGGTTTCGCTGCTTGGACTGGCTACACAGTTAGCTCCCCATGTTGTCATCATCATTTTTCTAAACGGCTTCTGATCGAAGCTGATGCGCACCATAAAGACTTTACACTCGAGCCCGACCAGTTGACAGGCAAAGGCCAGAGCGCTGCCCCACTGCCCGGCGCCGGTCTCCGTGGTCAGTCTTTCGATGCCGAACTGCTTGTTATACCAGGCCTGGACCACGGCGGTGTTCGGCTTGTGGCTTCCGGGCGGGCTGACACTTTCGTCTTTGTAATAGATGCGCGCCGGCGTATCGAGGTGCTTCTCCAGATAAACCGCCCGGCGCAGCGGCGCCGGGCGCCAGCGGTACAGGATGTCCAGAATCTCATCGGGGATATCTATCCACCTGTCGGTGCTGACCTCCTGCTCGATCAGATTCATTGGAAATACCGGCGCCAGCATATCCGGCGAAACGGGATTGCCGTCCGGGCCCAGCGGCGGCAGCATTGGGGTGGGCAGATCGGCCGCCAGGTTGTACCATTGCCGGGGGATATCACTCTCGTTCAGCGGTATCTTGATTGACTCCATTACCTTTCTCCTAAAAGAGTTGCCTTTTGAGTTTATTTGCTATCCGGAGCAGAAATTCAGCAAATCTGAATCTGCCGAATATTAACGGACACCTTCGTCAAGGTCAAACAAAATTAAAATAATGATATTGGGCCGATTCATACGTTATTTGCGAGCGCCTCAGTTAAGGACCGAAGTGGCGTGAAGATTCGGCGCGGCAATACGGCCGGGGGACTGTCCCGGCGGCAGGGACTTTTTCGGGGCGGGTTATTTTTTTGCCCTGAGGGCGAAAAATATTTGATCCATATTGTGTCACTCGTTAGAATATATAAAGTTGTCATACAGGCCGTTTTATAGTTAGTGCGAAAGGGAGGCACGACATGGCAAAGAAAAGGAAGAAACTAACAAAAGGTTTGTGGACCAAGAGCGACATAAGCACGCTCAAGAAGCTCTTTCCGAGCAATCCCACGGCTGAGGTTGCCGGAAAACTCGGAAGGCCGACGGATGCAGTGAAAAAGAAGGCGTCCAGAATGGGACTTCGTAAGACCAAGAAGTACATGAAGTCGCTCGGCAGAGCATGAGTCATCAGACTCGGCCGGGCCATTCGGTGGTGACCCGGCACATCATTGGGGTGGATAACGGCATCTTTGCGCTCTCGGCCGCAATAAGAGTAAAACAGTGTCCGCAGTGAGATAAAAGCCGCGGGGGTGTGTTTATTTGTGCGCACATTGATCCGGGTTCCGACACGGATATTGTATGTCCTTTTTAACACTACAACGCCACTTCAAGTTCGTCGAAAAACATAGTCCGTTGTTGTATAAGAAGTCATGATAACTTTGCGGACTGCCGACAATTGAACCGGCCATAAGAGAACTTTGGCGAATCTGAAATTGCGTTTTTCGCTTTGGAGCTGCCAGCAGCCTTGGGGACCCATTCCGCCATGGATAGACCATTGGCCGCCGAGAGCGGGCGCGAGAAAGCCTTTTACCTGCTGGCAGCCTCAAAGCGATAAACGCATTTGGTGCACACGCAGAAGCACGCCACTGGTATACAACTGGCGTTGTAGTAGTAAATCCTTGACATTCGCGGCCGCCGGAGTTATTGTCAGGGCGATTCGATTATGTGTTTTATATCCGGTTTTTTGTCTCAAGAACCAAACTTAACGAGTGTAAGGAGTACGCCTTGAGGGTACTTTCGGGCATACAGCCATCCGGCAAGCTTCATATAGGCAACTATTACGGCGCCATGCGCCAGCATCTCAGCCTGCAGAACGAGCACAACTGCTTTTACTTCATCGCCGATTACCACGCGCTTACCAGCAATCCACCTCCCGACGAAATTGCCGGCCACACCCTTGACGTTGCGATGGATTATATAGCTCTGGGTCTCGATACGGAAAAGACGGTCTTCTGGCGTCAGTCGGACAGGCCGGAAGTGACCGAGCTTACCTGGCTTCTGTCCTGCGTAACTCCGACGGGACTGCTGCAACGATGCACGAGCTATAAGGATAAAATTGCCCAGGGCCTCAGTCCCAACCACGGTCTTTTTGCGTATCCGGTCCTCCAGGCGGCAGACATCTTGATTTACGACAGCGACATAGTTCCCGTCGGTGCCGATCAGAAGCAGCATATAGAGGTTACCCGCGACGTGGCGCTTCGTTTCAACAACACGTACGGTGAAGTATTTACAATACCGCAAGAGCACATCATTGAATCCGTTGCGGTTGTTCCGGGTGTTGACGGCCGGAAAATGAGCAAGAGCTATGGCAATACGATTGGAATATTCGAGCCGGAAAACAGCATAAAAAAGAAGATTATGAGAATCGTTACAGATTCGACTCCGGTCGAGGAGCCCAAGGATCCCGACAAGTGCAACGTATTTGCGCTCCTGAAGCTCGTCGCCTCGCCCGAGGAACTCGGCGAGTGGGACAGCAAGTACCGCAATGGCGGCATGGGCTACGGCCAGACCAAGAAACGCCTCGCCGAGCTGGTGATAGAATATTTCCAGCCGTACCGGCAAAAGAGGGCTGAGCTTGAGTCCAATATCGATTATGTAAAAAAGGTTCTAACCGATGGCGCCGAGCGGGCCGGAGCCGTGGCCGGAAAGACGCTCGAGAATGCCCGGCGGGCCGTAGGGCTGAGAAGGTAATTATGGCTGATTATCGCGTAGATCTCGATGTTTTCGCAGGTCCTCTGGATTTGCTGTTGTACCTTGTTCGCAAGGAAGAGGTGGACATCTACGACATCCCCATTGCCAAGATCACCGATCAGTACATCCGTTATATAGAAATGCTCAAGAGCCTGGACATCGACCTTGCGGGCGATTTTCTGGTGATGGCGGCGACCCTGATGCAGATAAAATCCGCAATGCTGCTGCCAAAGGCCGAGCCGGATCGGCTCGACGAAGACGATCTGACCGATCCGCGTAAGGAGCTTATCCGACAGCTTCTCGAATACAAGAAGTTCAAAGACGCAGCAAATCTTTTGAATGCCGCCGCGAGCGAACAGAAGGAGCGACACCCGAGGCCCGACACAATCGTGCAAAACCTCAGGAACGACACCGAGCCCGAAGTCGACATCGAACAGGTAAGCGTCTGGGACCTGCTCGAAGCCTTCGATCTGGTGTGCAAGTCTATCGGCAAAGTTGGCGACATGAGCCGGATCAAGGACGATACGCCCATCGACCTGTATCAGATCGAGATTCTGCATCGCCTGCAAACCGACGGACCGACAACGTTCGAGCGCATCTTCGAGTCGCGAACCAATCGTGCGGTAATGATAGGTCTCTTTTTGGCTCTGTTGGAGTTAATAAGGGAGAAACTGATATGGGCCGAGCAGTCCGCCGAATCGGCGATCTTTCTGCGAGCCCTTACCGAAGAATCTGCCGAGCAGGCGGTTCAAAAAGCCACTCTTGCCACCGAAGGCGACCGCGAAGAACGTGAGACTCAGCCGTCCATTCCAATTGCAGAACTACCCGAAAAGAGCGCTGCTCAGGTCGAATTTGAGACCGATAAGTCACGGGAGCAAGAGGCCATCACCATTACCGAATTGCCTCCTGAGGAAAACTCCGCGATTTCATCTCAACATCAAGATGAACATTCGGCCGAGAGCCCTGAAGAATCCGAACATCACGCCACAGGATAGCCACACAAATCCCTCCTAAACAGTCAATTATTTGCTTTTGCTCCTTTCTGCAGTATACTTTAAATGCCGGAGTGCAAGAAAGCAGATACAAGCTGAATATCTGTAATTCCATAATGCCATTGCGCTGCGCGGGGTGGAAACGCCTGATTTTAGTGCTTAATCTCCCTAGGCTTTGTGTCGATTATACGGTATACAGGCCGGGCGGCGCTTATATCTTTACGTCAATTCCGGGCTGGAGACATCCCTCGGAGATATTAAGGACACCTTAAAATCCAGGTAGCATAGAGGCCGAAAAATGATTGCACGAAAACATAAAAGCAAAGCGAGCCGGGGCGTAACATTAGTGGGCACGCTGGTGGCGGCTGTGGTGCTGTTGATAGCACTTATCGGAACATCAACGTTCAGGTACGCTGCCGCGCTGGATGGCAGAAGAGCCGATGCTCAAATAACCGCAGCAAGGATCGCGTTGCTTCTCTGTGAGAGCTGGCGCGGTCTCTACGGCGATGAAGGGCACGATCCGATACAACTTGCCAACGGAGATTTTGAGGTCAAGGCAAGCACCTGGGACGGCCATGTTACCCCCGAAGGTTATACTCTGTTGGGTAACTATGAAATCGTGACGGACAGCACCGATTCGGATAGTTTCGACTACTACGCGACCATGTCCTGGCAAGACATAGAATCCGGGTTGAGGGCACTAAATGTAAATGTCGCCTGGGCACAAAGAAGCGAGAGCGAAGAAGGCGCCAAGAACGTAGATAAATCATACGTACTGACGGTCTACACAGAAACCGATCCAGTGACCGAAGAAGATGACTAGGGTGCCGGCGAGGGCGAAGATGATGAGGATAGAGGAGGAGGCAGAGGACACCGGGGGTCGAGCATGACAAAGAGGATCAAGATGACTAACAAAGAACAGAGAGCGCCCCACGGCTTTACGCTTGTGGAGCTTATGATAACGACTGTCGTAATGGCTATCGTCGGGTTTGCAATCGGCGTTGTCATTGTCGATGCCCAAACCGGCTGGAACGTGACGTACGAGCGCATCAACTCCGACATCGTCAGCGATGGTTACGTCGCACAGAATAAGTTCGATTCGATAATTCGCAGTGCGAGCAGTGAAAACGGGATTCTGATCGGCGATGGTGATTGGGTCGAGGTTTATTGTTACGCTTCGGACGCCTCGTCCGGCGTCGATCGTTACTGGCGCTTTTATGTATTAGACGGAGACCTTAATGCCGAGTACGGACGACTGGATCCCAAGTCGACTCTAAGAACCGAAACTGTTTGCGAAAACGTCTCCGAGTGTACCTTTCAGAAGTTTGGCCGGGCTGTCCAAATGACGCTTGTGTTGGATAACGGGACCCTGACGAATACATTCGTCACCTCGGCCGTCACGTATAACAAATAGAATTTCGTTGCAAAGATAGAAGTAGGGGTAAATTATGAAAAAGCTGCTACAGGGTAAAAGAAAAGGCGCCGCCGTACCACTGGCAATGATTGCCATCATGATTCTCCTGGCGACGGGAGCAGGACTCCTGAGTCTCGGCGGCACCGCACGCATCTACGCGGTGCGAACCTCCTCGGCCATCGCGGCTCGAACAGCAGCCGATACTGCGTTGACCAAAGGGCTTCATGAAATCAACGCACTCTTCACTGACGGCCAGCTTGGGGCTGATCTACCAAGCGAGACCGACGTGGAACTGACGGGCGGTAACGCCAATTACAGCTATACCATAACAAAAGATGGAAGTACGTACACCATCACGGCGACAGGGCAATCAAACGCAGCGCAGCATACTGTTGAAGCTACTGTGGAGGTTTCTTCGCCTTTTGAATGGGCCATTTTCGCACAAAACGGCTTTGAGTTGAAAAACGGAGCAGTAGTTGACTGGTATAATAACAGTCCGGGCGATGCACCCATGAAAATCGGCGCAAACAGTACAGATTCAGCGGCCATCGAAATCAAGAACGGCGCCTTCGTGAACGGGGATATTGTTGTCGGTCCCGATGGTGACCCGGATACGGTCGTTGACGTGGCTTCAGGAGCCGAGATTACAGGAGATATTTATGCAACGAACAGTGCTTTCACGCCGCCTGATGTTGCAATACCCGAATGGCTCAGTTCATTGCCCTTCAGCGAAGAAATCGACGGCTCGACAACTTTGTACACGTCGGCTAAATACGGGGAAATAGGGCTTGGTAACAGCGACGTTTTGACCGTTGCAGAAGATGTCACTATCTACGCCGAGGGAATAGAACTTGGGAACAGCTCGGAGATCGAAATTCTTGAAAATGCGTCGTTGACGATTTATCTCGACGGCAAGCTCGAGGGGAAAAACTCAAGCGGTTTCAACAACATCTCTCAGGATCCCAAAAAGCTCAAAATTTATGGGACCGATCAGTGTACGTCCGTCGAGTTCAAAAACAGTTCCGCATTATACGGGACTATTTATACAACAGATGCCTCTGTAGAAATTAAGAATTCCGGTGATATTTACGGGGCAGTTATATCGAAAAGTATGGAAATGAAAAACGCCGCATCATTCTATTATGATGTGTCACTCCGAACTATAACCGACGTTACAGGAGACCTGGAGATCAAGCGCTGGAGAGAATACAAAGCTCAATAAGAACTTTTGCAGCCTCTAAGTATTATCCAAAAACCTTGGGTAGAAGAATTCAAGATATTTGATGCAATAAAAAAAGCCCTGGTTGGGGGGGAGAAGATTCTGATCCACAACTTCTCACTATTCAACCAGGACATTACATTCTTCGGCTCGTAGCGGGGCCGGCTTGACATCTTTTTTTCACACTGATACCGCCAGGGGATAGGGGCGAGGTGTAAAGAAATCGGCCTCCCATAACCGATCCACTTGCTGCTTCCGACTCTGTCAAAATCCACGACTGGAATTGTACAGACGGCAGGCACAATTTCCGCGGATCTTTTTTGCTTTTAGGTGTAGATATTCTATTGTTTATATAGGATAACTCCGGTAACAAGACTGATTAAGATAACATCGAGCACTACATCCTATCTCTGGGGGGAGAAAAGATGGTAAGGCGACAATCTCGCAAAGGGGCCGTATTAATAATTTCGATGATATTCGTGGTTCTGTTCTCGGCTCTTGGCGTAAGCATTGCCAGCATGTCCGGCACCAACACGCAGCTTGCCTGGAATCAGAAGCAGTTGAGCAGAGCACTAACCAATGCGCATTCGGGGCTGGATGTTCTCAGATACCATTTCCAGGACGTTACCATCCCCGCCAGCGTGGCTCCGGAGGACAGGCTGCAGTACGTTGCAAGCAGCCTCCAGACCAATTTCAATGATGAGGGCATAACCAATATCACCGTTTCTTATGACCCGATCACCCAGACAATCACAATCCCCAGCGTTACTCTCGATTCACAATTGAATCAGGATTTTACCGCAACGATAACCTTCGGAGGCGATTACGACACACTGGACCTGACCGTCACCGGAAACAGTAACCAGACAAACAAGAAGGTTGCCATTAGCTATGCATTCTCCACCATCGGCAATCCCATATTCGACTGGGGCATAGCCACCAAGGGGCCCCTTAATATGCAGGGAAATGTGGATATTGACGGCTTTAACGAGAATATCGAGGCCAGCGTCTACATCGAAAGCCTCAACAGTATTTTCGCTCTCGATATGAGCGGAAAGTCCTCGATAGCAGGAAAGGTCAGCATTGCAAATTCTGCCGCCGTTGTCGATATTGCCAGCAGCAGCTCGGTTCACGGCGAGAGTGGATCGGACGCTCTTGAATACGTAACTGTCGGGGCCGAAGAGTGCACTTTCCCAACGCCGAATCCGGCCGAATTCGAAAGCTACATACAAAGTACATTCGAGACGGGCGATCCGACGGAGAATGTGACCCTTACGAATACCGAAATCCCCGCTAACACCAACCCTTCATTTTCGGGGCACGCGATCGTAAGGGGCGTCATGTATGTCCGAGCGCCCAATACCGTCAGTTTCACGGGCAATGCCGAGGTTCATGGTTTGATCCTGGCTGAGGGAGATTGGGAGAATCCCGACGATAGCTGCTATCTGGATTTCGGCGGGACGGTGGACAGCTATGATGCATCCACGCTGCCGCAGGAAGAGTTCGGCTCGCTCCTCGAACATACCGGCACATTCATCCTGGCGCCCGGATTCAGCACTAACTTCCGCGGTGATTTCGGCGTAGTCAACGGGGTCATCGCCGCCAGCGGCATCGAATTCCACGGTAACGCCGGGGGAACTATCAACGGCTCGGTAATAAATTACTCAGATGAAGTTATGTATCTGGCCGGCAACACCGACCTGGTCTTCAATCGTTCAGGAGTGGAGGAGGTTCCGGCCGGTTTTGAGCCGACGAAGATACTCACTTGTATTACAGACAGCTACTCGGAACCGTCTGGCTAAAACGCCGGATTTCCGACTTCGGCCCGATCGACGGCTGTTAGGCGCACCGACCTAAATCACTTCCAAATAACCAGGAAACCTGCCCCGAAGTTGCGCATATATACATTTCTTGACAAGCCCGACTACAGATGCAATAATGTTGCTGTTGGCAGATAACCTGTATCGAGGTCGAGAAATGTCGCACAAAATAGTGACCAGGAAACAGCTTTCAGAAGACGTTTTCACCGCTGAAGTCGAAGCGCCGCTCGTGGCTCGGGCCCGGCAGCCGGGCCAGTTCGTGATTATCGGCATCAACAACGAATATTCCGAGAGGATTCCGCTGACGATCGCTGGCGCCGACACCGAGGCGGGGACTATCAGCCTGATCTGGCAAAGAGTGGGCAAGACCACCGCCGAACTTTCCGAGTTAAAGCCCGGCGATGAAATCGCAAATGTTGCCGGCCCATTGGGAAATCCGACCGAACTGGACAAATTCGGCACGGTTGTCTGCGTCGGCGGAGGGATCGGCCTGGCGCCGCTGTTGCCTATAGCAGAAGCTCTCAAGGCCAAAGGCAATCAAATAATCAGCATCATCGGCGCGCGAAACAAGGAGCTGCTCATCCTCGAAGAGGAATTTACCCGCGCCAGCGACGAGCTGATAATCACAACAGACGACGGCTCGTATGGCCGAAAGGCGCTGGTAACCGAGCCGCTGAGAGAACTGTGCTCGGCCGATCCGAAGCCGGACAAGGTATTTGCAATCGGCCCGGCTATAATGATGAAATTCTGCTGTGACGTAACGAAAGAATTCGATGTTCCCACGGAGGTCTCGCTCAATACGATCATGATCGACGGCACGGGAATGTGCGGAGGCTGTCGAATCGAGTATGACGGCCGGCCCAAGTTCGTCTGCGTGGACGGGCCGGAATTCGACGGGCACAAGGTCAACTTCGATCTCATGATGAAAAGGCTGAGCGCCTACAGAGATATGGAGCAGAAAGAGCACGAACGATATCAAGACCATCGCTGCAAAATTGGTCTGAAGTAGGGTGGGGCTTGCCCCACCAGACTCTTAGTCTTGATTCTTTTCGGTGGGGCAAGCCTCACCCTGCAAACTCGTACGACTTTTTAGAGAATTGGTAACGTGACTGACAGAGAAAGAAAAGAACTGCTTGAACAACTCCTGGAAAAGCAGGAGGCTGGTGAACTTAAACCGAAACAGAGATACGAAATCCCGCCGCAGGACATGCCGGAGCAGGATCCGGTCGTCAGAGCCGGCAACGTCAACGAGGTGGCGACCGGCTATACGGAGACTCATGCGAAAATTGAAGCACTGCGCTGCCTTCGCTGTAAGAACGCCCCGTGCGTAACCGGCTGTCCCGTGCGCATCGGGATAAGAGACTTCGTGACCGCCATTGCCGAAGGCCGATATTCCGACGCGCTGGCGATCATTAAAGAGAATTCGCTGTTGCCGGCGGTCTGCGGCAGGGTGTGCCCGCAGGAAAACCAGTGCCAGTTGACTTGCACTATCGGCAAAAAGTTCAAAGACCCGACCAAAGCGGTCTCTATAGGCAGGCTCGAACGATTCGTCGCCGACCTGGATAACAACAGCAACTCGGTCCCGGCTGTCGCCGCCGATACGGGCAAAAAGGTTGCAATCATAGGCTCGGGCCCGGGCGGGATCGTTGCCGCCGCAGATACCAGAAGGGCGGGCCACGACGTTACGCTCTTCGAGGCTTTTCACAAGCCGGGCGGCGTCATGATCTACGGAATCCCTGAATTCAGACTGCCCAAAGCTATCGTTCAGGAGGAAATTGACACCCTTGCCAAAATGGGCGTAAAGCTCGTATACAACTTCATCGTCGGCAAGACCCGAACCGTCCAGCAATTGCTCAACGAAGACGGCTTCGACGCTGTCTATATAGGAGTCGGTGCGGGCCTGCCTAATTTTATGGGTATTGAGGGCGAATCGCTCGTCGGCGTATACAGCGCCAATGAATACCTCACCCGGGCCAATCTCATGAAGGCGTACGATTTCGGCAAAAGTGCCGACACTCCCATCGCCCGATCGAAAAGAGTAGCCGTGATCGGCGGCGGCAACGTCGCGATGGATGCGGCCAGAACCGCGCTGCGGCTCGGCGCCGAAAAGGTCTACCTGATCTATCGCAGGACCGAGAGGGAGATGCCCGCCAGGATCGAAGAGGTCCATCACGCCAAAGAGGAAGGAATCGAATTTCACATTCTCCAGAGCCCCAAGCGAGTGATCGGCGATGAGAACAGCAGGGTTACCGCTATCGAATGTCTCAAGTACGAACTCGGCGAGCCGGACGATTCGGGGCGGCGTCGTCCCGTTGCGATCGAGGGTTCTGAGTTTACCATAGACCTCGATACGGTCATCATCGCAATTGGCAACAAGCCAAATCCTCTGATTTCTAAGACCATGCCGGAACTGGAAATCACTAAATGGGGGACCATCATCGTGGACGAGCAAACGATGGCGACCTCCGTCCCGGGCGTCTTCGCCGGCGGCGATATTGTCTCCGGCGCGGCAACAGTGATCCTCGCAATGGGCCAGGGCCGAATCGCCGCCGCGGGCATAAACGAATACTTAGCGAAGAACAAGTAGAACAGACAATGGAAAAGGCCATCCCCATCCCGATATACGATAATCGGGATGAGGCACAGCGGCATTATCCATCCGACGTTCTGGCCGGGGCCGCCCTGGGGCATTTCCTGACCGCCTTCATCCACGACGCGTTCCTGAATCTCCCAGAGGACTCGGACCCTGAATTCGCCGCATTTCCGGTCGATGGCGGTGCCGGTTTAGAGCTCTCTGTGCGATTTTAGGAAGGCAGTGGCCTCTTAGACGCGGCTGATCGACAAATTTGTCCTCTTCGTGTTTGACAACGCACGCTTTCTTTAGTATTGTGCCGCATTTGACAATTTCTGACAGGAAACGGATATGCAGATTAAGCCCTTCAAGGCTTTTAGATTCGATGGCAGCATCGTTGGCGACGTGGGTAATTGTATCGCCCCACCGTACGATGTGATAAGCGACGACCAGCAAGAGCAGCTCTACCGAAAGAGCCAGCATAACATCGTACGCATAATCAGGGGCAAGACCAATCCCTCGGATAACGGTCAGGACAATCAATACACCAGGGCGGCGGATTTTCTTAACAAATGGATCGAGCAGGGTGCGCTGAAGCAGGACGCGGAGGAGGCCATTTATGCTTATGTCCAGGATTTCGACTGGGCCGGCACAAGCCTGCAGCGGCTGTCTTTCATAGCATTGTCAAAGCTCGAACAATTCGGCCGAGCTGTCAAGCCTCACGAACAGATCATGAATAAGCCGCTGGCAGACAGGCTCAATTTAAAAAGAGCTACCGCGGCTGATTTCGGCCTGGTTTTCATGCTCTACGAAGACGAGCAGGGCGTTGGCGATGAAATCATCGAACGGGCAATAAGTGATGAGCCCCTAATCGATTTCGTCGACGATCAGGCCGTGCGGCACAGGATTTTTCCCATAACCGCCGCCGAGGATATAAAGCGAGTCGTCAAGACGATGGGCTCAAGGAGCTGCGTCATTGCCGACGGCCACCATCGCTACACCACCGGACTGACATACGCGAACGAGACCGAAAATCCAAAGGCCCGGTTTCAGATGCTCGCTTTTGCCAACACGCGCCACAAGGGTCTTATCGTTCTGCCTACTCATCGTGTCCTCGGCAATCTAAAAGGTTTTTCCTTTGAAAGATTGATCGATGATTTGCAAAAGAATTTCGAGCTGACGGAGTTCAAGTTCGATTCACACCAGGCTAAGGGGGACGCCAGACAAAAAATGCTCGCAAAGATGCAGGAACAACACGAAGAGGGGGCAAACGCGTTCGGAATTTATGGGGCGAGCGATGCCTTCTACGTAGCTGTGCTTAGAGATAAGAGCGCGATGGACTCGGCCGTTCCAGAGATGAGTCCGGCCTGGCGGTCGCTCGATGTCTCGGTGCTCCATAAGCTCATACTCGAAGATCTGTTGGGCATCGACAAAGAGAAACTTGCCGGTAACGAGAATCTTCAATATGTCAAAGATACGCCCAACGCTATGGAAGAATCAATCGCCGGGATCGACGCCGGCCAAAAGCAGACTGCCTTCTTCATGAACTCCGTGAAAATGGAGCAGCTCATAGAGGTGACCGATGCGGGTGAAAGGATGCCGCAAAAATCGACGTACTTCTACCCGAAAGTATTCACGGGTCTGACTATTCACAAAATTGACAGGTAGGGTGGGCTCCGCCCACCAATCAGATTGCGGTGTGCATTGCATACCGTACAGTTGAAAATGGAGATACAATGACAGATTGGAAGAATCCACCACGGTTGTTTATTCCCGGGCCGGTTAAGGTTAACGATGACGTCTTGCAGCAGCTCGCTCGGCCTACGCTGGGGCATCGCGGCAAGGAATACGCCCAGCTTCACGGCGAGACGGTGGATATGCTCAAGAAAATCCTCTTCACAGGCCAGAACGTTTTTCTCTCCACGTCTTCGGCCTCGGGAATCTGGGAAGCCGTGATCCGCAACTGTGTCGGCCCCGATGAGACCGTCCTGTGTACGTGCTGCGGCGCATTCAGTGATAAATGGGCGACGGTCGCAGAGAGTTGCGGCAGAAACGTCGATACCCTGAAAGTTGACTGGGGCAGCGCGACTACTCCGGAGATGATCGATGAGAGGCTCGCTTCCGGCAATTACGCGGCTATTACACTCGTATATAACGAAACCAGCACCGGCCTGACGACCCCGGTCTACAAGATCAGCGAAATGATGAAACAGAAATATCCCGACGTGCTCGTATTCGTCGATTCGGTCAGCGCGATGATCGGCCTGCCGCTGCACTTCGACGACCTGGCCTGGGACGTAACGTTCGCTTCTGTGCAGAAGGCTTTTGCGATTCCTCCGGGCCTGGCGGTGGCGGCTGTCAGCAACAGGGCTCTCGAAAAGAGCGAAAAGGTTCCCGGCCGGGGTTATTATTTCGATTTCCAGCTATTCGCAAAGAGTGCGGCCAAGAACCAAACGCCAACAACGCCGAACATACCGCACATCATGGCCCTGAACTACCAGTGCAAGAAGCTGCTTGACGAGGGTATGGAGAATGTCTGGAAGCGGCACAAGGAGATGGGCGAGTACGTTCGAACGTGGGCGCTGGAGAAATTCGACCTCTTCTGCGATAAGAAATACGCGTCCGATACCCTCACGGCGGTAAGGAACATTCGCGAGATCAACGTTGCCGAGACCATCGCCGCAATACAGGCAAAACACAACACAATCTTCGGCAACGGCTACGGCAAGCTCAAAGAGCAAACCTTCCGAATCGCACACATGGGCGACATAACCCTCGACGACCTGAAAGACCTTCTCGACTGGATCGACGAAGAAATCGCGTAGCCCCGTGTCGAGGGCGCCTCGCCCTTAAAGCGGGGACAAGATGCCTGCGATACGCTCGGTCACATCGTCGTGTGGTAGCTGAACTCCAGTATCTTCGGCTGGACCAGTTTGCGATAGTCGTCCATTTTAATGCTCAGGGCCTTGTCGTGCGTGCCGGCCTGGAATTTGAGGTGGTCGTCTGCTTCCAGTTCCTTATCCATCACTGTCTGCAAGTCATAGATGTTGCCGAAAGGCGGCTCGGCTCCGAGTTCGCAATCGTCGAACATTTTGCCTATTTCCGTCTCGTCGGCCAACTCGACCGAACCGGCGCCGAGCTGATCCTTCAGCCGACCCAGATCAATCTTGCAACAAGCCGAGAGCACGCACATGAGATACTCGCCGTCGACCTTGACGATGACCGGTTTGGCGACATACCGGCCCGGCTCATGCTCGACAGCGGCCATCTCCTGCGCGGTGAAGGTCGGCGGATGCTCGCTCAAATCGTAGTGAATCCCTTCCTTGTCCAAATATTCGATTACTCGCATATCAGGTCTCCCAAAAACCGTGAGTTGAAATTGCACAAAAAAAGGGAGGCACAGGCGAATGCTCTAATCAGTTTTCGGGCCTGCCTCCCTGTTGTAATGTGCCATTTTGCGCACTACCGCGGATTGCGCTCTGGCGAAACCGCCGACTTGCACTCACAACAACTGCATTATAGGAGATAGCCATCAGGTCTGTCAAGAGAAATTGCAGCCAAAATAATGAATTGCAGAGCCGGATGATCGAGAAATGCAAAACCCGGAAAAACGGGAAAGCGGAATCCCGGTTTCCCGGGATTCCACGTTATCGCTTATCACAGTTTTATTCATAGAGATGTGTAGACTCGGTCGCTTCGACCGGGCGCGAGAGTTCGTCCATATTGAGGACAACCTTGAACCGCATGTCGCCCTCTCGGATGGCCTCGACGACCACACGCCATGCGACCTCGGCCTGCGGCCCGAGGCGGGCCAGCGGCAGGAATCGGATTGTCTGGCCTTCCTGCGCGCCGGAAGTCGCGCCGGCGGAGGAAACGTACCTTACATAATCCTCAAACGTACATGTTACGCTGATATTCGTAGCCGCCGCCGAGCCCTGGTTCTTCACCTTGATCACGTACGTCGCACGCTCGCCGACACGGACCGGGTCTTCGACGTCGCTGACTTGCATCGAGATGGCAGGAATGCCCGTAACGACGGTTCTGACGGTGGACGTCACGGCCTCGGTGCAGTAAGCACTGGCGGTAGCGCTGTTTATCAGAGTTCCGGCCTCCTCCGGCGTGAAGGATATACGAACGGTCTCGGAGGTATCAGGCTCAAGCGTGCCGAGTTCCCAGACCAGCTTCGGGCCGAGCAGCTTGGCGCCGGCGGTTCCGCGTACGGAGTTGACCCCCTCAGGGATCATGTCTTCGATGACAGTGTTTCTGGCCGCCACGTCGGACTTATTGGTGACGGTAATCTCATAGGCGATCGTCTGGCCGATATACTGGCGTTCCGGGCCGGTTTTTTGCACGGACAGAATAGGCTGCTTGACAGTGGTTTTGGTCGTAGTAGATTCGGCCCTTAGGCCCATAGTCGAAGTAGCCGTGGCCTTGCTCGTATATTCGCCCGTCTTGGTGGCTCGCAGTTCGGCTGAGAACTGTTGCGACTGACCCGCCATGAGCGTACCGGCATCGAACACGATCTCGCTCCTGCCGCCGGTCGTGCGCAAGCCGGTGGGCAGCGTCTCAAGTATTTTTACGTTCGGCACGTAACCCGTTCCGGAGTTGGTCACCACGTATTTCACCTGAATAGGATCGCAGACCAGCACTTGTTCCGGTGCGGTCCTGGTCAGCTTTAACTCCGGCTGGATGACCTGCACCGTCGTACACGCGGGAATCACCGGGGTGACCACGGTCGTGCAATGCTTGAGGGCATCGATATACGTCGCCTGTCCCGAGATCGTAATCTGAGTTGACGATTTCGGTCCGAGCTTGGCTATCTCCCAAAAGAGAATATTCTCTTCATCCTGCTGAGCCGACGGGTTGGCGCTTAGGAACTTAAAATTGTCCGGCAGATTCTCGGTGACGATGATGTCGTTGAGTGTTGTGTTCGTCAGGTTCGCGACCTTGATAGTATAAGTGAACGGCTTGTTAAGCCCGACTTCCTTCGGCATGGTCTTATCCAACTGCACTACGCCGCACTCGGCCCAGGGATAAGTCTTGGAGACGATAGAAGATCCGGATTCGCTGACCGCCACCATATTCGGGCTGGTTCCGGGGGCTGTCTCGGTGGTTAGGCGCGGCCCTGGCGACATTGATGGCGCAGCTCCCTGCTCCCGAGCCGTAGGAATAGTCGGAGTCTTTGAAGCCCTGCTTTCGAGATAATCGCCGGCGCTGAGACCGGGTTCGGCTGATTCCGGTTCATCCGGTCCCAGCCAGCTTCGGCAGCCGAGAGAGCAGGAAAGACCTGCCAATAGTAAGATAAGTGAGATATTAAGGAACTTTCTCATTGTGTATCTCCATTCACAAGAGCACAGTTTTCGTGCATTTTAAGTGTTATATCGGTACGCAGGCTTCCTACATTAACAAAAAATGCAAAACGCATAATTGCCCATATTATAACATTTTGTCGCCAAAAATGGAAGCATTCATATCCTCGCCACCCCAAATAATCGGTTCAGAGCCCGACACTAAAAGCAATGTCCTATAAAATCATACTATTTTGAACTTCAGACTTAGCTCAACAATTTGGCCGTTGGTTACTTCGATTAAGTAGCGCCCGATTCTTGCCGATAACCCGAACATTTGCGATGCCAATCACTTCGTAAAAGAATACATCCCGGCATACCGTTACATGGAATCAATCGCAGCCGCCCTGCCCCCTCAGCAGTCAGATGGAACCCCCGCCGAGCCAAAACCGGAAGAAATCCTCTCCGCATCCTATAACGGGCAAAAAGAACACTTGGAGCTTTGATTAGCAGAGAATTCTTCTAAAAATAGAAAAAGCGCAACGAATCGCTGCGTGAGGCGTCTATTGTTTAGGTGGCACTCGTTAGCCGTAAACGCGAACGTTGACCTTATTAGGAGCAATGCCATGAAACACAAATTATTCTTTGTTCTCATCTTGTCAATCATCGCGGCTCCGGCTCGGGCAAGGCGATTCGAATCCGGCCCGGTGGAGCTGAAAGTAAATGCGGCCAAGGCCCCTGAGTCTGCCGAAAAATACACGCTCCTTCCTAAAGCGGACAAGCTGACCGATGCCGATGCTGTGCCGTTGTATAAAAAGGCAGTTGAAGCAATGGTGAGCGGAAGCGCGGACCAAAAGCAGATACACAGGTGGCTGGCTCTGCCGCCGGAACAACTGCCGCAGGATCGGGCAGAGGCTATGATCCAGAAGAATGTGGAGAGCCTGAGACTTGTAGCGAAGGCGGCAAGATGCAAACAATGCAACTGGCCCAAATGGAAACCCGGGACGAATCCCCCGGTTATGAGCGGCCATCGTAAGCTGGCTTTCCTTGTCGAACTCTGGGCAAGGTTAGAAATCGCACGCGGCCGGCACGACAGCGCGCTGCTTGCGATGCAGACGGGATTCGGCATGGCAAAACACATAGGGGAAGGCCCCACAATCATCGAGGCCCTGGTTGGAATCGCGATTGGCTCGTTGATGTGCAGAGAGGTCGAGCTGTTTATCGAGGGACAAGAATCGCCCAACCTTTACCGTGCTCTGGCCGATCTGCCCAGGCCGTTTATAGATGTGACTAAGGCGATAAAGAGCGAAAGGGCTAACCTCAATGCTTACAACTTTCTCGTTCGCAAGCAGATGGAGAAAGTACTAAAGCCGGCTCACGACAGAACGCTTCTAATACAGAATCGGTTCGGCAACAACCTGAACGTGCTGCAGTGTGTGGAGGCTATTCGACATCATGCAGCAACACATGACGGACAACTGCCGGAGAAGCTAAGCGACGTGACGGACCTCGAACTGCCGCAAGATGTTTTCACGGATAAGCCCTTCGAGTACCGCCGCACGGACAACGGAGCCGTGGTGAAATCATCGATACCTGATGGCGGAGATGCCGTTGATATAACCAGATATGAGATTATCATAAAGAAATAACCTGAGTCTAGCGGTGGGTGCAACCTCCGGTCGGCAAATCCGAAATACGTAAAGAGTGCGTTACAAATCACAACCACTTCTGTTATGGCCTACGGGAGGAATTACGAATTTGCTTAAATTTTCAGATGTGCCGCCGGCTATTTTCCCATTCACGGCCTGTTATCGCCGTTTTTTAAGTCGGATGGCTTTCGACCGATAACGACAACCTTGACAGGTTTCGGCTGATTCCGTATAATTGAAGCTCAAGTTGAAATTCAATTGCACGGAGACGAACCATGCGCATGGTAGTCAAACAAAAAGACGGCAATACTAAGGAATTTCACTTCACCGAAGGTCCCATTTCCATCGGCCGGGGCGCCGACAGTCAGGTCTTCCTTGCCGACAAGGCGGTTTCGAGAAAGCATGCCGTGGTGCATGTCGCCGATGACGGGACCTGGACGCTCGAAGATCTTGGCTCGTCGAACAAAACATTTCTTAACGACAAAGCGATAACAAAGGCTCAGATCAAGCACGGCGACTGTCTTCGCATAACGGATTTCACGATAGATATAGCTCTCGAGGACGATGTAGTCGAGCAGGTCGCGGCTCAGCCGGAAGATACGCTTCAGCTTGAAGCGGCTCTCACGACGCCCAGACATGAGACCGTAGTAAGAAGGCCGGACGCCCAGCATGCCCCGGCGATGAGACTGGCAGCCGGGAGGCTCACCGATTTTTCGAGAGCGACTCAGGCAATCTTCGACGCCGAAGACATGGATCAATTGCTGTTGACTCTGCTCGATGTCATTATGAAGCAATTCGATGCGTACCATGTATGGAGCGCTCTGCGAACGCAGGCCGACGGTCCGATGACGTGTCACGGCGGCAAAAAGCGCGACGGCTCGGCGGTTCAGCTAAACGAGTTGCTGCTCAGTGACAAGATCACTCAGGCGGTCGAGAAGGGTCAGTTCGTCGTCCTGCCGCGAGTCTCGGCGCAGATGGAAGCCAAGGAAAGAATCCGCTCGGCGATGATTGCATCGATTATGCGTCCGGGCGGTTGTTTCGGCGTGCTCTACGTCGACAACGCGATGGTCCACGAGCACTACAGTCTCAGCGATCTCGATTACCTGATGCTGATCGCGATGCACACCGCCGCGATCTTGAAGAAATTCATCGAGTAGGGCATGGTCGAATACCTGAGATGTGGTGTGCGGTGCATACCCTACCATGTCATGAGCATGTGCTCGGTATAGTCTCTGAGCGCAGTCGAGCAGGAGGGGGTTGCCGCCAGTTATTCGTTGTCATTCCTGCGCGGGCAGGAATCCATTTGTTCAAGTGTGTCTGGATTCCCGCCTCTTCCGAAAATTCGTGGTCCAAGGCCATTTTCATCCTCTTCGGGTGGGCCGAAGGCCCATGACCGGCTTGGCAGGAATGACATCTTACAATTGGACTATTCGCCTTTTCGGGCTTTCTCGATCAGCTCCGGCACGGACACTTCGGTACCGCCCTGTTCCTTTGAAACGTCCGCTGCTGACATGAAGGCGAAGATTTCAATCGTCTGCTCAGGGGGCACCGGGGCCTTTCCGGTCTTGAAGAATTCTATGATTTCCCCTACCAGAGGCCCGTAGCCGGGGTAGTTTCCGACTTCCGAGATGCCCTTATCGCCAAAGATTGTTCCGCCGTATCCGGATTTGCCCGTGCGTATGCCCCTGTAGGTACCGATTCTACCGCCTTGCCACCGCCCCACAACGAACTCGTAGCCGTCGGTCTGAGTGCGCTTGACGCTCTGACAGCCGGTGCCCATGACGGCGAACAGCATCTCGACGCCGTGCACGCCATACCAGTACAGGTCGGGATGATGCTCTTCGAGACTGCACGGGCTGTAAACGTCGCAGCCGAGAACTTTGCCTGTCTTGTTGTCTTCTTCCAGGGCAACGATGCCGGGGCAATAGCGTAACGACGAGCTCGACCAACACGGCACACTGTCCTTTTTGGCCAGCCGGAATATTTCAATCACGTCGGCAAGGCTGCCGGCCATGGGTTTATCGACGAACAAAGGCTTGCCTGCTTCTATCACAGGCTTTGCCTGCTCGAGATGGGGCCTGCCGTCCACGCTTTCGAGCAGAACGCCGTCGACTTTGCTGCAGAGTTCTTCGATCGTATCGACGATCTCTACGTCGTACTCGTCGCGAAGTCGTTTGGTGAACATTTCCACGCGATTGGCCGAGGAGGGTATGTCCGGCGAGCCGCCGGAGTAGCCTGCGACGACTTTGCACCCGTGCTCGTCCTGGGACTTATTTATCGCTCTGGTGAAAGCAACGACGTGTGACGTATCCAGGCCGATCATGCCGAGACGAAATACTTCCTCGGCTGCCCTGGCTTGGAACGGCAGAATTGCAATAACAATCAGCAGTGCGACAAACAACACTTTTCGACTCATAGTGACACCTCCATATAGAATAAAGTTTGGTTCTTTAAGGTGCGATATTTCATTTCGCGCCCTACGGCTACAAGATTCAGGATGCATTATAGCGGGGAATCCTCGATATTTCACCCTCTTTCAGGGCTGATTCACGGACGATAATACCCGGCAGCGTGAGAGCAATTCTTTCAAATGCATATATACGGGTTTGCAAACCTCACATATATATTATCTGTGAAAGAGCCGCGTCTCTCTCATATTCGGCCTCATCCCGGTTGCCGTTCGGGATGGGGCTGTTTTTTTTTTCCGGTGCTTATGTGTCCTCTCGCGAAATTTGAGTTGACTTTTCCGGCAAATATGCTACCATAAACTCAGGCTGGAGGAGTATTTTGTGCGCTCGAAGGCCGATCTGTTGCCATCAATTGGACGAAATACGAAGATGTGGTGAAGGGTGATTCTTAGCCGTTGGAGTGGGCCACACCTTATGAAAGACCGACGTAATCTCAAAATCCTGCTCGTTGGTGATGTGAGCAAAGCCTTTCTAAACGCCAACGCTGATGTCGGTGCCAATTGCGATATCTGTGCGAGCATTCCGCGGGCAATCGAGGCCGCCGCAGCTAATGATTATGATGGGATCACCGTTGTGATGCACGGAATCTCGAACAGGCTCGGTTCGGCGCTGCGAAAGCTCAGGCAAGGCTGCGACTCGCGGATCGTTCTGCTGGCGCAGATGTACGAAGAGCCGATAGCGATACAACTGGTAAGCTCCAGCTACAACGGCACTACTCTGGCGAACGATTACCTGATCTGTCCGGTCCAGCCGAACACACTGTACGAAGCCGTCACGGGTGTGCCAGCCGAAGACACTCTCGAGACCGCCGGCCCGGTTATTTCAGCCGACGCCGCAATGGAAATGCGAATACGACAGCTTGAAAGACTCGCTACCGAAGACGACCTGACGGGGCTCAAGAACAGAAGGTATATATGGGAATTCTCCCGGCAGATCATCGATCGAAGCGCCACAGAGAACGGGCAAGTCACGCTGCTCGTTTTCGACATCGACGACTTCAAGCACTACAACGACGTCTACGGCCACCACGCCGGCGACGAGATTCTAAAACAGGCGGCAGAGCTGATGAAACGCTGTTGCCGGGCGCACGACGTGGTCGGCAGAATCGGCGGCGACGAATTCGCAGTGGTCTTCTGGGACGATCCGCAGCAGGAAAGCTCACGCACGGCAGGCGATGAGAGACGCTCGACAAGCGCAGATCACCCGAGACAGGCCATTTCGATAGCAAAACGTTTAGTGCGGGAACTGGAAGAGACTGAGCTGTCGGCCTCGGGCGATCTGGGGCCGGCCGGCAAGGGTGTCCTTACCATAAGCGGCGGCCTGGCCAGCTTCCCCCGCGACGGCCGCACAATCCAGGAACTCTTCGAACAGGCCGACAAAGCCCTCCTCGAAGCCAAACGAAGCGGCAAAAACCGTATCTACCTCGTAGGCAAAGCCCAACCCAACCCCGCCGATACAAACAAAACACCCCCAAAAAGCTGAAATCACTGCTTGGCTTGAGCCCCAGTCGAACGGGAGTCAGTACAAATAAATACTAAAGCCCCATCGACCTGATAACTCTGATTAGATCAGATATTCAGTGATCTGTTCATTCTGATGACCGAAGGTTTTCGCAATTCGAGGGCGATTGCTTTTCGGAGATCGGCCGAAGAGCGGCGGCATAAGCACTTTCCGCCGAATAATTAGGGCATTTCCCTATTTCACCGGATTCGCAATCCGGAGATATTAACCAGGGCAACAACGATAAATTGGGTTTTTGAATTGCGTTTTTTGAGAATCAATGGTTTATTGAGAGATTTGAGTGAATTCAGCTTGTGTATCGTGAAACATTTTATTGAGATCGCATTTGCGGCATCGGCATTTTTGCTCTGCGGGTGTGCCAACATTCGTGTGACGAATCCGTCGCGGACGGCGACGGAACAATTCCTTCTTTCTCAGGCTGCCACCGAAGCGATTGAAGGATTTTCTTTCGAACCGCTCTTCGGCAGAAAAGTGTACCTGGACAGCTCGCGCTTCGCGTCGACCGACAACGAGTTCGTATTAGGTGAATTCCGGGCCGCTCTGTTACAGGCGGGCGTTCAATTCCCGACTGACGCCAACGATGCCGAGATCATCGTAGAGATCCGCAGCGGGGGCGTCGGCATCGACCGATACGAGAGCTTGACGGGCTTGCCCGCATTGACGGCTCCCGCGGCTTCTTCGGTAGCCGGTCCCGAAGCCCTGGCGGCGTCGTCGGTGATCACGCCGGAGATCGCCATTACAAAGAACATCAAACAGATCTCCTTTGCCAGTATCGCCTACGTGGCCTACTGGAGACAAACCGGAGAAGTCGTGACAAGCGAGGGGCCTTCGACCGGCAGGGCTTATCGTGAGGACTGGTGGTTCCTGGGCATAGGGCCCAAGACGATAAGCAATATCATAACCAGGGACAACAAAATCCAATAACCGTTCATTCAAATCCCTTATCATGCGCAAGCTTATATTTATCCTATTTGTGATCGTCGTTATACTGCTTCTGGCCGGCGCAGCCGTTCGGGTTGTTCTTTCCAGCGATATACCAAGAAAGCAGACGGAGAAATCCCTTCGGGAAAAGCTCGGAATAAAAGTCTCTATAAAAGAAATGGAGACAAGTTTTTCCGGGAAAACGACACTCACCGGGGTGGGCTTTCAGCTTCCTTCGAAACGAACATATCTTCTGCACCTTGACTATATCCGCGTAAGGCACAACAATCTGTTCGACGTGCTCGTGAGCGGTTTGCGGCCATCGTATTTTTACGCCCGAGGGGCAACGGTACGTTCATTTCCATGCGGCGCCGGCAACGGCATCGATGTGTTCTCGGCACGGCACGCGAGGGTGGAAGCCGAGTTCGACCGCAATGCCAGCGGCGATAAGGAGCGGTCTTCGAGGCTTTCGATCAAGCTTCCGAACTTAGCTGACATCGAAGCGTTCGGTTCGGTGGAAGAAAACTTGATCGACGTAGCGGAAATCGACGGAACGCTCCTGGGAGGCGGCTTTACGGGCCGGGCTGCCGTGGACGTGAATCAGTGGCACGAGACCCGCGTCAACGCCCGGTGGACTGATGTTGATTTACGAGAGTTGAGAAAGTGGTGGCCGGGGACCGAACAAACGCTGGGTCTTTGGTCCGGCCGCATCGAAGTAAAACCCTCCGAGCCGAATCACCCTCTGGAACCTCTGGCCTTTGAAGGAAACATGGATATAAAGGGCGGCTTGTGTGCGGATTTGGATATGAAGCAAGTCCGGCTCTCCGGCGCTATCGGCTCCCGACGTATCCTGCTTACTGATCTCGAAGTGCCCGCCTTGGGCGGCCTTGTGCGCGCAAATGCAAGACTTTCCAAAAAAGCAGATGAGTTATTCTTCTATACAAATTGGAATCTGGCCAACATTGACGTCAATGAAGTCACCGCAGCTTTATCCAAGGAAGAGAAATACATCGTTGGCCGTGCGAGTGGAAAAGGCTACTTTATGACTTCTCTCGACGCCGATGATATGAGCGGAAAATTGAAATTGACCTTGAAAGAATCCGATTTGGCCAGCACCCGAATTATAGGCACGCTGTACAATGCGATGAACCTTAAAGTGGGCAAGCCGGAGCCTGAAGGGCAAGGGGACGCCGAAATTCGTTTTGACGGGACTAAACTGCGTATATCCGATTTCTATTATTTCAATCGCGGCGTAGAGGTACGAGGCACGGGCCTTATCGAGGATCTGGGTGAAGGAAAGAAAAGCCCGGTCGAAGGCGTCGTGCTGGCAACGACCCGCCCGTTGAAAGATGTCGATTTGCCCGGATTGAGCGTAGTCGATAAGTTCCTTTACCTGGCTCAAAGAGACATGACGGCCGTGAAGGTGGAGGGCGCTTTGGACGACGTGCAAGTGAAAGTCGTAACTTTTCCGGAAATCCGTTCAACGCTGGGAAGATTATTGGGCGCCGGAAGCGATTGATGCCGTAGCTTCGATCTCGAATAACAGATCGCCGCGACAGACATCGCAGATTGCCGTTATCCAGGGCCAGTTCAGCGCTTGTCTGGTAGGCTCGAACACTTTTTCGACCTCTGGCGTCTTGCAGTAGGCTATTACGTGGACGAGGTCTTTCTCGGCGGTCTGCATCTCGCTCAGGACGGCTCGCACGGCCTCGATAGTTGCGTCGATCTGGCCCTTAGGATCGCCGATGTGAGTCGTCTCTCCATTAGGATCGATGGACGCGGTTCCCGAAACCCACACCGCGTCGCCGGCGGGCATTACGCTGCGGGCGGCGCGAGAGAACGCCGAGCCGTACTCGAAGGCGCTGTGCTGTTTTCCCGTCGTCAGAAGATATTCCGTGCAGTCGGTCGGTTCGAGGACCGCCATCAGGTCCATCGCGCAGTGGCCGCCGTTGGCCGGTCCCAGCCCGATGCCGGTGCTGGCGGGCAGCGTCTCGCGGGTTCCTTCTCCGATGAGGCCCCATTCCTTGAAAAAGCCGGTCCTCACCGCGTTGAAATCGTCGTACCAGTCGAGAATATCCCTGAGCCACATCCAGGTTCGCGGCACGGCGAGAAAATCGGCGCCGAATTTGCGCAGTGTCGATTCGGCCTTCTGCATCATGGCTTTGGCCTGCTGAGCCGGCACGGCGGACTGCAAATCCGATATGCCCGAAAGAGCCAGATACGCCCGACCCGGCACTCGAAGGATACGCCCGCAGAGGTTCCCTTCCAGACCGACCGGCTGGGGCTTGCCGTTGCCGCTGACGGCATGGACCTGCACGCCTGAGATCGGGCCGCAAGAGCCCTCTTTGCCAACCAGAAGAGCCGGGGCGACGCCGTCGTCAATGTCGCCGTAAGCGGCACGGCGGGCCAGGCGGAGAGGCTCTATCGCCTCTTGTGTGCCGATAAGCCGCTCCTGAAAGATACTGGCATTTTCCGTTTTGAGAACGTCGCTGATGCCCGAGAATATCTCGCGAGCCTGGTCTTCAAGAGGGGCTTTCGAGCCCGGCGTGGCCGAAATATAGAATTCCGTTGCTGAAGCCGATTCAATGCTGCGTATATCGAGGTTTACACTCATCTGTTGTCCTGTTGATAGTCTATCTACTTAGTAAATCTCAAATCAAAGAAAAATATTCTATTTCTGTTAGAAAGAAAAAACAAGCCAAAAGCGACTCGCCTGTGAAAATCAACCAGCGTTCCGAAATATTCCCGAAAGTATAAAACCGAAGGTGGCCTCGATGCGGCGATAAGGACTTACGGGCAGATAATCGCAGACGCTTTGTTGCTTATTATGCCCTGATAGGTTATCATAAATATAATCTGCTGAGAACCGACGGTAGGTATTCCGTGTAAACGTTAAGAGAGTAGAGAAGGAAGAGACTATTTCTAATATGAATTCTGAGGGTTGATTCACAGGTGGACGAAATGTCCGTGACAATTTATTGCAATTGTGCCTACTATCAGTTTATTCCTGCCGAAGTGAAAGAAGGCGTGCTCACCGGTCTTGAGGCGGCGGAGGTGGAGTTCGAGGCCGTAGCCGATTTATGTCGGATGTGTGCCGAGCGCGACCCGGCTCTGCAGCGCTGGGCACAGGCCTATTCGATACGGATCGCGGCTTGCTATCCGCGAGCGGTAAAGTGGCTTTTCCATGCCGCCGGTGCGCCTCTGCCCGATGATCGCGTGGAATATCTGAACATGCGCTGTCAAAGCGCCGAGGAAATCACCTCATTGTTGCTCGATAACTGCGCTCCTGAAGGACAGGCGAAAATCGACCTTGAAAAGACCGGCGACTGGGTGCCCTGGTTTCCGGTCATCGATTACGACCGCTGTAACAATTGCAGGCTCTGTCTGAACTTCTGTCTTTTTGGCGTGTACGAGCTTTCCGAGCAGGGGCGGGTCGAGGTCGTCAATCCCGCAAACTGCAAGACCAACTGTCCGGCTTGCGCGAATGCCTGCGCGCATAGCGCGATTATCTTTCCCAAGCACGGCCAAAGTCCGGTCAACGGCGACCAGGTCAATGAGGCTGAACTCGAGGCTCGCGCGAAAACCAAGCTGGCCGAACTATCGAAGGTCGATGTCTACGACACGATCAGGCGGCGGGGCAAAAGATTCGCCAAAAGTCAGCATCAGGACGAAACATCAGGACGAAATTCGGTTATAGCAGAGATACAGGAAAAACTGGGCATCCCTCCCGAGGTGCTGGCATCGTTGTCGCCTGCAGAGATGGCCAGAGTTCAGGCGAAAGCCATGTCTAAAGACGGCGCCGGACCAGGTGGCGAGCGGAGGGAACAGCGCAATGAGTAGCACACACCCCGAGCCCGCCCTGATTCTCGTAGGAGACAGGACCCTCACCGCCGATTATAAGATTCTTTTTGAAGGCATCTTCGGCACGATGCAGACCACTCAGGTGCCTCAAGTGATGATGAGGAGACTCATCTCACCTCCGGTTGCAACCGACAGCAGCGGCCGAGCGAGCCGGGCGCCTCTCGGGTTGCGGCGCGTCGAGTCGGCGCTTCTCAAGTTCACAAACCTAAGCGCAGACGACGTGGTATGCACAACCCCGGAGGCCCTGCCGGGGCTGCTCGGGCCGTGGGTCAGGGCGGTCGCGTTCAGCTCGAGCGATCCCCTGGGCAGAGGTATGAGCAATACCACGACGACGAGTTTCTGGAAAGGCGAGCTCTACTCGAGCTTCTGGACAAGACAAACACTCGATGTGCTCGCCGGGGCAAAGCAGAAATATGACTTCAAAGTTATTGCCGGCGGAGCGGGGGCCTGGCAATGGGCGTACGATCCCGAGCAGAAGGACAAACTCGGCATTGATACGGTATTCGAGGGCTATTTCGAGCAGTCCGGGCCGGGCTTTTTCACCGATCTGCTTGCCGGCCGGGCGATTCCGCCGAACGTGTGCGAAACAGATCTGGGTGTTGAGAAGATACAGCCTATGAAGGGCGCTTCGGTGATGGGTTGCGTGGAGCTTTCCAGGGGGTGCGGCAGAGGATGCAGATTCTGCACCAAGGCCAGCGAGAAGATGCGCCACGTAGACGCGGACACTATTCTGTCGGACCTTGAGACCAATGTTGCCGCCGGGGTTACTTCGGCCGTAAGCGGAAGCGAGGATTTCTTCCGTTACGGCGGCAAGGGACTCAAGCCCGACTTTGACAGGCTTCGCGATCTGCTCGTTCGGATGAAGGAAATCAAGGGCCTGTCGTTCATGCAGATAGACCATGCGAACGTGACGTCAGTTCTTCAATTGACACAAGAGCAGTTGCGCGAGATCAGAGAGCTTGTGACGTGGGAGGAAAAGACCGATTACCTTTGGGTCAATATGGGAGCCGAAAGCGCCAAGGGAGAATTAGTAGCAGCCAATTGTCCGGGCAAAGTGGCGCCGTTCAGGGCCGAGGACTGGGAATCAATGGTGCTTGAAGCAGCCGAGCGAATGCAGCGTACTGGTTTTTTCTCGGTTTTTAGCGTGATATTAGGCCTGCCGGGTGAGACGCCCGACGATATCGCGCGCACGCTGAAGCTGGTCAAAAAACTTGGCGATATGAAAGCGGTGATCTTCCCGATTTTCTATGAACCGGTGCTTACCGAAGAGGTAAATGACGGTCGAAGGTTCACCCTTTCCGAGCTGACGGCCGAGCATCTTGAGTTGTACAGGACCTGCTATGAGCTGAACTTCAAAACTGTGCCGCTGCTGTTCCGGGACAACCAGCGTGCGGGCGGTGTGTCATGGGCCAAACGAACCCTGATGCAGTGGCTCGGCAAGACCGAAGTATTTTCGTGGCGCAGAACGTTTAAGAGAATCGGCAAACAGCTTGCCGAGTCTCCTGGCCGGGAGATTGTGACCGAGGGTGCGAATGCGTAAAGATACCACTTCACAAGGGAGAATTACGGGACCGACGCAGGAAAATATACCGCAAAGCAAGCGTCAGCGTATCGTCCTCAGGCGGACCGCTCGTCAATACATTGAGCGCCAAAAGCTCGTTGCGCCTTCATCCATCCCGGAGTTGAAAAAGCACTCCGAGCAAATCCTCAAGCAGGCCGGTCTTGATACTTGGTATCTTGACTTCACGGCGATTATCCTCAACAACGAACTCTGGAGCGATATCGTTGCCGGAATCCCGTTCGAAAAACGCCTGCTGCTTTTGCCGAAGTGCCTGCGGGATCAGGAAAAATGCCGGGCCGGTTTCGACGAGCTTGGCCTGATCTGCGAACACTGCGGAAGTTGTGTTATAGGGGAATTGAAGGGCCAGGCCGAGCAGTTGGGATATGCGGTCCTGGTTGCCGAAGGCTCGCCGGTGGTGATGTCGCTTATAGAGACCGGTCAGATCGAAGCGATAGTGGGTGTGAGCTGCACTTCGGTGCTGGAACGGGTCTTTCCGTATATGGAGGCCGGCGCCGTTCCCGGCGTTGCGATACCTTTATTGCGCGACGGCTGCGTCGATACCAGTGTGGACCTGGACTGGGTATGGGATGCCATACATCAGACCGCCGAGCCCGCTTCGGGCCGGCTCAATCTGGAAGAGCTGCGAAACCAGGTCAACGAGCAGTTCACGCGAGAAGCGCTTCAAACCATCCTGGCCGCCGACAAGAGTCAAACTGAAAGGCTGGCGCTCGAGTGGATGGCCAGGGCCGGGAAAAGATGGCGGCCGTTTCTTGCCGTCTGTGCGTATCAGGCACTCGTCCGGGATGAGGCCGGATCATTGCCCCCGAACGTAATCGGTGCCGCAGTCGCTATCGAATGTTTCCACAAAGCCTCTCTGATCCACGACGATATCGAAGACAACGACGAAGTGCGGTATGCCGACAAAACATTACACGTTGAGCGTGGAGTGCCGATAGCGCTGAACGTCGGCGACTTTCTCCTTGGACAAGGGTATGGTCTTCTGGCCGGGCTTGATCTGCCGGACGCTTCCAGAGTGGAGATTATTCGAATTGCAGCCGAAGGGCATCGCAGCTTGTGCCTTGGCCAGGGCGCCGAGCTGTCGTGGGCGCGCAAGCCCGGTCCTTTGAGCGCCGATGAGATAATTAACATTTTTGCAAAGAAGACCTCGCCGGCGTTCGAGGTAGCTTTGAAAATAGGAACCGTTCTTGGCGGCGGTGACGGGCTGTCGGAAACGCTCGAACAGTACAGCAGGTCTCTGGGAGTTGCGTATCAGATTCGTGACGATGTCGAAGACTTTTACTCCGAAGGCGGCTTCAGAGTCCCCGGTGAAACCCGACCGTCGATCCTGCTCGCCCAGGCCTGGGAAATGGCGCGGAATGCGGATAAAAAACTGCTTGAATCTGTCTGGGACAGGTCCGTGGAGCTGGAATCCGTCGCGGGCGAACTTTCGGCGATATTCACGAGATTGGGCATCGAGCAATTAGCGCTTGATTTGATGGAAGCCTACAAGTATCGGGCAATCAATTCTCTTGCTCTTGTCGGCAGCACCGATCTTAAGAGTTTGTTGCGCAGGGTTATCGGCAAAATATTTGACGATTTCGAGATCATGGGTTGCTGTAATGACCATAAGGCAGGAAATGCTCAGCGCCGCGAGCCGGGCGAGCGAAGTTCTCGATGATTCGGCGGAACTCGTTGCCGGCTTCGCAGCGGAGCTGCACAATCCCGACGGCGGATTCAAAGGCAGAACCGAGCAGAGCGATCTTTACTATACCGTCTTCGGTATCGAAGTCCTCCTTGCACTTCAAGCTGAACTTGATCGGCGGCGTACTTTCAGCTTTTTGCAGCAATTCGGCGACGGAGAATCACTCGACCTTGTCCATCTTGCATGTCTTGTTCGATGCCGTGCCGACCTTTCGCAATGGGCCGGGCCCGTCGAGTCTGATATTCGCGATCGTCTCGTCGAACGTCTGAATCGGTTTCGCTCGGCCGACGGCGGGTACGCCAATACGACCGATGCAGAGCACGGCACCGCATACGGCTGCTTTCTTGCTTTGGGTGCATATCAGGATTTGCAGATGGAGATGCCGGATTCGGCTGAACTCGTCGGCTGCATCGATTCTTTAAAGACGCCGGACGGGGCTTATTCCAATGAGCAGACCGGTCATGCCGGAACGACACCCGCCACCGCAGCGGCTCTTGCGGTGTGTCACTATTTGAGCGAGCCGGTTGACGAATCTTCGACAAACTGGCTGCTCCAACAGGTCCATCCCAAAGGAGGCTTTGCAGCGACGCCCGAATTCAGACAGGCCGGTATGCCCGATCTTCTATCGACGGCTACGGCATTGCACGTTCTTGCTCTGCTCGGCGTTCCCACCGACGGCATAAAAGAGCAGTGCCTTGATTACCTCGACAGCCTCTGGGATCAAAAAGGCGGCTTTCGCGGCAACTGGGCGGATGATATCCTCGATTGCGAATACGCTTATTACGGTTTGTTGTCGTTGGGGCACCTGAGTTGATGATTATGGATATCGACTACGATGCTCTCGAACATACTCTTTCGGCGTTAAAGGACCGACTGCTGCGATATCGCGTCGAGGAAGGTCACTGGGTCGGACAACTTTCGAGCAGCGCGCTTTCAACTGCAACCGCGTCCTTTGCTCTGTCGCTGGTTGATAGGGAGAAATATCAAACTCTCATCCGAAAAGGACTGGACTGGCTTTGTGAAAATCAAAATCCTGACGGCGGATGGGGCGACACAGTCCGCAGTCTCAGCAACATAAGCACTACCATGCTGTGCTGGTCTGCGCTTACGACAGTGGATCGTTCGCAACGTTACGAAAAATGCATCGCCAAAGCCGAATCCTGGCTGTGCGGTTTTGCAGGAAGCGTTGAACCGGCGGTGCTCGCAGGCGCAATCGACCGGAAATACGGCGAGGATAGAAGCTTCTCGGCGCCGATTCTGACCATGTGTGCGCTGGCCGGCAGATTGGGAAATTCCGACCGGGCCTGGGAACTGGTTAAGCCTTTGCCCTTCGAGCTGTCGGTGTGTCCGGCAAGGCTGTTCAAATGGTTGCGACTTCAGGTTGTCAGCTATGCTCTTCCGGCCCTGATTGCAATAGGACAGGCGCATTACTATCATCGAAAGCCGAAGTGTCCGGTCAAAAGAATGCTCAGGCATATCTCTCGCGGCAAAACGCTCAATGTTTTGAAAAGGTTACAGCCCGCCAACGGAGGATTTCTGGAGGCAACGCCGCTGACCGCTTTTGTCGTCATGAGCCTGGCCGGGTCGGGCCAAAGCGACAATGACGTCGTTTCAAAGGGCGTGCGTTTTCTCGTAGAGTCGGCAAGAGAAGATGGGAGCTGGCCTATCGACACGAACCTTGCCCTGTGGGTGACTACGTTGACGACGAATGCTCTCGCAGTCGGAGATGATTTCGAGAGCCTACTGCAATTGAAGGATCGACGCAATATACGGAATCTGCTTATATCTTCACAATACGATCATACGCACCCTTACACACAGGCCGCGCCGGGCGGCTGGGGCTGGACGAATCTGCCGGGTTCCGTGCCGGACGCTGACGATACCGCCGGAGCGCTTATCGCTCTGAAGAATCTTGGATTTGAGGACGAGCAAGTGGTTAATGCCGCGACGGCGGGAATAACCTGGCTGCTGGATTTGCAGAATCGCGACGGCGGAATCCCGACGTTTTGCAGGGGATGGGCGGCTTTGCCCTTCGACCGCAGCGCGCCGGACCTGACCGCCCACGCACTGGGCGCTGCAGGACTCTGGCTGGACAAGCTGCCACCGTCTCTGAAACGCCGGGCGACAAAAGCGGCGAGAAAGCAGCTTTCCTACCTCCAATGCGCACAAAGAGACGACGGCTCATGGATTCCGTTGTGGTTCGGCAACGAACTGGCGCCGGACAAGGAAAATCCCGTTTATGGAACAGCCAGAGTGCTGTCGGGCCTGTGTCGGATGCCTCAGGACTTTGGCTCTTTGTGTCTGCCGATGCAGAGCCGGGCCGTTCAATGGCTTGTCTCGGCACAGAACGCCGACGGCGGATGGGGAGGCGATAAGTCTGTGAAGTCGTCTGTCGAAGAAACGGCGCTTGCGCTGGAAGCCCTGGCGGACGTTTTGTTGAAATCTCATACCATGCCGCAGACGTGTGTGAGTATGCACGTTTCAGATGAAATCTTACGATCAGCGGTTTCTCAGGCGACGGCGTATCTTATCGCGATGCTGTTTGCCGAAGATTCGGCACCTGCTTCGCCGATTGGCCTGTACTTCGCAAAACTCTGGTATTACGAAGAATTATACCCGTACATCTTTTCGGTATCAGCTCTGAACAAGCTCAAAAATCTACGCCGCATACAATAGTTTACTACTACTATTTCCATTCTTACTTTGAATAGCACAGGCTATGAGGAATCTGTCTCCGAACGAATGATATTACACAATTCTCGGCCCGATTCCTCGACGTTGCTCGGAATGACGATCAATGCGCACTAAACGTCTTTCATGCACGTGCAGCTGCTATGGCGTCGGTGAGTTTCAGGGTGCCTTCGTAGAGGCTTCGGCCTATTATTGCCGCGGCAGGATTGAATTCGCCCAGCTTTTTGATGTCATCGACGGTGTTTACGCCGCCGGAGGCTACTACGGGGATGTCGACGGCCTCGACGAGGGCGCGGGTTCGCTCGAAGTTCGGGCCGGACATCATGCCGTCTTTGGATATGTCGGTGTAGATTATCGCCGCAAGGGGCAATTTCGCCGCTTCTTTTGCGAATTCCAGAATCGTTTGTGAGCTGTCCTGCGTCCAGCCGTGGGTGGCGACCTTGGAGCCTTTGGCGTCGAGGCCCAGGGCGATCTTACCGCTGAAATTGTTCGCCATCTCGCTGAACCACACAAAGTCCTGCACGGCTTTGGTGCCGATTATCACGCGCTCGACGCCCAGGTCGAGGAGTTGCTTTATGGATGTCTCGTCGCGCAGTCCACCGCCGACTTCGACCTTGAGCTTTCCGAGAGCGGCTATCGCCGATATTGTCTCGGTATTGACCGGCCTGCCGAGCTTTGCCCCGTCGAGATCGACGATGTGCAGCCATTGAGCGCCTTCGGCGATGAAATCTTCGGCCTGCTCGACAGGATTGTCACGATAATTTATCTGCCGGTCGTATTGTCCCTGGATGAGTCTTACGCACTTGCCGTCCCGCAGGTCGATTGCAGGTATTATATACATCGTATTGGCCCGATTTAGTGTTCGTTATTTCGCGCTTGTTTCGTCTTGCTCTATCCGTTGTTCATCTCTGTATTAATTTCGCCAAGGTTCTCATAGTCCGAGTATCGCCTTGACTCTGCGTCTGCAATGGATGATATGGTGCTCCGGCTTGTCCACATCTCCCATCAGCTTCAAAAGGCTTTCCTCGTCAACGTCCAGCGTGGCCACGATGCTGATGACCTCTTTCTGATGAGGATCATCCGTGGATTGAATCAGCTCCAAAGTGGGACACTTTTCCCTATATCTCTTGACGGCCCAGTGTCTTAGCTCTTCCTTGGGGATCTGACAAAAGCAGTGCGTCGGATGAACCAGTTCTTCGTGCCGTATCATTTCTCGTTCGGGCGAACTATCAATCTGATGTTTCCCATTCGATTCCATCATCTCTATTCTATCACGTCCGGGCGAACTTGTCATGAACCAACAGGAAAACGGTGATGTGTATATCGGTTCTTGAAGCTTACTTGCCGTGCTACAGAAGGTCGAAGCCGGTCTCAGCCGCCCACGAGCGGGCGCGTCCTGTCCACCGAGAAGTAGACTAAGTGCCGCACCTTGCCGTCATCATCCTTGGCTCTCTCGTGCTGCTTCTTGATTTCCTTTGCTCGCTCCGGGTCCTTCTCCTCGCCTGTCACTGTCAGGTACAGGCGTTTGCCTTTGTATCCTTCGCCGTGCTCGATGAACATATAAGCGGCCTTTGGATTTGATTGGATATTGGAATAACTCAGCTTCTCCAGCATGCTGAACGCGACTGTGTTTTCGTCGATCAGGTACGGCCGGGAATAGATTGCGGTGTCGACATTGCCGTCCGAGTCACTCGTTGCCAGAATTCCAATACCTTTTATGTCCCCGAAGTATTCTGCTAAGCTCATCTTTTTCTCCGTCATTTATTCTCTTTATCATTTGTCATTTGCCGAACCTTTTCAACGTAGGCGTCGGCGTCGAATTTTCTCTTGAGTCCGGCGGCGTTCATGTACCGAACCTTGCCGAAAACCTGTCTCTCGGCCCAGGCTCTGTCGTGCTTGCCGAAGCACCATGCCACGCCGGCGAAGCCGTTCGGGTCTCTGCCATCAAGCTCGTACTTGTTGTTAAGATACAGTGCCGTCCTGAATGCGGTTCGCGGATTTTTGCTCCATTCGAGAATTTTCTTGCCCCAGTACATCCTCATGTAGCCGTGCATCTTGCCGGTGACGAGCATTTCGAGCTGCGCTGCGTTCCAGTAAGGATCGTGCGTTTCAGCCCGCTCGAACTGTTCGACCGAGTAAACATATTGCCGTTCGTCCCTGCGGTGAAATGTCAGGGTGTTAATTGCCCAGGGATGTAGGCACGCAAACTTGTCGTAATCGTTGCTGTAATATACGAAGTTGTGACTGAGCTCTCTGCGGACGATCAGTTCCTCGAGATATGCTTCGCTGCCTGACCCGGATTTCTCTTTGACTTTCAGCGCGACATGAAGCGGCGAAATCTGCCCGAAATGGAGATAGGGACTCATGTGCGAAACATAATCGGCCGTCGGATCGTTTCGCAGTTCGTCAAAGCGCTCCAGCTTGTTGCGAAGGAAGTTGTTCAGGCGTCTCTTTGCCTCGCTCGTGCCGCCGTTAAAATAACTGCTTTTCGGCACACTTCTGTCGATATCGAGTTTTGACAATGCCTTGTCAATGTCCTCGATGTCGAATGCGGAAAACTTCATGTCCAGCGAATCGACTTTCGGCCTGCTGCGTCTGAGCTGCACCAGATACCGGTCGAGCTGTTTCGTTATTCTCGGTCGAAACGTGCCGGCTGAAAAGTTTTCTTTGGATGCAGCCACTTCGACCGGGACGATGAGATTGGTCTCGACCTCGTGCATCGGGCATTCGATATGTCCAGCGACATTGGCGCGCCATTTCTTCTGGATTTTCAAATGCCCGGCGTCGACGACGACCGTAGCGGCGTCCTTTGCCAGTTCCACCGCTCCGGAATCGGGCGATTCATCCCGGATGACCATTCGAATGCCTCGATCTTCAAGGTCCCGCCGAGCTTCCCGCAGGCCCTCCAGCATGAAATAATAATGCCGCAGGTTCGCCTCGGGGTATTTGTCGTTTATGCCGAAGAACACCACGACCGGTTTTCTCAGGTCGTTGGCCGACCTTACGGCGTATTCCAGCGCATGATTGTACTCGGTTCTCTGTGCGGCCTGCATCCAGCAGAGCACGTATTTGCCCCCGCGCTGCGGACTGTCGTTAAGGACATTTATTCTTTCAGGCTGAATCATTCTGGATCCTTCTGTGCAATGTATACATCGGATCGGCCATAAAGGCAAATCATTTGACAAAATACGACGATGCACTATATATTTACGTCAGAACTTAAGATAAAGAATTCACATTTAGGAGACAGACTATGAGCGGGACGAAAGCAATAATAACTACACTCCTTGCGGCGATTTTCCTGTTGGCGATTGTATCCGGTGCTTCGGCGGCGCGACGGGGCCGCAAAATTCCCGTAATATTCGACACCGACATCTGCGACGACATCGACGATACATGGGCGCTGGCGCTGCTGCTTCAATCCCCGGAGTTAGACGTCAAACTTATCACCACCGCAGTGCGCAACACTCCGTCGAAGGCGAAGGTGGTCGCCAAGTTCCTCCAGACTGTCGGCAGGACCGATGTACCCATCGGAATAGGAGTGCAGCAGGGCACAGCCGAGCACAGGCAGCAGGCGTGGATAGAGGACTACGAGCTTTCATCGTATCCGGGCAAAATTCATAAGGACGGCGTTCAGGCGCTTATTGACACCGTCATGAATTCCCGCGAGCGGATAAAGATCGTCGCCGTCGGTCCCCTGCCGAATATCGGCGCGGCCCTCCATCGCGAGCCTCGGATAGCCGAAAAGGCCGAGTTCATCGGAATGCACGGCAGCGTCCGGCTCGGCTATGGCGGCAGCGAAAAGATCAGCGCCGAATACAACGTCAGAGCCGACGTCAAAGCCGCACAGAAGGTCTTCACCGCGCCGTGGGATATAACGATCACCCCCCTTGACACCTGCGGCCTCGTGCATCTCAGGGGCGACAAATACCGCAAGGTCTATAAGAACGACAGTCCTTTGACTAATGCTCTGATTGAAAACTACCGAGCCTGGTACAAAGAAGGATTGCGCAGGAGAGACCAAGACCTGAGCGAGGCCGAATTGAACGAACGCACCGAACGAAAGGTCACATCGAGCAGCACGACGCTTTTCGACACGGTGGCGATTTATCTGGCGATGTCAACCGATCTGGTCAAGATCGAGGAACTACCGATCAAAGTCACCGACGACGGCTACACAAAAATCGAAGAAGGCGCCCAGGAGATCAAATGCGCCACCGAATGGAAAGACATGGGCGGTTTCGAGGATTTCCTGGTTAGCAGGTTAACAAAGTAAATGATTCTTTCTCCACAAGAAAAGTGAACGTGTCATTCCGAGCGCAGTCGAGGAATCTGGCCGCCAATTGTATAGGCCGTCCCGTTCCAAAACAGATTACTCGACTGCGCTCGGAATGACAGCACCCATAATCGCAGGTGAATGGTCAAATATAGGGGACAAGAGTTTTGCAGAATGGCTAATAGTCAGGATATACCAAAAATAGTAGTAGTCGGCAGCTCGAACATGGACCTGGTGGTCAAAGCGCCGAGGATACCCGCGGTGGGCGAGACTATTCTGGGCGGAGACTTTATGATGACGCCCGGCGGCAAGGGTGCCAACCAGGCCGTAGCTGCGGCGAAACTCGGCGCCGAGGTACATCTGGTCGCCAAATTAGGCGAAGATATGTTCGCCGATAAATCGCTGGACAACTTCAAAGCCGCAGGAGTCAAAACGCAGTACGTCACTGGAAGCGAACGGTCTCCTTCGGGCGTGGCGCTTATCACCGTAGATCAGGCCGGCAACAACGTGATCGTCGTGGCTTCCGGGGCGAACAAAGAGCTTTCCGCCGACGACGTCCGCAACGCCAGGCCTGTGATTACTTCAGCCGGGGCCCTGGTGGCGCAGCTCGAAGTGCCTCTGGAGACGGTCGAATTTGCCGTGCAGATGGCGGCAAATTGCTGCATACCCTTTGTTCTTGATCCGGCGCCGGCGCAGAAGCTCGGTCCCAAATTGCTCAGCATGGTTGACGTCCTGACGCCTAACGAGACCGAAGCTCGGATTCTCACCGGAATAGAGGTCACGGATGAAAACTCCGCCCGCAAAGCTGCCGGGAACCTGCTGGATAACGGCGCAGGGTCGGTTGTCTTGAGTATGGGAGCGAAGGGTTATCTGCTTGCGACGGAAGAAGAGACGGAATTTGTCCCGGCGATTCCGGTGGAAGCCGTGGATGCTACCGCCGCCGGAGATGCGTTCACCGGCTCGCTGGCGGTCGGCCTGGCGCGCGGCGAGAAGCTCGCCAAGGCGGCCTTCTTCGCCAAGCACGTGGCCGCTCTTTCGGTCACCAAAATGGGGGCGCAGTCTTCGATGCCTTCGGGCAAACAGGTGGAAAATTTCATGAAGAATATATCTGCTCAGGGAGTTAAAGATGAGAAAAAGTAACGCACTTGTCGCCACGGTTCTCATTCTTTGTATCGCGGTCTTGTCACTAATGCCGACAGGCTGCAAAAAGCAGGATTCCGACAAGCCGGAGATTGCTCTGGTGATGAAGTCGCTGGCCAACGAGTTCTTCAAGACGATGGAGGACGGCGCCAAGGCGCACCAGAAGAAGCACGCCGCCGAGTACGACCTCACCGCCGTCGGCATAAAGAATGAGCTGGACGTGGCCCAGCAGGTCAGGCTCGTCGAGCAGATGATCGCCAAGGGAGTCGATGCGATAGTGATCGCCCCGGCCGACTCGAAGAGCCTGGTTCCCGTCTGCAAGCGGGCGATGGACGCCGGAATTGTCGTGGTCAATATCGACAATAAATTCGATGACGAAGTCCTCAAGGATAAGGGCATCTCGATCCCGTTCGTGGGGCCGGACAATCGCAAAGGCGCCAGGCTCGCCGGAGAATACCTTGCCAACAAATTGAACGAAGGTGACAAAGTCGCCATCATCGAAGGAGCACCCAACACCTTCAACGGAATCCAGCGCAAGCTCGGGTTCGAGGATGCGATGAATGCCGCCGGGATGAACATCGTCGCCTCTCAGTCGGGCTATTGGGAAATGGCCAAGGCGAACCAGGTCGTCTCGGCGATTCTTACAGAGCATCCGGATATCAAGGCGCTGCTCTGCGCCAATGACAACATGGCTCTCGGCGCCGCGGCGGCGAGAAAAGCGGCGGGAAAGTCCGACGATGTTATGATAATCGGCTTCGACAATATCTCTGCCGTACAGGAACTCCTTAAGGAGGGCGGCATCCTCTGTACCATCGATCAGCACGCTGATAAGCTGGCGATTTATGGCATCGAGTATGCCCTGGAGATGCTCAAAAACAAGGGCGAGCCTAAAGACCGGGAGACCCCCGTTGACCTCATCACGGCGGAAACGCTCAAATGACTTCCGACCCGGCCGAAACAATCCTAAAGGCACGCAGAATCAGCAAGTCATACCCGGGTGTCCGGGCGCTGGCTGACGTTGATTTCGATCTGGAGGCAGGCGAAGTACACGCCCTCGTGGGTGAGAACGGCGCCGGAAAAAGCACGCTGGCTCGCATCATTGCCGGTGTTACGAAACCCGATGTCGGTGACATGGAGTTGGACGGCCGGCCGTACGTCGCCGACAGCAGATCGGATGCCGAAAAGCATGGCGTGCGGATGGTGATGCAGGAGCTGAACCTGATAGGTAATCTGACCGTTGCCGAGAACACCTTTATCGAGAAGCTCCCCAGCAGGCTCGGATTCGTCGATTACGCCAAGCTCAGTGAAGCTGCGAGCCAGATAATGAAGCAGGTCGGCCTCGACGATGTCGATCCGGCAACACCAGTTCGACTGTTGGGAGTCGGGCAGCAGCAGATGGTCGAGATCGCCGCCGGCCTGTCGCGGCAGTGCCGGATACTGGCGCTCGATGAGCCGACGGCGTCGCTGACCGATAAAGAGATCGAGCTTCTCTTCTACCAGATTAAAAGACTAAAACAAGAGCGGGTCGGCGTCATTTATATTTCGCACCGGATCGAAGAAGTCATGCGCATCGCAGATCGCGTAACAATCCTGCGCGACGGCAGGCTGATCTCGACAAGGCCGACAGATAAACTTACCGCCGACGATATTATCCGCATGATGGTCGGGCGAGATCTGGAGCAGGTGCATTTACGGCACGAGAGCAAGCTCGGCCCGGTGGCTATTCGCGTCGAAGGGCTGAATCTTCGGGATAAGGTCCGAGACGTCAGCTTCGAGGCGCATCGCGGCGAGATTCTCGGCGTCGCCGGGCTGATGGGTTCGGGCAGGACCGAGACCATGCGGGCGATTTTCGGTGCCGACCGCGCCGAAAGCGGCGGGATTTATCTCTCCGGCGAAGCGAAGCCGGCGCGGATTGACTCGCCTCGCGATGCGGTTAGAAGCGGAATCGCGCTTCTGACCGAAGACCGCAAGGAGCAGGGACTGCTTTTGCCGCTGTCGATTCGCAGGAACATTTCGCTGATGAGGCTCGATGACGTGAGCCGTTTCGGCTGGATGGATGAAGCCAGGGAGCGATCCGTCGCCGACCGGCACGCTGAGACGCTTTCGATACGATGCTCTTCGACCGAGCAGACGGCCGGGCAACTGAGCGGCGGCAATCAGCAGAAAGTGGTCATCGCGAAATGGCTGTATCGGAATTGCGACGTGCTGATCTTCGACGAGCCGACCAAGGGCATCGACGTCGGGGCGAAGTTCGAGATTTACAATATGCTCGGCAGGCTCGCCGACGAGGGCAAGGCGATCATTTTCGTCTCGTCGGAGCTTAAAGAGCTGATGGCGGTGTGCGACAGGATAATAGTTTTCTCAGCCGGGACTGTCGCGGGAAATTTTGTCCCGGGCAGTTGGAGCCGCGAGAAGATCATGGCCGCGGCGTTGAGCGAGTATGCGGCGTGAGCCGCAGGGTGGTCTTATGAGCAGGAAGACGAAGAACGATGGACGAGGGATGATAGACGAGGGACGAGCGAAGCGTTCGTTGCCGGCGTTTCTGACGGACTACATCGGGATGGCGGCGGCGCTGGCGGTTTTGCTGGTTGTATTCGGCTTCTCGGCGGGGAATTTCTTCACACTCACGAACTTCAGGACCATTGCCAACCAGGTCTCGGACACTACAATCGTCGCCGTGGGGATGACGTTTGTTTTGATAATAGCCGGGATTGATCTTTCCGTTGGATCTGTGCTCGCGCTGTCGGGCGCCGTGCTCGGCGTGTGCATGGTCAGGTTCGACCTGCCTTTGCCGCTTGCTATCTGCGCATGCCTCGCGGCGGGAATCGCCTGCGGCTGTGCCAATGGACTTATCGTGACGCGCTGGCGCGTACCGTCGTTCATCGTCACGCTCGGTATGCTGGAGATCGCTCGCGGCGCCGCCCATCTTGTGATGAACTCGCAGACACAGTACATCGGCGCATCGGTCGCAGTGATAGCCGGCAGGGGGCTGCTGATTCCGTTTATCGTCGCCGTTATCATCGTGATTCTCGGCCAGTTGGTTCTCTCGCGGACAGTCTTCGGCAGGTATGTCGTCGCCGTTGGTACAAACGAAGAGGCCGTCAGGCTCTCCGGGATCGATCCAAGACCGATCAAGCTCGCTGTCTTTGCCCTGAGCGGGTTCCTTACCGCCGTAGCGGCTGTAATCAGCACCGCTCGGATGGAGGCCGCCGATCCCAATGCCGGCGAGGGGCTGGAGCTGCGGGCCATCGCGGCGGTAGTCATCGGCGGCACGAGCCTGATGGGCGGACGCGGCTCGGTGGTCAGCTCGTTCTTCGGCGTTTTGATAATAGCCGTCCTCGAAGCGGGCCTGATCCAGATGGGAGTGGGCGAGCCGACAAAAAGAGTAATCACCGGCTGCGTAATAATAGCCGCAGTAATCCTCGACCAATACCGCCACAGAATCAAAAAACCGTAGCGAGGGCGTCCCGCCCTTGTTTTAACTTCCTTCGAAACAGACTTGCCCTTGTTCGATAAAGCGAGGCCGGGACGCCCTCGCTACGAACGCCTTATGGCGTCACTATGAACAGGCGGGAAGTTCATTGTGTCACGTGGTCGGACGATGGTGAATCTTAGCCGAAGTCGTCGTAGAAGATGTCGTCCGAACGGACGCCCTTTTCCTCGAGTACTCTTGTAACCGCTTCGATCATGAGGGGAGGCCCGCAGAGGAATGCCTGTCGCGGAACGCCTTGTTCGAGGTGTTTGTCCACCGCCAGATGGATGAAGCCGGTCTCTCCGTCCCATTTCTCCTCCGGTTTCAATTCATCCGACAGGGCGTAGATTACGTGGAAGTTGGGGTGTTTCTTCTGCAATTTCTCGAATTGTTCGAGGTAGAAGATGTCTTCAGTGGTCCGGCATCCGAAGAACAGCCAGCACGTTCGGTCGGGCCATTTGTGGTAAAGCGTGTAGATGATGTTCTTCATCGGCGCCATGCCGCAGCCGCCGCCGACGCAGACGATTTCGGTGTTCGGGTCCTCGTTCAGGTAGAAGTCACCGTAGGGGCCGGTAAATACAACGGGGTCGCCGACCTGGAGATTATGAAGGTACGTCGAGCCGATTCCGCCGGGCACGAGCCTGACAACAAGCTCGACAACTTTAGGTTCGTAGGCGGGCGAGCTGATCGAATATGCGCGGAAGACCGGACCGTCCGGAGAAGGGGCCTGAACCTGGACGTACTGGCCCGGCCTCTGTGAAATTTCCTGATCGTCGTCGAGGGCGAACCTCAGTTCCTTGATGTCGTGCGTGAGCACCTCGGTGCTCTCGACCTTAGCCGTGAACATCTTGACGTTCAGGAAATCTTCGGGAATACGCACGTATATGTCTTCTCGAATCTTAACCTGACAAGCCAGACGCATGCCGGAGCGAATCTCCTTGCGCGTCAGCAGTGGAGTTTCAGTGGGCAGGACGGGCCCGCCTCCGGAGACAACCGTGATCTTGCAATGGCCGCAGGTTCCTTTGCCGCCGCAGGCCGACGGTATGAAAATATCGTTGGCGTAAAGACTTGCGAGCAACGTTTGACCGCCCTCGGCCTCGAGCGGCTTTTCCCCGGCGTTAATGTCGAGCTTGCATACGCCGTAGTTAATCAGGAAACGTTCGGCGATCATCAACCCTGCCGCGAGAACTACCACCAGCCCTGAAAAAGAAAGAATTGAATACAAGTAAATCGTGAAACCCATTGAGAACTCCTACCTATTGGATTGCCACCATCCCGGCAAAACCCATAAACGCCATGGCCAGAACGCCCGTGACGACCATCGCTATAGCCACACCCTCGAAGCATTGCGGCACGTTGCTGTATCTCATCTTCTGCCTCAGACCGGCCATAAGCACAATCGCCACCGCCCAGCCGATCCCGGCGCCGAGGCCGAAACCAACCGACTGCAAAAAGCTGTATTCTCGTATAATCATGAACAAAGATGTTCCGAGAATGGCGCAGTTGACCGTAATCAGCGGCAGGAATATTCCGAGCGCGAAATATAGCTTGGGACTGAAGCGCTCGACGAACATTTCGACCAATTGCACGAAAGCCGCGATGACCGCTATAAAAACGATGTATTGCAGGTGAACCAGACCGAGAGGCACAAGGACGCCGTGGTAGACTGCGTAATTTATCATCGTCGTCATAATCATAACGAAGATGACGGCTGTCCCCAGCCCCAGCGACGTCTTTATCTGGCGCGAACACGCGATAAACGAGCACATGCCGAGAAAGTTCGTCAGCAGGATATTATTGGTGAATATCGCCGCAACAAATATTACCCATGCAGATGTTTCACTCATTATTTATTCTCCTCAGGTTCCGGGCCTTTTAGTGCGTTAAACAGGGCGATCACGAACCCGAGCGCGAAGAAAGCCCCCGGCGCCAGTATCATCAGCTGGTTGGGCGTGTACCAGGACGTGAATCCGGGAATCGTAAAACCAAGAATCTCGCCTGAACCCAGCAGTTCTCTGCTAAAGCCGATAACGGCCAGGATCACGGCGTACCCCACGCCGTTGGCTATGCCGTCAACGATCGAGAGAATCGGCGGGTTCTGCAGCGCGAACGCCTCGGCACGACCCATGATGATACAGTTGGTGATAATCAGGCCGACGTAAGGGCCGAGCTGCTTCGACATGTCCCAGTAGAAGGCCTTCAAAAACTGGTCGAAAAGAATCACGAACGTTGCGATGATAGCCACTTCTGCGATCATTCTCACTCGATGGGGTGTGTGCTTTCGCAGGATCGATACCATCAGGTTGGAGCCGACGTTGACGAAAATGAGCGCGGCGCCCATCACGAGCGAGTTTTCCAGCCGGTTAGTCACCGCCAGCGCCGAGCAGATGCCCAGCACCTGGATCGCCAGCGGGTTGTTGGCCCAGGCCCCTTCTTTGAATGTCACCACGCCCTTGCCGCCGCACAGCCCTTTCGGAGCGCAGGTCGCACAAGCCATTTGATTATCTGCCATTTCTATTACTCCTGGTTAACTATGCGTTCTATCGCTTCGTTAAGCATTGCCTGTAGTTTGTCGCAGGTCATCGTCGCGCCGCTTATGCCGTCAACCTTGTTCGGCGCCGGCTCACCGGCCATACTGATCTTAATTCCGGGCTCTCCGGCGGCGTCCACTATCGACTTGCCGACGAACTGATCGCGGAACCATTTTGCGGAAATCTCACCGCCGAGACCAGGGGTCTCTTCCTGCTCGTAGATTGTCATGCCCCGGATGGTTTTCATGTCCGGCTCCAGAGCCAGAAACCCCTTTACCGGACCCCACAAACCGGGACCGGTAAAACGTACGGCAACTCCGAGTGTCCTGCCGTCGGCCTCGGGCGGGGAATAGACGTATGTCGTCAAATCCCCCATTTTTTTCTCCTGCACGGTCTCTTCGCGTATTTCCACAACCTTCATGGATGAAACGCCTTCCGGCAATGGCACTTTCAGAGCCTTGAGGATGTTTAAGGCTTCTTCGGCTTCCTGATTGGCCTCTTTGTAAGGCTTGGTGAAGCTCGCCGCGGCTGTCAGCAGCAGGGCACAGGCGCAGCCGAGCACCGCCGCGAAGCCGATTGTGTATGTATTACCCTTCACTTCTGAGCCTCCTGATGTGAATGCCTGTTACTATTTCATCGAGAACCGGTGCGGTTATGTTGCCTAAGAGGATAGCGAATGTCACGCCCTCGACGTAGCCCGTGAAATGCCGTATCAATACCGTCACCGAACCGATTATTATTCCGTACATCCATTTGGCTGCGTTTGTGGTCGGGCCTGTCACGGGGTCGGTCGCCATGTAGAAGGCGCCGAAGAGCAATCCTCCCGCACACAAATGCCAAAACGCCGGGCCTAACACACCCGGCATATTGGATGGAACTGCCCCGCCGGCAACCAGCGCGGCGGTGAGTAAAAAGAACGAACCTATAATCGCTGCGACCGTGCGCCAGTTAGCGACGCGCGTCAGCAGCAGAAAACCACCGCCGAGGATTATCATCAGCGCCGAAGTTTCGCCGAAGCTGCCGGAAATGTTCCCGAGGAACATGTGGGAGGTGGCCACCATCTCTCCCTGTTTGGCCAGTGCTAATGGTGTAGCCGAGCTGATCGCATCGACGGTCGAGGCGTCCACCCAGCTAAGCAGCCGTCCCGCGACGTCCTGACTGGGCTCAAGGTAGCTTGCCGCCATTTGCTTGGGATAAGCAAGAGCCAGAAAACATCGACCCACGAGGGCGGGATTGAAAACGTTGCGGCCGGTCCCGCCGAAAAGTTCCTTGCCGACAAGTACGCCGAACGCAACTCCCAGAGCTACCATCCAAAGAGGCAGAGTAGGCGGCAGGATCAGGGGCCAGAGTATGCCCGTTACGAAGAACCCCTCGTTGATGCTCTCCTTGCGCACGATTGAAAAGGCCGCCTCAACCGCCAGGCCTGCAGCGTAAGACACGACCACCATTGCCAAAAACCGCAGCCCGAAAAAGTACCACGCAGCTAATACGCACGGCACCAGAGATATGATGACCATAGACATGAATCGCTTCACGTCAAGCGGGTCCCGAATATGCGGAGGGCCCAACGTCCTGTCCGACGGGGAGAAGAGGAAATGCTCCAGCGCCTCGAATACCGGATGGAAGGCCTTGAGTTTGCCGCCTTCTTCGAAATGCGGCCGAACCTTTTCAACAACGTTCAAAAACCACTTCACTCGACTTTCTCCTCAGCTTCTTTGACCGCTTCTGCTCGTTTTTGCGCTTCTTCCTGCCGCAACTGCTCCTGCCGTATCTCTTCTTTCTCTTTGGCAATAAGGTCCTTGGCCTCGACGAGCTGCGTCCGTAAATCTATCTTTGAAGGACAAACGTAAGAGCAAAGCCCGCATTCCACACAAAGGTCTACGCGGGCCTCCTCGACTTCTTCAAGAAGGTCGGCATACAAATACTTGTGAATCAGATACGGCATAATTCCCGCCGGGCAGACCTCAGCGCAGTAGTTGCAGGCAACACAAGGACGACGTTCTCCGCGCAGAGCTGTTGTCAGCCTTTCTCTGAAGTCCTTCCTCAAAGAGCTCAGGAACGCATTCGAGTACGATCTGCGGTCCCAGCCGGGTCGGATGAAGCCGAGAAACTCCCGCCCGGTCTGCTCCTGAAGGACCGTCAGGCCCTCGCATTCCAGGTCTATTCCCAGTGTTTCTTCCTGCAGGATCTCTCCGGTGAAAATGCCGCCGTTTAGAATTCTCGCATTCCGCTCGAACACGTGCCGGGCTTTGATAGTCCGTATGGGATATCCGGTCATGACTTTGAGATGTGTCGGCGTGTTTACTCCCGGGCCGCCGATGGACATTATCTTGACCGTACACGGTTTTGTCGCGGTAAGGGCGCGGTCGGCTGCCAGTACACCCTCTGTGCGAATCGCCCATACCGGGCCGCTGCTTGACTTGAGGCCCAATCTCCTTGCAAGAATTTCGAAATTGTCGTAGGGATATTTCAGCGGTATATCCAGCATCTTGACCCAGGCGTAACCGCGAATCTGATTCCGAATCAAATTCGCAAATTCGGACTTGATGTTAGGCATTGCCAGATAGATAGGCTGGTACTCCAGCAGAGACTGCAACTGTTCTAAGCCTCTTGTAAAATTAAGAAGCCTGCGGCTGAGCTGCACATCGCCCCTGGCCATAAACGGCTCCAGACTAAGAGTCGAAACAATAATCGCCTGAGGCGTGTCGAGCGGATCGGGCAGCTCTGAGGTGAAAGCATCGTAGAAAAACTGCCATGCACCAAGTGTCAGCAGTTTGTATCGTTTTATGCCGGCGACACCCATCTCCTTCTCGATGTGCTGTATTTCCTCCTCGGCCATATCGGCGTGTTCATCCGACTTGGCAATGTCCTCCAGCACGAGATGGTTCTCGGCCGCGCTCAGTCGAACTGTCCCGGCCCGCGGGGCCAGCAAAGGGACTCCATGATTGTCGGGATCCTTTGCCAGTATATCGCCGGCGTTGACTTTTTCGCCTTCCTTGACCTGGATATCGCTGAACGCAAAACGTTCGCTGCGCAAAGGCAAATAGAGAACCTTCGGTTCCGGCATGACCTTTATCGCGCTGTCGGGCCTTCCTTTAAGTAATACGTTATAACCACCTCTGAATCTCACTTTATCGATTCCCTAATAGCCTTTCAAAATGAAAACCGACCGTCTAACTCGGCATGTTTCCGGGAAATTCCATTCCCAAACGTCCAACCTTCTTTCAAGCTTCTCTGCACTGTCAGGAGAAAACTATAATAATATCCGAATAAGCTATTCGGTTCAATAGCATTTATATAGCAGCAAAGCGGCCTTCCGACCGCCGTTGATCAAGTTTCTCATATCTGGGAAGGTTCGGAGCCGAAGCTTGCCGGGAAACAAGGCATAATTACACAGCAAGATCATGTTCTCGTGACTATGTATCAACATAACCGCTGCCTTGAGATCAAGTCTTTTTGGAGGCACTAAAACGGGCGTCGAGCTTAAATAACCGCCGTACCGGCAGATTCAGAACCGCCGATCTCTCCAGAGATAAAGACTTGCGAATCTCCTCGAGCACCTGCTCAATTCTCGCCTCGTCAATCGCGATCATAGTGAACCAGATGTTGAAAGTATCATTGCGAAGATAATTGTGGGTCACTTCCGGGTAGGTGCCGATTACCTCGGCGGCTCGCTCGACAAGAGCCGGCTCGACACTGACAGCGGCCAAAGTGCTGCTGAAACCGAGTTTTTTAGAGTCGAAACTCGCGCCCATCCGCCTGATCACACCATCGTCGAGCATCCGCTGAACGCGGGACCATAGCTCTTCAGCGGGAATCTCTAACTGATCGGCTACGGCTTCATAAGGCTTTTCGATCAGAGGAAAATCATGCTGCAAGTGGTGCAGTATTCGGCTGTCGAGTTCGTCCATCCGGGCCCTTCACTGGTATCACAAGATCGGCGATTATATTACGTTCACTCGGGTAACTCGGTCTTTTAGCTTGACCGGTGCACGCCGAAAAGTTATACAATGTGGAATGGTACCGCATCATGACCGTATTGTAAAGTCGGAACTTGCCTGAAGGTCGGCGTTCCAGGGTCGGGGACGATGAAAATAGCCGTTTCTCTCATTTGTGAGAATCTTGGAATATTTTTGAATTTTCGAAAAAAAAAATGCATTTCACTACGGCCTATATATGTCGAACGGAAAAGTCTATCTCGTAGGCGCCGGTCCCGGTGATGCAGAGCTTATTACCGTGAAAGGCTATGAGCTTGTCCGCCGCGCCGATGTCATTCTTTACGATCATTTGATACCACTTGAATTGTTGCAATTAGCGCGAGAAGACGCCGAGATCGTATCCGTCGGCAAGTTTGCCGGCAAGCACACGATGCCCCAGGAACAGATAAATGCACTGCTTATCGAGAAGACCGCGGACAATGACGTCGTCGTCAGGCTCAAAGGCGGCGACCCGTTTGTGTTCGGCCGGGGCGGCGAGGAAGTCGAGGCCTGCGCCGAAGCCGGGGTGGATTTCGAGGTCGTGCCGGGGATCACGAGCGCTCTGGCGGCGCCGACTTACGCAGGGATTCCGCCGAGTCATCGCGACTTCACCCCGAACATTGCCGTAGTGACGGGCCATCGAAAAGGCGAAGGAGAGCTGGAAATCCCGGATGCGGGCACAATCGTCTTTCTAATGGGCGTGGCCAACATCGAGAAAATCGTAGACTCTTTACTCAAGGCCGGGTGGTCGCCGCAGGCGAAGATCGCCGCCGTTGAGAACGGAACCCGCTACAACCAAAGAGTAATTACCGGAACGCTCGAGAACTTTGTTAGAACCATCCGGGAGCGCAAACTGGGCACGCCGGCGATTTTTATAGTAGGTAAAGTCGTGGAACTCCACGAGAAACTCGACTGGTTCGAGCGCAAGCCGAGGGTTCTTGTCCTCGGCACGCACCCGGAGAAATACCAGCACCTGGGCACGATTGTACACAGACAGATGGTCAAATGCGCAGGGCTTAAGGATGACTCCCGCCTCGTTGAAGCTCTCGAACGGCTCGACACATTTGACTGGCTGGTCTTCACCAGCGCAAACGGAGCGAAGTACTTCTTCGAGCGATTGAGACAAAAGGGTCTCGATACGCGCGCACTATCGGCGATAAAGATCGCCGCCATCGGCAAGACAACCGCGGAGCGACTGACCGCTTTCGGCATCGTGCCCGATATGGTTCCCGAGACAGAATCCAGCGCCGGCCTGCTTGCAGAATTTGACACGCTCGATATGCAGGGCAAGAAGGTGCTTTTGCCCAGAGCAAAGGTCGCCTTGAATGAGCTGCCCAAAGGATTATCAGAGCTTGGTGCGGCGGTAGAAGATATTGCAGTTTATGAAACCGTCGAAATCGAGCCTGCCGACGTCGATCTCGAACATATCGACAAGATCCTTTTCACGAGCGGATCGACTGCGCGGGCGTTCGTCAAGAAATTCGGAGAAGTTCCGCCGCACATAAAGGCCTGCTGCCTCGGCAAGCCGACACAGGCATCGGCGAAGAAGCGCGGGATCGACGCCGAGATTGTTCCGGCGCAGGGTAATTGAGATTCGTGTCGAGGTTGCCTCGTCCTCGAAGCGCGGGCGGGACACCCGCGAGACGGTGGGGCAAGATCCACCCTACGGAAGGAAAGACCAAATGACGAAATATCGAAAATGTAAGAAGCTGTTTCAAGATGCAACGAAAGTAATCCCCGGCGGTGTCAACAGTCCGGTTCGTGCGTTCAAGGCTGTTGATTCCGAGCCGATATTTATCGATAAGGCCAAAGGCGCTCACCTTTACGACGCCGACGGCAACAAATACATCGACTACTGCCTCTCCTGGGGGCCGATGATCCTGGGCCATGCGCGGACAGAGGTCCTCACCGAAGTCAGGAAAGTTATGACCAAGGGCACCAGCTTCGGCATACCCACTGAGCTTGAGACAAAACTTGCCGAAATGATCGTCGGGGCCATTGGTTCGATAGACAAGGTTCGTCTGGTCAGCTCCGGCACCGAGGCGGTGATGACCGCCGTTCGCCTGGCCCGCGGATGCACCGGCAGAGACAAGATCGTAAAGTTCGTCGGCTGCTACCACGGCCACGTCGATTCGCTCCTCGTGCAGGCCGGCTCGGGCGCAATGACTCTCGGCTCGCCGAGCAGCCCGGGTATCCCCAAAGACTTCACAAAGCACACCATCCTGCTGCCCTACAACAACACCGAAATGCTCGAAAAGGCGATGAATAAGTACAAAGATCAGATAGCGGCGGTTATAGTGGAGCCGGTGGCGGGAAACATGGGAGTGGTGCCGCCGCAGAAGGACTTTCTGAAAACCATCAGAAGATTGTGCACGAAACTCGGCAGCGTGCTGATCTTTGACGAGGTGATTACAGGCTTCAGAGTTAAATACGGCAGCGTCCAGGACGTCTTTGGCGTCAAAGCGGACCTGACATGCCTGGGTAAGATAATCGGCGGCGGCTTTCCCATCGGTGCATGCGGCGGCAAAGCCAACCTGATGAATGAATTGGCCCCGACCGGCAAAATCTATCAGGCCGGCACACTCTCGGGCAATCCCGTCTGCGTCGCCGCCGGTATCGCCACCTTGAAACTACTGCAATCCGAGGCTTTGTACCCTGCTCTGGAGCGCCAGACTGCTGTGCTCTGCAGCGGCATAAGGCAGGCTTTGACCGAACGAGGCGTTGCACATACCATAAACCGGATCGGCTCGATGTTCACCATGTTCTTCAATTCGGATTCGGTGACCGATTACGTCTCGGCGGCGAAGTCGGATACGAGCAGCTACGGCCGGTTTCATCCCGCGATGTTGAGTCAGGGCGTTTATCTGCCGCCCTCTCAATTCGAGGCTTGTTTCGTCTCAGACAGGCATACGGAGAAAGACGTCGACAAAACGGTTGCCGGCGTCCGCAAGGCGGAATTCTGACCCTTCCGAACGAGAAACAGGCAATAAAATAATCGGGCGACGATAAACGACTATATCACTGAAATCGTGTGTGGCGGAGACATCGATTCTTTGCTCTTATCGGAGCAACCAAGCGACTCCGGCAGGGTCATAAAGCGATGTTCGGGATGGCCCCATGCCGCCGAAGCTATCGTCGTATCTTCGAGCTTTTCCTTGATTTGCCGCGTAGCATCGGTCCAGATTGAGAAGATGTCGCAATTTTCCGGAGATCCGCCGCACTGACAGTGTCTCAGGAAACAATCGTCGAACAACGGGCCTCCCTCGATAGCCTCGAACAATTCGAGCAGTGTGATTTTTTCCGGGGGTCTTGCAAAAACGTACCCCCTTTTTCGCCCTCTTATCGCTTTGACGAAACCCGCTTTGGCAAGTTGCTGAAATATTTTGGCAAGATAGTCGGACGGTATACCCTCGGCCTTGGCGACCGTGACGGCCGTGACCGGCAATTGTGTGCTGTGCCTGACCATGTACATCAGTGCGTGTAAGGCATAACCGGCAGATTTTGTAACTTTCATGTTTTCTCTCCAGAGTTTCCGGCCGAGCTTGATTATTTCCAAGTTAACAGTATCAGTGCAATTAGCGTGCCGGAGTCGGGATTCGCAACTGCCGAATAACAGTAAATCCTATTTCTTGATTAGGAATGGCGTTTTTCACAGCAACAACTATGTAAAACTTGCCATAAGCGGGACAGTTGAAGCCACTTTCTTCCCATCCTTGAAATCCGAAGCGTCCGCCATTCCCAAAAATGAGAAGACTTCGGCGGGCAGTAATTCTCATACTTAGTAATAAATTCGGTGCGAATAGAGAACTCAGTAGCCTCAATGGCCCGGGCGTTTTTGCGAAGAAAAAAAGTAGTTCGTTTTGTATTGACTGTGTTTCTCTCGGCTGAGAATATTTTGAGAGGCTATAAGAAATATTAGAGGGTAAGCTTTTTGTAACGCCCCCGTTAGTCTTGGCATGTCCCCTCCTTACTGTATTGCATAAATGTAATTATAACTCAACTTTGCTAATAATCACGGCATGACCCCCAGCCCTTGACCGGCCCTCTTATTGGGGATACCATAGACATTTCTTCATGCTCATTTCTGAGCATTCTCGATTGCTCTTTCCAAGGCGCCGAAGCCTTCGTTCCACTCGTCGAGGCGGGTGATGTTTTTCTTCTTGGCGATTTTCATGAAATGGTTGTTGGCCGCTTCGATTGATTCGGGCATAGGCCAGTCGGCGGCTGATGCTTTGGCTTTCTCGCGCATCTCGTTCCAGTGGAGCATGAACGTGTATATTACCGGCAGTTGCGCGACCTGAACGCGGAAGCGCAGGTCGGGATCGTCCTTAACGGCGGCTTCGGCGGCTTTGAGGTGCTTCCAGCCTTCGCTGAGAGTCTCGAAGGAGAGGAACTTTGCGGTGTCTTTCGAAAAGCAGCCGAGCCAGTCTCCGCTTGCCTCGACGGCCTGGTGTGTTGTATTCAGGTAATCCCGGATATGCGGCCCGGCGGACCCGTAATAACCGGCTATGAATTCGTCGATCAGCTCTTGCCCGTCGCGGTTTGGATTCCATAGCAGCTTGGCCAGGACCCAGGCGCGAAGCTCGGCCATCTCGGCGCCGTTGGTCGTGTAAGCGCCCTGCTCGAAGATGCCCTTGACGTTGTGGTCCACGAAGAATTTGACGTTCGGCCCAAGAACGCGCAGATTCGGGTGCGGCATAATATAGTGTCTGAAGTTCGTCGTATAATCCCAGATGTAAAGCCGGTCGCATATCTTCGACCAGCCGACAATATCATCGCGGAATTCCTTGTTTCGCTCGTGGCTCAGAGGCACGCTGAACGAACATTCGATACTGCACAGCCGGACGATGACGTTGTGGCGGGGCCTGGTAATCTTCGGCGGCTTTCGCGTGTACTGATACGCCAGAGTGCTGATCGCCACGTTCGGAAACTCGTTCTCAATCTCCTCGGCCACGGCATTGACGAATCTCAGCATCAGTCCGGCCGGGCTGCCCTCGGCTTTTTCTATAGCCGCACACTTGCTGCACTGACAATTCCCGTGCCAGTCATTTTGAGAGACCGATGCAATCGTCGCGGCGGGATTGCTTCGCAGACGCGCCTTTAAGTTCTTTACCAACTCCTGAAACATCTGCTCGTTGGTAAGGCACAATTGCGCGCGTTCGAACGTGCGTTTGCCGTCGATTTCACTGAACCATTCGGGATGGTCCTTGAAATACTCATCCGGCGGTATCAGCCGGTTGAATGTATGGACGAATCCTTCGTATATATGCTTGCCGCCGCGTTTGGCGTCGAGAGCCGGGCGCTGGCCGTTGCACTTATTGCGCACCGCCCAGTCCGGATCGAACGCATCGTACCAGTAAGGCTCGCGGTACTCCAGTGTCGGCGAATAACGAACCCGTTGTCCCCTTACCACGAGCGTGGGCTTTTTTGGAATGGTGCTGACCTGAGATGACCACCAGCGGCAGCCGAGCATGTCCTCCAGGAACGTATAAACCGCATAAAGCGTCCCGCGCGGACGGCCACCGGCAAGGATTAGATCGTCTCCAACGTTGCGGATAACGATGCCGTCGGCGCCCAATCCATCCGTTGAGAAATCCGGCTCCGCCAGCTTGGCCGCCCCCGGCCCGACAAGAATACGGGATTTGCCTTTGGCAAGGGGGCGCTCAATCTTGAATTTGGCGCCCGTTATCTGCTGCAGAAACCCGGCTAATTCATTGGCGGCGTGGCGCTCCGGCTCGCTCGCATCGGCGGCAACGACTATCACAGCTCTTGCCGTGCTGTTTTTGGCGATTGTGATCGCGTTATTTCTTCCGACGGTCCGGCTGCATCCGACCAGAAGTGACAGAGTGACGCATAGCAGTTTGATTGTGCTCTTTCTTAGCATCGTCTTACCTCCTTGTAATAGCGTTTGGCGGAGAGCGGTTAGTGATAAACGTAGAGCCTATCCGCTATACGCTCTACGCTATCCGCTAAATTATGCGTAGCTGTGCAGTCCTGGGAATAATTTCGATAGATTCACCCAGAGCAGCGTAATTATTATAGCAGCCATTCCCAGAATGGCCAGTACGCTGTTGATGTTCGGATGCTTTTTGCCGAACATGTAGCGATAATGGAAATACACCAAAAACGCCAGCCACGAAGCCAGCGACCACAGTTCCTTCGGGTCCCAGCCCCAGTAATCGCCCCAGGCAAGCTTGCCCCAGTAGCTGCCGAGGATCAAGCCCAGCGTCAGCAGTGGAAAGCCCGCGTAAACCATCCTATACGTTGCCTGTTCCGGAGCAAGCAGGTTCTCTTGCGGCTGTGGTTTTCGACCCAGAAGCTGACATGCCGCCTGAAACGTGGCTTTTGCCATAAGGAGATAAGAAAGCATGTAAACAGCTACATGCGGGGTGAACAGCGGGCTCTGCAAAGCGGGCGGAAGATGCTGCGGTTCAGCGTTGAAAACAAAGCCCGCCGGGAAGAGCACTATCACGCCGAGGAGCATATCGAATGTATAGCCGCTGACGCCGAGCACGCGATAGCAAAATAACGATACGGGATAAATCATTCCCAAAAAAAGGAACACCTCGAACAGATTCTGCAGCGGCACATGGTTGACGTGGTTCCAGCGGTATACCCAGGAGGCAACGGCAACGGCAAAACCGACTATATACAGTACATGTCCCGCTTTTTTGCGGCCCAGCAGGCTTACGATAAAAGCCTGAAGATACGCCGCCATTGTTATGTAAATCAGTAAGCCCTGAGTGGTTTGCTTAATTTCCATGGGTTTGCTTTTTGCCTCTAATCTTCTTGAACAAATGCCGCAGCCACATGTGCCATACAACGCCGATGCAGAGCAGCCAGTAGCCGGTGAAGACAATTTTTACACCAGTGTCGGAGACGACCTGGAGAACCGTATATTGTCCGGCCCGGGCGTCGTAGGAACTCTGGTAGAAATGGTAGCCGCCGTAGTGCAGCGGGTGATTCACTTCAATGTCTTTTTCGGCGAGGACCTTGCCCTGATCGTCGATTATCTCAAGCTCGCTAACAAAATCTCTGATGGCCCCGCCCCTCGGCTTGTTGTAAGCCAGTCTCGGTCCTCCCTCAGTATGGCTGAATCCCGGGTGCTGAGAAAAGACGTATTGTTTTGTAGTCTCGCCGTCCGGCTTTGTGATTTGGACTTCCAGAGCGGGATTGGAGCCTGGATTAGGATCTTCGTAGTAAGTTGTTTCTCCACCCTCAATCGATATCTTGAGATTCCGGTATTTCCTGACGATCTTAGCCGTGCCGACTTCGGGCCCGAGATCGAGTTGATTGCCGACCTCGGCAACCACTCGCCGAACCCCCTCGTTCGTCTCGGCCTGAAGATATTCGACTTTGGTCTCGTAATATTCGAGACGAAAATCATTTAGCTTAATCGAGAAGGGCAACTCTCTCATCTTTCGTATGAAGTCATAGACTTTGAGTTTGCCGCTTTCTCTTCTGATATAATATTGCCCGTCGTTTTCGGCTATTATCCAAATGCCGCCGGGCTGGCTGACAAAGACCCGGGCAGCCTGCGAAAGCGTGGCCTGCTGTTTCACGAACTCCTGTCTCAACTTCGGCGGGATGCTGCGTTGGTCCAGGGCGCCGGCGAATTGCAACCCGACATCAAACAAGGGTATCTTCTTCTCCGTCCTTACCTGATTTGTTGATTGCCCCTCGAAGATTTGCATTTGACCTTCGATGATCTTGTCGTTGCCGGTGATTTTGTATCCAATTTCCGAGCCAAGCCCCCCGCCGATAAGGATGAGGACGCACCCTCCGTGCATCAGCAGCAGGCCCGGCACGCGAATCAGCCTTCTAAACGCCACGAAACCGGCAATAAGAGCCAGAGCAAACAGGACCCAGAACACCACTGCCGGCGTGCTGTTGAAGAACATTTTCGCACGATCGGCGCCGATAAACGCGCCGTAGATTGACAAGAACGTCAGCACAATGAGCAGCGACAGAGCCGCCCACATTAATTCACGTCTGAATTTGTTCATTCGATTTCCTTAACGCCGTAAAAGAAACTCTTGAGGCGATTATGCCTGAAAGCCCACCTATTGCAAGAACATTCATATACGCCTGCGACCGCCCGCCGGTTCGATTCCAACGCACTTTCCGGTTGCTATCTCGGCGGCGCGAGCTTAAAATGCGCAGTTGCCGAATAGGTAATAATCGACATTATTGGGTCCCTAAATTCATTTTAGGACTGTTTTTTTTTTAGAAAGATTCGCATGAAAACTCTTGCAGTTGCCACTCGCGGCGGGGCGCTGGCCGTCACTCAAACCAACCACGTGGCCGCTTCTCTCAAGAAGGTCCGCCCGAATCTGAAAATCGAAGTTAAACAGATTACCACCACCGGCGACCGGGACAGGCGCACCGCTCTTTGGAGCCTCAGAGACACCGGCTTTTTCACCTCCCAGCTTGAGGATGCCCTGATGGCGAAAGAAGCTGATTTTGCCGTCCATAGTCTCAAGGACCTGCCCACGGCCGAGCCGGAAGGCCTTACGATTGCGGCGGTGTTCGACAGGAATTTCGTCGAAGATACCCTCGTATCGACCTTCCCGATCGATTCTATCGAACAATTACCGCCCGGAGCGAAGATCGGCACTTCGAGCCTCAGGCGCGCCGCCCAGTTAAGACATCTGAGACCGGACTTGGAGCCTACGCCTATTCGCGGCAACGTTCAGACGAGGCTGGACAAGCTCGATACCGATGAGTATGACGCTGTTGTCCTGGCGAGGGCGGGTCTCGAACGTCTCCATCTGGCCGATAGGATTTCGTTCATCTTCGACCCTGCGGTTTTCATTCCCGCTCCGGCCCAGGGCGCGCTGGGAATCCAGACGCGAGCCGACGACGCCAGGACAAACAAGATTATTGCCGCGATAGACGACGAGAATGCAAGGAGGACAACAAACGCCGAGCGAACCATCCTGACGACGATGCAATGCGGCTGCCACGCCCCCGTCGGCGCCTACGCGAAGATTACGGGGGACGAAATCGCCATCCGGGCATTCATCTCGGAGCCGGACGGCGAAAACTTCATCAGCAGCCAGGCCACAGGTCCGGCAGACAATGCGACAGAGTTAGCCGAACAAACAGCAAATGAACTGCTAACCGCCGGCGGAAAGAAAATCCTCAAGTCGCTGGAAGGTTGAGTTAATGATGTCATTTCGAGCGCAGTCGAGAAATCTATTAAGGAATCGGTGGAGCAAGGCGCACGCTTGTATTGAATTATTTTATAATGTCATCCCTGTGAAGGCAGGAATACGGATATTTTGCAGTCACCCTGGATTCCCGCTTTCGCGGGAATGACATGCACGGGGATTGGTCATACAGAGTGATATGAATAAAGGATTTGTATATCTGGTTGGCGCCGGGCCGGGGCGGGCGGATTTGATAACTGTTCGCGGGGCTGAGATTCTAAAAGCGGCCGACTGTGTGCTCTGCGATAAGCTGGCTAATCCCGCGCTTCTGCGTTACGCTCATAAGGATACCGAGCTTCTTCATGTGCCCAAGCGTACCGCCGAGGGCGGAAACACACAGGATGAGATCAACAGGTTAATCGTCCAAAAAGCCCTGGAAGGCAAGACGGTCGTCAGACTCAAAGGCGGAGACCCCTGCATCTTCGGCAGAGCCTCGGATGAGCTTGCCGTTCTGAACGAAGCCGGGATCGACTTCGAGATCGTGCCGGGCGTGACGGCCGGGGCAGGCATGGCGGCTTATGCCGGTATAATGCTCACGGACAAGCGACAAAGCTCACAGGTCGTGTTCGTAACCGGCCACGAGGCGACCGGCAGACAGGGCACGGCCATTGACTGGGACGTGCTGGGAAAATTCCACGGCACCATCGTATTCTACATGGGAATCGGCAATCTCGATTCTATCGCGCAGAAGTTGATCGAAAACGGCATGGCCGCAGACACGCCCGCCGCGCTGGTTGCCGACGCTACCTTCCCGACCCAGAGAGTCGTCAAAGCCAGGCTGGGGACGATAAAGCAGGAATGTGACCGGCAGAAGATCGAGCCGCCCGCACTTGTGGTCGTCGGAAACGTTGCCCAAAGTGACGACAGGATCAACTGGTTCATGAGAAAGACGCTTTTCGGCAAAAGCATCGTCGTAACACGAGACACGGCAGGCAACGCCGAATTTGCAAATAAGATCGTCGCGCGCGGCGGCAATCCTGTGGAATTCGCGACGATCAGAATCGAGCCGAGAACAGATTCGAATGACTTTCTCCAGGTGCTTGCGAAGTTCGGTGAGTACGACTGGATCATTTTCACAAGCGGCAACGGTGTGACCACATTCTTCGATACTCTGGACAATCTGGGCAAAGACGCCCGGGTCTTCGCCTCGGCGAAGATTGCCGCGATAGGAAGCAAGACCGCGGATAAGCTGGCCGGATTCGGCATAAAGGCGGATTTTGTCCCCGGTGTCTTCACGGGCAAAGAGTTGGGCACACAACTTCTCAGGCATGCAAATCTCCACAACAAGAAGATCCTGCTCCTGCGTTCTGCTATAGCTTCGACTGAGCTTGTCGAAGTACTGGCCGAAGGCGGTGCGCGGGTTGATAATGTCGCGGTTTATACAGCATCCGAGGTTAAGAACGACACTTCGTCGCTGACCGAGAGTCTGAGCGACGGAAGAATCGATTGGGTGACGTTTGCCAGCCCCTCTTCGGTGGACGGTTTCTTCGGACAAATTCCCGTTGCATCGATAAATTCGAGCCGGACCAGAGTCGCTTCCATCGGGCCGGTAACATCTGAGACACTGAGCGAACTCGGCGTAAAGGTTGACGTAACCGCCGCAGAGCATACAATCGACGGGTTGCTTGATTCTATTGAACGAGAGGAGCTGCATAATGGCGTTTCCTGAAATAAGGATGAGAAGACTGCGAACCACAGGTACTATGCGGAGGCTCGTTCGAGAAACCGCCGTAATCGTGGATGATCTGATCTATCCTTTGTTCGTCCGCGAGGGCGAAGGTATCAAAGAGCCGATCAAGTCGATGAATGGCTGCTTTCATTTCTCGCCAGATACGATTGCCGCCGAGGCTGCGGAAGTGGCGTCGCTGGGGATTCCCGCCGTGCTGCTTTTCGGCTTGCCGGCAAAGAAAGACCCGACCGGCTCGGAGGCCTGGGCCGAGGACGGCGTCGTCCAGCGGGCAATCAAGGCGATCAAGTCGCAATCGCCCGATCTCCTTGTCGTCACCGATGTCTGCCTCTGCGAGTTCACCGACCACGGCCATTGCGGTGTAATCACCGAGAGCACGGTCGATAACGACGCGACCTGCGAACTGCTGGCAAAGATGGCGCTTTCGCACGCACAGGCGGGCGCCGATATCGTCGCTCCCTCGGATATGATGGACGGCAGGGTAAAGCACATCCGCGAAGCGCTGGAAGAGAACGGATTCAAGGATGTAGCGATCATGTCGTACGCGGCCAAGTACGCCTCGGCTTTCTACGGCCCCTTCAGAGACGCCGCAGAATCCGCCCCGGCCTTCGGCGACCGCAGGAGCTATCAGATGGACCCGGCCAACAGCGACCAGGCGATGGCCGAGATCGCCCTTGATATAGAAGAAGGCGCCGATATTGTGATGGTCAAGCCCGCCCTGGCGTACATGGATATTATCTATCGGGCGAGGCAGCGATTCGATTGTCCGATAGCAGCCTACAACGTCTCAGGTGAATACATGATGGTAAAGAGTTCCGCAGCCGCGGGACTCTCGGACGAAGAGGCGACGATGATGGAAGTGCTGACCTCACTCAAACGCGCCGGCGCCGACATCCTGATTACATATTTCGCCAAAGATGCGGCCAAGAAACTCCATAAATAGAAGAAAGGCTGTGAGCACCCTCCCGGACTCACAGCCCTGAATTACTGTTTAACGGCAAATCCGATTACTGGCAGGTCGCCAGCCACTTGGTGACAAGCTCGACCAGGTCATCAATATCTATCACTCCGTTGCCGTCCACGTCCTGGCACAGCGGGCAATCCGTATCGGTCACCTCGGGAATGAAGAAGTAATCCTCGGTCTCACCGACCTCATACTTGTCGGCCGGGCCTGAGCCGCCGTTGCCGACTTCGCCGGGATTGCTGCCGCCCGTCCAGGGTCGCTCGGCGAGAGTTATTCTCATCCAGATTTGCTCGTGAGCGTTCTTGGGGTGCACCGACTTGAAGCCGGGCGTTGCGATCTTATGCGCTCCCGCCGGCAGGCCGAACAGAAACTGGTTCTGGACAGCCCACTCGGGAACTATACTGCCGTCCGGGCATTCGACGTTGTCGTCCCAGTCGCCGTCGCGGTTGAAGTCCAGCCACACGTTGACCCAGAGATCGGTTCCCGGCTCAACCACAGTTACCTCGTAATCGAAAGAAGCCACGCCGCAGTTAGGCAGACTCAGCGGCATGTCAACACCGTCGTCGCCGCCGTCATTGTTGTCCGAACCAATATTGGACCTGATGTTGTTGATCCCGTCTTCATCGGGACCCTTATCGGCTTCGCTTTCGGCTGAAATACTCTTGCCTAAATACGCCACCGTCGGCATGTTCAGATGGAACGGCCCGAACGGCCCGAGCCCGCTGCCGTCGTCGAAGACGGTCGGGAAGTGTGCCGGACGCGATGGCGGAAACGGGTAAGCACTCATCGTCTTGTTGCCGGAGTTGTTGGTGCTGTCCGGAGCGTCGCCCAGGTCCGGAGCGTCCTGACTGACCGCACCCTCGCAGCTTATGTTCAACACGCCCACGCCGGTTTCCGAGGCGTACCCGCCGACCTCGATCAGATACTGCTTACCGGCAACTGCCGCGAACGTGACCTCCGACTGAAAGCTTCCGGCGGCGTCGTCGTTGCAAGCGATCAGATCATTCTGCGACGGAGGGCAGAGACAGCCCTTATAGGCGGCCAGCATCGTATCGAAGCCGCTGCCTAACAGGCTCACAGTGACATCGCCCGTGCAGGCCGCGGTGTAGCAGTACCAGATGTTCGGACTTCTCAGGCAATGCCCCGGTCCGTCGAACGTTGCTTCGGTGGTCTTGAACGGAAGATTCTTTACATCGCCGACGGGTTTTGCGAACTGACAGTCGTCGTTCGATCCGGCGGGCGGCTGGTCCTGGCCGGTGATGGTAATCTTGCCGGCGCCAACCTCGTCGGCGTTGTAGCCTCCGACCTCGATCAGATATTCTTCACCGGCGACGCCCCGGAACGTGATCTGGGAGGTCAGAGAGTTGCCGAAGTCGTCGTTACATTCGATCATAGCGTTTTTTTGCGGGTTGCAGCCGCCTCCGGCATAAACAGCCAGTTTGGTGTCGAATGCGCTGCCTGCGAGGCTGACGGTGACTTCGCCGGTCCCGCCGGCGGTGTAGCGATACCAGATGTTGGGGCTGCTCATGCAGTGTCCGGGCCCGTCGAACGTTGCGCAGGTCGTATCGAAAGGCTTGTCCTTGACGTTGCCTATAACCTCGGCCTTGGGACAGTCATCGTTGATCGGCTTGCAGGACCGGGCCGCGCAAACGATGCTTATCACTCCAGGACCTTTGGCCGAGGCGTTGTATCCTCCAACTTCGATCAGATATTGTCGGCCTGCGGTGACGTCGATAACCACTTCCGATTGCTGGCCGTTGAAATCGTCATTGCTCTTGATCAATCGGTCGGCCGTGGGATCGCAGGCGCATCCGTCGTAGACGGCCAGTTTCGTGTCGAAGCTTGAGCCGGCGAGACTTATGGTCACTGCTCCCGTACAGGTGGCCGTGTAGCAGTACCATATATTCGGAGTGTTCATAAAAAGCCCCGGACCGTCAAATGATGCTGTCGCCGTGTTGAACGGCAGGTCCAGGACGTCGTTGACCGCCGTCGCCCTGTTGCAGTCGTCGTTCGACGGCCTGTGAATACCCGTTGCGATATTCACGGCACCGAGCAGCAGCACGATCACAACTGCCACAAGTAATTTTGATGTGAACTTTTGCATAATTCAATTCTCCGGGACAAAATGTTACTACTTACTTCATGTTTGGCATCCCATGGAAAAGCAATAACCGCAAGAGTAAGAGTGGGTTACTGCCGCTCCTCCGTGAACATAATATAGTGTCAACTATCGGCAAAATCGTAACACTGTATTACGCGAAAAACGCAAAAATCGCAGATTCTCGCATAGCGGGTATCAGGTGCGATACTCTCTGAAATCCTGATATCTTCTTAGCCTGCTTCCTGATTACCTGATATTCTGATCTGCTATTTCTTGTAGGCCTGTTTGGGGTCGTAGACCTTTTCAGCGATGAATTGGAGCTTGTTATCGGAAGAATCAGCCAGGGCCCGATAGAAGCAGGATTGGTAGCCGACGTGGCACTGGCCGGCGTCGACCGTCACTTTGAGTATAAGGCAATCCTGATCGCAATCGACGAGGATCTGTTCGACTTTCTGCCGGTGGCCGCTTTCCTCGCCTTTTCGCCACAATTTGCCGCGTGACCGGCTGTAATACGTGCCGTAGCCGGTCTTTATGGTCTCGTCCAGTGCCTCGCGGTTCATGTAAGCGACCATGAGCACCTGATTACTCGCGGCATCCTGTGCGATGGCCGTTATCAGTCCGTTAGAGTCGAATTTCGGCGTAAATTCCAGGTTCTCTTCCAAGTCGTGCTTCGTACTCACGTCTTTCGTCCCTTTTAAGGCGGGATTCCGTCTTTCGATATCCCGCAGTCAGCATTTTTGCGTATCCAAACTCGGCCGCAGCGCTAAAACCAACACCATACCAGATCACCACGATAATTCAATTCCCCATATTCAGGATTCAGGGCTTAGGGCTTAGGATTTACCGCCCCCGGCGAGCTCATTGGGTTTGTTTTGCATTTTTCGATACCCGATGAGGTCACCTTTCTGTCATTCCCGCGGAGGCGGGAATCCAGTTTTTTTTTGGCTTTGAATTGGCTTTGTTTCTCCGATTTACCCCTAAGGGGATCCCCTTCACCTTTTTCACTTCTCCCTTGCCCCTTCTGGCTCCTGAATTCTGTATTCTGAGTTCTTTCCGTTCAGAATTGGCTTTGTTTTGCAAACTCACTGTACGCAATACGCAGCACTCGGAACGAATAAATTGGCTTTGTCTTTCAACTTTGCCCACTCTGTCATTCCCGCGGAGGCGGGAATCCAGTCTCTCAAAAGCGGCTCGATACTGATCAATGCTACTATTTGGCTTTGAATTGGGTTTGTTTTTTGGGCCTCAAAGCCGTTACATTGCATGTATTCCCTTTCGTAGAAGATGTTTATGTAATTATTGTCTTTTTGGGATTGGGTTTGTTTTTTCGCCTCGGAAACCGGGTCAGTTTCTCATATTCCTCTTTTTCAAAAGTGTTTACGTCCAACTGCCTCTGCCAGAATTGGGTTTGTTTTTTCAATTCACCCCTGAGGGGATTCAGCCACAGAGGACTCCGAGGACTGAGAGACAGCCCGATCTGCCTCGGCTTCCTGATTTCCCGATCTCCTGATAGCCACGTCCTCATATCCTGATTTTCTGATACCCGCTTTTCTAAATTCTATTTTAGTGTATTATACGATAATATTAGTTGTTCATCAAATACATTCTGCTGTTCAGGCGCAGATTTCACTCATTTTTGATTTCTATTGACCGCCGCGTAAAGCCAGGCCCGGTAGGGTGCGATGTATCGCACCATTTCTCCGAATAAGGCCGATCCGACTCCGTCACGTTCGTATCGACTGCGTTTTTCACTTTCAGGCTGCCAGCAGCAAAAACAACCCCACCGATAGCCTGCTGGAAGCCTCAACGCGCTAAACGCAACGACGTCCGTATTTATCGCTTTGCAGGCGACAGCATGATGCGGCTGGCGTAACAGCCGATGATGCTGTTGCCCCGAATGCGCCAAGTCCCTCGCTTTGGGATGTTGCCCTGAAGTGTAGGATGGGCAACTCGTTTGCCCATGCTGAAAATTGAACACGCAGAAGGTCAGAATGTGACCTTCACAAAATAATTTCAAGCGGGAGGCATCCCAAACCTACTTCTGTATTCATTCAGTTGCAAAAGCTCTTCCTGTGACCTCGTCTTCCTCAAGCATGGCCAAGAGTCTTTCTTTTTCTCCGGTTCGTTTATCCAGTAGCTATTCTTGAGGATAAGGTCTAAGAGTTCGTCTATGTCTTCTTTGACCAGTTTACCGCCGACTGAACCACCCACGTAGAAATTGCTGACGTATTCAGTACCAAAACTGATCGTCCTGAAGAGGTCTTCGATATCTTCGTAGACTTGACGTAATTCATCCAATTTTACGCCTTCGACTTGTTTAAGGCTACTCCGATCGTCGTCTAGTAAACGGTGTGCTATTACATTGTGACGGATATCTCGAATTTTGTCCCGAATGTATTTCAGGCGTTTATCCAATTTTGTTTTTCTCAGCTCGCTTTGATACTCTGATTTGTAGGAATCGCACATCCAATCATTCAAAATTCTGTTGGCAAACCTGTCTATCGCGTGTTTCTCGTCCCCTTGGTCGTTAGCTAGTGTGTGGAGGTAAAGAATCGAGACGTAGCGGAAATTCCAATGAACCATGTTCCAGAATATATTGTTCTCAGGAGCGTAGATACAATCGAAAGGAAATTTCTGAATCTTTTCCAGAATTGTAAGGTTAGTGCCCACATGAATAAGACGATCCCAAATGTCCTTGTGAAGTTCTTTGTAGGTATTTAAAGAATCAGTTTTTAGCACATCTTCGGGTCTCTTGTTGGTTAAATCCATGCCACATCACTCTCATTCAGTTATTCTTGAGTTCCTTCCACGATCCTTATTTCTTCTTCGGTCAGGCCGTAGAGTTCGTAAACGAGCTTGTCGATCTGTTTGTCGGTGGTGGCGATCTGACGCTGGATTCGCGTCTTGTCGCCGGGGATTTTGGCCGCAGCCAATTGCTTGCGCCCAGCTGACTTTGCTTGAAATTGCATACCACTTTGAAGTTTATCTGCTTTGGACCTCTAAATTTCGCGAATTCGTCTTGGCACGGGACCAGGAACGATAATCGCAAGGCGACCACGCCCATATTGACTTCCTCTCGCTTGATGCCAAGGATGGAATCTTGCAGCTATTATGGCTTTATCTTGCTCCCACCAAACATTGTAAACGCCGGTATCTGAAGTTTCTTCAAAAAATATGAAGCAGGTTGGAAAACTCCCGATTTCTTCGAAACCGTTAATCCGCCTTGTGCCGTTTCGGTATTCCTTCGAGACCCTGACGTTTTTATCATAGGCTGGCGATGTAGCAGAGGGTGAAATGAAAATCCTAACAGTGATTGAACGGGCACGATTCCCCGGCCCAAAAAAAGAACTGGCGAGCCCCAGCGGAATTTGAAGTTGTTGCTCATGCCCTCCTGTTTCCCATGCATGTCGTTCAACAATTAGACACCTTGTAGAATTTCTTCTTCTGGCCATTCTTAGACTCCTTGTATTTCTTTTTGTAAGTTGGCAGGAATTTCAATATCAAGAAGACGGATAACAAGTTCGTCGATTTGGTTATCGAGATGAGCACAAGAGCGCTTAAGCATTGTTTTCTCATGAGGGGTCTTTGCAACGAACGCTTTTCGGGTAAGTGAAATGCGTTGTCTTCCGAGATTATTGAGTGCTTCGCATCCATTATTCTCGGAAGCTGATGGAGGTAGCGGTAGGTCCTTTATGTGTTTAATCTTGAGTTCGGCAAATACTCGTCCCTTCCTAGGCTCAATCGTGCGGAAGTACCACGTTGAAATCTTACTGTTTAAGATCGCGCAAAGTCCAGCAAGGTCCAGCGAGCAGGTAGTCTTCGGGAACACAATAAAGAAATTATTACTTGCATATCTCTTTTCGGAATCCAATGCTGCAAGAACAAAATCGCCGGTTCGCCTGACCAAAAGTTTTTCTTGGGCATACCACTCAAGCTTTCCTGCGTTGGCGTAACGCTGTTTTGTTTTCTTTTTCGGTACTGCACTGAGTCTTATGTAGCGGCCGTTCCATTTCAAATGATATGGTGCTATCTCATCCCTCCCAAAAAGCAAGGGTCGGCATGTCTCATCGACCACCTCATCTACGAAGAGCTCTTTCCTAATATTCCCGCTGTGCACGCCCTCATGGATCTCAAAGAAATCGCCTATTTTCGGGCAATTCTCCAGGTTTTCTAGAATTCTTCTCTTCTCATTAGTTAGAAACAGGTTGAAAGCGCATCTTGGATTTCTTCTGAAGTCAGATTGTGGTATCTTGTGAGAAAAGGCATGTTCAGGATCATAAACACCGACTGCAACCAAGTGGTTCTCTTTCGCGGTCTTCTTCTGCCCTATAATCGTGGAGGCGTCGATCACAGCCGAAGCAAAGGCCATTCCCCACCAATCGATGTGCGTAATGGTCAAGTTTTCCAGAATGTAGCGCCGCGTATCCTCATAGTTTTTAAGTAAGATGATGTCGGGTAAAACCATCCCAAACATACCGCCAGAAACTCCAAGTATGATACCACGCTCGACAAAGGGCCGAAAAATATCGAGGATCCCAGTCACAGAAGTGTACCTATTCCTGAGATATAGAGTTGTGGATTCGTCAAAAGGAATACCTTTTTGTCCCCACGGCGGATTTCCGATTACGGCGTCGAAGCCGGGGTTTTTGCGGTTGAAGATTTCGGGGAATTCGGCTTTCCAGTCGAAGGGGTTTATTCGGTCGTGGAGGTCGTCTGGATTCCCGCCTTCGCGGGAATGACAGGAGGAGTCGAAGAAGTCTGGGCCGATCAGGGAGTTGCCGCATTTGATGTTGGTCGCGAGGTCGGGCAGGGCACGTTCATGGAAGAGGCGGTACTGGTTTTCGATAGTCTGCTGGTTCTCGCCTTCGAGGACTTTGAGCAGCAGAGACAGTTTTGTGACTTCAACGGCCTGCGAGTCGATATCTACGCCGTAGATGTTGTTGAGCAGGATTCGCTTCTTTTCGGCGACGGTCAGCTTGTAGTTCGGGGTCTGGGATTCCGGGCGCATTTCGGAGTATTGGGGCGCCTGGTAGATTTTCGGGTCTCTGCCCTTCAGGTGCTTTTCGGGATCGTTGTCGGTGTAATATTTCAAGTGCCAGTCGAGCAGGTATTGGAAAGCGCCGATCAGGAACGAGCCTGAGCCACAGGCGGGATCGAGGATGCGCAGGTTCGAGACCGCTCTCGGCGTCTTTCCCTCGCAGAGCTTGCCGACGGTGTTCTTGACGATGTAATCGACGATATACGACGGCGTGTAATAGACGCCGCCTGCCTTCTTGACTTCGGGTTTGTCCTCGACGTTGGCCCGGTGATGTGTCGTGAGCTTTATGACTTTGCCGAGGAACTGCTCGTAGACGTTGCCGAGTATTTCCGCCGGCAGGACGGAGAACTCGTAGGGGCTTTGCGGATAGTAGAGGCTGTGCAGAATCCACTTGAGGTCTTTGTCGTCAATGATGATGTTCGGCGTCAATTCGTCCGGCCCTTCAGCTCGATCAGGCTCATCGTGGAAGTGGAACAGGCCCGAATTGTATCTCTGGTCGGCTTTCTCGAATATCTCGCAGAGCCTCGGATACGTCCGGTCGCCGGTGGCTAACTTTAGTAACTGGCCGTAATCCTCAATCCCGCGATCTTCACACATCCGCAAAAAGAGGATTCTGTCGATAGTGCGCTGGACTGCGAAGTTGATTTCCTTGACTGATAGATTCCTGTTTCGAAGCGCGATAATGCGGGCGAGCATGCCGCGCCACTTCTCGATTTCCGCTAAGAATTCCTTATCGACGGTGCTCGTGCCGCGTTTGCCCTTTGCGGTTGCGGCGAATTTGTCGAAAGACCCCTTCAATATAGACTCTTTGGCGAAAATATCGGCGATTTTGGGCCAGTCTTTGAGGTAGTCTTTGTAGGTGAAGAACATGATTCTGGCGGTGTCGGCCCTGTCGGTCTGCTTGGGTCGCACGAGGCAATCGTAAACAGCCAATTCCTCGAAATCGGTAAGAATCGACAGCGGCAGCCTGGCCGACCAGGCATAGCGCCGCAACTGGTAGGCGGGATTCGGATCGCCCTTGATGTCAACGGATGGTTTCTTGGCCTCAAGGAAGAACTTGCGAACGCCGCCTATGCGAAAGCAATAATCGGGCGCCTTGGTGGCGCCGCCGACCTTGATCGCGTCCTCGTGGATTACGTCCTTGTACGCCTGGGCATAGCCGGCCTTGTTCGTTACGTCCCAGCCCAATTGCTCGAAAAGCGGATCGAGAAACTCTCTGCGAAGCTGGGTCTCGTTATACTGCGGCGAGCGGTATATTTCTATGTGCCGGTCAAACGTCTCAACAAGCTCGGCGACTCTCGGAGGCACTGCAGTCATAAAGCACTTTCTCCCTCTATTCAAGCCGGAACAGAATCATCTACTCTCAGGACGATAGCAGATCGATCCAACGATGTCAATGGAGACCGAAATCCTGTGAATTGGTAACGTGTATCGAAAAGCGGGTAGCACAAATTGGTGCAAATCTACCATGTTCGTTGAATTATTTGTTCGAATTGCAGCGGTGGGGCGAGCCCTGCCTTATTAATCTATGAAGCGGGTTGTACGTTTTTTATGCTGTTTTTGTTGTTTTTCTTCTGTTTAGCAGCCAGCCGGAGAATGCTATTGCGAGGGAGCCGAGGGTCAGGTCGAGGATTACGTCGGCGGATAGTTGGTATATGAGCAAGCAAAGTCCTGCCGTTGTCAATACGACAATCGATTTCCGTCTCATCTTTTTCTCCTCCAAGAGAACCGTTCGCAGGATGCCGAGATATCGGCAAATTCCACTTTTCGCGCGCAGCGCCCATAGCGGAACCTCCTGTTCCTACAGTGGGAGAAGTGCCTCGCATAGACGGGCTTCTCACCACACCTCCATGTATGAAAGCATTATATATGATTGACCGGCGGGCTGTCAACAGCAATAAGTACGCATTTTGAAAAATACTGAGATAGTGAGGCCGGCGCAGCCGAAATCGGCATTTTCAGTCTTTCGACGCGGTCGTGTGGGCCGATAGTCTGCAATAGAGCAATAAAAAAGGCCCCTGTCGGAAGGAGGACCAAAAAACAACAGGGGCCTGAAAAGGCTGTAACCCTCCGCAGTCACAGCCCAATATGCGTATGACGCCACGATGCAAATCCGCACTTTCGAGAAGGGCCCTCCCGTCAAAAGCAAGTACTCCGGCGGATCCGGGACTTCGCAGCGTCGCAAACGTCCGTCCACGCGGCTGCTTGTCTTTTCCGGCCTGATATCGGCAGAAAGACGCAGGAGGTAAAGCAGTCTATCGCTCAAATCCTGCTTCGCTTAAGAGATTTCCAGGCTGGCCAATGGATGCGATTTCCCAAGCTTATGACTGGTCGCTAGCTCAGTTAGAAATGAGTACCCATTCTTCGATCTTTTCCTTGCCTTCGACACGGCCGACGTATCTCCAGACCTTTCCCGTAGCCGTATCGATTTTGAATATTCCCGGCAGAGGTCTCGCCGCGGCGTGTGAAGGTGCGAGATATTGCCCGCTTTCAAGGGTGTAACGGCCGACATCAGCTTGAGGTCCGATAGCGCGGCCTTCGTTTGCCGTTTCGCCGAACGCTGCAACCAGAGTGAGTGAAATTAAGGCCCCCGCGGCTATGAGTAAGACTATGGTTGAGCTTTTCATTCTTTTTTCCTTTCCGTGATTTATTTCCATTTGTGTGACTCTAATCTTGCCGAGGCTGCTATCGTACGTTATTATTTAAGAAAGTGCATTTTTCAAGGCAAAAAGCTTAATGCCCGAAGCCAATGGCTAACAAGAGCAATCGCATATTTCTTTTTCTGCGGGTCGCAGTGGTGGTCGGCGGAATCATCCTGGCGATAATCTGGGCATCGCAGGAGCAGCGCTGGGCGGAACTCAAGGCGATTTTCGGGCAAATGAGCATTTTGGTTTTTGCCGTCGCGTTGGGGGTCTTTCTGCTCAGTCAGCTTCTGATAGGCTTTCGCTGGTGGCTGCTCCTTCGGACGCAGCATATTTTTATCAGTTACTGGGCCGCTGCGAGGCTGTATCTATTGGGATGGTTCTACAATAATGTAATGCCGAGCTCAGTGGGGGGCGATCTTGTCCGGCTGTGGTACGTCACCAAGCACACTGACAGGAGGTTCGAGGCGGCGTTGAGCGTACCGATAGATCGGATGATCGGACTGGCCAGCACGCTGGTGATAGCGGCGTTTTTCTACATAGTGTTCCTGCGATCGGAGGGCAGGAAGATAGATTTTGTCGCGGACTCCGGCTCTCTGGCGTCTCTGTGGGGTTACAGGTGGTGGTTTCTGTCTTTTGCTATTGGTGTGACGTCGATCATTATAGGACTTTTGCTGTTTGGCAGGACCCGGGTCGTACTTAAGAAGTCATGGTCGCATTTCTGCAGGCACGCGGCGACGGCCCTGGAGAAATTCGTTAAGGCTCTCGTCCTTTACAGTAAAAAGCCGACGGCGCTGCTTGCCGCTTTCGGGCTTACGGTCATGTTGCAGATGATGACTATTACGGGCTTTTGGTTTCTGGGTGTGAATCTTGGTATCGAGGCGAGCATTAAGTATTATTATGTCTTTTTTACGCTCGTCTGGGTCATCGGAGCGATTCCGGTGAGCATCGGCGGGGCGGTGGTAATAGAAGTTGTGCTCGCGAGCCTGTTCGTCAAATTCGCCGGAGTCGAAGAAACGGCCGCGGCGGCGCTGGCGTTGTGTCAGCGGCTCGTATGGATTGTGGCATCGCTGCCGGGCGCGCTTATACATCTTGTCGGCGCGCATTTGCCGAAAGACTTTTTTATTGACTACGATGACGTAATAAACTAACCTACGCCGTTCCGGATAGTACAAAGTCAAGTTAAGTCCCTGGGTAGAGTAAAGATAGGTAATTAGTGGCTCCGAGAGGGATGGTGCGAAGGATATGCCAATGGCGGGACACTTTAAGAGATACTTCTTGCGTGGACTGGCCGTATTGTTGCCGACCACTCTAACTATTGGGATATTCGTCTGGGGCTACACCTTTATCCAGCAGAGAATCAGCATCCACATAAACCGCGGTCTCGTTCTGCTGATAGTCAAGCTGCGCCCGGATTGGATTCCTAAGGAAGAGCTGACCAGAATACTGGTCGAAGGCAACGGATCAGTCATAGGTTTTCTCCTTGCATTGATCGCCGTTTGCATAGTGGGGGCGATACTGGCCAGCGTGGTGGGCCGAACCATCTGGCGAATGGTCGAGCAGTTCATAATGAATACCCCGGTTTTGAGGCGGGTATATCCTTATGTCAAGCAGGTTACGGATTTCTTTCTCACCGAAGAAGAACAGAGGTCGATGTTTCGACGTGTTGTGGCCGTCGAATATCCGCGAAAGGGCATCTGGTCAGTGGGTTTTGTAACCGGCACCGGTATCGACAGGGTCGTCTCTGTAGTCAAGAGAGAACTTGTTACCGTTTTGATACCAACTTCGCCGACGCCTTTTACCGGTTTTGTTATAATGGTTCAGAGACGGCAGACGATAGACCTGGACATGACAATTGAAGAGGCATTACGATTTATAGTAAGCGGTGGGGTAATAACTCCGGAGCGGGGTCGGGCAACGTTTGCCGAGCCGGAGACTGCTCCGCAGAAAGAGACATAATAACCGGCTTCATGTAAACCTCGGAAATAACAGTAAAGGAGAATTAGATTGCTTTTCACAATCAGCGGCAAACATATCGAAATAACTGAAGCGATTCGAAGGCACGCCAAGGAAAAAACCGCCAAACTTCCGAAGTACTATAACAGCATAAACAGAGTCGAGGTGATAATAGACGGCAACAAAGGCGGTGATACGAGCGTGGAGATTATCGCCAAGGCCGAGCACGGTAAGATTTTCGTTGGCACCGAAGACGGGCAGGATGCGTATAGGTGTATTGACATGGCCGTTCATAAGCTCGAGCGACAGCTCAGGAAGACAAAAAGCAAGGAGCGCGACGACAAGCATTCGGGCGGTCATCCGATTAGCCCGGAATCGATTTAACCTCTTGCTCGACTTCTACGACTTTTGGCATTTCCGGCTGATTGAGTAACGACGGCTTTTTTGGGGCAGATGTTATGAAGCTTGAGGATTTTGTCTGTTTTGAAGCAATCGTTCCGCAGTTGCAGCATCGCGATCGTGACGGAGTGATTAAGGAATTGGTTCTGTCGCTCGAGAAAGCCGGGGGGCTCGGAAAAGGCAAAAGCGATGAAATTGCCGCCGAGGTCATAAAACGAGAGAACGAAGCCAGCACCGGGATGGGCAAAGGCGTCGCGATGCCGCACGTTAAGCATAAGACGGCGAAAGACGTGATTGCCGCGGTCGGCCTTAGCGACACGGGAATCGACTTTGTGGCCCTCGACAAGGAACCGGTTTATTCTGTGATATTGTTGATCAGCCCGGTGGATGATCCCGACAAGCATCTCCAGGCGATGGAAACCGTCTTCAGGCACCTGCAGAAGGAAAAATTCCGCAGGTTTCTGAAAATGTGTAATGATTCAAAGGAAATTCACGAGCTCCTTGTAGAAGCCGATGAAGATCCCTCCTTGTAGGGAAGATTGATTTCGAGTATAACTTGACAGACATGCAGGCAGAGCCGGATTCAGTGGAAAACGACGTTCATGTAATGGAGCTCGAGATAAAGAACTCTGACGGGCTTCACATGAGACCTGCTATGAAGTTTGTCGACATTGCCAACGGTTTCAAGAGTGATATTTCGGTGAGCAACGGAGAAACCGACGTTGACGGCAAAAGTATAATGCAAATTACAATGTTGGCGGCTACTTTCGGAACGAAGCTGCGTATAAAAGCACAAGGCCCGGATGCACGGGAGGCGATTGAGGCTTTGCGCGAGCTTGTCGAAGAGCAGCATTTCAATGAGCCGACGCCGAATTGATGACTCGCGGGGAGAAATTGAGTATGAAAGAGATGCCTTATGGAGATTAAAAAGGGCATAGCAGTCTCGCCGGGTATTTCGATTGCCAAGTTGCTGATTATAGATTCCGAAGACTATCGCATCCCTCGAAGGTCGATAAAGCCTTCGCAGAGGATGACGGAAGTTCGGCGCATCAGAAACGCTTTCAAGGACGCTATCGTCGAGCTTACCCATCTCGACGCCGCACGGGCTCCTTCCGAAAGCGGCAAGATAAAGGATATTTTCGCCGTACACCTGCGTTTTCTGCGCGACCGCAGCATGCGCAAGAAAATGACCGATATGGTCCATTCCGAACTCGTAACCGGGGCGTACGCCGTCTCCAGCGTACTGCGTGAAATCGCACAGCATTTCAGCAAATCCGAAGACGCTTATATAAGCGAGCGTGCCGCGGATATTTACGACATCGAACGGCGCCTGCTCAAGCACCTGCTCGGCAAGAAACGCGATTCTATCGGAAAACTCAACCAGGAGGTCGTGGTTGTAGCACGCGAGCTGAGCCCCACAGAAACGGCCGGTTTCGATAAGAAATACGTCAAGGGGATCGCAAGCGATGCCGGCGGGCGAACCAGTCACGCGGCTATAGTTGCCCGCTCGCTGGCTATCCCGGCGGTTGTCGCTCTCGAGGATCTCACCTCCTGTGTCAGAGGCGGCGACAGCATCATCGTCGACGGCAACCGGGGCATCGTTATCGTTAATCCGGATGACGATACGATCAGACAGTACGAGCGGTACTCGCAGGATTTCGTCGAACTCGAGCATCGGCTCGACGCGATCAGGCAAGAGCCCGCAGTAACACGCGACGGCACGAGGATCGTCCTTCTGGGCAACATCGAGTTTCCGGACGAGGCCGAAACGGTTATACAGAAAGGCGGCGACGGCATCGGACTTTACCGCACCGAGTTCCTCTATCTCAATACCGACACCGAGCCGAGCGAACAGGACCACTACAAGGCTTACGCCAGGACTATTGACGTCCTCGCCGGCAAGCCCGTCGTAATCCGAACGCTCGACCTCGGCGCCGACAAATATACCCAGAACAAACGTGCCGCGCCCGAACCCAATCCCTTTTTGGGGCTGCGGTCGATTCGATTCTGCCTGCAAAATCTCACCATGTTCAAGACACAACTGCGGGCCATTCTCCGCGCATCGGTTCTCGGCGATGTTAAGATCATGTTCCCGCTGATCACCAATCTCCACGAGCTTATGCAGGCCAAGATGATCCTGCGAGACGTAATGGAAGATCTCGACGAACAATCCATTCCATACAACAGGGATATCCAGATCGGGATCATGATCGAAACGCCTTCGGCGGCCCTGACTGCGTGCTCGCTGGCCGACGATTGCGATTTCTTCAGCATCGGAACCAACGACCTGACCCAGTACACACTGGCCGTCGACCGGGGTAACGAACAGGTCTCGATGCTGTATTCGTCGGCCGATCCGGCCGTCCTGCGGCTGATTCGCACCGTCGTTCAGGACGCCCACAAGGCGCAGATAGACCTGAGCGTCTGCGGCGAGATGGCTTCCGAGCCCGAGCACGTCATGCTGCTGCTGGGAATAGGCGTCAGGACGCTGTCGCTTTCGGTGCCGATGATACCCGAGATAAAGCAGATCATTCGCTCGGTCACGATGGAGGACTGCAACAAGATCGCGCGAAAAGTCCTGAGCATGAACTCCGAGCGGCAAATCTCAGCCTACCTCCGCAACGCCGCAACAAAAATCCTCCCGGAAGCGTTTTAATTCTGCCTTATTGCTTTCCTGCCGCCGGATCGACGCGGCAGCTATACCGGTGCAAATGGACGCCATTATGTACCGCGATCTTTTTAGCAGGCGCTGCGCCTTTCGATAGGCGATTGATGAGCCGACGAGACCGAGAAGCCACACAACGAAGCCGCTTGCCAGCGGTGCTGCCATCCGCTGACACGGATAGGTTGCCCTCGATGGTTTGGGTATCACCCGGAGCAGAAGCCAGATGAGTGAAACCAGGCCGGTTAGCGGAAGAGTCCAGAGCAGGTACTGATCGGATCGCTACTGAAACGGTACTGGAAGCCGTAGAAAATGATTGCCAAAGAGAATTAGATGAACATCGTGGAAGCCTATGCAATCGGCGTTTTGTTGGAACTTCTAATGTCCCAGAACTTGCATATCATTTTGAACAGTTCCCGGTCGTCGCCAATGTGGTAGAAAGATTTCAGGAAAGTAACGTCGTCTTCAGGTAAATTCTGAAAACGGATGTAAAAATCCGCTTCGGCTTTTGCCGTGCCATCGAACCACCTCATCGTGTTCCACATACGGTTTTGCTGTTCGGCTTTGGACTTGCTTACCTGGGGAGTGTTTTTTTCCGATTCAGACATTACTGGCGTGAGAGATGCTTGCTGAGATTGACCCATTCCGGCCTCCATACGGCTTTCCTTTCCTTCCGAGGTTACCCTGCGAAAGTTTCTTGCTTAACCATGAAATTCATACCGGCCGCCAAAACTGCCTGCGACACAGCAATCATCGACCGGTTGCGGGCACCACTTTAGCACGAGACGCTAAATCTTCGTCGATTGAGAATAATTTGAAAAGACCAACACTTGTATGGAGAGCAATCCCTCCAGTGTGCTCTTCCTTCGGCACGCTTCGCGGCTGGGACGGCCTTACCTTTGTCCTCTGAAATCTATTGTTCTTGTCATTCGTGCGCCGCAATGGCATCCTTACGGACAAACGATTGGAAGTCGAATCAGAGGACGAACACCGAGCACCGCCAACTCCCAAGATCCAGCGAGGGTGTACGACCGGCGAACTATTGCAGGGCGGCGTCCTTGGCGATTACCTTTTCTTTCTGGGTTTTCTTGAAATCGACCATTTTGTCGGCGAGCGCCTCATCGGAGAGGGCCAAAATCTGCACAGCGAAGACGGCGGCGTTTTTGGCGCCGGCTTTTCCGATTCCCATGCTCGCCACGGGCACGCCGGGCGGCATCTGAACCGTGCTCAACAGGGCGTCCATACCGCCAAGACCCTGGCCCGAATCCAGCGGGACACCGATTACGGGCAGGGAAACTTTGGCGGCCATCGCCCCGGCCAGGTGGGCCGCCATGCCGGCCGCGGCTATGATTACCTTGATGCCGTTTGGGGCGGCGTTCTTGGCGAAATCGGCCGCGATTTCCGGGGTCCGGTGGGCCGACATTATTTTCACTATTGGTTTGATGCCGAAGTCGCCGAGCTGGTCGATGCAGCTTTGCATGACGGCCAGATCGCTGTCCGAGCCCATTACTATCGCTACCGGTGCATTTTTTTCCGATGTCATGTCGTATTCTCTTGACAAGAAGTTACAAATTGTTCAGTTTAATAAGCGGCAACGATAACAACCCGACGGCTCCGAAGCAAGCGCAAATATGTGCGTTTGATGTTGCGGAGCGAAGTTGTACGATCGGGTGGATATGAAGTGATAGTCTCGCACTGCGCGGGACGCCTTACGGCGCTGCTTGGGAGCTTACAAAATGCAGACGAGAAAAGCTATTGTTGCGGGCCGGTTTTACCCCGGCCAGCACGAATCCTGCGTCGATCAGATCAATGAATGCCTCGAGGCAAGGTCTCTAAGCGAGCCCTTGCCCGAAACGATATCGGCCGGTATTGTCCCTCATGCCGGCTGGACGTTCAGCGGCAGTCTCGCCGCGATGGTGTTCTGGGCGATGAAGCAGCAACATGAAAAGGTCAACACGTTCGTGATATTCGGCGCCGCCCACAGCTTTTTGGGCTCTGAGCCGGCGGTTTGTGACCAGGGTGTATGGCAGACGCCGCTCGGCGATATTTTCGTCGATGATGAGCTGGCCGAAGCCGTACTGGCCGATGGCGCAGCGATCGCAGATCCACACGCTCACCTGTCCGAGCACAGTATTGAGGTGCAGGTGCCATTCATGCAGTATCTGTTTCCGGGTGCGAAGATTTTGCCGATTGTCGTGCCGCCCGTCGAGCAGGCGATTGGATTAGGCACGAATATCGGTCGGATAGTGGCGAATCAGGAGAACAAGAAGATCGTATGCCTTGGCTCGACAGACCTGACTCATTATGGCCCGCGGTACGGATTCACGCCGCAGGGAATCGGCCAGGAGCCGCTGAAGTGGGCACAGGGCAAGAATGATAAGGAGTTCATCGATCTGGCTCTGGAACTCAAGGCCGCCGAATTGCTGGCAAACGCAGCGAAGAACGGCAACGCTTGCGGTCCGGGCGCTGCGGCGGCAACAGTTGCATTCGCTAAACAGACAGGCTGCAAACGCGGCCGGTTACTCGGCCACACAAGCAGCAACGAGATAATGCAGGAGAAAATGGGCACCACCAGCACCGACTCTGTCGGCTATGCCGCGATCATTTTCTGACCCGGAAGAAGGGTTGCGTGGCTTCGCTGCAGGCCGTCATTCCTGCGCAGCAATGACAACGACCTGCGGGCGGGAAAAAAGCACGGTAGGATGTGTTGTACCGCATACCCTACCGACTTTCTCCAAAGCAGATGATCCTGCCGTCGGCGGTACAGATGTACAACCGGCCGTCCGCTGCCGCCAGAGAATCCCAGACCGGGGCGGCATCGAGCTTGTACTCTGCCAGCTTGCTGCCGTCCTTGGCAGAAGCGGCCCACAGGACGCCGCCTAACTTGCCTTCGTATGCCTGCTCGTATTTTGCTACGGGATTCCTGGGTGGGAAGTAGGCCCGTGTGCCTGCGATAAAAAGGACATCGCCCGCCAGAACCATAGCTTTGCCGGTAATGGGGATGTTGGTGCTCCATCTCTCGGCGGATTTTGTGTTACTGGTGGACTTAGTTCTTCTCCGCTGTCTTTTTTCGACTTTTTCTTCGGCCGGGTTGGCATCTCTGAGCGTTCCGGCTACGAGCCTGTATCCCTTGATGCGCGGATCGAAATACGAGTGACGGTGGACCGGAAAGCCGCGGACCTCGTAGTAGTTTTTGCCGTCAACTACGAGAATATCTCCGGAAGGGGGCCTGACCTTAGTCTTTCCCCTGAAGCCTCCGTTGTGAGGTATCGTCCAGTATGTTCTGTGCTGGGGACTGCCGTCGAGAAAGCCTGCCGAGGGTAGAACGTGCGGGCCGCCTTCGGTATCGGTCAGGTCGGTCGAGAATGCCTTATGCCGCAGATAGAGTCGCCGGCCGTCTGTGACGAAGATGTCGTTCTTGAAGCCCTTGTTCTGCGTAGCCGGCAAGCCCGTCTCGTCGGCGAACGGGCCGTAGACCTGTCGGCTGTGCTCAAGTCGGCCCGTTCGTGCATCGAGAGCATAGAGAAATATGCCGCCGTCGAGGAAGGAGCTTCTGCCCGCGGCGAAATAAATCTTGTCATCCCGGACGAGCACGCTGCCAAAAACCGGCCAGGCCGATTCCAGTTGACCGAAGGCGCCGATCAACCTGTCCGGCAGGTCTTTGAATCGCCATACGAGGGCGCCGTCGGATGCTCTTACGCAATGGACCCAGCCGTCTCGCGAGCCGAAGACAACCGTTCCCTGGTAGTATGCTGGCGGCGAATCCACTCTCCCACCAGCCACATACGACCACACTTTCGTGCCGTCGGAGGCGTTGAGGGCATGGACCGTGTGAGTATCGACATCAGACACGAAGATTTTACCGCCGGCTGCGATCGGTGCGCTCGGAGTCGTGCGAAACTTGATATTCCAGAGAGGCGACACCCTGGCGGGAACGGTTACCGATGTGACGCCACTTCGCCTGCCGTCATGTCTGTATGTCGGCCAATCTTCCGGATTGACTATTTTCAATTGACTATTGTCTACTTGGTCGTATGCGGGGCCTTTTACGAGTCGGGGATTGCGTCTGACTTCAATTGCTTGGTCGGAGGACTTGAGGGTTTTCTCTGTTGCGAATGCGTTGAAGTTGTTGACCATTGCTCCTATGCTGCACTGGCAGGAGTAGGGCGGGGCATAGAGCAGCCCGTTGCAAGGCAGCACTCCCATGCCGCAGGTGCCGCGAGTCCAGTGGTTGGGGAATTCTTTGTGCGTAGCGAGGTCCAAAAAGTCGGCGCCGCCGGTCTTACTGTTGATGTAGAAGCGATTCGTGATGAAGTTACGGTAACATCGGTCGTGGCTCATCGGTCCTTTCATGCGCTGCCGAATCGTCGTCAGCTTCTGTCCGGTCTCGATGTCGTAACTCGTCGGCTGCTTGCTGCCGCCCGTCCAGACCGCTCCGGCGGCAACGTAAAGGTCGGCAGCCTTTTCATAATTATTGGCTATGGGCGCTCGCCATTGCTCTGAGCCGTCTTCAAGCGAATAAGCGCCGAATGTTTTGCCTTGCTGAGCGTATACAACCGAATCGGCGAGTACTACTGCGTTGGCTTCGGTGCCGTCTCCGCCTTCGATCTGTTTCTCGACGCTCCAAATCTTCTTTCCGGTTTTAGGATCGATACAGAACAGGCCGCCGGAAGTCTGATAGACCGCGTGCCTTCCTTTGATCGCAAGTGAGCAGCCGGTATAGCTGTGGATGCTTTCGATCCTCCAGAGTTTGTCACCCGAGTTGGCGTTAATGGCGATAATCGAACAGACAGGATCGGCTTTGTCGTGTGACTCCCGCGTATAGGCTCCGCGAAAACCTGTACCGCCGAACGGCGCGTTGGGATCGGAGCCGCCGAGGTTCACGCCCCGCCAGGGTTCGGGCTTGACGATGTTATACCGAGCAGCATTCATGCGGTCACCGACTACCACAAAAAGGATGCCCCGGTCGTATGCGAACTCCTGTGTGAGCCGTGTTTCCTTGTACGTCCTGATGACTTTGCCGGTCGCGGCATCGAAAGCCCTGACCGGTGCATTCAGTCCGGGCGTGCAATAAACAGTATCGCCGATAGCTGCAAGGCGTCGCTGCAACTGGACCGCCATGTCTTTGACGTATCGCGTTACAGGTTCCCAATCCGGAAAATCGTGCCGCCATAGCTCAAGGCCGTTGAAAGCATCGCGAGCGATCAGCGACCATCGTCCGGGCAGAAACGGGTGCTCCGGCGTAGCGCGGTCCTCTATGGTAAACAGTCGCCCGTTCGAGGAGACCATACTCACAACTGTTGGGATGGCCATGTGCGACCGGCTCCAGGCCGGCTCATCGACCCACTGAAGATGCCGCGGCGGCCCCACAACCGAGTCGTGCGCGACGGCGTTGTTATCAGCATCGTGTAGATACTGTCGCCATTCGTCTATCTCGGGCGGCACCTTTTTGACGGTTTTACTCCACTTTTGTCCTCGGCGGATCAAAACCGTGCCGTTCGGCACGAGCACACGCATAATCTCATCGATGCCGATTCCATCCAACTTTTGCGCGATCAGCAGGTTGACTACGTTGTCCGCATAAGGCAGCCTGCTGCCGGTGAGCGTCATGACCGAAACGCGCCCGTACAGTTGCTTTGATGAGATGTAATCGCGTGCTCTTTTAACGTTGTCGGTATTTCGGTCGAGGCCGTGCACGAGACAGCGATCATTAACGAGCAGGTCGACAGTCTTGTCGCCATCGCCGCATCCGAGATGAACGGCTATTCCTCCTTTGAAACCGTGTGATCGGACAAGCTCGCCCAGATCTTGCCCGAAGACGGGTTGAAGCAGGAAACAACATACAGCGATCAATTGAGCCGATTTCATATAAAGCCTTTCATTACAAGAACGCGGCGTCCAGGTATGCGTTTATACCATAAGGCGAGTGTTCGGACAACCTGTGAGTCCGGCGCGTGGCTGCTCGGCGAGAAGTGCTGACAGGAGTTTCGCAAAACTCCGGTGTTAGTCTTTATCGTTTCCCTTATCAAGAGAGCTGGCCAGTGCTGCGATGCGAATCTCCAGTCGCTTGATCTCTCTCTTGATGCTGTTTCTGTGAATCATCTGCCAGCGCGAAACCAGCATTTCCATCGCTGCGACCCTGCCACTCTGACAGTCCATCACCAGAATTTCGTCAGCAATCTGTTCTAACGATCTATCCATTCTATCTATCATAGTCCATCTCAATAGCCGTATGGTTCATTTTCTTCTCGAAGATTTCTAATATTGGGATATAATGATCTGTGCAGATATACAAAAGGAAGCTTAATAGTATGTGATCTATGCACTATAGACTCATCACTATGAACTCAAGAAAGTGAGGTCGTCAAATGTTATTGAATGCACGGAACGCGTTGGCGTTTTTCTTAATAACAGCTATTGTTTTTTGTGCGGCAGATTTGACTCTTGCCAAAGCGAGAGCCGGCTCCTCGCAGCCAAAGCTAAAGCCGCTGGTCAGGGTGGTCGATCTGAACCTGGGTGAATCACAGGAGGTAGAGCTTTGCAACGGTTCAAGGGCGACTGTCAAACTGCTCGATCTGAAAGAGAAGCGGGACGACATCCGCAACGCCGTCAGGAAGGCTGTGGCGACAGTTGAGATCAACGGCCAAACCGTCTCGCTTGTCTCTTCGACTTATCATCTACCCGCGACCGTCGCCGGCGTGCGGATCGATTGCCCCGTTACCAAAGGATATCTGGCCAACAGCAGCAAGCAAAACGCGTGGGGTTTGGCTAAAGACGCCAGAATAAGGCTGTGGCCCGCTGATTCCCCACTGTTAAAGCCCGGCACGTTTGTATACCCTGTCAAACAGCGATGGTTCGCCAGCGATACGCAGATGGCGAACGTGCCGACTTTCGTCGACGGCGGCGAATTGCCGAGCAATAAGAATATCTACTACCACTACGGCCTGGACTTCGGCGGCGCCGAACGGCTGGTTGAAGTTGTTGCCGCAACAGATGGATTGGTGGTCTCCGCCAGTGAAGAGAAACTGCCTGGATACGAAGACTCGCCTGTCAGACCTCGCTACGATGTGATCTACGTGCTGGATGATCGGGGCTGGTTCTACCGTTACAGTCACCTATACAAGATCAACGATTCGGTCAAGCCCGGCAGGCGCGTCAAAATGGGCCAGCAGATCGGCATCCTCGGCAAAGAGGGCGGCAGCGGCGGATGGTCGCACCTGCACTTCGACATAAAATGCAGACAACCGTCGGGCGAATGGGGAATCCAGAACGCTTACGCCTTCGCGTGGGAGGCCTACCAGCGCCAGTACAAGCCGAAAATCATCGCCGTGGCCCGGCCTCACCACCTGGCCTGGGTGGGCCAAGAGGTCGAGCTGGATGCGACACGCTCATGGAGTTCGACCGGCGACATCAACAAATTCGAGTGGACGTTCTGCGATGGAACCTCGGCCAGGGGAGCAAAAGTAAGGCGGGTATACGACAAGCCCGGCGAATACAACGAGATCGTCAAAATTACCGACGTCGCGGGAAACGTCGATTACGATTTCGCCGTTGTTCAGATAATCGACAAAGAGCACCCCGGACAGACGCCGCCCACTATTCACGCGGTCTATTATCCCACTTTCGGCATCAAGCCCGGCGACGAAGTCACCTTCAAAGTGCGAAGTTTCCGCATCAAGGAAGGCAGCGAGACATGGGATTTTGGCGACGGCTCGCCGAAGGTAACCGTACAATCAGACGGCAACGCCAGAGTGCACAATCCACACGGTTACGCCATCACCAGGCATAGTTACGAAAAACCGGGACACTACATCGCCACCGTCGAGCGCACCAACAAACGAGGCCACCGCGCCGTTACTCATTTGCACGTTCGAGTGGGATTAGATGATTAGTGGACAGTACGTAGGGTGGGGCTTGCCCCACCGATAGTCAGCGACGGTGGGGCAAGCCCCACCCTACCGGTTGTTAATGACGGTCGGGATGAATTCGTCCATCTTGGCCGCTGAGCCTTTGCGCACCATTTTGCCGATGGCGATCGCGTCGGCGATTTGCTCATCCGTCGCGCCGTTTTCTTTGGCCTTGGCGATGTGGAACTCGAGGCAAGGCTTGCAGTTTGCGGTGATTGATGCTCCGATGGCAATCAGCTCTTTGGTTTTGACATCCATAATCGTCTCCTTCCGTACGGAAGCGATCAACTATACACAGCGGGTTTGGCGTTTTTCAATAGACTCTTGATATCCTTAATGCCGACGCCGGGGCCTTGAGGAACCGTGATTGCGCCGTCTCTGATCTTCAGGGGTGGATCGAACCAGTCGGCGTATCTCTCGATGTTGCGCTTGTACTCCTGGTACAGACCGATGTCCGGCGTGAACGAGGCAAAGTGCAGCATGTAGATGAATCCGAAACCTCCGGAGATGTGGACTGTTGTCGGCATCCCCGCGACCGCAGCCATGCGCGCAACCCGCGTCGAGCGAATCAGTCCTCCGTAATAGTGCAGGTCCGGCTGGACGATGTCCACGCCGCGGTTATGGATCATCCAGCGAAACCGCCGCTGGCTGAATTCCTGCTCGCCTCCGGCAACAGGGATCGTCAGTGCGTCGGTCACGACCTTCGTGTCCCACAAATGATCGAACGGGCACGGCTCCTCGAAATAAACGGCGTCGATTTCTTCGAGCATTCTGCCTATTTCAATCGCTTTCGGCGGGTCATACGAGCTGTTGGCGTCTGCATGAAGATCGATCTCGTCGCCGAGCTTCTTTCGGGCAAGAGGAATCAAATTCTCGGTCCGGCCCGGCATGGAGTCGGCGTTTTTGCTCATGCGTCCGCCCACTCGAAACTTCACGGCCCTGGCGCCGGTTTCCTCGATCAGCTTCGCGAGGTACTCGACTTCCTCTTCCGGCGTCGAGCCGCGCCGGCCGCTGGCGACGTAAAAATCAACGTTGCGCCTGATGACGCCGCCCATAAGTTGCCCGATTGATCTGCCGGTTACTCTGCCAATCATGTCAAGGATTGCGAACTCCACCCATGCCAGGCAGCTCCAGAAAGCAAGGCCCTGGAGCTTGTAGTTGCTGCGGTATCTGTAAACACCCCACAGGTGATCTTCGAGGTCGCGTGCGTCCTTGCCGATGAAGTAAGGGATCACCCGCTTGTTTAGTATTGGATACACATAAGATTCCCGGCCATTAGTCAATGAGATACCCTCGGCGCCGTCTTTCGTCCTGACGCGGACGAACGAGTTGCGTCCGTCCCGCAGCAGCTCGATAGACTCGATGATAAGCGGTGAATCGACAACTTCCGGTTTCAGCACAGGTGCAGCGGCGGCTTCCTCCAGATCCTCCAAAGTAACGCTGGATTTGCGTGAGAGAGGACCAGGTGATTGACAGCCCTGCACGAGCGAAAGCGCGCCCGTCCCGGCAGCCAGCTCAAGAACATTGCGACGGGTCAAATGCATAACAGACCTCCTGTTAACAGTAAAAGAGCAAACCGCCTACGTTGCGGCTTTTGCGCCGGCTTCCCGCACAGTTACGGATATGCGAGAAGTTTCGGCGCCGACAGCGGGAACAGAAAGCAGGAACATCCCAAGGAGCGATATGGCTTTTATAAGTTGCAGCCTGTTCTCTTTCATGCCGTCATTCTAATTGATATGACAATCGAGAGAAAGTGCTTTATTCATTTGTTGTCGAAGAGGCCGCCCCGGTCATCGACGAATTGAGAATAGAACCTCGTCGATTCTTTCGATAGAGATTTTTTTCGTTTCGAAACCTACTGTTAGACCCTGTGGAAGTGACGTGTTCGCTTTGGTTGTCGTGCGGGCGTCGATCTCATTGCCCTCTGAATCGATGCAGCGGAACAAAGGGGCCCGAACCCGAAGGCCCTGGATCTCATAAACAATCGTCACTATCGAATCGGCATTCTCGTAGGGCTCTGCCGCCATTTCGACCCATGCCTGTTCCCTTCGACTTTCTACGCCCGTAGCTCTTTCGCCTTTGAGGATTGTGATAGTGAACCTGAGCGGGTCGAGCAAGTCTGCCGTAACCATGCCGCCTCCACTGCCCTTGAGTTTTATCGGCAATGTAGGTGGCGGGTCTGCAGGAGGACCATCGACATGCGGCAATTCGATGCCGTCGAAGTAGAATCTGTCTCGCCCGTGGAAAGGTCTGATCTCGAGATGGCTAAGCTGCTCGGCGGGCAGATCGAATTTGATCACCTGCGTCTTTCCTGCGCCGGCGCTGAGAAAGTGCGGGAAATCGGGGACGTGGCGGGAGCCGTCTTTCGCGATAGCGGCGATCTGATACCTGTCGCGCTCGCCGGGCATTCTTCCTTTAGCATTGACAAAATCGAACACCGCCGTACAAACGGCCGCACCTCTTTCACTCCATTTGTTCCATTCAACCTCTGCGACCGAAAGCTTCCTGCCGTCCGCCAATGGTTCGAGAGAGCCGCTCCGGGTCGCATAACTCCAACTGCCGTCTCGCACCTCGCGGAACAAGAGCGAACCTTCGTCCAGGCCGGCCGAAGCGCCTTGTTCTGCATTGAGCCGCCACATGGGACTGGTCGGCGGGTTGTGCAGAACCCGCATCCAGACATCGACGCTGTCAGGCAACAGTCCGCCAACGCTTCGCAACTGAACCACGCCATCGTTAACGTCGAAGCCGATCCCAAGTCGATCTTCGAGTTGCAGCAGTTCTCTCGTTTCATGGTCGAATACGCGTAATTCGAGGACATCGTATTCGCTCGCTTCTGGGCTGAGATAGATGTTGGCTATGTCCATCCACTGCGACAGCGCGGAATAGTCCGGCGTCTTGAAATCCGGTTCGCCAAGGGTCCACCCCTTGCCGTTTTCAACGATTGGAGGCCCGGTTCGACCCCATCGTGCTACCGCCTCAATGGAAAACTGCGTAGGTCCGACTTCGATTTGCAGGCCCCGCGTGCCGTCTGCATTCTCGTATGCTGCATTGTCAGGTGTGTGAAGCCCTGCTCGCCGAACCGGCGTTGTGCCGGTATTCCCCCGCCTCGTTTCCACTTTGGCCGGCATTAGTAGAACAACCAGAAGAAGCAGGACAGCGGAGATACCAACACCTGCTTTGCCGTACGGGCTGCGCCAGCCGACTATTCCTGTTATTAGGGCTATGACTTCAGCACCGACAAAGACAATCGCACAGATTGTATACGGAGCCTGAATATCGAATCGTTCCAGGATTACAAACAGCAGCCAAAGCAGGATTCCGGCGATAATACCTAAAATGGCTGAGCACATGCTGAAAACGCCGAGACTTTTTTTGCTATTGCGAGGTTTGTCGGGCTTCGTAGTTGAAGACGCCTGTTTCTTTGTTGCATTGGCGGATCTTTCACTCGCTCCTGCGAACGCTCTCCGGGTTTCAGAGCGGTTCAGGACCACGAGCGCCCAAATCCCGAACGGCAGGCCGAGCCAGAATGCCGGATGAATCGGAGCAACCGCGAGTATTGATGCCGCTACAGCCAGACCGTGCGATTTGCATTTGGGCATAGCCATGCCTCCCATGAATATCACAATGCTGGGAATCAGCATTGCAATCATAAGGGTCGATTCAAATACGCCCCCCAATATGCTGACACCTCTGCCCTTTCCAGAAAAAGTTGTCAAAACGATCATCAAAGGCAGGCCTATAAGAATGAGGCAGTCAAGGAGTCCTGTAATACGAATACCTATGGACGGAATGCGCAAGGCCCGGCGGGCTTGCTCGACATCTTTTTCGGAGACGGGGATCTGACTCGCTTTTGCTTTGACTCGTGCATCGACCCTTCGCCAGCACCAGCGGGCGAACAGGAAATCCAGAACCAAGCAGCTCAGCGCCGCTGCCGGAATCCAGGAGCGCTGACTTTCGGCAAAAGGAGACTGGTTGCCAACGAAAAGCACGAATATCGCGAAATCCAGTACCAGCAGGGGCAAGAGTATGACATCCGCCAGTGCGAGAGGCAGGCCTGCGACTTTGCCCCCGGAGTGACGAATGTCATGGAGCGCCATCGCTCCCAGGATGATCATGGCAAACGGCGACGCGATCCCCAATACCGTCACAACAAGGGTGAAGAACCACGATCCCCAGTCCTCGCCGGTGGGAGTGAGCAGTCCTTCGAAGCGCTTGTATCTTTCCGGCGTACTGAGCATGCCCAGAAAGAATATCAAGAAGGGAACGCAGGCAATGCCCGCCACCGCCTTACGCGAGAATCGCGGAGAGGGTACGGGGTCGGCACTCCGCTCCACTTGCCGTTCGTGGGCGGAAATAGTCTCCACGTCGGTCTTGACATCGCTGGCGTGCTGGTAGCGGCGGGCGGGTTCTTTTTCCAGCGTGTGAAGGACGACCTCGTCGAGCCGGACGTCGACATGCACTTTCCGGGACGGTGGATCGAATCGACCGAGCGGCAGTTCGCCTGTGAGCATCTCGTAAAAGACCACGCCGAGAGAGTAGATGTCCGCGCGATGATCGACGTTACTTGAGCCTTCGATTTGTTCCGGCGCCATATAATTGGGCGTGCCCATCCTCTGTTGGGGCTGGGTCAGAGTGAAATCTGTCGGGGGGCGGTTCAGAATCTTAGCCAGGCCGAAGTCGCCGATCTTTACTTGTCCCTTCTTGTCGAGGAAGATGTTCTCGGGCTTTATGTCGCGGTGGACGAATCCTTCTTCGTGTGCGTATTCCAGCGCCTCGCAGACTTGAGGCACTATTGCCAGGGCCTGTTCCGGAGCGAGTTTACCGGCCCGGATTACCCTGGCGCAGGTCCGTGCCGTCTACGAATTCCATGATGAAATAATAAAGATCGTCCGACCGGCCGAAATCGTAAATATTGACGATATGCGGATGATTCAGCCTGGCAAGCGAACGGGCCTCGCGCGTAAATCGCTCCGCAAACGCTGGATCTTTGTTTATTTCGGTTGGCAGAATCTTGAGGGCCACGATCCGGTCAAGCTGTTTCTGCCGGGCCTTGTATACGGCTCCCATGCCGCCCTGGCCCAGCAGCTCGATGATTTCTATGCCGGGCAGCTTCTCCGCCAGCTCCGCCGGCTCGGGCGGCACGAAACTGCTAGGTGGCGTGTCGCTGGTGGGAGCTGCACTCTGGTTATCGTGTATCGGAGATTTATCAGGTTCGGCGCCGGTGGGCAGTCCAAGCTTCATAACGCATTTCGGACACACACCTCCGGGGGCGTTTGCGGGTAACTCCCCGCCGCATTGTCGGCATTTGCTTTCTTCGGCCATGGTAACACGTCCTTTCTTTTTTGCTTTCTTGCGCTATTTACCTACGCAAAATGGCCGGTACGTTACAGAGAATCTATTTGTTTTTGCATTGCAGTGCAATGCCAAGGCGAAAACGGGCGCTTGATTGTGACAGACGGCGGATTTACCAGCTTAGTGCCGAGAAGAGCCTGCGAATCTCATCATCGATCTGCTCCTGGCCGGCAACAGTCTGAGCAATTTCATCCCGCAGGATTTCCCGGCATCTTTTTCGCAGACGATGAACGGCTACTCTCACAGCCCCTTCGGTCATGTTTAGCTCGGCTGCTGCTTCTCGATACGGAACAGAGTTTGGTTCGGCGGCAATATATATTTTCAGGTGGTCGAAAACCTTCTGTTTGCCTTTTTCCGCCAGTTCGGCGTCAAGCCGGTCCATCGTCCGCTCCAAGACCTTTAATGCCCAGGACTTCTCGAACAACTTCTCGGGCGTCAAGTCTTCGGCCGGTTCGAGTGCGTACCGGCTTTCGGCATTCTCGAAGTCGAGAGAAAGCGCCGCCCTGCCACCGCCGCGTTTCAGGGCTGCGGCTCTGGCGCGCTCGTTGGCGACGAAATGCTTCAGAGCAGTGAGCAGAAAGTTGCGGAATTTGCCGGGCTTGGGTCTGACTTTTCCGAGATAATTCTTGTCCAGCATCTGGGCAAAGAATGCCTGAGTGTGATCCGCGGCCTCGTGAGCGTCGTATCCGTGCCGACGTAGATAAGCATAAAGCGGGAACCAATATGTTTGGCACAACGTGCTCAGGGCCGGCTCATGGTCCGGAGACGAGCTGCGCCCCGCCGCCAGAACCACGCTCCAGTGCGTCGTAGCAAAGCGGCCTTTATCCGCAGTAGAATCTCTTAACCTCTTACGTGCCATTTTCTATTGACTCCCGGCTGTTGCTTTGGCGCCTTTCAATAGTAAATAGTCTATGGAGAATAATCAATAGCAATTGACGCTTTGTTCTGGCGGTCGACGACGCTATAATACGGCCATGCTGGAGAAAGGAATCGTACAGATTTATACCGGCGACGGCAAAGGCAAGACCACGGCGGCTTTCGGGCTTGCCCTTCGTGCCGCCGGGCAGGGAAACAAGGTACTGATCTATCAATTCCTGAAGCCGCCGGGCCTTGAGACGGGCGAGCGCTTGGCGCTTCAGGCGGAAAATCACGGCATAAGGCTCGAAGTTGTCGATGTTCCCTGGGACATGTCCGCATCCTGGGAGGATGAGGGCGCTTTAGTGGGTATGCGAAAAGCGATAGCCGAAGTTCTTGCAAGGATTGCCGAGATGGCGCAGAATAGGCTTTACGATATCTTTATACTTGATGAAATCGTATTCTGCCTCTCGAAGGGATTGGCTGATTTGGAAGGTGTGAAGAGAATTATTAATCAGAGATACCCTTCGGTTGAGATTGTAATGACCGGTAGGGACGTGACAAAAGAGTTGGTGGATATGGCAGACTTAGTGACGGAGATGAAGTGCGTAAAGCATCCTTTTGGTGCAGGCCTGCCCGCCAGGAGAGGAATTGAGTATTGAATAAGTATATTTTCAAAATGCAGGGTGGGGCTTGCCCCACTATTCAACTTTGAACGGGAAGTGCCGTAATGAGTAAAAGTGTTGCAGCGATAATCTGTGCCGCCGGGGCCAGCAGCCGGTTCGGCGGAAAGAGGAAAAAGGCTTTTGCCGACGTTGCCGGTAGGGCTGTCTTTTTGAGGAGTGTCGAGCTTTTTTCCGATCGCGAGGATGTCAAACAGGTCCTGCTTGGCATCGCACCGGAAGATGAAGAACTCGTCAACGTCAAGTGGGGACCGAACCTGAAGTTCTTCGGGGTCAAGATATTCCTGGGCGGCGCCGAGCGATTCGATACCGTCCAAAACGGGCTCGAACTTGTCAAAGATGATATCGAGCTTGTTGCCGTACACGATGCATGCCGGTGCTGCGTGACGGATAAGATTATCGACGACAGTATTGCCGCCGCCGCCGAGAGCGGAGCGGCGATCCCGGCTTGCCCGGTTACGGCTACTATCAAGAAAGTAAAAGACAGTGCGATAATTGAGACGGTCGACAGAAGCGACCTTTACGAGGCCCAAACCCCGCAGGCATTTTCCGCCGACTTGTTGAAGAAGGCATACGAAAATCTCGATAATCTCGACAAGACCGGCATCAGCGATGACGCCCAACTGGTCGAGGCGCTGGGCCACAAAGTGAGTATTGTCGAATCGGACTCATCCAATATAAAGATAACCCGCGGAAGCGACACGGCCATCGCCGATGCTATTATCAAATCACGGCCTAAACCTGCAGCGAAAGGCCCCATTGGTCCGTACATAGAGGCACAATGGTAGTGGGACTACGTATTGATTGTTGTTTGAAACAGGGAGACTTCAAGATGAGAACGTTTGCATGTTTGACAGTGGCAATTGGTTTGTTGCTATCATTGACCGGATGTAACGGCCTGGGCGGCGGCAATGGAAAGATGCCGCTCGTGTTCGAGGCTGATTTCGAGCACGGCACTCTCGACGATTGGCAGGCTACCGATCCTGCTGCCTGGCGGATCGAAGAAGGTCGCGGCGGCAAAGTGCTGGCTCTGCACAAGCAAAGCGACTACAAACCTGAGGTCCGCTCGCCCGTGAACATCAACCTGATCGAAGACGTGGTTGTAGGAAGCTTCATCCTGGAGTTGAAGATGCACTCGACCACGAAAGATTACGGCCATCGAGACTTATGCCTGTTCTTCGGACACCGGGATCCCACGCATTTCTATTACGTGCACATCGCCAACAAATCGGACGCGCACGCCAATTCGATATTCATCGTTAACGGCGAGCCCCGCGTTTCGATCGCCGAAACCCGGACCGAAGGAACCAAGTGGGACGATAACTGGCATACGGTTCGCCTGGTGCGCGACGTGGAAACCGGTATGATCGAGGTCTTTTTCGATAACGCGGAAAAGCCGATCATGACCGCTGTCGATCACAACTTCACATGGGGCAAGATCGGCGTCGGCTCGTTCGACGATACGGGGCAATTCGACGAAATTCGCGTCTGGGGCCGGAGGAAGTAGAGCCGGCACTCGTCGAGTTGAAGCCGGCAATATTTAAAAAGAAAACACCGCGTAGCGCTCTGCTACCCGATGTTTTCCGGAGGGGAGAAAAAACCTTATTATTCAATTTAATGCCATTATCGACATCGCAGCCCGGGCACTTTAACAGAAAGCCCGAATGCCGTCTCGCGAGAGCCAATACGCCTTTTTTACTGTAGCAGAATTAGAAAATTACCCGAACGAACAGTTTTATCGGTCTATGCAGGCACTTTTGCGCTTTGCCGCTTGTCAAACTGAGCAAGAAAAGGGTAAACTACCGCCAGCCGCGTAGTAGCTCGGCAATTGTGCGAGTATGGCCTTTTCTCAGCGCCAGAGGTGAGCCGACTTGAAATCCGACCGCGAACTGATTGAATTGGCAAACCAGGGCGATTCGGAGGCATTCGAGACCCTTTACTACCGTTATAGAAACTGGGTCTATCGCCTGGCCTGGCGTTTTACCGGCAACCGGGCCGATGCACTGGACGTTCTCCAGGAGACTTTCGCCTACCTTCTCGGCAAGTTCCCCGGCTTCGAGCTTACCGCAGCAATGACGACTTTTCTGTATCCGGTTGTCAGGAATACTTCCATTAGGGTTCGGCGAAAAAATCGCCGGTTCACGTCCGATGACGAGAGCCTGAACGAATTGGCTGCCCCGGCCTCACAGGAAACCGAACACTCTCGCAGCGAACTGGCCGCCGTTCTAAAAGCGCTGCCGGAATCCCAGCGGGAGGCTCTGCTGATGCGATTCATCGACGGCATGAGCCTCCAGGAGATCGCCGACGCCCTCGATATTCCCCTCGGAACCGTCAAGTCCAGGCTGCACCACGCGTTACAGACTCTGCGCAATGACCGGCGCACGCGCGATTACTTCCTTAGGTGAGCAGACGTTCGTGTAGCGGGCGCGAGCGCCCGCGCGTCTCGCCGACATCCGGTCCGCGTTCATTCAGGTAAGACGCGGCCGAAATCGTGGCGAGGCCGTCCCGGCCTCGTTGGGGAGCGCAAGTGCAAGCCTATACCGAGGCTCGGTCGAGGGAATATTTTCGCAACTGTACAAGGGCGGGACGCCCGCGACACAAACGCCTTATCCGCCGCGGCGGATCACTACGAACTGGTTTTTCTCACAATCGTCACAGTTTTTCAAAAAAATGTGAACTTTTTGATGCACTTGCTTGCTTAACGTTATGGAGCAACAATTATGACTGAAAAAATGAAACATTTCGATCAAGAGCCGGGCTTAGAAGTTTCTTCTAAGCTGACGGACGACCTCCAGGCCCTTTTAAAGCCACAGCATTCCGTGCCGCCGGAGATTGACAGGGCGATTCTGGACCGGGCGAATCGGCACTTCGCCGAGCGGCAATTTGTTAAAGCCCGCCGATTCCGCTGGGTTGCCCTATGGAAAGTCGCCGCAGCTGCCGCCGTTGTCATATTCGCGTTCAGCCTGGATCTTCCCAACATGCCCGAGCGGACCGTTCGTTATTCCGCCATTGATAGAGCGGGAGCGGCTGATTTCGATCAAAACGGCAGGGTGGATATTCTCGACGCCTTCAAGCTGGCCAAGCAGATTGAGCTGGCCGATGGCGCCGAGGCGAATCTCGACATTAACGGCGACGGCATGGTCAATCGAGACGACGTCGATATGGTTGCCCTTGCCGCCGTGAGTCTGGCCTCGTCCAAGCGGGAACCTGGAAAGGGAGTCTTATAATGAATAAGCTAACGGCTATAATTCTAACCAGCGTGTGCGTGATCGTACCGGTGTTGGCACAGCAGTCCAGCCGCGACGATCTGTCGCCGGAGCCTGGCGTACGTTTCGCTCCGCTTCATATCTATCTCGATTCCGGCGACCAGAGTCTCGCGGCCTACCAGTTCGAGCTTAAGGCTACTACAGGACAGATCGAAATCGTCGGTGTCGAGGGCGGCGAGCACAAAGCCTTCTCCGAGGCTCCCTACTACGACCCGGCCGCGCTGGCTAAGGACCGGATCATAATCGCCGCCTTCGATACAGGCAAGGACCTGCCTACGGGCCGAACACGAATCGCAACGGTACATTTGCTAATCCAAGGCGACGTCGAGCCGAAGTACGAGCTGGACCTGACCGTCGCCGGTGATGCCGACGGAGATAAAATCGCCGCCGAGATTACATTCGAAAAAGGAGAAGAAAAGTGAAAAAGACAGCACTCATTACATCAATTCTTCTTGGCCTGACAACAATCGTATCGATTGGTTATTTCGTGGCAGGTTGTTCCTCAGTGGAGGATATGGTCGCGAGCAAGCGACAAGAGCCGGCCACAATAAATGAGCTATCCCAAGAAGGCGCAAAGCCTGTCACCGGACCGGCGGTGGCGGAAGCTCCGGCCGAATCACCCTCAATGCGAGAAGAAGAGCGCATAGAGAGTGTTGACCAAAGTCCATCCTCTTACGAGAGGAAGCATCCTAAAAACTGGCGGGACATCCCCAAAGACGCCAATGCAGATATCTACATTGTCGGAGGTGCGAGTCGCGTATCGAAGTACACTTGGAGCACTGTGCGTCCCGAAGGCTTTTCTGATGACAAGAGTATCAATGGCCAAGGCATGATGGATGGCCTGGGCGGCTACGGCGGCGGAGTCCTCGGTGGATATGCTGGTGGTTGCGGCGGCTTTGGTGGTGGTGGCCTGGGCGGCTATGGTGGCCCGGTTCGTGGAAATAAACCAACAGGGCCGGAAGCCGGACGACGAGTGCCGCCCCTCGGCAATGCGCCCATTGCGGGTGGACTGTATAGGTCACAGCGGGGATCAAGCAGAAGCGTATCGGTTCGGACTATACCTGTTGAATTGATAAATGTTTCGGCTGATGAGATTTGGATTATCGCAAAGCCGGAAGTTCCGACGGCTCCGGTTCCGCCGGATGATGAAGGGCCCGGCTGCGGGGCTATGCTGGCTAAGCTGCCGAAGGAAGACAAGGAGATTCCGCTGCCGCTTAAACATACGGATGTTAAGGGGCAGGTCAGCGGGTATATCGCGACCGTCAACGTTACGCAGCAATTTCATAATCCTTACGATGAGAAGATCGAGGCGGCGTATGTATTTCCGCTGCCTCAGAACGCTGCGATTAATGAGTTTATCATGACCATCGGTGAGCGGAAGATTCGCGGCATCATTCGCGAGCGGAAGGAGGCCGAGCGGATTTATCAGCAGGCGAGACGTCAGGGCCACGTTGCCTCGCTTCTGACCCAGGAGCGGCCCAATATCTTCACGCAGAAGGTAGCCAACATCGAGCCGAGCAAGCAGATCGATGTTAATATCAAGTATTTCAACACACTGGCCTATGTGGACGGCTGGTACGAGTTTGTCTTCCCTATGGTCGTCGGGCCGCGATTCAACCCGTGCGGCTCGACCGACGGCGTCGGCGCGGTTGCGCGCGGCAGGGCAGGCATCTCCGGTCAGAAAACGGAAGTCCAGTACCTGAAGCGCGGCGAGCGCAGCGGCCACGATATCTCGCTGGCGGTCGATATTGACGCCGGGGTAAAGATCGAGAAGCTCGTGTGCAAGAGCCACGTGATAACCAACGGCACAGCGTCAAGCCATAAGCGAACAGTCAAACTCAGCAGCCTCGACAGCATCCCGAACAAGGATTTTGTCCTGCGTTACAAGGTCGCAGGCAGAAAAGTAAAGTCGGCCCTTGTAACCCACCGCGACAAGCGGGGCGGATTCTTCACGCTGATGCTTTATCCGCCGGAGAACCTGTCGTACGTCAAGCGCGCCCCGATGGAGATGATTTTCGTGCTCGACTGCTCCGGCAGCATGAGCGGCAAGCCCATCGCCAAGGCCAGGCAGGCCGTCACCCGCGCTTTGAAGAAGCTCCAGCCCGGCGATACTTTCCAGGTGATTCGCTTCTCGAACAACGCTTCCCAACTCGGCCCCGATCCCCTGCCCGCGACGCCTGCAAATATCCGCAAGGGCCTCGAATACGTCGACTCCCTTCACGGCAGCGGCGGCACGATGATGATCGAGGGTATAAAGGCAGCGCTTGGCTTCGAGCACGATCCGCGGAGGTTCCGCCTGGTCTCTTTCATGACCGACGGCTATATCGGCAACGAAGCCGAGATTCTGGCCGAGGTTCACAACAGCCTCGGCGCCAGCCGGATCTTCAGCTTCGGCGTAGGCACCTCGGTAAACCGCTACCTGCTCGACCGGATGGCCAAGCTCGGCAAGGGCGCGGTCGCATACATCGGCCTGGACGACAGCACTGCGGAGGTTGTCGATAAGTTCTACGACCGCATCAGCCACCCGGCCCTGACAGACGTGGAGATCGACTGGGGCGGCATGGAAGTCGCCGATGTCCAGCCGAGCCGCATCCCGGACCTTTTCGTCGGCCGGCCCATAATCGTCACCGGTAGATTCCAGGGCGATGGAAGCACAACCATGCGCGTCAACGGCAAGGTGGGAGACCTCACACAGGAGATGGAAATACCGGTTGATCTTGGCAATGCCGCCGATACGCATCCGGGAATTGCATGCGTCTGGGCACGCAAGAAGATCGAGACCCTGGGCAATCAAGCCGTCTATGCCAACAATCCCGACCTGCCCGGCGAGATCAGGCAGGTAGCGCTCGAATACGGCCTGATGTCGTCATACACGGCGTTCATAGCAGTAGATTCCTCCCGCAAAACCGAAGGCGACCACGGCATCACCGTCTCAGTCCCCGTCCCCGTCCCCGACGGCGTACGCTACGACACTACCGTCCAGAACTGAACGGCTGCTCGACAATGTGCTGATGAGCAGTCTTGAGGCTGACGGCGCCCGTTTCGTCGGAATTGCTCGATGGATTCTCCGAGGAAGCGTTTGAAGAATTCTATGGCTTGCGGGTCCTGGGCGTTGCCGCCGAGGGGGTGGGCGCCCCATGCTCGGCCGGCGAGAGCAAGCAGAAAATCCCGGCGATTCACCGCATTGGCCATAGCGACATCTCCTTGTCATATACATCGATCTATAGATGGCCCGGTTAGAAATATAGTAGCCGCAAAGACACCAAGACACAAAGTCTTAATATGTATTGTTTCTTTGTGCCTTGTGCCCGGGGCATTCCTTAGGGAGTGCCGCATTGGCTTATGGTTCTTGGCAAATAAAAAGAGCAGGCCGAGAGGAGGAGTAGGTAGTTTAGCTCGGCCTGCGTCGGATCCTTCCGTTAATCATACATACGTTTGCCGGCTGCCGGAGGTTCATAAAAATAGTGTGGGCGGCATTACTTCGGCTCCGTTACCATCTCACCTTCGCCGGACCAGCCAAATTGGGACCGCGGCCAACTGAAAAGGTAATTGACAGTAAAATCGGGGTGTGAGGATTAACCTCACAGCCCCGATATCTTTTCTTTGTTGCGACCGTTGTATGCTTTACAGCGTTTTGCGTCTTCTGAGCCAGCCGACACAACCTGCGCCGAGGCTGCCTAACAAGATGGCGCCGGGGGCCGGGATAGTGTTGGTTGCAAGGTTATCCATTGCGAACCGCCCGGCGTAATATTGATTAAAGTCAACCACCGCCCGGCCGATCGGCGTTCCGTGGTAGCTGAATTTACCTTCTGACCAATAAACCAGGGGATTGGTATCGTTGTTCAGCGTGCCGATCGGTGTCAGCGATTGGTCGAAAAGTTCGACGGTGTACGCTTCGGATACCGGACTTCTGGTGTTAAAGGCTATGCCAAACTTGAGCGTGTCTGTCGGTGCGGTAAAATCAAGCGTTAAAATCCCACTCGCATCGCCTTCCAGGGTCCTGTCCTGAACGTACATGAGCGTGCCGGGGCCCGCTGCATTATAGTAAGCGTCGGATGACGGGCTGCCCGATACGCTAAAGCCAAAAGTTATCCCCTTATAGCTCAAGCCATCGACTGATTGATGGGGCAACTCATCGAAAGTCAGAACCACGCCCGCATCGGCGGTTCCGGCTGAAACGAAGATTGCCAAAAAAGATATTGTCAGTAGCTTTCTCATTTTCTTCCCCCTCGCTGAAAGATGTTCCAAACCCCATTAAGCAATGGCCCCAGGCTTCCCACTCGACCCAGAATACTTATTTTACCAAATGTTCGGTCCTTTTGTCAAGCGAAAAGTTTGCACCCGGCAGTAATTTAGCTCAACGAAAACAGTTGTTTCTCTGCGACAGATATGAGATACTCTCGCTTATGTAAGCAGCAGGCCCATAAACGGGGGTTGCGTTTTGGTGCAGCGAAGTGCGGGCACGCCGAAAGACAACCACCCGGGTATTTTGAAATAACCGACGCTAACCACAATGTGGAGGCGAATATGGCTCTAAAAAAGCGGACGGAGGCAGAGAATGAGGGCAAAACCCTGATTCTTATTGTCGATGACCATCCTATCGTGAGACAGGGATTAGCCGAACTCATAAACCAGGAGAGCGACCTTATGGTATGCGGACAGGCTGAAGACTCTTATGAGGCGATAAAGGCGATCAGAGAATCCGAACCCGACATGGCTATCATCGACATCACCCTAAAAGAGACGAGCGGCCTTGAGTTAATAAAGGACATTCATTCTCAATATCCCGATTTGCCCGTTCTGGCCCTTTCGATGCACGATGAGAATCTGTACGCCGAGCGATCCCTGCGCGCGGGCGCTATGGGTTATATTATGAAACATGAAGCCACAGAGAGCGTAATCGTAGCGATTCGAAGGATCCTCAACGGCGAGATATACGTCAGCGACAGAATGGCAGGTAGAATGGTGCGTAAGCTCGTGACGGGTCAAACCGAGACAAGCTCCTCACAGGTAGACAGCCTGAGCGACAGGGAACTGGAGGTATTCAGCCTTATCGGCAAGGGATACGGGACCCGGCAGATATCCGAGCGTTTGCATTTAAGCGTCAAGACTATAGAGACATACAGGGCCCACATCAAAGACAAGCTGAACCTGGCGGATGCCGCAGAACTGCTTCGATACGCAATTCAGTGGGTCAACAGCAGCAGCGATCAGTAGAGTCGCTTGTGTAAGGTTGAAGCTCTGTTGGCCGGCACGTCTCCGCTCAGCCGCTCATCGCCTGCTGTTGGCGATTCATTATTCACTTCTGATAAGCTATTAGGGGGATTCCCCGATGCCCAACAGGGTAATTCTCCCTATACGAAAAACAGGTCTCAGACTGATTTACACAAAACCAGTTTAGGTTAATATGGAAGCTAATGGTTAGTAGTTCAGAGAAGGAAAGTTTGCAGTGGCAGAAAATGAAAAGCTTATAAAATTGGGCGGGGAGCACTAACCTCTTTCGAGTCGGGTTTGCCGGTCGCGGCCTTACGCAGACCGGCAAATCTGGCTGCATTCAAACGCAGGTATCTGAAAGTTGCGGTCCATCGGGTTCTTGCCTGCGTCAGTAACAGCAAAGCAGCAAAAGCCCTGCGCGGGGCGGCCTCGAATGTCGGTTGACGCTATCAGCGAAGCTTGGTTTGTCATTTTGCACACATCTGCATTTTCCGCCTGCTCGGAGTGATCATAGCAACTCCGGCCGGCAAGGTCGCCGTCGATTTAGGGATACGGTACTGCATTATTCAAGACTCTGCCTGGCTTGTGAACGAACGTAACGAATTTTTTCAATTATAAAGGGGATTTTTCTCAACAAAATGTGTTTTGCATCAATATAAGAAGAATGACAGTGATACCGAAATGCGTTCAGCCGGTTGTGCCGGGGAAAGATAATATATAAGGAGAATTCCGATGGCCGAAAAGAAGCAGAAAAAAACTTCAAAAGCGAAAAAGTCGACGATGTATACCTGTTCGACCTGCGGCAAGGTTACGAAGACTCGTTCTCATCTCTGCTCGCCTGAAAAAGTCGAAAAGGCCTATGTGTGTAAGCACTGCGGCGTTTCCACCAGCGATCCTCGTCATGTTTGCGCCCCAATGGTCGCCGAAATGAAATATGTCTGTGAGAGTTGCGGAAGGGTAACTCCTCTCAGAGGAGCCGTCTGCGAGCCAAAATTGATTGAGTAGCTATTCGACTGTCTGTACCGGCGGGTCTGCTTAGGTCATATTTTGCCTGAGAGCCTTATATGGATGAATATGCGTTTTTTTTCCGATTTTATTCTTTATGACAGAACGACTAAGATGTTAAATGATATTGTGATCGGGAAGAGTAACAGCGCGGACGTCTGATCTGTTTGGTGTATTGCCTTGACAAAATGCCAAGATGGGTAAGTACTTGCCAGTACACAACGTTTTTTAGGATTCATTCTAATGAAAGCCGCAACGATAAGAGAACATGGGGGACCTGATGTGGTTCGGGTTGAGGATATTCCCGAGCCGGAGTTTAGCGATGAGGAAGTTCTCGTGGAAGTCCGCTCTGCGGGACTGAATCACCTGGACATCTGGGTCAGAAAGGGCGGGCGGAGCTCGAAATTAACCGGACCTCACGTCCTCGGTTCCGATGCCGCAGGTGTGATCGTTGCCGCAGGTGAGCGGGTTGAAGGCGTAAGCGTCGGCAATGAGGTCATTGTAAATCCCGGGCTGAGCTGCAATACCTGCGATTACTGCCGAAGCGGCGAGCAGAGTGAGTGCCCTGCTTTCGGGATACTTGGGCTGAGCCGACAAGGCACGTTTGCCGAACGTGTGGCGGTCCCGGCTCGCAACGTGGCGCCCAAGCCCGCACATCTGAATTTCAATGAGGCCGGTGTATTTGTGCTGGCGCAGCTAACCGCCTGGCGAATGCTGATGACACGCGCAAAACTCAAGCCCGGCCAGAAGGTCTTAATACACGGCATAGGAGGGGGCGTCGCCACTTGCGCTCTTCAGTTGGCCAAGCTTGCCGGGGCCGAAGTAATCGTTACCTCCTCTTCGGATAAAAAGCTGGATCGTGCGAACGGTTTAGGCGCCGATCACACAATAAACTACGAAACGGCGGGTGATGTAGCGAAATGTGTCAAGGACATCACGAACGGAACCGGTGTCGATATAGTGATAGATGCTGTTGGCGCGGCTGCATGGCCGGTAGATTTTTCGGCTGTTCGCCGGGGCGGAAAAGTGGTCCTGTGCGGCATTACCACCGGGGCCGAAGCGACGACGAATCTGCAGCTACTCTATTGGAATCAACTGACGATTATGGGCTCGACAATGGGTTCTAATGAAGATTTTCGTCAAATGGTCGATGCCGCCACCACAGCGGAACTGAAACCGGTTATCGATTCGGTATCGCCTTTGGAAAATGTAAAGGACGCCATGAGCAGAATGGAAAAGGCCGAGCAATTCGGCAAAATCGTCCTGGAGGTTTCCGGGTAAGCAAGTCTATACAAATCATGAAGAAAAGGAGTTTATCATGGCTGTTACAGCTTCAAGAATGCTTGAATTGGGAACGTCGGCGCCGGATTTCAGCCTGCCAGATACCGAGGGGAATATCGTATCTCTTGCCGACTTTGACAAGTCTCCGGCGTTGCTGGTCATTTTCATGTGCAACCACTGTCCATTCGTAAAGCACGTGCTGAACAAGCTCGTGGAATTGGTCAAGGAATACCAGGCGAGAGGTGTTGCCGTGGTGGGTATAAATTCCAATGATGTAGCCAATTATCCCGACGACAGCCCTGAGAAGATGGCTAAGCTGGCAAAAGAGGCCGGCTTCACTTTTCCCTATCTTTATGATGAAACTCAGGAAGTGGCAAAAGCTTACAGCGCCGCCTGCACACCCGATTTCTTTCTGTTCGACGGCGGCAGGTCGCTCGTTTACCGCGGCCAGATGGACGACAGCAGACCAGGCAACGGACTGTCCGTTACCGGCGATGACCTGACGGCGACTATAGACGCAGTTCTTAACGGCGAGCCGGTAGCGACAGATCAGAAGCCGAGCATGGGTTGCAATATCAAATGGAAAAGTGGCAATGAGCCTCATTACGCCTAGCGGATAATTCTCCTATGTTCAACGACAGAAGAGATGCAGGCCGCAAACTCGGGGAAGCCCTGGAAGGGTATAAAGGCAAAGATGTTCTCGTCCTGGCCATCCCGAGAGGCGGCGTGGAAGTCGGGTATTACGTTTCAGAGCACCTTGGTGCGCACTTTTCGATAGTCATCGTGCGAAAGTTGCCGCTTCCGACTAATCCGGAGGCTGGTTTCGGAGCTATAGCCGAGGACGGCAGCATCTTCCTTGCTGATAGTATAGCGGGAGCAATCCCCTCAAAATTATCCGAGCGGGTCCGGGAGGAACAAAAGCAGGAGATTGTCAGGCGGATAAGAATCTTGAGGCAGGGAAGGCCTTTGCCGGCGATAGAAGGCAGGACCGTCATATTGGTGGATGACGGCATAGCGATGGGCTCGACGATGCAGGCGGCTGTGAAGCTTTGCAGGAACAAAAAGGCAGGCAAGATCGTGGTAGCGTCTCCGGTAGCGGGTCCGCCGGCGGTTTCGAGTCTCACCGGGGCCGTCGATGAAATCGTGGTTCTCGAACAGCCTGAGTTGTTCCGAGCAGTCGCCCAGGTATACAGGAACTGGTACGATGTTCCTGATGAAGAGGTGATCGAAATATTACAGAACAGCAGGCTTACCTGACCTTCAATCGAATGAAGGCAACTGAAATGAATGTAGAAAAACGAAGATGTAAAGGAGAATTAGAAAGATGGCAATGACAACGCAACAACTTATCGACTCACTAAACCTGGACCTGGAACTGGAGTATTCGGCCGCGATTCAGTACATAAACCACGCAGCGGTGATGACCGGAGCGGCTTACGGTGACATCATAAAAGAACTTAAGATTCACGCCAACGAAGAAATCCAGCACGCCATGATTCTGGCCGACCAGATTGACTATCTCGGAGGCTCGCCGACCATCAAAGTCGGGGAGATAAAAATCTCCGAAGACAACGATGAAATGCTGAGACAGGACCTGGCAGGCGAAGACGACGCTATCACCAGGTACAAGTCGAGGATAGAACAGGCCGAGCAGCTAAAGGAATTCGCGCTGGCCCAGCAGCTCAGAACAATTCTGGCCACGGAGCAGGAGCACGCTATGGATTTACAGCAGGCGCTCGGCAAATAATGAGGTAAAAATTGAGAAAGGAAGATAAGAATGAACAAACTTTTATATATCCAGGCTTCACCGAGAGTACAAAGATCGCATTCCATCGCCGTAGCGGATGCGTTTATAGATGAGTATAAACAAAAGCACCCGGAAGACGAGATCGTGAAAATGAACCTGTTCGAGGTGTCGCTTCCGAGCTTCGACGGACTCACCGTTCAGGCCAAATATACAATTCTGCACGGCAAGGAACACACTGAGCAGGAGCTGCAAGCATGGAGAAATGTAGAGGCGATTATCGAGCAATTCAAATCAGCGGACAAGTACGTGCTCGCCGTGCCCATGTGGAATTTCAACATTCCGTACCGGCTCAAGCAGTACATTGACATTCTGGTCCAGCCGGGTTACACTTTCAGCTACAGCCAGGAGAAGGGCTACGAAGGGCTCGTTCTGGGAAAGAAGCTGCTGGCTGTGTATGCCCGCGGCGGTGAATATGCCGCCGGCAGTGAAACCGAGGCATTTGACACGCAGACCAGGTACATCAAGCTGATATTTGGCTTCATAGGTTTCGAAGACATCCGTTCGGTGATTGTAGAGCCGACTCTTCAGGGCGGTCCGGACGTCGCAAAGACGCGGCAGCAGCAAGCGATTGACCGGGCAAAAGAAATGGCTGTGAATTTCTAAGGGCAACCTGTTATGACGAACAGTCAAAACAAGATTGACTTTTCGATCATAGTTCCGGTCCTGAATGAAGAAAGCCAAATAAACCTGCTGATCGACCATCTGCACGCCCGGAGCTTCGAACCCACCTATGAAATAATAGTGGTGGACGGCAATCCGCAGGGCAATACCTTGAATGCCATTCGGGCCGAAGATATAGTGAAAATCAAAGCGGAAAAAGGCCGAGCCAGGCAGATGAACGCCGGCGCTGAAGCTGCGGGCGGGCGGGTGCTGCTTTTCCTGCACGCCGATACGAGGTTGCCGGACGGCGCACTGGAGAAGATCGACCGGGTGTTGGAAAATTCCGAGTACGTCGGCGGAGCTTTCGATCTTAAAATCGATTCCGACAGGCTTTTTCTGAGGTATATCTCAATGCGCGCAAGCCAACGTTCCCGCCGAAACAGAATGCCGTACGGCGACCAGGCTATCTTTCTGAGAAAGGAATATTTTGAACATATCGGAAGGTTCAAAGATATACCTTTAATGGAAGACATCGAACTGATGCGGCGCATCAAGAGAGATGGCAGGAAGATTTATATTTTGCCCGACAGGGTGACGACTTCGGCTCGAAGATGGCAGCGCGACGGGTCGTTTTATACTACCATGAGGAATCAGATATTGGTGGCTATGTTCCACCTTGGTGTTAATCCTTCCCGGCTCGCGAAATATTATTGGAAGCAGTCGTAGGGCGGGGTTCGACCCGCCACATTTTGGGAGTGAAAATGATTTCGGATTTCAGAAGAGAACTTGAAAACATCGACCCGCGATTGCTGTCTCTCGACCGGCTTGAGACGTTACAGGTCAACCTTGGTAATATGTGCAACCAGAGATGCGCGCATTGTCATGTACAAGCGGGTCCGGACGGCAAGAAGATAATGTCGAAGGACGTGATGGAGCAGATCATTGATTTCCTCCGAAATCGCCCGCATCTATCCGTTGATGTCACCGGGGGGTGTCCCGAACTGAATCCCGATTTCAAATTCTTTATCGCCGGGGCCGGTGAAGCTGCCTCGAATCTCATGGTGCGGACAAATGTCACCGTTTTCTTCGAGCCGGACATGGACTGGGTGCCGAAGTGGTACAGTGAAAAGAGGGTAACCCTGATGGTCTCTCTGCCCTGCTATACGGCCGAGAATGTTGACGATCAAAGAGGCCCGGGCGCGTTTAAAAAGAGCATCGCCGCTTTGAAAATGCTCAATAAGCTGGGTTATGGAATGAACGACCAGCTTCAAATTAATCTTGTATACAATCCGGGCGGCGGTTTTTTGCCCGGCCGGCAGGATAAGCTTGAAAGCGACTACAAGAAGGAACTCTATGACAACTACGGCATACATTTCAACAATCTTCTTACTATAACAAACGCTCCGATCGGCAGGTTCAAACGTTTCCTGGAGGCAAACGGACAGCTCGAACAATATCAGCGGCTTTTACTGGAAAACTTTAATTCCGAAGCGGCACAAAACATTATGTGCCGAAAGCTGGTCAGCGTCGGCCACGACGGGATGGTCTATAACTGCGATTTCAACCAGGCGTTGGGATTGTCGGTCACAGATACGAGCGGGCGCCCCGTATCAATCGAAAGCCTCCCGAAAGCTCTGGCCGAAGGTATCGAACTGATTACCGGCGATCACTGTTTCTGCTGTACGGCCGGCGCCGGTTCGAGCTGCACGGGCTCGCTCGTCGAGAGTTCGTAAACGCGAACTGTTTTTCACTTTGAGGTTTCGTCCTGTTTAACCCACGCTTCGTTGAACCGCACGTATTTAATAGTCTTGTTCGGACCACCCTTGCGGTCTTTGTGATGGTAACTGTAAACTACGTGTAAAGTGCCGTCCCGGCCCTGAATAATAGAGGGGTATGCGCTGCCGGTCGCAGTTTTTCTTTCTCGCAGGTCCCTTTCGAGATGTCTGGTGTATTGCCAGTTCTTCCCCTCATTCGTTGAGATTGAAACCGCCAGACTGTGCCGGCCGTCTTCGGTGTCGTTGTAGGCGAGAGCCCAATGGCCGTTTTGCATGGTGACAATATCCGCCCCCGATCCCGGATTGGGCAATTCCGAATCTCTCACGGGGCTCCACGTCAAACCCTTGTCTTTGGATGCACTTATATGCAGACGTTTGGGCGCCGGACCGTTGTCCCGCATGTAGGCCACAAGCGTTCCATCGGCTTTTTTCGCGATACTTGCCTGTATGTTGCCGGCCCCCACCAACGGCTCGCTGAATTTCCAGTTCTTGCCGCCGTCGTCCGTTACCGCCATCAGCGAAAAACTGAATCCGTCCGAGTAGAGAGGCACTATGATTCGACCGCCATCCAGGATTACCGCCTTGTTCTTGGTCTGCCAGCCGACCCGCCGAAAGTACGGATAGCCCAGTTGCTGTTCGGTGAATCCGCCCTGATCGTCGTACAGCCGCCCTTTGCGGATCATGTTCTCACCCCGCGCTTTTGAGAGCAAGTCCTTCTTCCATCTTTCGACAAGATTTTGCACAATCAAGTTCGGCATCGAGCTGTTTTTCGAAACGTACTCTGCGTATTCCTCGATCTGTCTCTCGACGGACTTGACGAATCGATCGCCGGGTTGTATGCCTCGCTCGGCCGGGTCGCCGGGCTTGACGTGCAGTACATCCTGCCATGCCCATTCAGGCGGGCCGCCTGATGCCATGTAGTTTTCGCTGATTCGGTATTTCGGCAGCGATGTCTCCCACTGGTTCGCTATGACCGTGTACCACATCAGCCAGAGCCGGTCCTCGTCGTCGAGAAACAGAATCGGATTTATATCCGGAAAGCCGGGAACGTCCGCCATCACAAAGGGCCTGGTCCATTTATCCGTGCCGGCTTGAAGTCTCGCTCCCATGATCGCCACGTCGTCGGCCCATCGCTCGCCCGAGCCCTGGAACCACGCGGCTAAAAGATCGCCGTTCGGCAATTCCACAATAGTCGAACCGTGCACGTGCTCTTTGACGAGCGGAAATATCTCGCCTGCTCGAAAGACTGCATCTTCACCGGCATGCGCCGAACCCCAAGCGCTGGCAACAACAAGCAGAAGGCAAAAATAAATACTTCGTATACTCTTACTCTTTCTCATCGCGGCTTCCTTTCAACTAAAACCAATAAAAATGATGTTAAACACTATGGGGATGTGGTGCAAGAGTGTTGCACCAATTGTCTATTGAGATTACCATTCGTTCAAATCGACAAGTTCACATCAGGAAAGGATGTATGTAGATGACGAATATAATTCACGTTGGGATCGGGCCGCTCGGGCAAAAAACGGTGAAGTACGCAGTCGAACGTGGCTGCTTCAATACCGTAGGTGCGGTAGACATCGATCTTGAAAAGGCGGGCAAAGATCTCGGTGAACTTTGCGGCGTCGGGCCACTCGACGTCACTGTAAGCAGCAGCCTGAATGAGGCTATCAAAGATAAACAAGCCGAGGTTGCATTGCTGACGACCGTCAGCAGTATAGTTGGCCTGGAGAACCAGGTTGCAGAGCTTGCGACGGCAGGGCTTAACGTTATCTCCACGTGTGAGGAACTTTTCTTTCCGTGGAAGACAAACCCTGAAGTCGCCGAAAGAATCGATAAGGTATGCCGGGACAACAATGTCACCTGTGTTGGCACCGGTGTCAATCCCGGGTATCTTATGGATCTGCTTCCGACGATTCTGAGCGGCTTGTGCCGGAACGTGAAGAAAGTTGAAGTATGGAGAGTACAGGACGCCTCAGTGCGTCGAATTCCGTTCCAACAGAAAATAGGGGCGGGCTTAACACTGGAAGAATTCGAGATCAAAAGAAACAACGGCTCGCTGAGGCATGTCGGCCTGCCCGAGTCGGTTGATTTCATTGCCGACAGACTTGGCTGGCAGCTCGACCGCAACGAAGAAACGCTGGAACCGGTAATCGCTGAAAGTCGGATTGACACCGCCTACAAACCGATCGCCAAAGGCATGGCCCGAGGAGTGCACCAGGTCGGCAGAGGATTTGTGGGTGATGATGAGGTCATTACCCTGTACTTCCGTGCCGCGGCGGGCGAACCTGAATCATACGATCAGGTGCGTATAGAAGGCGAACCCGTGATCGAATCCAGAATTGCCGGCGGCGTCAACGGCGATATCGCTACGTGTGCAATCACCTTGAACGCCATAAGATCGGTCCTCGATGCGGGTCCCGGCCTAAAGACAATGGCCCAGATTCCCCCGATCGGGTTTTGCAGATAGGATAGGCCGTTTGCCGCGTGCTCGTGAGGGCATTGTAGCATGGGCGTCCGGCCCACGAGTAGTGCTTCGTCTCGCGGGCGTTCCCGCGACACTCAAGGCGGGACGCCCATGCTGCTAAAACGCCTTACGGCGTCACTGCGAACGGTCGATCTTTTCACAGATCGACCGTCAGTTCGTGAATCGACCAGTGCCAGGTGTCCGAGGAACCGGTTTGAACAATCTTTATGAATCTGGTTTTGACGGGTTTGTCGAACTTGATTTCGGTAATGGGCTTGACGCCTTTGCCCTTAGTCACTGGTTCGCCCCAGTCTCCACCGTCGAAAGAGACATAGACCTCGTAACCGCGAGGATAATCATTGGACGAACCGGTCGTATCGAGAGTAAGACCCTTGACCTTCCTCTCAACGCCCAGGTCGAGCACGAACCAGTCACCCGGTTTCATACCTCTGCCCGTGCTCCAGCGGGTGCTGCCATCGCCGTCGAGCGCATTCCTTGCATTACCGTTGTTGCTAAACGCCTTGGCGCTGAGTCTCTTATTGAGCATGGCCTCTTCGATCTTCCTGAAGGCCAGTTCCGCCTCTTGCGACAAAGCCTTGTCTTTCATGCACTCTTTGGCAAGCTCCCGTGCCTCCTTACACGGATATTTGGACAAAGTCGATAGTATCATTTTCTTCTCTTGCTGTCGTTTCGCTGCGGCCATGCCGTCAGCCAACAAGCCAACGGTATCCGCTGAACTACGATTAGCCGGTAATCCAAGCAACTCTACGTAGCCACGAATTGCAAGCGTTTGCAGCGTCGAATTCTTCTCTTTAGTAGCAATTTTCAGCAGATCAGACAGCGGTGCGGGATCAGGCCAGTTCCCGAGGGCTCGGATGGCGGATTTTTTCACCTCGGGATCCTTGCTGTCCAGTTGGCCCCGGACGGCTTTTATAGCGGCATCGCCATCAATATGCGGCAGTACGGCCAGCAAATTGGGCTTCACATTGTTTTCAGCTTTGTCCAGGGCGCTTATAACCGGTGCGGGATCCGGTTTTTCGAGCCGTCTTACAGTTGCGATTATCGCACGCTCGATTGCGGCCCGGTCGGTTCCGCTCTCGGCGGAAACCAGCATCGAAACCATTTTGGAAAGATCTTGCTGGCCCGCCAACTCTCCAAGAGCTCTGTATGCCGCCCGGCGGACCTGATCGTCCTTGTCCTCCGCTGCCTCGAACAGTGCCGCAACAGCTTCGGTCTGCTGACGATCGACAAGCGCTTTAATTGCGTTTACGCGAACCGCGGGCTCGGCGTTGCTCTGCGCTACTTTCGTCAATGCCGTTGTGACATTCTTTCCGGCGAGACGGCTGAGACCGTCCATTGCGGCTTCTCCGGTACTGTTCTCCGCGACGGAGGCGGTGGCCAGAAGCTCAACGTGGGAAGCATCTCCAAGCACAGAAAGCGCCTTTATAGCCGAAAGGCGGACTTCTTTGTTATCGCTTTTAACAGCCCCGGCGACATAGGGCGCTGCGCTTTTATCGTTACGCGCCTCGAGCGCGCTAAGCAGCACGATCCTGGCATTGGGTCCAAGACCATCAAGTTGTTCGGCAAGCGCTTTGGTGACCGCGGTGCCCGGCATTTCTGTCATGAACTTGCCCGCGGCGCGCTGAAGGTCAACGTCCTTGTCTTTGAGAAGGTCGATCACTACCGGCACCGCTTTTTCCTTCTCGGCTTGAACCAGGCCTTTGTAAGCGGCTACCCGAATCCATCTGCTATGGTCGGATGAGGTCATCTCGCGATAAATCTTAACCGCTTCATCTTTCTGTCCCTCTTCAAGCATGCTGTCTGCGCACATCAGATAAGCGTTGTCTCGCTCAACTTTTAAGTTTGCCGGCACTTTCATCTTTGCCAAATTCTCGGCTGACTTTGGGCCGCCGATTCTTCCCAACGCTTCGATTGCGGCACGAGCAATTTTGACGTTGCCGTCGGCAGCAAGTTTCGCGATTTGGGCAACGGCCTTGCGATCTCCGCGCCGGCCGATGGAACCAATTACGCCGATTTTGAGGTCACCCTTTAACTGCGGCAGAATCTTGCGAAGAGCATCACCGGCCTCCGGCGCCGGCATGTGTTGCAGAGCGAATCGCGCCATGTGCGAAAGGTCCTCATCGTCAAGCAACTTCGCCAGAGCGGGAACAGACCGAGCCGAACCTGCTCGACGCAGCATCCGGCAGACGAACTGCTTACCGGCGAAGGTCGTATCCGATGATTCCAGCGCCTTGAGCAATTCCACTTCGACCTGCGGAAATGAACGAGGTTCCACTGTTCTTATTTCCTCTTCAATATTTGCCAGAGCCCGGCGGGATTTGCCGAAGTCGTACTCCTCAATCGCACTGTAATCGGCCGACAGGTTTGTGTGCAAGCTTACTTTGTCGGCCGTGGGAAAGTGACCGGGCGCCTCTATCCGTGTTACCCGCCCGGTGGCAGCCCATTCTGCGCCGCGCTGGAAGGTTGTTATGAATCCAACGCAACGCAACTGTTCGACGTTGTGGCCAATGGCCGTGTGGAACACTCGTCCCTTGCCGTACCGTATGGTCATCAGCATAGGCTCGTGCTCGCCGGTGCCTTTCTTCTTCGGATCGGCGTGAGCGGTCGCAAGGACCGTCACGTTTTTGGCAGGTCCTCTCAGATTGCTGTAAAGTTCATCCTTTGTGTGCATCCACTTTTCCGGAAGACCGGCCGTGATTGGATGAGTGCGATCTCGCATGACGATTTGAAAGTCGTGCTGAGGCCCGTGACTTCCGCCGCGACCGGGGGAGCGGTCCAGAACGACTTTCCCGTCGCGGTAACGTATCTTTGGGCCGGACTTCTCGTTTCTTCCGCCCCATCCGCCTACGGCTATCATCTCGTTCCATTCTTTCCATTTGGGAAACGCGTTATCCGCGGCGTGATAAACGACCAGCCCGCCGCCGTTACTCATGTAATCGACCAAAGCATCTTGAGTCTCTTCGGGCCATTCATCACCGTTGTAGTTTGAGACGACTACGTCGTACTCAGCGAATTCCGGCTTGAATGAGTCCATAGGTTTACCTTTAGCGGGCGCGGTCGCCACGTCAACTGCAAACAGACCGGTTTCCTCAAGCAGATTCTTGAGCACAGGTGTTGTCCCTTTCCAGTTATGGTTGTTCTGGCCGTCGACGATCAGCGCTTTCAGTTGCTCTCTGTTATTTCTCGTGAGGTCTTTGATCCGAATATTGCGCCACTTAATCTTCTTGCCCGCTTCTTTCGAACTGTGTACCTGAAGAGCAATGAATCCCGTCGAGGTCATGTTATCCCGCAGGTCGGCTGCCGGCACGCCGTTTATCCACGTTCGTATTCTGTCTCCGATAGCCTCGATGCGATAATGGTTCCAATCGTTTTGCTTGAAGGCCTTCTGCGCTTTCGGCTTGTCTTTGAGCGGAAATAGCCAGCCTCGGCGGGCCTCGTCATAGATGCCGGCGCTCCAGGCGCGGTCGGACGTATCGATCTCAACCTGATAACCGTGGACGCGCCCGTTCTTGTAATGCTCCCAGCTTTGGCTGCGAATCTGTATCCCCGAATTCATGCCGGGCTCGACCAGGAAATCCAGTTCAAGAATGAAATCGGTATAATTCTTCCGGGTGCAGAGGAAGCTGTTGGGCGTGTTGAGGACTGTTGTGCCGATGATCATTCCGTCCTCGACGGCGTATTTTGCCTTGCCGTTCCGCTGAATCCAGCCGTTGAGGGTCTTGCCGTCGAAAAGATTCTCCCACTCGGCGTCGGCGGCCGATGACATACTCGAAAGCGACAATAACGCTATGCCGAATACGAGTATAATTGCTTTTAGTCTTTTCATTTTTGTTGCTCCTTGATTCTCGTTGCCTGAAGTTCCTCCGGCATCGAGCCTTCATGGTATTTACAGGACCCAGGGTTCGCGATACGACCTGCCGAGCAGTGCGCTTGCTTCGGCATCACCTACGATCTGTTCATTTTCGGGGTCCCACTTGATCTTGCGTCCCGTGAGCATGGCGATCTCGCCGAGCAGGCCGACGCTGATCGACCGGTGACCCACCTCGACCGGGCAGATCGGCAGCTTGCGGCTCTTAACGCAATCGAGGAAGTTTTGCTTGTGGTCCCTGCTCTCGTAAAGTCTTATTTCGTTGGGGCCGATCTCTTCGGTGAGTATCGTGTCATCCGATGCCCTCAGTCCGCCGCGATTGACGTGTATCCAGCCCTTCTCGCCGTACCACTTCGCGCCCTGGGTGAGTTGCTTGTTATTGGCGACCGTCATCACGATTCCGTCGGCATACTTGCACGTGAACTTGTATTCGGTCGGGACGTTGTAAAGCCCGTTGTTCGGATAATTGCCCTTGCCCTCGACTTCAACCGGCCCGGTGTAGTCCCAGCCCATGCCCCAATGGGCGATGTCGATATGATGCCCGGCCCAGTCGGTTAGCTGGCCGCCCGAGTAGTCCATGATCCATCGCCAGTTCCAGTGGACCACGCCGCGGTACGGCACGTACGGCGCCGGGCCGAGCCAGAAGTTCCAGTCGAGACCTTTCGGCGGCTCCTGCACGCTCTTGACGTCCGTTGCGCTGCCCGTGGGCAGTCCCACTTCGATCTTCTGGATCTTGCCGATGCGCCCGTTGCGGACGAGCTCGCAAGCACGGCGGAACTTATAGTTCGACCTTTGCTGGCTTCCCGTCTGCCAGACCCGGCTGTATCTGTGTACCGCCTTGCAGATAGCGCGTCCTTCGCGGATCGAGCGGGCCAGCGGCTTCTGCCCGTGGATGTCCAGGCCGGCTCTCGCCGCCGCGACGGCGGGGATGGCGTGCCAGTGGTCGGGCAGCGCCAGTTGCACCGCGTCGAGGTCGCCGCGACCGATCAGCTCGCGGAAGTCCTTGTATGCCTTGCAGTTGCTGTTGCCGTATTTCTCATTGACGATCTGCTTTGCTCTGTCGAGATGCCCCTCGTCGACGTCGCAGACGGCTACCATCTGAACTTGTGACTCTTTGCTCAAAAAACCCCGCATATCACCGGTTCCCTGCGAGCCGACGCCGATAGCTCCCATGACGATTCGATTGCTCGGAGCCTCCGCGCCGAAGACGTTAGCCGGGACAATGCTCGGCAGCGCTACGCCCGCACCCGCCGCGGCTGCGCCCCGTCTCAATAAGCTCCTGCGGGTAATCAACTTACGTTCGTTCATAATGCTCTCCTTCTTAAATGTGTGCCGGCTCGCGAGATCGAAATCCGGTTCTCGCGCAGACCCGGCCCTGGAACACTATAGTACCATTATCTGAGCCGTTTGCAAGGCGCTGCATTCCAAACATTTTCATCGCTGCTATAGTGAGCATCAAGCTACTCTCCGCCGGCAAGAGTTCCCAGTCATTCGCCGATGATCGGCAGCCTCGTCCCGATTGTCGTTTGTCGGGATGGGGCCGGTCCTTGCCGTTCAGCACAGGTTTTGTTGAGGCCCACTATTCGATCTGTGTTGTTGCCTTCTTCAGGTGTATTTGAATGACGGTAATGTCGGCCGGGGTTATGCCGCTTATTCGTGAGGCCTGAGCGAGTGTGGCCGGCTGAAAGGCCGACAGCTTGTCCCTGGCCTCAATTCTCAGATGCTGAATGCCGGCGTAATCGAGGTCGGGCGGAATTCTCTTGCTTTCGAGGCTTCGCAGCCCGGCCACGAGCTTTTCCTGCTTGGTCAGATAGCCCTCGTACTTGGCGTCGATGATAACCGCCTGCAAAATATCATGGGTGAGGTACTTTTCTTTGACCTCCGGCAGCTCTGCGAGAGTTGCGGCCAATGGACTATTAGGGCGACGAAGCTGATCCCACATATTCACCCCGTTGCCGTCCGAAGTTGTCGAGTTTTTCAAATAGCTCTTGAGATTGTCGATTCGAGTGACCTTAGCCTGAAACTTCTCCCAGCGCCGGTCATCGACAAGCCCAACCGCTCTGCCGATCTGCGAGAGTCGACGGTCGGCGTTGTCGGCTCTCAGCGACAGGCGATACTCAGCCCGCGACGTGAACATTCGATACGGCTCGTCGATGCCTTTTGTTAGCAAGTCGTCTATCATCACGCCAATGTAAGCCTGATCCCTGCCGAGAACTATCGGTTCGACGCCCTGAAGTTTCCTCGCGGCGTTAATTCCGGCGACGATTCCCTGTCCGGCGGCCTCTTCGTAGCCGCTCGTGCCGTTTATCTGGCCGGCAAGGAACAAACCGGAAATCTTTTTCGTCTCGAGGCTCTGCCGTAACTGCATCGGCGGGCAATAATCGTACTCGATTGCGTAGCCGTAATGGACGATCCGGGCGTTCTCGGCACCCGGCAGGAGCTTAAAGATTCGGTCCTGGATGTCTTTCGGCACGGAGGTGCTGACGCCGTTGCAGTAGATAGTAGTTATCTCCTCATCCTCCGGCTCCAGGAACACCTGATGCCGGGCTTTGTTGCCGAAGCGCACGATCTTGGTCTCGATGCTTGGACAGTAACGGGGACCGGTCGACATGATCTGGCCCGAGTACAGCGGCGCTCGGTGCAGGTTTTCGCGGATCAGCTCGTGAATCTTCTCGTTAGTGTAAGTGATCCAGCAGGGAATCTGAGGCCGCTCGATTCTTTCGGTCATGAACGAGAACGGCACGGGTTCATCGTCGCCGTGCTGGATTTCGAGCTTGTCCAGATCAACCGTTGCCGCATCCAGCCTCGCGGGCGTGCCGGTCTTTAGCCTTTTGAGTTCCAGGCCCATCTGGCGCAAGCTGTCGGAAAGTTCATTTGCCGCCGGTTCGTCGAGCCTTCCTCCGGGCAACTGCTCTGTCCCGATATGCATCAGGCCCCGAAGAAAAGTCCCGGCCGTCAGAATCACCGCCGGGGCCCTGTACTCTCTGCCGTCGCCGCATTTGACCGCTCGAACGGCGTTGTTCTCGACGACGATCTGCGTAACCATCGCCTCGGCGATAGTGAGGTTCGGCGTCTGTTCGAGCAGCCCGCGAACGCGGGCCTTATATCTGTACTTGTCGGTCTGTGCCCTCGGGGCGCGCACGGCGGGGCCTTTCGAGCGGTTGAGCAGGCGAAACTGAATCCCGGCGGCATCGGCCGCAAGGCCCATCAGCCCGCCTAGCGCATCGACTTCGCGCGCAATCTGCCCCTTCGCAAGCCCGCCGATAGCCGGATTGCAGCTCATCTTGCCGATAGTATCGGCGCTGATCGTCAAAAGACAGGTACGCGCACCGATCTTCGCCGCCGCATGAGCCGCCTCAACCCCGGCATGACCTCCACCTACGACAATACAGTCAAAATCATTCGTTCTGGTCTTGTTAAGCATATGCTGTCAGTATAGCTTTTTGAACCTTCATAGCCAAGCCTTGACATTTGCCGCTATTTTCCGATAATAGTATTCAGACGGTGGGAAACAAACCCTGCAATACTGGAGAACCGGTCTTGGTGGAGAAGTTTCGGTGCGCAACAGGGATGCCTATACTGGTTTGGAGCGCTATGAAGATGTGTCACAACTGATGGTCGGCAGCCAGAAGGTCTGCCGGCACTATGGCGTGTGTTAATCCTGGAGGACTGACGATGGGTAAGCAGTACTGGCTCAAGCTCGGTGACGCGGTTACCGGGCCGTTTACAGGTTCACAGATTCGCCAATTTGCGACACTTGGCCAAATCCGAGGCGAACACAGCATCAGCCCCGACAAGGTCAAGTGGGTCAGTGCAATTAAAGTCAAAGGTCTGGATCTTGCGCCGGGGACGGACGCCCCCGCCGGTTTATCCACGCAACTGAAGCTGGACAATCAGACCAATACGACCGTAACGACATTGGGACCGAACCGGGCTGGAACCAAAGAATGTCCCTTCTGCGCCGAAGAGATACTTGCCAAGGCGCGCAAGTGCAAGCACTGTGGCGAGTTCCTTGACGGGACTGTCACTAGCGCAAGATCCCGTTCTCGTCTCGATCCAGGGCCGGAGAAGATTCTCTGGGAAGAAAATCCCTCCCTGCTGGCCTATGTCGGCCTGCTGTTGTTCGGGGCAATGCTGATTCTCGCATTTGGTCTGGGTATTATCATCATAGTCCTGGCGATCCTCGATCAGAAAAACCGCGTATACACAATCACGAACCACAAGGTTATGCTCAAATGGGGAATCATCTCGAACGTCACAAAGGAAGTAGCGATTCGCGACATCAGAAACATAAACCTAACGCAGGGCATATTCGGACGAATATTCGGCATAGGCACGATCGCAGTAGCATCAGCCGGAACCGGCACAGTAGATGTGTCATTCTTCGGAGTCGAAGACCCCACGATGGTCCGCAATCTCATACGTAAGATCAAAGACGACTCAACCACCCACTCCTGGGAGTAGACGGCAAAACAAAGAACAGCCATTCGAGATAGTCATCTATTCATATCGACGGAAAAAAATGCTGTCCGGCATCTCCAACAAGAGAGAGTTGAGATAATTAAAAAACCTCTCGGCCTTCAAAGATGTCCCTCTTACTGCCGGACACTTCGAAAAAGCTGCCGAATTCAGCAATGCGTGCAGGAAGAAAGGCATTCAGGGGTTCCACTGTGGACTTCCTGATCTGTGCCGTCGCTCACCTGGAAAACCTCGCGATTTTCACAACAGATAATGACTTCGAAAACTACGCCAAGTTCTTGCCAACAGAGCTGCTGTAAACGTTCTCATTGTTCAAGCGACATATTGTGATGGTTTGCCAAGAAAGCCTGATCGCCTTGAGCAGACCGAATGGCTTACAAACTGACTCAAACTTGGTAACAATAGTCGTGCGGACGGTAATGGACGAGACGATCAATTCGATCAGGAACAGAACTATCTATGGCGTTTCCAGATGACATTGGGTTCCCGGACAAGGTTGTCTTTGCCTAACAACAAGGCGGAGCATCCTTCGACCTATATTCAAGCCGAAGGAGCTCCGTCTTTTTTGGATGAGCAACATTAGCGATCCCGCGGAAGTCAGCGATCAACAATGTTGTCATTTCAGTCATATCTGCGATTCTACATCTTCGGCTGATCCTACTTCACAGGATTCTGATCCGTCTCACCTGTCCACAAGATCGACATCGGCAGAGCCAGATCATGTGAAGCAGGGGCGAAAAGAGGCAAAACCTCAACGCTGTCATCAACTGCGGAGATGCTCGCCAGATACGGGTAGTAAAACGCCGGCTGGGTCGGATCGGGATCTTGTGGTACATCCTCCATGTTAAAGCCGGCAATCCACAGCGTTCCCGTTGCCGGGTCTTCGGTAATGCCGGTTACATGGTGTACGCCGTCGATGGTGACGGACTTCACGAGAGCAAGCCCGCCCTCAGTGGAGAGCTCGTATATGACGACCGACCGCGGTTCCGCTCCGCTGCCCGTTGCCGAGGCCAGATACAGCGCCCCGTCCGTTCGCGAGACGAACATCGCGATCGGAGCGGGCACATAACCGCCGCCGTCCGATCTGCCCAGATTCAAACGTTCGACAGTGCCGTCAGGCATGTATTTCAGCAGAATGTCACTTTCGTTGAGAGAGTTCACATTCAACACGTAGACGTTGCCCTGGCTATCGATCTCGATCTCTCGCAGGCTGTTGCGCCGCTGGTTATCGTTCAGAGGCGGCGCATCGTCGTACAGCTCTACAAGTTCGTACGGCGAGTCACCGTCGGCAGTAAGTCTGAGCTTTGCCGCCGCGGCATAAGGCTCTCCGTCGTCGGGATCAACAACGACCGGAACCACATAAACGTGATCCGCGTCGAAGGCGGCATCGAGAACCGGGCGCCCGAACGCATCGGAGCCTTCTCCCTGAATGCCGACGTAGACCATCGCTGCTGAGCCGCTGCGAGGATCGCCGGCGAGTGCGACCTTGCCGGGAGGCACGACCACTTCGTCCGTAGCGTCCAGTCGCAAGAGACCGGTCTCGGAGTTGAGCTGATAGATCTGTCCGTCGGCCCCCTTGACCAGGCGTATGTTGCCCCGACTCGATGCAGACTGGAACGAACCGGCGGATTCGCCGGCGGTGTCAAAGACATATAGAGAACCCTTCAATTTATCGCCCGCGTTAGTCGAATCCCTCTTGCCCGCTATCAGCAGGTCGCCAAGAGTTTCCGGAATTTCCGCAAGAATCGACACAGGCGAGGTGCTCGTCGGCTGTTTTGCAATGGCGCCCATTACGCCGTTGTTCACAGCGTTGCCGACAAGGGGAAGACCGCAATAGCCGTTCAGACGCTGGTCGGAGTTCAGCGCCCAGTCCCATGCCGCAACGTCGAAGGTATCTATGTACCCATCGGTGCTGAAAGCTCCTTCCAGACAGGCCGCAGCGCCTTCTGCGGTGTGTCCATAGGCGGTCAGAACCTTCAGGAAGTCCGCTTCATCAATCGAGCCGTCTCTGGTTACGTCCAGGCAAACACCGTAACACCGCACCTGCGAGCTCCAACTGTCGATGCAAACTGCAGCGCCGTCCGCCTCGTCGATGAGTTCGAGTTCCACATACAAGCCGTCGGTCAAATCCAGGCCGCTAGTCCAGACGATTTCCTCGAAGACTCCGAATCGGCCGCTGCCGTCCGAGCCGGGAAGATCGAAAGGCGGGGCCGGTCTGCGCGCGACCTCGACATAGTGCTGCTGACGCGATGGGTCGTCCCGGGCAAGAAGTTGGGGCGAATCCGAGACGTAGACAACCAGTTCGGCGGTCGGACTGGCGAAAAGGTATTTGAAACGAATCAGGATTTCATCCGTATCGGTCCCGATGAACGCTGCCTTAGCGCGAGCATTGACTATTTTCCCGTCGCCGTTCATCCGACTGTGCAGCACTAATGCCGAATTGTCCGCATCGGAGCCAAGGCAGTTCTGCTCGACGGCAACCAGTGGCTGATCCGGGTCGGAATTGTTGCTTGCGATTCCGGATTCGGTCTGCTGCTCGTCCTCGAATTCGTATGTGCCGAGGGAATAGGCGAGCAGCCGCTTGAACGAGACATGAACAGTGTGGCCGGCGTGTATCAAAGCAACTTCAAACGTCGAACCACCAATCTGTTTCGTCACACCGTCCAGCGACCACGTGTCGACCTCGAAGCCAACGTCGGGTGTCGCCGTGAAAGTATGGTTGCCGCCGATATGAATATCGATGCTCTCCGGGCTGACTGTGCCGCCCGGGCCGGCGGTAGCTTCAACGGTATACTCTTTCTGCATGAATGCTACCAAGACGGTGTGATCGGACTGGATATCGGCAAGCGTAAAGCTTGTGCCTTCGGTTTTCGCGTAGTCGCCGTCTACGAACCATCCGCGCACCACATAGTCATCATTCGGAGTTGCCGTAAAGTCCAGACTGTCATTTGGTTCGGCGGTCACAGGGCCGGCAGGACTTATCGAGCCGTTTGGGGTTGCTTCCGGCGTTATTACGTAGAAAAGCAAACTAAAGCTTACCTCAACCGTGTGATCGGCCTTGATATCCGAGAGCGTGTAACTCGTGCCTCCGATCTGGACCTGAGCGCCGTCCACAGACCATATACGCACCAGATACTCGCCTTTCGGCGTTGCCGTGAATTCCAGATCGCTGCCGTATGTAACGGTTGTGACGCCATTGGGATCGATCGCGCCGTTTTCACCTGCGATGCCCTGAATGTCGAACTCGAGCAGCCTGAAGGTCACTTCGACGGTGTGATCTTCCTTGATGTCTTCCAGAGTGAAACTGTTACCGCCGGTCTGAACATCGTTGCCGTCCACAATCCATTTATCCACCTGATAGCCTGTGTTGGGATCGGCCGTAATCTCGAGGTCGCTGCCGTAAGTCACTACAGTGACTCCGTTGGGCTCGACCGCTCCGTTCGGGTCGGCCGAAGTAGTGATCTCGAACTCAAGAAGTCGGAACGTCACGTCCACCGTGTGGTCGGCCTGAATATCGGTAAGCGTGAAGCTGTCGCCGCCCGTCTGGGCTTCGGAACCATCGACAAACCATTGGTCGACCTGATAGCCCGTGCCGGGAATGGCCGTGAGTTCCAGATCGCTGCCGTAGGTTACGATAGTTGAGCCGTTGGGATCGACCGTGCCGTTAGGGTCGGCCGCCGATATAATCTCAAATTCCAGGAGCCTGAAAGTGACCTTAACCGAGTGATCGGCCTGAATGTTGCTCAACGTATAGGTATCTCCGCCCACCTGGGCCTCGGTGCCGTCCACAAACCATTTGTCCACCTGATAGCCGGTGTCGGGAAAGGCGGCAAACTCGAGGTCGCTGCCGTAGGTTACGATTGTAGAGCCGTTGGGATCAATCGCCCCGTTCGGGTCGGACGTTGATACAATCTCGAATTCAAGCAGCCTGAAACTGACGTCGACCGTATGATCGGACTGGATGTCGGTTAATTTGAACGTGTTTCCGCCTGCCTGGGCCTCGACGCCGTCCACAAACCACGTATCGACCTGATAGCCCGTGTTAGGATCGGCGGTAAGCATCAAGTCGCTGCCGTAAGTGACGACGGTCACGCCTTCTGGATCGACCGCGCCGTTGAGACCGGCTGCGGAAGTGACCTCAAACTCCAGCAGCTTGAAGGTGACTTCAACCGTATGTTCGGCCTGAATGTCGGCGAGTGTGAAGGCAGTTCCGCCTTCCTGGGCCTCGACGCCGTCCACGGACCATTTATCCACTTCATAACCCATATCCGGAGTGGCGGTTAGTTCCAGATCGCTGCCGTAGGTCGCCACTGTGTCGCCTTCGGGACTTACCGTGCCGCCCGGACCGGAAGCGGAAGTGATCTTAAATTCCTTCAGTTTGAACGTTACCTCGACGGTCTTGTCCTCTTTCACGTTGGTAAGCGTGAATTCCGCACCCCCCGATTGTGCCTTGGCGCCGTCAACGGACCATTCCTCAACCATGTAGTTCGGATCCGGAATGGCTGTTAATGCCAGGTCGCCGCCTTTAGCAACTTCCGTGGCACTGTTCGGATCGATTGCACCGTTCGGCCCGGCCGACGGCGTGATCGTATATTTGGTGACCCCACCCTCGCCGAGGGCTGCCGGGAGCCATACAACGTGGAAAGCCAGCAGAATCAGGCCAGCGTACAGCACTCTCGTAATTGTCGGATTAACCTCTTTCGTCGCCATGTTGTTCTCCTTCGTGTTTAATAATAACAACCTACCTGGTGCGGCCGGGCATCGTACCTGATGTATACAGAGTTTTCCTCTGCTCAAAGCCCGCTTGACCTATGCCCATTGAGTCCTGCACCGTTATTTATCTACGCCTCATGTTGCCATGATGCGCCTACAGTCTCTCCGAAGCGACGACACACCGCTCCATCCGTCCGGACAAGCCGGATGATTACATCCTCGCCACCACCACCCGGGCGGCAATCTCACTTCCGGCTATCCGGTAACTCTGCGCTTAAACCGGCGCAGCCTGCTACCTATCTATAAGGCGTACGAGAAGGCAAAATGTAGACGGGAAAAATGACAAAAAATGAAAAAAAGTGAAAAAAGTCCGGAAAAGCACCGATTCCGAGCCAAAAAACCGGTTGCCGAAGTTAGCGGCGCTGCCCCTGCCTTCTGCCAGAACCAACGCCAAGTCATCATTTCGTGGCGGGCATGGCCGGCTCCGGGGCAGGCTCATACCCGGCATCGGCGTCTTCGGCTTTACAAGACATGGTGATATGGATTGTTAGATATTCGAGTCTGAGCCAATTGATCTCGATGAACGCGACAGTAAGGCTCATGGTTATAGATGCTCAAGAGCCGCTTGCAGTGCGGAAACTTGCATTTCCTGCCACTGGCTGAAGTCTTCAATTCTTTTGCCATCCTTGCTCCTGTCAGATAAATCACCAAAAAGAAAAGCTGCAAAGGTTAGTTGCCTCCTCCTGCGACCTGAAGATGTCTGACCTTTACGTCATTCATCTATTATACAACATTATTGGGCTTTGTCATGCATTCTCTTTTTAATTTCTTCCGGTTCAGCGATTTGTGTTCGCCCATCAGCGCGCCGGACGTGTTTAGCACCAACTACGTCCTGCGGTTCGACCTTGTAGAGAATCGCGTTGCTATTATGCCCGAGCAGAGAAAAGGTTCCGGATTACCGGAGAAAAGAAATCAATTTTGGCTTGTCTTACACAAGATATTGTGTTATAAGATGTGTAGAAAGGGGTGTAAAAATGGCTACTAATCTTGCATTAGACGACAAACTGATTGTTCAGGCCCAAAAGGCCGGGCATCATAAGACCAAAAAAGATGCAGTCACTGCGGCCCTGAAAGAGTATGTCGCACACAAGAAACAACTGGAAATCGCCAAATTATTTGGCACAATCGCCTTCGACGACGGTTTCAACTACAAGAAGGCGAGGAAGCGATGAAGGTATTGGTTGATACTTGTGTGTGGTCGCAGGTCCTGCGACGCAAAGATCCTGATCCGGAACTGACAGCCAAATTATGGGACCTCATCAACGACGGCAGAGTAACCATAATCGGCCCCATAAGACAAGAGCTGCTGTCCGGCATTCCGAACGCCGGACAGTTTCACGAGCTCAAGGAGATCCTTGCTTCCTACGAAGTTATCCCTTTGACGACTGCACATTTCGAGAAAGCCGCAGAGTTCGGCAACTTGTGCAGAAAGAAAGGCGTCCAAGGCTCCACCATAGACTTCCTGATCTGCGCCGTCGCTCATCTGGAAAACCTTGCGATTTTCACAACAGACAATGATTTCGAAAACTACGCCAAATTCTTGCCGATAGAGCTGTTGTAGTTGCTCGCCGATCATCGGCTGCCCGGCCTTGTTTTTTTCCGGATAAACGTGACAGACTGATTCGCATTTGATAATATACGTTTTGTGGATGTCAAGCGAGGCGGTATTGCGGCATCCATTTGGTGAGTTCCATGCGAGGCTGAAAAAGGAAATCAAAGAAAGGCCATTTTCCATGAGAATCTATCAACTCTACGTCAAGAATTTCAGAGGCATAAAAGACGATTCCTTTACGTTCACAACTCCATTGGTTTGCCTGATAGGGCTTGGAGACAGCACCAAATCAACGATACTGGATGCTATCGAGTATACGTTATGCCCAAATTGGTTCATACCGTTTGATGACAGCGATTTTACATGCTGCAACACCTCGGAGAATATAGAGATCACGACTACTGTAGGACCCGTCCCCGAAGAACTGATGTGTGTTTCAAAATATGGCAAGTACCTCCGAGGATGGAATGCGAAAGAAAGTAAGTTAAACGACGAGCCCAAACCGGAAAATGGAGATATTTACGTTTTGTCAATTAAATTGACGGTTGATGAAACATTGACGCCGGAATGGAAAGTCATCACAGAGCACCCAGTACGAGAAGAAACAAATATATCTTACAAAGACAGACAAAGATTCTCTGTATCGAGAATTAGTAATAATCTGACAAATGAGTTGGCGTGGACAAGGGGATCATCCCTGCTTCACATGTCTCAAGACACAAAGGAAGTTGAGATAATCTTGCTTGAGGCAAACCGCAGACTGCGAGACTTGGATTTGCCAGAAGCAGCTTTCAAGGGTCTCATGGAGAGCGTTCAACGCGCAAAGGATAGCGGAGCAATCTATGGCGTAGACACAGAGAAATTGGTTCCTAATATCGATCCCAAAAATCTAAGAGGAAATGCGAGTACTATTTCCCTGCACGATGGTGACATACCTTTCAGAAGAATGGGACTGGGCACTAGACGTTTAATGTCCATAGGACTTCAACTGGCGGGTGTCGAAGACGGCTCGATTCTTCTGATAGACGAGATAGAACAGGCCCTCGAACCACATAGACTAAAGCATGTCCTGAGAAAACTGACTGAGAAGACACAGAAGGAGAAATGTGGGCAAATCTTCATGACAACTCATTCACCAGCCACACTAGACCCAAAACAAGTGTAGATTGAGCCAAAAGAGTAACATTAATTCTAGAAAA
>CAZRBG010000003.1:0-65551 GCA_964598225.1 uncultured Pirellulales bacterium
AGTATTTTTCTAGAATTAATGTTACTCTTTTGGCTCAATCTACACTTGTTTTGGGGCTAGTCTGTTCCGACGAGACTTCGAGGATGTGAGAATTCTGGATGCGGGAGCAGGAACCGGCGTTTTGGCGGCGGGGGTCGTACAAACTCTCATCGAAAAGAAAGGCAATTTGAGGTCGATTGAGGTGACAGCATTTGAGAACGATGAGTTGGTCTTGCCTCACTTAGAGAATACGCTGGCCCGGTGTGAAGCTGTCTGTGCGGAGGCGAACATATCTTTTGCAGCAGAGACGCGATGCGAGGACTTTGTAGCCGGCAGTGTAGATCTTGTGGAGAATGGATTGTTTGCTGGGGATGTCAAGCCTTTTACTCATGCCATACTTAATCCACCGTATAAGAAGATTAATGCGCAATCAAGAACGCGCAAGCTGCTGGACTCGGCAGGGATGGAAGTTTCGAACCTTTATGCGGCATTCGTATGGTTAGCGATGAGAATGTTAGAGCCGGGCGGCGAATTAGTGGCGATCACGCCTCGCAGCTTCTGCAATGGACCATATTTTCGGAGATTTCGCCTTGCCCTGCTGAACATGCTGGCGATTGAGCACATCCATGTCTTCAAGTCCCGTAAGAAAGCATTCGGTGATGATGATGTCCTTCAGGAGAATGTGATTCTTCATGCGGTTCGAAATGTATGCAAGCCACAACATGTGGCCATCTCGTTGTCGGAGGGACCTGATTTCCACAATGTTAGCGTCCGCCGTATGCCTTACGAACACGTTGTATTAGCGAAGGACAGAGATGCTTTCATTCATCTGATACTGAATGACGATGATGAAGACACGATGTGCAGGATGGAGCGTTTTACAACACCGCTCGATGAGTTGGGGATAGAGGTTTCGACAGGGCGCGTCGTGGATTTTAGGATTTTAGGGCACGTGAGTATCTTCGAATCCAGCCTGAGACAGGGACGGTACCGTTGCTGTATCCGCGTCATTTTGAGTATGGATTCATTCGCTGGCCGGTGGAATCGGACAAGAAACCAAACGCAATCGTGTCGTCGGAGCAAACACGCCATCTGATGGTTCCAAAAGGATCTTACGTGCTAACAAAGCGTTTCTCTTCCAAGGAGGAACGAAGGAGAGTGGTGGCGGCTATTTACGATCCGCATCGGGTCGAAGCGCCGTTAGTTGGTTTTGAAAATCATCTGAACTACTTCCATGCCGGAGGAAAGGGACTTCCGTCCAAGCTGGCGCGAGGATTGGCACTATATTTGAACTCTACTTTGTTCGACCAATATTTTCGGCTCTTCAGCGGTCACACTCAAGTCAATGCTACCGATCTCCGCAAAATGCGTTATCCCATGCGCGAACAATTGGTTCAGCTTGGCGCCCATGTTAAGGATCGCATGCCGGAACAGAGAGAAGTGGACGAAATACTCGGAAAGGTATGTGAGAACGATGGCTAAGGAGGCGAAGGCGAAGAAAGCTAAGCGGAGAATTGCAGAGTGTTTGCAGATTCTAGAGGCACTCGGGTTCCCACGTCAGCAACTGAATGAACGTTCAGCTTTGACGCTTCTTTCGTTCCTGGACCTTAAACCCGAAGACGAATGGGAGAATGCGAGTGACCCGTTGATGGGCATTACCCCTATGATGGAATTCTTTACTGCCCACTACGGAAAACAATATAAGCCTAACACACGCGAAACGGTACGCCGACAGACCGTTCATCAATTTGTACAGGCGGCGTTGGTTTTGCCAAATCCAGATAAGCCATCACGACCAACGAACAGTCCCAAAGCAGTTTACCAAATCGAAACCTCTGCGCTGAAGCTGTTACGTGAATTCGGAAGCCCGAACTGGAAAGACCGACTGCAGGATTATTTAAGGTAGGCAGATATGCTCAAGCGTCTCTATGCTCGAGAGAGGCAGATGCGCCGAATTCCGCTATTGCTGCAGAGCGGAGAGCAGATCAGCCTTTCGCCGGGAGGGCAGAATGTACTGGTCAAGAAGATCATCGACGATTTTTGCCCACTCTTTACACCGGGAGCACATGTTATTTATGTAGGAGATACTCAGAAGAAATGGGCGTACTATGACTCCGAGGCGCTTTTGGCACTGGGTGTTAAGATCGAAGAGCATGGAAAGATGCCCGATGTTGTGGTTCACTACACTGATAAGAATTGGCTCGTGCTCATCGAGGCGGTAACCAGCCACGGACCAGTTAATCCGAAGCGCAGGCAAGAGTTGCAGCAGCTCTTTGCAGGTTCGAACGCCGGTCTTGTCTACGTAACGGCCTTTCTGGACCGTCGAACCTTGCTGAAATACCTCGACGAAATTTCCTGGGAAACAGAGGTGTGGATTGCTGACTCACCGACTCACTTGATCCATTTCAATGGTGAGCGTTTCCTCGGACCATACGAAGATGGTTACTGATTCAGTAACTTGGATCGCTGTAAGGTAACGGGGTTGGGTCACTGGGTGCGCAGTTGAAGGTCTGCCGTGACATACCGGTCTCGACTCAGGGCTGTTATGGTTATTTGTTCGTTGGCGCCGTAGAGGGGCATCTGATGTTTCCAGACGGCCTGTTGTGGAACCGGCGGACGATTACTTCTCCGTTTATCTCTTCCATCTGTGCCGGGAACGCCGCCGCGCAATCGAGAAGTGGAAAAGAGTAGGCTTTGCCGCCGATTCTGTAGGTGTTGATGTTATAGAGTGGTTGCCGGACAAGCAACTCTCAGGTTTTTTACACTATGATGGCCTTGAGCAAATCGACGGCCCTTGCGGGGTCCACGTTCGCCTGAGCCCTTAGCGCTTCAATGAATTGTTCCTGAAGCCGGGCCAGTGAAAACTTGCTCGAATTCAAATTCGCCTGCATTTCTTTGTAGAGCTGTTTAGAGTCCGGGATTTGGTCTGTCGCAAACTGCGTGAGTTCCGAGCGGTAAGGATTTTGAATTGCCGCTGCGGCCCGATCGTTATAGTCGGCTTCTCCCGAACCTGCCGCTTTTGTCGAGGCCGGTGTCTGCTCGTATTTTGCACCAATGACAGGCCGGGCAGAAGCTGGATTTGGTGCGTTTCCGAGTTCGATCATGCTCAACATCCCCGTTTCGTCGGAGAAGTCCGGGGCCGACAAAGCGACCCTAAACCGTGCTCCTATACATAAAATATAACACAGAAAACAGGAAAGGCAAATAACGGCAAAGGATTCGGACAGTTGAATGTGGCAATAATTCCTGTTCTGCCGCAGTTGTCCGTGCTGCGACAAGCCGACTTCTCACGCACGCTCTTAGTGTTCCCGGTGGCGGGAAGTTTTGCCGATGCTTGTTGACAACCGCTGTCCGCGTCATTATCCTGTTTGGCAAAACACGAAGTAGTGAGTACCGGGCGTGAACCAGAGATGGACGCGAAATCTCATAGATTAAACAGTGTAATAGAGGCGGGCTTGCCCGTGTCGAGGGCGTGTGGCGAGGCCGTCCCGGCCTCGAACAGGGGCAAGCCTGTCCCGAGCCCTTCGGCTATGCTCAGGATAAACTCCGCCGAGGGAATGCCCTCGCCACAGAACAAGGGCGAGACGCCCTCGCCACGGGGATGCCACACACAAGGGCGGGACGCCCTCGCCACGGGCCGTCGCGCCGGCTTTACGCTGATCGAGCTGCTCGTGGTCATCGCGATTATCACACTGCTGCTGTCGGTTCTCGTGCCATCATTGCGGCGGGCGCGGGCCGGCGCGAAGCGGCTGGTATGCGCCCACAACCTCAGGCAGATCAGCCTGGCGGTCGATCTGTATCTCTACTCGAACGACAACACGTATCCCTGCGCGCAGGACCCGCTGCCGGCGGGGTACTGGCTCTGGATGGGCCGCGGCTGGCGCAGCTTCGTCGAGCCGCACCTGGGCGGCAATATCGACCCGAACAATCCTTCCGTCCTGCTCTGCCCGGAAGATCGCGTCGCCAGGCACAAATACGAGAGCACGAGCTATTCCTACTCGCTGGCCTTTTACCACAGCCCCGAGCAGATCGCCGACATGAACAGCCCGGCCGATACGTACTCGAACCCCCGCCCGTCGATCCCCCAGCGGAGCCTCAACGTCGCAAAGCCCTCGCAAAAAATCCTCATGGGCGAGTGGCTCAGCAACCATTACCCGATACCCGAAGACCCCGGCTGGTGGACCTGGCAAGGAACCCGAAACTACCTCTTCCCTGACAGCCACACAAAAATCCTGAAAGCAACCGAAATCCGCCCCGCAAACGACAACCTCCCCAACCCAAACCTAACCAAAAACGGCATCAAAGGCCAGGACTACCCGCCATAAAACCCAACAGACAAAGCTTTAGACACTGATTTCACTGATTTACACGACCGAAAATGTAGGGTGCGATGTATCGCACCAATTCCCTGACACGTTTAATTTACCCTTGCAGGAACGTGGTTCTTTTGACCCTGATTCAGTCCCTGGAGGGACAAGAGTGCTTTAACAAAAACGGTCACATCCTTAATGACAAGTATGCTATCAAGAGAATAATCAAGAAGACAATGAAGCTCATTACAGCAGAAACATCTATCAACAACTTCATCATAGGGCGCCTTGGCAATGGCTGGAAATAAGCATCAAGTCCATTCTCCTTACTGAGTAATGTTTCGATTCCAGCAACATGTTCAGCGAAGCGATAGGCCCTGGGGCGCACAATACAACTTATTGCACAAGCTGCCAGCGAAATAAAACCTGCGACGACCACCATTACCAGCTTGGTTGAGAGAGGTGTTTGATCTTCAATTAAGTTATTTATGCAGAAACAGAGGATGATTACGGACAAAGACGAGGCTGTGAACCACATGGTCACGTATCTCATATATTTATCATTTAGAACTTTCCAAACATCGATCTTAGCTGATATATTTGTATCTTTCGTTGACGAATGGATACTTATTCCACCATTGCTTTCTTTTTTTTGTCGTTTTTTCATTCCATTTTGCACTGGTTGGTCTGCTTATTTTTGGGCTTATTTCGTGACAGCCAAAATAGTAATACCGCCAACCATTCCAACAATAAAGATGCCCCACAGGGTTCCAGTGGCGGCCTTGGTTTTCTCTTCGTCTGCCCCTGAGATCGCTCGCAAAAAAAGAGCAAAGCCAGATACGCCACCAAGTATCAACAGAGCGATGCCCGCTATACGAATGATCTCAATATTTAGCATACAAACTCCGTACGATAAATGATAATTGCGGTTGGCAAGTATCCTTTGGAACATCTTGCTCTAGAACAGCAGGGCACGGTTTTACTTGTTCTCAAATTATCTCTTCCTTGTTTTCCACCTTTCTTCCACCTTGCTGCGCCCGCATTCCGGACAGCGATCGTGATAATCTCCCGGTTCTTTTACTCCGGTTCCCTCGATAAATACGGTCTCGCAGTAAGGACACTTTTTTGCTGCGAACAGACTTTGTTCGCCGCATTTTTTACACGTTATCGCCGTAGGTCTGGCCGCCATTGGGTTCATGTTCGGATTTGACGCCAAAGCCAGGAAGTACTCTCCTTTGCTCATTTGGTAGTCTTTGTTACAAGATTTATTATTACACTTAACCCAGATCAGTTCCACTGCGAACATTTGTTTGCCGCATTCGTTGCATGTTATCGGCATAGATCCGCTCGCCATCGGGTTCGTGTTGGGATTTGACTCCAACGGCAGCCAGTACCCTCTCTTGATCATTTTGTACACATTCTTACAAGATTTGTTGTTGCACTGAACCCAGATGAGTTCAAACTTAAAAGGTTTGGTTCCAGGTCTGTGTATAGCGAACCTGCTCAAGTCCAATTCTTCCTTTGTGACGTTGTATCGCGGTCGATATCTCTCCGGCATGTCGATTATCATTTGCTTGGCTATGTATGCATACCTGCTATCCGACCATTTCCGGATTATTTGTCGACAGTTTTGCATCATTAGGTTGAAACCAACCATCTGACGACTGGCCAAGCTGCGAGAGGATCTCGCCGCATTCAAAACCTTTTCAGCTTCCATCTTATCTTTCGTAGAAAGAACTTTGAAATAGAGAACCTTTGTTGTAGATTGCTGTTGAGTCGTATCCAGTCCCTGTGGTTTGGTCAAGAATCTCTTTTTATCTTCTTCAGCAAAGTTGTTAAATGTTTTCTGTTGCTTTTCAGTAAGCCCAGAGTCGAGCATTTGTGAAAGGATCGCTTCTTCCGAAAGCATAACGGAAGTCTGTTTCACAAGCCTTGAAACGGCGAACTTTGCTTCCTTACTCTGAAGGAGATTATCAATTATGGGAAACAGTTCCTTGCCGACGCGATTTTTCATGTACTCGGAGATTGTTCGGTTACCGAGTTTAGAGAACTTGGTTTCGTCAAAAAGAAGCTTGACTAGAAGCCTTTTGATTGCGTTCCTATCTGCCTCAGCTTTGCCAAGGACCGTGCGGTCGATTGCATAATCTGCTGAAAGATAGAGGTAGTCGACAGCCTTACCCAAGACCGGATTCATCACATGCAAGCCCAATGAAGATGCTGTATGGCAAGCTTCTTTCACGCCTTCTAGGGCGGTTTGGTTTGCCGAATACGTACCATCTAATATGCTCTGTGAATCCCGACGTAGGGCGGTTGCGATCCGATAGTACCTCTTGCCATTTTCTACAAGCTTCTCTGCTCTTGTATCATCTCCATTCTTGAAATGTTGCTTCGCCATTCGAAGCGCCCGTACAGCGAGAAATTGATAGTCCAATGCTGCGAAATGCAAGCTTTCTACTTTATTTACTAAGGCGGGCGCGGTTATTCGCAAGGTAGCTCCTACGGATGGATCTGGGAATGGTGCAGAATCTGCGAATAATCTCATAAGTCTGTCAACTTTAGCAAGCCGGGCAGATTGGCTCGTTGCCGCGGCTGTTCTTGGGTCAACGGCCACTTCGTCAGCGTCTGTCTCAACTGTAATTTCTCTCCACGATTCGCGCTCGTTCCAGTCAACTTTTACTTGTATCGTCTTTTCAAACGGCATTAGAATAATCTTGCTCGTACATGCCTGGCCCGTGATCAGAATCTCAACACTATTTCTCTCGGCGGCTCCTTGTTCTGTGACAGATGTGATTGGCACAAAGACGGTGAAATCGCCTACGTATACATCAATTTTGGCGCCTGTCGGATCGGCCCAATTCACCCATTTTGGAAAGAAAGCTTCACCGAAATTGAAATTATCCGACTCAGCCTGGACTTTCAATTCAAAGCCAGGAGCAGTTGCAGTCTCTGGATTTGCGTAGTAGTGCAGGTCGTCAGTACCTTTGAACATTACTGCTATTCCGTACTGGGTGCCCACACGGACAGGCTCTACGTACACGTATGAGAATTCGGTGTCGTGTCTGGCTAACTCAACTGCGTTTGGGCCATTTGCCTCTTGGGCAAGAACGTTCGAGACGCTCATTGAAATGCATGTCATCGAACCGACTACCATAATTGCAGTTAATAATAAGTGAAATGTCGGCGAAATATATGTGTGCTTTTGCATAGAGTCACTCCTTCAATAATTTGGAGAATGTAAATGTGTCCGACCAATATCTACGGAGCCTTCTTTACATTCCTTTCCTCAATTTGTCCCTTAGAACGCGCTGCGGCTATTACTGTATGTGCAACAAGTTCCTGCATCTGTTCTCGTCCCGGATTTCGCTCTGTTATTTGCATCCTACCTTTCTGTTCTATGCTATGTCAAGCAAAAAAAAGAAATTTACAAAAAATAGGAAGAAATGGTGCGATGCATCGCACCCTACGTCTTTCTTCGTGTTGCTCCGTTCTCTTGGTGGTACTTGCTTTCGGGTGTTGTTCGGTCCTTCTGTTTTTTACAATTTTACCTTTAAGAAATATCCCCGAGAGGATTCGAACCTCTAACCTTTGGCTCCGGAGGCCAACGCTCTATCCAATTGAGCTACGGGGACAAGATTACATTTCCCGCCACATTATAAACACGCACCAACGCCGTCTGCAACGAAACTTTTGTCATAATCCGCGAAAATTGGCTCATCGGAGAATTGAAGATCTCCGGTACATTTTGTAAGCGTTTATCGCGTTAGGGCTGACAGCAGGCTTCTAACATTGACTATTGTCCCTGGCTCTGCAGGGATGACATTACTATTGTTTTGTTTCGAATCAGCGTAATCCGCGGTTAGTGTTAAACAGGTCCCTCCGCTTCGGTCGGGATGACAGGGGTTTCGGTCGGGATGACAGGGGGTGAAGAATGTTTGTTTGCGAGGGGTTTTGCGGTTGACATTTTGGGGGAGTTTTAATATATAGTGCGGTTTCGTTGACGTTGAGGAACTTTTGCCGGGTCGGAGTACAGGTTAATCGCGTGTGCATCCGGCCGGCTGGTGGTTTCCGGGAACATGGAACTCTTTTTGAAGGAGCCTTTTAGAATGGCAGAGAAACGAGTGTATTTTTTCGGCGGCGGCAAGGCCGAGGGTAATGCGAAAATGAAGGAGCTTCTGGGCGGCAAGGGCGCCAATCTCGCGGAGATGACGAATCTCGGCGTGCCGGTCCCGCCGGGCTTTACGATCTCGGCGAAAGTCTGCCGCGAGTACTACAAGACCGGCGGCAAATGGCCGAAAGGGCTTGATGAGGAGGTCGACAAGAACCTGGCCAAGCTCGAGAAGGCGATGGGTGCCAAGCTGGGCGATCCGAGCAAGCCGCTGCTGGTCAGCGTAAGAAGCGGTGCGGCCGTATCGATGCCGGGAATGATGGATACGGTGCTCAATCTCGGCCTGAACGATGACGTGATCGAAGGGATCATCGAGAAGACGCAGAATCCGCGCTTCGCCTACGACATTTACCGCCGGTTCATCGACATGTTCGGCGACGTGGTGATGGGCTGCAAGCACGAGCACTTCGAGGAAGCGATCCATGCGGCCAAGGAGAAGGCCGGGGTCGAGCTCGACAACGAGCTGACCGCCGAGCAACTCTCGGAAGTCGTCGACAAGTACAAAGCCGTCTACAGAAAGAACGTGGGCGAGATGTTTCCTCAGGACGGCAAGATTCAACTGAAGCACGCCATCGACGCCGTCTTCGGCTCGTGGAACGTCCCCCGGGCCGTCAGGTACCGCCAGCTCAACAACATCACGGGTCTGCTCGGCACCGCGGTCAACGTCCAGGCGATGGTTTTCGGCAACATGGGAACCGACTGCGGCACGGGCGTGTGCTTTACCCGCAATCCAAGCACCGGCGAGAAGGAATTCTACGGCGAGTTCCTGATGAACGCCCAGGGCGAGGACGTGGTCGCCGGCATTCGAACGCCCATCGAGTTGAAGAAGCTCAACACGGTGATGCCCAGAGCTTATAAAAAGCTGACCGCCCTGATGACGCGGCTGGAGAAGCATTACAAAGACATGCAGGACATGGAGTTCACCATCCAGAACAAGAAGCTCTACGTCCTCCAGACGCGAACGGGCAAGCGGACGGCCGAGGCGGCGGTCAAAATCGCGGTGGACATGGTCAAGGAAAAACTTATCCCCATGAAAGAGGCCGTCACCCGCGTCGAGCCCGAGCAACTGGACCGTCTGCTGCACCCGCACTTCGACCCGAAAGCCAGACGCAACGCAATCGCCAAGGGCCTGCCTGCGTCCCCCGGCGCGGCGGTCGGACAGGTGGTCTTCACCGCCGAGACCGCCGAGGACTGGAAAGCCAAGGGCAAAGATGTGGTTCTCGTTCGCATCGAGACCAGCCCCGAGGATATCGGGGGCATGGACGCGGCCGTCGGAATCCTTACCGCCCGCGGCGGCATGACAAGTCACGCCGCGGTGGTAGCACGCGGCATGGGCAAATGCTGCGTCGCCGGAGTCGGCGCGTTGAATATCAACTACAAAGCGAACAAACTCACCCTCGGTGAGAAGACCATAAAACAAGGTGACTGGATCAGTCTGGACGGCACGACGGGCGAGCTTATGCTCGGAAAGCTCCCGACGGTGGAGCCGGCTCTGAGCGGCGATTTCGGCAAGTTCATGGAGGTATGCGATAAGGTCCGCAAGCTGGGCATCCGCACGAACGCCGACACGCCGGAAGATTCCAAACGCGCCCGCGAATTCGGTGCTGAGGGCATCGGTCTGTGCCGGACCGAGCACATGTTCTTCGAGGGCGACCGCATCTGGCCGGTGCGTCAGATGATTCTGGCCGCTGATGATTACGCCTTGATGCTCGAAGAGATCGAAGCCGCCGGAAGCGCCAAAGAGAAAAAGGAGATCGAGAAGAAGCACGCGGCCACCAAGAAGCAGTTCGAGGGCGCGCTGAAGCTGCTGCTTCCATATCAGCGGAGCGATTTCGAGGGCATCTTCAAGGCTATGGCCGGGCTGCCCGTCACGATCCGTCTGCTCGACCCGCCGCTGCACGAGTTCCTGCCGCAGGACAGAGCGAATCAGACCGAAATGGCCAAGCGGCTCGACGTCAAACCCGCCTCCGTCAAGGCCAAGGTCGAGCAGTTGCACGAGTTCAACCCCATGCTGGGTCATCGCGGCTGCCGTCTGGCGGTAACGTATCCGGCGATTTACAGGATGCAGGCGCGAGCGATAATCGAGGCGGCATTGAAAGTCAAGAAGGCCGGCAAGGTCGTTCTGCCCGAGATTATGATCCCGCTGGCCGGGGCGGCTTCGGAGTTGAAGCTGGTCAAGGACGAAATTGTCGACGAGATCGAGCAGGTCTTCAAACGGAAGAAGACAAAGATCAAATACCTGGTAGGAACGATGATCGAAGTGCCGAGAGCCGCTTTGACCGCCGACGAGGTCGCCAAGGAAGCAGAGTTCTTCAGCTTCGGCACGAACGACCTGACGCAGATGACCATGGGCTTCTCGCGGGACGACGCGGGCAAGTTCCTCGGCGAATACGTCAACAAGAACATCTACTGCGCCGATCCGTTCCAGGTTCTCGACCAGGTCGGCGTCGGCAAGCTCGTGGAAATGGGCACGAAGCTCGGCAGGAAGACCAGAAAGAAACTCAAGGTCGGCATCTGCGGCGAGCACGGCGGTGAGCCAAACAGTATCGACTTCTGCCATCGCGTAGGCATGAACTACGTCTCATGCTCACCGTTCAGAGTTCCGATAGCAAGACTCGCCGCAGCGCAAGCCGCTGTGCGGTAGTTTCGTTCTGCGTTCTGCGTATTACGTATTACGTTCTGCGTCTGGCGCGCTGTCATTCCTGCGAAGGGAGGAATCCAGTTTCGTGTCGAGGGCATCTCGCCCTCGGATTGGGTCCGTAGCCGTAGGCCGATAGTACAAATACGGATACCGGGGCAGCACATTATCAGGGTGCAGGATATCAGGGAATCAGGAGTGACGCCAATCGTGACGGGGCGCTCCTGATGACCTGATGCCCATTCATACGGGAATCCAGTTGACAATCGGCCGTCAATAGCATAAAATAATAGGACAATTTGAATTAGACGCAGGTTTGTACAGACTGTGAAACACCGTGTAAATCCGTGTTAATTTGTGCCGTAGGTATCAGTGTCAGAAAAAGTCGTTAAGTATAATTTTCGCGGGAGAGCCGCTAAATCGCGTTTACGCGATTAAGGCGGACAGCGGTTAACCGGTAAACGGTAGTCGTAAGGCAGGATGGGCATCAGCCCATCCTGCCAATTTTATTTTTGCTAAGACAAGAGGGGCCACATAAGAATAAATTGTAAAAAAGATCTGACCTTATTACCCGGAAATGGTAGGGTATGCTGTGCACACCGTTATTTTATAAAAATCTTAAAGAGAAAAAATTTAAACCTTCTGTTCTTTCGTAGTGCTTCTTATTGTTCGTCAACAGAATCAAATTGTGATAAAGGCACGTCGAAGCAATTAAAAGATCGAAGTCACTAATCATCTGTCCTTGTTTTCTTAGTATGCCGCGGTTCTTACCAAAAACCTTACACACCCCTTGCTCAATTCCGAATACCGTGACGCCAGTTAAAAATGCGTTCAAGGCCTTTTCACTCCCGGCGGGATTGGTTGAATAGTAAACACCTTCGTAAAGCTCAGCCAGTGAAGTAACATTAAGCGCCAATCCTCTTTTCGTAATGAGTTTAGCTTTTGTACGATTTCTTCTTGCCCGTTCAGGTAATGAATGATTCAGTCGGTATCAACAAGATAAGAGACCTTCATAGCTTTGGCGCCTTTCTGGTTGATATAAGACGGTCGGCATAAATGTCTTCGATCAGTTTACCAGCATCCACGGTCCCTTTCCATCCGCCCGCTGAAATCTCGAAGCCGTTCTTTTTTCCTGACGGCGTAGGATTTTCCATGATGGTGACGGTAATCTCTTCACCTTCCGTTAGACGCAGTTCCTCCAACGGTTCAATCACCCCATTAGAAAATTTTGCTCTGATTGTCTTGCTCATATATTATTTACCCTATCTTTGGCAATCTCAAATTCTGTGCACATTTAAAGGATACTAATTGAACTCATATAACATAACAGATTGGACGGGTGCCGTCAAGCTCTGCGATGTACGCGATAGCTCGTCTTGACAACGAATTGGTGTTTCATAAAAATAAGTTGCAAAAAAAGATGTGCCCTATCTACTCCTTGTTTCTAAAAATGTACCGGACACCTTTAATTCTCCTCGAGCGCCGCAAAGGTCCAGAGGCATGGGCGATGTGCTCAGTGACATCGCCTTGTCCCTTAACCATGCCTTTGGCTCAAAGCGTAAAATCCCAGGGGTCTGAGGAACCGGATTAACCTTTAGCTTCCTTAGACCATCCCCCAGGGAGGGCTGACGTACGTGGCCTAAGATCTATAAATATTCGGTAATTTGAAGCACCTACCTTACTTGTTCTCAAGGTTTTTGACAAATACGCCTTGTCTGAATCTACTGATTTAGCCTGATGTCGTCTATGAGCACTGTGCCTGTACCACCGGTGGGAGACGGCGCGTTTCTGGTCCCGAAGCCGATTGTTATGCTACTGACATTAGCCAGGTCAACTCCAGTGAAATCCGTCAGGTCTATTACCCACTCGGTCCACGTGCCCACCTGTGTAACGGACGGATCATCATGATAGACAACCGAGTCGCCCAGAGCCACGAACATGCGTTCGGGTGCATTGGCGGAATCACCGTTGAACCAAACCACCAGCTTCGTTACGCCGTACTCGGTCCAGTCCTTTGTGGATGTCAGCGTCCTGGTCACTTCGGATGTCTTGCCGGCGTTATCATAGCTGACCGGCATCGCCTGGGCGCCGCTGCGGCCGTCGGACATAAACGGAGGATCCAGATTGCCGGCCTGCGAGCCGTTGGTTGCAGAGCCAAAGCCGTCTATCCACGTCAGGTAGACCCTGTTGCTGCCGGGCTCGTCTTCGTTGAGGTCATTGTATGACTTGAAGTCGTCCACAACCAGATAACCGGGAACCGTGAACTTCCAGACGGTCCCTTCAGCGACCGTTCCGTCAGTCGCGACTTCGTCGATGCGCCAAAAATAGTCACCGCCGCCGAATTCGACCAGATCGGCTAAAGAGAAACTCGTCCCGGCCTGATTACCCTTGAATTGCATCGCGCCTCTATCGGTGCCGAAGTAAACATCATGTGAAGCTGCTGCGTCGCCTGGCGACCAGCTCAGCGAGCTTATGTCGCGAATATCAACAATAGCATCGCGAGCGGGAATCGGGTCGCCGGCAAGCTTCGGATCTCCCCTCATCACCGCAACAATCTCTTCCTCAGTTAAAGCTTTATGGTAGATGCGAATGTCGTCGACTTCACCGGAAACCGGAGAACCGCCCCCTCTGTTTCCGTTGAAATCGGTCGCTTCAGAGTTTGCGCCGATGAAGCCGTAGCGGGTATTCCCGGAGCCGTAAGTCGGGCCTCCGCCGGCGGAAGGCTCGGCAATACCGTCGATATAAATAGTCAGCAATCCCTTATCGTATACGCCGGCGACGTGGTGCCACCTGCCGTCGTCAACACGGCTTAGGCTGCCATAATCGACCTGTCCGGAACTGGTCATGACGTCCCAACCGATCTGGCCCGGTCCGGCGCCACTGCCGTTTATCTCTAAGCGATAGTACTCATTGCGATCGAAGGAAACAATATACTGGTCTGAAGATCTGTTCGTTCGAACCCAGGCCGTTACAGTCACTTCAGTCAAATCGTCAGCGGCGTAGCTGAGGTTCTGAATCGCTCCGTAGTCGCCGATACTTAACCCGGTGTCGCCCAGTGCGGCCGTGGTCCATTCCGAGCCGAAAAGCGTGGCGTGATTGTCGTGCCCCGACCAGTCCAGGGCGGTCGATCCCTGACCTTCTTCGAACGTCCACAAAGCCACAAGATCGGGATTGCTGTGAACGGGAATGTCCGGCAGGGTCGTGAAACTCCAGACATCCCCTTTGTGAGTGAGTGGTCCCTCGAACTGATCAACGCGCCAGTAGTAAGTCTTATCCTTTTCGAGGGCGCCGGGATCGAAGGTCGTTTCATTCACGAGTTTGCCGCCGGTAGCGTCGGCGACAGTATCAAAGTCGTCGCCGAAGTAGACAGTATTCAGTTTTGCGCCGAAACCGGCCGTCCAACTAAGCGTTGGTTCCAACTCTATAAACTTGGCCCCGTCGGCGGGTACGGGTGAATATGCTGTCTTCGGCGGAACAGAGAGACTCCAGACCGGGCCTGTCCAGGGGCTGTTCGGCTCGGAGTCATTGACCTCATCGACGCGCCAGTAGTAAGTCGTGCCGGGGACGAGGCCCTCAGGTAAAGGAAATCCCGGGAAGCCGACCGTTAGAGTCGTATCGGCCAGCGGTTTATTGCCCCGGAATGCTGCTTCGGCGCCAGTGTTGACGTCGTCGAAATTGTCACTCAAATAGACATCGTGCGAGACGGCATAGTCGCCTGCCCGCCAGCTAAGAATCGCCCATGTAGCTTCGAGTATGGCGCCGTCCTCAGGTTCGGGACGCCGGGCATGTGGGAATTCGACACCCAGCCCGGCCCCGCTCATAATAGCCTGAACCTCATCTTCGCTGATTGCATGATTGAACACTCTGATGTCATCCATGTAACCGCTGATGGCATTGCCGCCGCTTTCGTCTTGTGTGCCGAAGAAAAGGGGACCAACGGAGCCGCCAAAATCGTGAGTCCTCACCGGGTCGGCATCTCTAAAGGGCGCGATAGCTCCATCGAAGTAGCCTGTGAAAGCTCCATCTTCCGGCAAAATCAAGACCAGATGATGCCATTCACCATCGAGCTGCCCCAGGGAATTGTCCGCAGTACGGGTGTCAATCTTGTTAAGAAAATTCCCCTCGGGGTATCTCACCTCAATCCAGTAATGCTCGGGATCTCCCTCATTGTCCGTTCGAAACCACCAGGGGCCTCCGAAATAGTACCGTCCGGTGCGCGGCAGATCGAGCTTGACCCAGGCGGTCAAGGTGAATGAATTTGTGATGGCAAAGGGGCCGTCCACTTGTATCCCGCTTTGGTTGACCTGCAAGACTTCACCTCGGTCGGGATCGGTTGCGATGGCAGCATCTCCCAGGAGAACACCATCCATGCCATTTCCGGAAATATCCATGGGTGTGCCATCGTCAAAAGACCAGTGTCCCACCAAACCGCCGGAAGCGGCGTTGAGCAAGCTCAACACGAGGAGACAAGAAGTTGTAAATGTTGCTTTTCTAAACATGACAGTCCTCCTTCAAAAAATTTGTTGTAAAACAACGGCTTGGCCGTCCTGCGGAGTACATAAGATAGTAGAGCATGGCTCCGTCAAGATCAAAATAGCTTTCCCTGGGTGATGGCCAAGCCACTGAATTAGAATTTAAGGTGTTTTCTCGGGTGTTAAGGTCCGGAAAACTACAAGGGGCCTGTACCGACACCAAGCGGCACAGGCCCCGAATTAACACTAAATGTCCGGCACGACAAGCCGACTGTTACTGGCGGGGTGCTTCCCCCGATCTATAGAGTCTGATGTCGTCGATGAACATTATGCCTGAGCCTCCGGCAGAAGCGCCGCCGGTGGCGCCCAGGCCGATTGCTATCTTGTCGACGTCGGCCAGGTTAATGCCCTGATCGGCAAACCTCTGGAGCTCAATTACCCACGGCGTCCAGGTCTCTGCGTTAGCCGCATCGGGATTCTCATTCGTTACGACAGCCGGCTGACCGTTGGCGTTTGAGATCGCCACATAAAACGGCTCGGCGTCGTTGGCCGCAATGCCGATATCCTGACTCGTCCACGTCGGACTGACCGTGCCGGTGGTCCTGACGCTGGAGAACTGGGCCTCGCACACGGCGTCATTGTTATGGCTGGTCAGCGCAAGGCCGATGTGGACGGTTTGCTCCATCGGAATGCTCTGCGGATTCCAGGCCATCGGAGTCCAATTAGCTCCGTCGCTGGAATAATAGCCTCTGAAGTTGCCGGCCACGTCGCGCTCGATCTTGATCCACTGAGGTGCAACAAGATCCATTTGCTCAGGCGTTGCGATGCTGCTGTCGCTGACAGCGTCGATATCGGTATCCGTTCGCGCCTGGAAACGCACGCCGTTGGTAGCCGTGCCGTCGGCGTTTGTCGGAGTCATGTAGACTGCGGCGAACTTCGAGCCGGGGTCGAGCGTTTCGCGGATCATCACGCCGGCTTTGGCCCAGTTGTCCGTCTGCTCGACGCTGAGGACCTGTGCCTCAATCGAGCCAACCCCTGTGAGCGTTCTGTAGGCATAGTGGAATTGGTCGGCGTCATTCCAGATATCGGCGCCGGTTGCGGTCATTGTGAATGTACCGACCGGACCTTCGACAAAACTGCCGACAGACGGCGGACGCCCCTGGAACCAGAGCGACAATTCTTCCACTCCGTTCCGGGTCCAGTCACGCGGGGAATCCAGCTCGCGTTCGACCTGTGAATTCGTTACGCCGGCGGTGTTGTTGTACTGCAGCGGCATGGACTGTCCGCCGCTGTGCACAATCGTCTGCTCGGCATAAGGCGGAAGCGTGTAGCCGGTCTGCGAGCCGTTGGCGGCGACACCGAAGCCGTCGAGCCAGGTCTGCCAGATCGCTTCACCTTCGGCATCATTGTCGGTATAGGTCTCGAAACCGTCCACCAGCGTGAAATCGGAAATCGTGAAGCTCCAGACCGTGCCCTTCTTGATCGTGCCGTCTGTGTTGATCTCGTCGATTCTCCAGAAATAAGGTCCGCTGCCCCATTCGAGAGGTTCGGCGGGCGTGAATGATGTGCCGCTTTGGCGGCCTCTGTAGACGCCTGTGGTGTCGGAAGCATCCGCATTTTCCACGGCGGCCTCATCGGTGCCGAAGTACACATCGTGCTCGGCGGCCATCTCTCCGGCCGACCACGTAAGCGGCGGGACGTCATCGACGCCCGGCAGAGAACCGCTGCGAGGGCTCGGATTGGCCGCTTTGAGCGGATCTTCGCCCTTGGTCATGATCTCGTTTACCTGATCGGCGGTGATGGCTACGTCGAATAATCTGACGTCGTCCATAATACCGGCGAAGAACCTGTTGCCGTTGCCGGTGTCGACCGGTCTGCCCAGTCTGATAACAGCGAAATCAACGATCGTATTGTTGTGGGGCATAGAGTCCACTTCCGCGCCATCCAGATAGAGCTTGCAACCATCTGTCGTATCCCACGTTGCGGCCACGTGCACCCAGCCGGCGCCTGCGACTTGGGGGCCGTCCAGTCTGACGTCTGTGGCTCCTTCGATTCCGAAACCCAGTACGCCGGGATCGTCCACGTGCATGTGCAGTTCGTTCTGATCGCCGAATCCGTCGCCGTCCGTCTCGGTTCCGTAGAAGAGCATCCCTTCGTTACTGGTCAGATTGGTGTTGATCCACATGGTAACAGAGCCGGTTTCGGAGTTAACCATATCCGTGGGCAGCTCAATGAAGCCCTCGTTGTCACCGGGGAACTCGAGTCCCAGATTGAACAGGCTCTCGACCCAGTTCAGATTGGCCGCTCCGGCGATAGTGCCGTGGTTGCCGTGACCGGAGAAATCGATCACCATCGTGCCGGCGCCGGCTTCGAACTTCCACCAGCCGACCAGGTTGGGATTGTCAATCGGTATGTCGGGTATGGTCGTGAAGCTCCAGACGTCCCCCGCGTGTGTGGCGGGTGGATCAAGTTCGTCAACTCGCCAGTAGTAAGTTTTTCCTAATGCAAGATCGTCGGGCGTAAAGGTTGCAGTGCCCTGCTGTGTGCCTTCGGTTGCATTGGCGACAGCGTCGAAATCGTCGCCGAAGAACACGGTGTGCAGTTTCGCATTGAAACCCGGCGTCCAGCTAAGCTCGACGTCAGTGGGGATAAACTGAGCGCCGTCGGCGGGGCTGGGATTGTATGCCGTTGTAGGAGGAATCGAGAAGCTCCAGACATCGCCTATCCACGGGCTATTGGGATCGGCTTCATTGACTTCATCGACTCGCCAGTAGTAGGTACTGCCGGGAGCAAGACCTTCGGGGACGGGGAAGCCTGTGAAACCGACAATGAGCGTCGTGTCGTTCACGGGCTTGCTGCCCTGGAATGCTGCTTCGGCGCCGCTGTTGACATCGTCGAAATTGTCGCTGAAGTAGACATCGTGTGAAACGGCGAAATCGCCCGCGCTCCACGACAAGGTCGCCCACGTCTGCTCGACGAGCGCGCCGTTTTCCGGGGTCGGTCCGAGAGCGAAGGGGAAGCCTTCGCCTTCCATAGCGGCCTGAATCTCTTCGGCGGTAAGCGCGGTATCGTAAATTCTCACATCGTCAACGAGTCCGTCCCAGCCGGCATTGCCACCTTCATCTTTACCGCCCAAGCCTATTATTAACTTTGTACATTCTGAGATAGTGCCGCCGTTGTTAGGGCCGTTGCGGCCTGCCGGTGTGGCGTCCTCGACACCGTCGACATAGAATCTTATCAGTCCACCGCTCTCCCATGTCAGCGCCACGTGTTGCCAATCGGTGACCTGGAGGTTGTCGGAACTTTCCAGTTGCTGCTCGCCTCCGGTCGATTGAACGCCCATTTTGAGCAGGTTGCTGCCTCCGAAACTGGCTCCGGCAGAGTCGTATCGCATGCTGACTACACGATCTTGTCCGGCGGGGTCCATGCAGTGGAGAAAACCCTTGTCCGTATTGGTTACGTCGGACTTGATCCACATGCTGACCGTTATGGCGTCCAGACCATTAATATAGTCCTCGCCGTCCTCGTCGACAACGTGATCGCCGTCACCGCCGAAATCGAGAGCGCCTCCGATCATTCCGGCCACCCAAGCGGGATCTCCCTCGATGGTGCCGTCCCGGCCGTTTCCGCTTTGATCTATTGCGGTATCACCGCTACCTTCATCGAACGACCAATGAAGGATGAGTTCGGCAGAAGCACTCCCTGCCATACCCAGCACCACAACTAATGAAATCAAAGAAATGAGCTTTTTACACATAACGGTTCTCCTTCTAAATAAATGGTATTGAACGACCACAAGCGGCCGTAACTTTAACCTGCACGTTTTGTACTTATCGGTTGAGAATTGTACCTGCTTTAGGTCTTTAAGAAGGGCGCCTCCTTCACAAGAACGGCTCAAACTACCCATAAACTTAACTAATTCTTTTTTACCATAAAAGCCACCGTGCCGTCAAGGCTAAAATACCCTGACGACAGTGAAGAATCGCTATCGGGCTGTGTTTGGGTTGTTTTTTTTCGGACTTGAGCCGTGGCTGGGCCATCGGCCAGGGACTGAAATATGAAAGGACCTGTGCCGACTTGCACCCAGGGTGTCCCCAGGGGAAAGTCAGCACAGGCCCGCATTTTGACTAATCCCGGTACGTTCTCGGTACGGGAAGGCCTATCCCGCGGGCTGGATACCGTTATCCGCGGATGGAGGCCGCTCGATTACAAAGTTATAAGCCGAATATCGTCGAAGTAGACGGTTCCGGTTCCGCCATCGGGAGCCGGGGCGCCTTTTGTGCCGATGCCGAGAGTGATCGAATTGACATTGGTCAGGTCTACTCCGAACTCCGCCAGGTCGATGGGCCATTCTCTCCATCCGGTCAGTTGCGTGGCGCTCTCGTCAGGATGATAGACGACGGCATTTCCGTTCAGGGCGACATACATGCGGTCCGCGGCATTGCTTAAGCTGCCCCTGAACCAGATGCTGAGGTTGGTAACGCCTTCTTGAGTCCAGTCGCGCGGCCATTCCAGCGTCAGAGTCGCCTCGGAAACCATGCCGGCGTTGTCGTAGCGGAAATTCATCGCCTGGTCGCCTGTCCGAACGACAGTTTGTTCGGCGTAGGGCGGGAAGTCGTTACCGACGAGTGCTCCGTTTGTCATGCTTCCGAAACCGTCGATCCATACGTCGAATATCCTGTTGACGCCCGGTTCGCCGGGGGCCGGATCAATGTCGTCGTAGGACTCGAAGTCGTCTATGACGAGGAAGTCGCCCGTCCAGAAGCTCCAGACGTTGCCTTTCCACGGTCCCTCGGGATTGTCGGGGTTAATCTCGTCGACACGCCAGTGGTAGGTAGTATCAAACGCCAGCTCACCCGGGTCAAGGGATTCGTCGCCAAGCTGCTGGCTGCCCTTATATTCGGGCGAAGCCGTAGTGGCCTCGGCAACGGCGTTGGCATCCGTGCCGAAATAGACGTCGTGCGAAGTGGCAAAGACTCCGGGAGACCAGCTAAGATCCGTCGTTAATTTTACTCCCTCGGTACCGTCCGGCGGGAACGGATTATAGGCCTTTTTCGCCAGGTACGGCGTTGCGCCCACATAGTCCGCACTTATAACCGTCAGTGGACCGATAAACGGGCCGCTCCAGGAGACCACGATGTCGTCGCCTATGGTATTTTCCTTCATCAGTGCCTCGATATAGTATCGCTGGCCGGCCTCAAGGGCCTGCGGCTCTGATTCCGCCTCGCCTTCGGTGTCGGCGATCACGGCGGCATTGGCCGGATCATCATCGACGCTAAGGCGTATTTCGCCTTCGTCCTCGGCTTCGATCATAAACGTATAGTCGCCCGTTTCCGGAGGGAACAGCCACCCGCGAAGCCGGCTGCCGTATTGCTCGGCCCAGTTCTCCGGGCCCCGGAAGTAAGATACGAATTCCGATCCATCCGGATCGGCTGGGTAACGGTCGTTACCCGTCAGACTGGTCACGCTCGAACCGCTAATATCAAACCACCACTCGCGGATTATCTTGCCCGGCCCGGGACCGACCGTCGTGAAGCTCCAGACCTCGCCGGGCCGTTCTTCTCCGAAGATATCCTCTTCGTTGACCCGGAAGTAGTAGGTAGTGTCACCGGCAAGAATACCGGGATCGTACGAGGCCTGCTCAATGATGCCTTTGTCGGTATCGCCTGTGCCCTCGGCAACGGCGGTTTCATCTGTTCCGAAGAACACATGGTGGTTCATCGGGTAGAGGGGGAATCGCCTTTCTTCCAGCTTAACTGAGTGTCTATCATCACATCGGTAGCGCCGTCTGCCGGACTTGGTCCCCAGGCAATCTGAGAAATCGTTACGAAGCTCCAGAGTTCGCCGGGCACGATTGTGCCGTCTTCCTCAACACCGTCAATCCGCCAGTAATAAGTCGTTCCCGGATCAAGGGGGTCCGGGTGCCAGTAGACCGCATTGTCCTGCTCTGCAACTTGAACGAGGGCTTCGGGGTCCGCCCCGAAATATACGCGCTGCAACACTGCGGTGTCGCCGGGTGTCCACGTAAGTATAGGAAAATCAACACCTTCGGTGCCGTCGGCCGGGTCGGGGTCCCTGGCCGTCTTGAAGAATTGCGTAAGAGCTTCACTCTCTATTTCTATGAAGCAAATCTTGGCGTTGGAAGCACCTTCCGTCGGCTGGACGGTAAGACGGCCGTCGGTCAGCTCCACAGTCAACTCGAATTCATCAAAGTCAAAGCCTGATCCGGCCTGGCCGTCGGGGTCTTCCAGGACAGTCCCTTCAACGTCATAATTATTGGTCTGGTCTGTATATGAGGGGTCGCCGCAGACCAGAAACACGTTGTAGGTGCCGTTGGGCAACTGTATTTCCCAGACCTTGTTAACGTCGTTCTTCTGTGTGTGGTTGATGGTGTCATAGCGTTGATCGGGAGCGTTTCCACTGTTGCGGTCGCGTGCGTCGCTCTTTACGTCCTGGAGCCACCCATAAGTCCAGCCGTTGTCGCGATCACCGAATAATTCGCCGTAATCGGGCAAGTATCCCTCCGGTATCGGTGCTCCGGACGACTGGTAATTAATCTTTACCTCGCTGGCTTCGGCGACTTGGGCGGTAAACCCGACGCAGAGCAACAAAATCAGAAAAACCAAAAAAATCATTCTTTTACACATGATGAACCTCCTTCAGAAAGGGTGAACATGAAGCGGCCACGGCGGTCGCTGTTTTGCGAAAGAATTCTGTCCGTATCGGCTGAGAATTGTTCTCTTTTATGCTTTAAGCCATCCACCTCCTTCTAATAAATGGTTGGCAAGCATTTCAGGCTCCACGTTAATTGCTATTTAACAATTTGCTCAGTGTGGTGTCAAGGCAAAAATCGCAATCAAGTAAGATTATCAATCTTTTTCTCGGACTCGATGATGAGAAATAAGACGGTCAAGGTCTTCTATGAAGGCCCATCAGTGAGAATGCGTTTCGCAAGTTTTTTCTCACAAAATAGAACTTTCTCCTTGTATTTCTTCCTGATTGTAAGAAAATAACTTCAGGTTTTATGACGTGCGTGGGTTATAGTGGCTTTAATTTCAGTGAATTCTGTTCTGAATATATGGCCAAGCAGTTAATCCGGGTCAACTATGAATCACCTCAAAACGCCCGTAAATGAGCATAGGAGTGCTTTTTCGATACCATTACCACATTTGTTTCATCTAAGACCGGATTTGTGCTATATGCGGACAAGTTTGGTGGATTATCTCTGCCGGTACATCATTTGCAGCGCAATTTACATTGGTAGACCTTTTAAGGGCTGAGAAATGACTGAGCCACAAGTTACCACGCCTTCGGAATCGCCTTTAGCCGAATCTGTATTGAGTGAGAGCGGTCAAAACGTCAACCTGTGTTATCAATGCAGGAAATGTGCGGCCGGATGCCCCATGTCCTATGAGATGGACTACAAGCCCGCGGAGCTTATCCACGCCATACGCCTCGGCATGGACGATCTTGTCCTTAACAGCAAGACAATGTGGCTCTGTTCGTCCTGTGAGACGTGCACAACCCGGTGTCCGCAGGATGTAGACGTAGCCAAAGTGATGGATGCAGTCAAAATCACGGCACTTCGGAAAGGAATCAAACCCGCAATTCCGCAGGTGGCGTCTTTCAACAAGGCGGCGCTTTCGAATATCAAGAACTGCGGACGAATGTACGAACTCGGAATGATAATGGGTCTGAAATTGAGAACGTTCGAGTTCATGAAGGATTCCCGGTTGGGGATGAAAATGTTTCGTAAGGGCAAGCTCAAGATGATCCCGAGCCTGACAGGAGCGATGAGAACGCGGAGAATCTTTCGCCGCGTGAAAGATATAGAGGATGAGAATCGCAGCACAGCATAAGAAGGGCATAGCCTTGTAAGTACAACTTTGAAGACGCACGCTGGAAAAGGCCGGGCCCTATCGTTCAGACTTTAGGGAGGTCAGCAGAAGATGACTGCGAAGTACGCTTACTACCCGGGTTGCTCACTTCACTCGACGGGCTCAGAGTACGATGTATCGTTCCGTGCCGTTTGCGAAAAGCTTGGCATTGAATTCGAAGAGATAGATGGCTGGATCTGTTGCGGCACGTCGCCGGCGCACTGCACTTCGAAGCTGCTGTCGCTTTCGCTGCCGTACGAGAATCTGTGCCAGGCTGCGAAAATGGGATTGAACGACGTAGTTGCTCCCTGTGCCGCGTGCTTTGCGAGATTAAAGACCGCCCAATACGAGGCGGCCGAAGACCCGAAGGTCGCCGGCCAGATCAGCGAGGCGCTGGAAAAGCCCCTTCCCGAGTCGATGAATATCCTCAGCCCGCTCGAAATCTTTCGCAACTGCCGGGACATGTCTCAGGCTGTCACGAGACAATTAGCGGATTTGAAAGTTGCGTGCTATTACGGCTGCCTTCTTACCAGGCCATCGAAGGTAATGCAGTTCGACGAGTGCGAGTACCCGATGATGATGGATGAGATTCTTCGCTCGTTGGGAATAACGACGCTCGACTGGTCGTATAAGACGGAATGCTGCGGCGGTGCTCTGGCGATGACGCGGACCGACGTGGTGCTCAAGCTTACGCGTGATATTCTGGAAGAGGCAAAGGCAGTGGGCGCAAATGCCATTGCGGTCGCCTGCCCATTGTGTCACGTGAATCTCGACACACGTCAGGAGGAGGTCGAGCAGAAATACAACCTAAGTTACAGTCTTCCAGTATTTTACTTCACACAGTTGATGGGGCTGGCGTTCGGTGTGCCGGCCGACGAATTGGGATTAGAAAAACATTTCGTAAGCGCCGAGTCGTTGCTGTCGGCGGGCAGCCCGGCTTAGAGTTCCGCCTACGTCCCGAGGGATAATAAATGATTCAGAGAACAAACGATAAAGTTGGCGCCGTCCTGGTGGTTGGCGGCGGCGTCGGAGGTATGCAGGCTTCGCTCGATCTTGCCGAATCCGGGTACAAGGTTTATCTTGTCGAGAAGGGGCCGTCAATCGGTGGAGTGATGGCCCAGCTCGACAAGACCTTCCCGACCAACGATTGCGCGATGTGCACGCTGGCGCCGCGAATGGTCGATTGCGGCAGGCATCTCGACATCGAAAAGCTGACGTACTCCGAGATCGAATCGATCGAAGGCGAAGCGGGCAACTTCACTGTAAAAGTTCGCAAGAAGGCGCGGTCGGTCGATCCGGAAAAGTGCACCGGCTGCGGAGAGTGCGTCGAAAATTGTCTGGTCAGAAATATCGTATATCTGGAACCGCCGGACGTCCCGAAAGTCGAGATCGAAGATGATGAACTGGCTGCTGTTGATGAGATCATTGGTAGATACGAAGGTGGCCCTGAAACGCTGCTGCCGATTCTTCAGAGCATAAACACAAAATTCAACTGGCTTCCGGAAGGGATGCTGAGAAGGGTCTCGGAAGTCAAGCAGACGCCTATGGAACACATTCTCAGGCTCGCTACCTTCTACAAATCCTTCAGTCTGGAGCCTCGCGGCAAGCATATCGTGACCGTCTGCACCGGCACGGCTTGCCACGTCAAAGGAGCCCCCAGAATCCTCGAACGATTCGAGCGCGAACTTGGCATCAGCACCGGCGAGACAACTTCCGATATGCAGTTCACACTGGAAGCGGTACGCTGCATCGGCTGCTGCGGCCTGTCGCCTGTGATTACCGTCGGTGAGAACCTGTACGGAAAACTGGACGCCGCAAAAGCGGCGAAAGTCCTCGAGAAGTATCGTGTCTGAAAGGAGAAACCATGCCCAAGATGAAGCCCGAGGATCTTGACAAAATACGAGAGCGCATGGCCGGAACGATTAGCATGAGGCAGGGCGATGCGCGGGCTCGCGTTACGGTTCACATGGGCACCTGTGGAATAGCCGCGGGAGCACGTAAGATAATGGCAAAGCTGATGGACCTGGTCGAAAAATCGGACGCTAAGGACGTGGTTGTAACGACATCCGGTTGCGCCGGTCTTTGCAGCCGCGAGCCTATGGTGACCGTGGAGCTAAAGGGGCAGGCGCCGGTTAAATACGTCGAGGTGGACGAAGCAAAAACTGAAACGATATTCTCCGATCACATTACATCAGGCAAGATCGTGAAGGACTATGCCCTGGCGATCGGAAGCGAACGGGTTGGATAGAATAAGTTTTGTCCAAGGGAGACAAGTGAATGAAGTCGTATCGAACTAACGTAATGCTCTGCGGAGGCACCGGATGCGTGTCCAACGGGGCATTCAAGATAAGAGACGCACTGGAAAGCGAACTGAAAAAGCACGGTCTTGAGGACGAGGTCGGCGTTGTTATGACCGGCTGTAACGGCTTCTGTGCCCAGGGCCCGGTCGCCGTGGTCAAGCCCGACGAGATATTCTATCAGTTACTTGAGGACAAGGATGTAGGCCGGATCGTGGAAGAACATTTTCTCAAGGGAAGACCTGTCGAAGATCTGCTATATACTCCGCCGGCCGAGAAGATGCCCGTGCCGAAGATGAGCGATATAGGATTCTTCAGCAAACAAAGACTGATCGCACTGCGCAATCGCGGGATGATCGATCCCGAGAAGATCGACGAGTATATAGGTAGAGAGGGCTACAAAGCTCTGGCGAAAGTTTTAACCTCGATGAAACCGAAGGAGGTTATCAAGGAGGTATCCGACTCCGGCCTCAGAGGACGCGGAGGTGCCGGGTTTCCCACCGGGCGCAAATGGGAGAGCAGGAGAAAGGACCCGAGAACGCCGAAATACGTGGTCTGCAACGCCGACGAAGGCGATCCCGGGGCGTTTATGGACAGAAGTATAGTCGAGGCCGATCCCAACGCGGTTATCGAGGGCATGACGATAGGAGCTTACGCGGTAGGCGCTTCCAAAGGCTACGTCTATATCAGGATGGAATATCCCCTTGCGGTCAAAAGAATGAGGCTGGCGATAGACCAGGCCAGGGAATACGGCCTGTTAGGCGAAGACATCTTCGGTTCCGGTTTTGACTTTAACATAGATATATTCCAGGGCGCCGGCGCTTTTGTCTGCGGCGAGACTACCGCTCTGGTTTCTTCAATTGAGGGTAAAGTCCCGGAGCCGAGACAGAGACCGCCGCGAACCACTTTGTGGGATAAACCTGTTGTCATTAACAATGTAGAAACCTGGGCCAACGTTCCGACGATTATGAACCGCGGGGCAAAGTGGTTTTCAGGCATAGGCACCGAGACAAGCAAAGGTACCAAAGTGTTCTCTCTGGCAGGGGAGATCAACAATGCCGGTTTGGTCGAAGTGCCGATGGGTATCAGTCTTCGGGAAATCGTCTACGATATAGGAGGAGGCATTTCCAAAGGCAAAGAATTCAAGGCCGTTCAGACAGGCGGTCCTTCCGGAGGTGTTATTCCGGCGAGCCGCCTCGATCTTCCCGTTGACTACGAACAGCTAAATGAGGCCGGTTCTATGATGGGTTCGGGTGGCATGATTATCATGAGCCGGAAGAGCTGCATGGTTGACGTGGCCCGGTATTTCCTGGAGTTTTTGAATGATGAATCCTGCGGCAAGTGCACCCCCTGCCGGGAAGGCTCCGGCCAAATGCTTCACATCCTTGAAAGAATATGCAACGGCCAGGGACAGGACGGAGATATCGAGCTGCTCGACGAGCTTGGCACCGCTATCCGGGATGCTTCTCTGTGCGGCCTGGGTCAGAGCCTTCCAAATCCCGTATTGAGTTCGATCGAGCACTTCCGAGAGGAATATGAAGATCATATAAAGAATCACAGATGTCCTGCCGGGGTGTGCAAGGCATTAATAGAATTCAGTATTGACAAAGACAAATGTACCGGCTGTCGAGCTTGTGCTAGGAACTGTCCTCAGGAAGCTATCATCGGCGAAGCAAAGGAGCCGCACGAAATTGATGCGGATAAGTGTATCAAATGTGGAGTATGTGCTGACGTATGCAAGTTCGAAGCGGTATCGGTAACGTGACGTTAGAAGACGTTAAAAGGATTCTTGAGGCGGAAGTTGTCGCCGGCAGTGAGTTTCTGCACAGGAATGTCAAAATGGCTTGTGGATCCGATCTGATGAGCGATGTTTTGGCCTTTGCCAAGTCCGACAGCCTGTTGTTGACGGGCCTGACCAATCCTCAGGTTATACGAACGGCCGAAATGGCCGAGGTCGGCTCTATATGCTTTGTGCGAGGTAAAAAACCTGATGAACAGACGATCAAACTTGCCGAGGCCAAGGACATACCCATGCTGACGACGCCGCTTTCGATGTTTGAATCTTGTGGGAGACTTTATCAGGAAGGAGTAGCAAGTTGTTTTGAACGCGGGAAGTAGTTTCTTTCGGGACGGTTACGAGTGGCTGCGGATAACAAGATCAGCAAGGTCCAGGAGTTGGTTTATGAAATTCGCGTCGGCGACGTGATGAGGGACGACGTTATTATAGTTGTACCCAATAGTATGATGAGCGAATTAGGCAAAATTATGCGGGAAAGAAGGATTTCGGGAACACCTGTTGTCGACAATGGCAAACTGGTGGGAATAATCAGTATAGATGATTTCATCAGGTGGCTGGCCGAACGGGAAGATGACTGCCCGGTCGCTCGCAAGATGACCAAAGACGTTCAAACGCTCTATCCAGACGAACCGCTGGTCCATGCGGTCAACAGGTTTGAAAAGTTTGGCTACGGCCGCTTCCCGGTTATAGACCGAGACAATCAGAAATTAAGGGGCATTATCACGAGGGGAGCAATCGTCGCGGGTTTGCTCAAGAAACTGGATATCGACCATTTTGAGGAAGAGGAACTCAACCACCAGCGCATGAGGCATCTCATCGGAGATATTTTTGCCGACAAGATTGCGTTCTTCTTTCAATATGACGTGGCCGGTCATGATTTCAACCATGCCGGGGAAAGCGCAAGCCGGCTGAAACGTACCCTAAAACGATTGGGTCTGGACCCTCAGATTGTTCGCCGGGTGGCCATCGCCACTTATGAGGCGGAGATGAATCTGATCATCTATACCGACGGCGGCAGGATTCGCGTTCGAGTCGAACCCGAGGAAATTCTCGTCAGGGTTGAAGATTCAGGACCGGGGATCCCGGACATAGAAGAGGCGCTGCGGCCGGGTTATTCGACCGCCCCGGAATGGGTAAGAGAGCTGGGATTCGGTGCGGGAATGGGGCTTGACAATATCCGCAAGTGCGCCAGCAAAATGGGCCTGAGATCCAGGGTAGGAAAAGGCACACAATTGAGAATATATGTCTCGACTGAAGAGGGAGACGCCAGTGAGGCTAACTGAATTAGTTGAAAATATGAACCTTGGCCTCAGATCTGCCCAGGGAGATTTGGACCGGGAGGTCACCGGCGGTTATGCCGGCGACCTTTTGAGCGACGTGATCGCCAACGCAGAAGCCGGGAATCTGTGGATTACCTTACAGATACATCAAAATATCGTGGCCGTGGCCAGTATGAAAGATCTTGCCGGAATAATCCTGGTCAACGGCAGAGAACCTGAGAAAGATACGGTTGAGAAAGCAGAGGCTGAGGACATAGCGATTATGGTAACCGAGCTGCCGACGTTCGAGCTTGTCGGCAGGTTATACGGCCTCGGGATTACCGGAATGAAATAATGGGCAAGATACGGGCCGACCTGCATTTGCACACGTGCCTTTCGCCGTGCGGCGACGATCGGATGCGGGCTGCGGCAATCGTGGAACAGGCGGCTGGAAAAGGATTGAACGTGATTGGGATATGCGACCACAACTCGGCTGAAAACGCAGACGCGGTTATGAGTGCCGGAGAGCGGGTGGCTGTCGCTGTCATTCCCGGAATGGAAGTGACTTCGCGGGAAGAAGTCCATATCCTGGGGCTGTTCCGGACCATCGACGAGCTAATGAATCTTCAGGACGTTGTTTATGAGAACCTCTCCGGCCAGAACGACCGGGAAACGTTCGGACCTCAGTTGGTGATTGACGACAGGGATTGCGTAGTGGGCGAGAACAGCAAATTGCTGATCGGGGCTACGACTCTTTCGGTCGAGCAGGTGGTTGGCGCCATTCATCAGTTCGGGGGATTGGCTATTGCTTCTCACGTCGACCGTGAACGGTTCGGCATCATCGGCCAGTTAGGTTTTATTCCGGAAGGTCTTGGTTTGGACGCAGTGGAAGTGGCCGATGCATCCTTGAGCGAATGGGACTATGCCTATCCGGTGGTGGCTTCATCCGATGCTCATTACCTGAAGGATGTCGGCAGAAATTCGACATGTTTCGAGATCCAAGAGGCGTCCTTCGAGGAAATCACCAGAGCGCTGAAATTCGAAGGGGGAAGGAGGATCGTCACAGATCAAATGGAAGACCTGTCCCTGCACATTCTGGACGTTGCCGAGAATTGTATCGCGGCTTCGGCCGGCAAGATAGAAATCAAAATCGCTGAAGACGACGCAGACGATCTGCTCACCATTGAGATAGCCGATGACGGGGAGGGCATGGACGAAGAGACCCTCAAGAAGGCTCTGGATCCGTTTTTCACGACGAGGACAACCCGGAGAGTGGGGCTGGGACTGTCAATGCTTGCTCAGGCGGCACGAGAAAGCGGCGGAAAAATGGAAGTCAGTTCCCGCCCGAACGAGGGAACCGTTGTCCGGGCAACTTTCCGTATGAGTCACCCCGACTGTAAACCAATGGGCGATATAGCAGAGACTATTCAAACACTTGCAGTCGCCCATCCGGAGACTGTTTTTTTGTTCGAGCACAAGAGTAATGGTTCAATTTATCGCTTTGATTCGAGAGAGATTTATAGATCCTAGACAACATACGTCAGCCAGTGGACCAGTTACCGTTATCCGAGAAGAAAGCTGCACAATGACAAAGGTATAACAGATGATTAGTTTGACAATCGATGACAAGAAGGTCGAGGTCGAGGAAGGTGCGACTATCCTCCGAGCGGCTCAGCAACAAGGTATTCACATTCCCACACTCTGCGATTTCAAATCCCTTACGCCGTACGGCGCCTGCCGGGTTTGCCTGGTCGAGATTGAAGGGTCTAAAGGATCGTGGATTTCGGCTTCATGCGTTTACGCCGCACAGGAAGGTTTGGTGGTCAAGACCAACACCGAGAGAGTGTTGAAAAACCGCCGAATGATGCTTGAGTTGCTGCTGGCGCGCTGTCCGGATGCGCCCCGCATCAGGGAAATGGCTAAAGAAATGGGCGTCGAGGAAACTCGATTTCCCAAGCAGGACGACGATTGCATCCTCTGCGGACTATGCGCGAGAGTTTGTGCCGAGAGAATGGGAGTAGGGGCGGTGAATTTCGTCAATCGCGGCTCCGATCGCAAGATAGCCGCTCCATACGACAAACACTCGCCGATCTGTATTGCGTGCGGGGCTTGTCAGGTCGTCTGTCCCACGAGCGCGGTTGACCTCAGCGAGGTAACGCCGAATAAACCCAGGCCCATCAGGTCCGAGTACGATATGGGGCTGGTTGGCCGCTCTTGCATATATATACCGTTCCCGCAGGCCATACCGAAGGTAGCGGTGATCGACCGAGAAAAGTGCGTACACTATATCAAGGGAACATGTGAATCCTGCGCCGAATTCTGTGAAGCCGGGGCCATCGATTACGAGCAGGAGGATCAGGTTGAGCAAGTGGATGTAGGGGCGGTGGTTCTTGCGCCTGGATATCAGCATTTCGATGCCGATATGAAGAAAGAACTCGGCTACGACAGATATCCGAATGTCATAACGAGCATGCAGTTCGAGCGCCTGCTCTCGGCCAGCGGTCCCTACCTGGGTGAAATTCGCAGACCCTCCGACGAGGAGCATCCGAAGAAGGTCGCGTGGATACAGTGCGTCGGATCGCGCGAAGTGAATTGTAATTACTGCTCTTCCGTTTGCTGTATGTACGCTACGAAAGAGGCTATAATCGCAAAGGAACACGAGCCCGATCTGGAATGCACCATATTCTATATTGACATGCGTGCGTTCGGCAAGGGCTTCGACGCTTATTATGAACGGGCCAAGGAGCTCGGCATACGTTACGTCCGCTGCCGACCGTCGTCGATAAAAGAGGATTCGAAAACCAGGGACCTCAAGATTACCTATCTCGAAGAGAACGGCGACATTACGACCGAAGTCTTCAGCATGGCGGTCCTTTCCACGGGTTTAAGAGCGCCCGCTGAGGTGCGCGAGCTGGCGAACAAATTCGGTGTGGAACTGAACGATTACGGCTTTGCGCGGACCGCAAGCTTCGCGCCTGTGGAAACGTCCAGGCCCGGCGTTTATGTATGCGGACCGTTTGCCGGTCCGAAGGACATTCCCGAAACGGTAACGGAGGCCTCGGCAGGGGCGGGCAAAGCAATGGCTCTGCTGAAAGAGCAGCGCGGCACGTTGCTGGCACATAAGGAATATCCACCCGAGAAGGACGTTGCCGGCCAGGAGCCCCGGATAGGCGTGTTTGTCTGCCATTGCGGCATGAACATCGGCGGTTATGCCGACGTTTCAAACATTGTCGAATACGCCAGAACCCTGCCCAATGTCGTCCATGCAGAGGACAATCTCTACACGTGCTCGACCGACACTCAGAAACATATGGCCGAGGTCATAGCCGAGCACGATCTCAATCGCGTCGTGGTTGCCTCGTGCAGTCCCAGGACGCACGAGCCGCTTTTCCGGGATACTTGTCGGCAGGCGGGCCTGAACGAGTATCTTTTCGAGATGGCCAACATCCGCGATCAGTGTACGTGGGTCCACATGAACCAGCCTGCGGAGGCTACGCGAAAAGCGAGTGATCTGGTCAGGATGGCGGTTGCCAAGGCGGCGATGCTGGAGCCTCTTTCAAAAGGAAGTCTCAAGGTGAACTGCGACGCTTTGGTGATAGGTGGAGGTCTTGCAGGAATGACCGCCGCTCTTAACCTTGCCGACCAGGGCTTCAAAGTGCATCTGGTGGAAAAAGAGTCCGAATTGGGAGGCAATTTCAGGCACATTTACGTGCCGTTGAACGGCGAAGATACTCAGAAGAAGCTGAGCGAGACAATTGAAGGCGTCAACTCTCATCCAAATATTAAAGTGCATACGTCGAGCACCGTATCCGCAGCCGAGGGCTCGGTAGGCAATTTCAAATCCACAATTAAGAAGAACGGCCAGACCGCCGAGGTCTCGCACGGCGTGGCCATCGTAGCCACGGGAGCGGAAGAGTTCAAACCGGCTGAGTACCTTTACGGTGAAAATCCCAACGTTATCACTCAGCGCGAGCTGGAAGAGCGCATAAACAAAAAGGATGCCGGCCTGCAAAAGGCCAAATCGGTGGTGATGATCCAATGTGTAGGTTCCAGAGACGACGAGCGCCCGTATTGCAGCCGCGTTTGCTGCACCCAGGCGGTCAAGAACGCAATAGCCATTAAAGAGGCCCAGCCCGATACTTCCCTGTACGTTCTCTACCGGGATATGCGAACGTACGGCTTGCGGGAAGAGCATTACCGCCGGGCAAGGGAAAAAGGTGTACGCTTCATCCGGTACGAGCAGGATAAAAAGCCCGAGGTTGCGGTCAAAGACGGCCGTCTTCAGGTTTCCTGTGTCGATCCGATTCTAAGAACACCCCTGAGCATCGACTGCGACATTGTGGCGCTTGCTGCAGCTATAGTGCCCGGTGAAGGCGTCGACGAGGTAGGCCAATTGTACAAGATCCCACTCAATCAGGAAAAATTCTTTCTTGAAGCGCACATGAAGCTAAGGCCCGTTGATTTTGCCACTGAGGGTGTATTCATGTGCGGCCTGGCACATTGCCCCAAGTCTGCGGAAGAGAGCATCGCCCAGGCGGATGCCGCCGCAGCCCGTGCGGCAACGATCCTCTCGAAGGATGAAATCGAAATAGATGCCGTCATATCGGAAGTGGTGGACGACAACTGCGACGGCTGTGCATACTGTATCGATCCGTGCCCGTACGCAGCGCTGACGCTGATCGAATACATGTCCGACGGCAGTATCAAAAAGACCGTCGAGCGCGACGGTGCTTTGTGCAAAGGCTGCGGCGTTTGCCAGGCGACGTGTCCGAAGCAGGGTATATTCGTCCGCGGCTTCAAACTCGAGCAATTGGGCGCGATGGTGGATGCCGCTTTGATGGCTTAGTGAAAGAGGAGTTAATTCAACATGACTGAAGAAGAATTCGAGCCTTTGATTATCGGTTTCTGCTGTAATTGGTGCTCTTATGCCGGGGCGGACCTTGCCGGCGTTTCCAGGCTTCAGTACCCGCCCAATCTGCGCGTCATTCGTGTGATGTGTTCCGGCATGGTTCATCCGAACCTGATCATCGATGCTCTGACAAAAGGGGCCGACGGCGTGATTGTCTGCGGCTGTCACATCGGCGACTGCCATTATCTCGAAGGCAACGTTGCGGCCGAGAATCGAAAGGAAGCGATCGAGCTAATGCTGGAAGACTTCGGCATCGAGCCGGAGCGGTTCAGGCTGGAATGGGTATCGGCCTCGGAAGGGCCGAGATTCGCCGAGGTTATCACGAATATGACCGAGAGTGTCCGGGCGCTGGGACCGAGCCCATACAAGGCGTGAATGAAGGTGGAAATTCGAAGACCATGAGAGAATTTATAGGACGTTGACAAATGGCGGAAAAAGCTCGTTTTTTCGACGGCAAAAAGTTCATGTGGGACTCAGTGGAGTACCCCGACAAGAAGAAAGCAGAAGAGGCGAAGAAGAAATACAGCGCCGATGGATTCGAAGTGCAAAGCTGCAAGGAGGGCGGAAAAACCCTCGTGTATACGAGGCGCGTCGTTACCGAGGTTGTGGTGGAATAAGAATCGCAGAATTAACAGAATAATATGTCTCAGTATCTCTTAGAAAGGAGGTAGTATCGTGGCAGTTAAAGTGGCGGAAGAATGGCTGAACATCTGTGGCGGATGTGAAGTCACAATATTGGACATAGGTGAGCCGCTCCTTGATCTACTACCGCAGCTCAACTTTGTCCACATGCCGGTGCTGATGGACCACAAGTATAACGGCCAGACCGGCGACAAAGACGGAATGGAGATTCCCGAGGCGGACGTGGGAATAATCTCCGGTGGCGTGCGGACCGAGAAAGAGAAGAAAGTTGCCGAGGAAATGAGGAATAAGTGCAAAACCCTTATCTCACTTGGTTCCTGCGCCTGTTACGGCGGGATTCCCGCGATGGCGAACATGTCTACGCTTGAGGATATGTACGAAAAAGTTTTCCGCGGTTCGAAGACGACCGACCCGGCGGAGACACCGAGCGAGAACATCCCGCCTCTGCTGGACAAAGTCTACGCCGTGGACGAGGTTGTGCCTGTGGATGTTTATATTCCGGGCTGTCCGACCAATCCGGATATTATCGTAAAGGCGATCACCGCGCTGCTCGAGGGCAGGGAATTCAAGCTTGAAGAGCGAAGCGTCTGTGATGAGTGTCCGGTCAAGCGGGAGAAGAAGGCCGCCGGCGGTCAGATCAAAAGGACCCTCGACGGGGTGGAGTTCGACCAGGGGCAGCCCTGGGAGAACACCAGGTGCTTCATGGAGCAGGGTTATTTGTGTCTGGGACCGGTAACGCTGGCCGGTTGCGGCAACAAAGAAGGTAACGGTGACGGAGTTACGGTTCCGCGCTGCATCAAAGGTATGATGCCGTGCCGCGGATGTTTCGGACCGATCCGCAAGGGAGCCAATCCCCTGATTGACATGATGACCGCTATTTCCTCGATAGGGCTGGACGCCAAACAGGTGCCGGACAGACGTGCGCTGCTGAACAGGTACATAGGCGCTCAAAAGCGACTCCGACCTCTGCCCGCGCGGCCCAGATAAGAAGGAGAGTTACACAAATGAAGACTATTTCGATTTATCCAGTCACCAGAATCGAAGGCCATGCGAAGGTTACCATAAACCTCGACGATGACGGTAACGTGGCGGATACCTTCGTCAACGTCGTGGAGCTTCGCGGCTTCGAAAAGTTTTGTATCGGAAGACCTGTTGAGGAGCTTCCGCGTATTGTAACCAGTATCTGTGGTGTGTGCCCCTGGCATCACCACCTGGCGTCGGCAAAGGCCAACGACGCGGTTTTCGGCGTCACACCGCCGCCTGCGGGCAAGAAGCTCAGGGAACTCTGTCAGAACATCGCATACTGCTCGGACAAAATCCTCCATTTCTTTTTCCTGGCCGGCCCGGACTTTGTGATGGGGCCTGATGCGGACTATTCCGTTCGCAATGTCATCGGAATCGCGCAGTCAAACCCGGAAATCGGCAAGAAGGTTGTACGGGCCAGACATCTCGGCACACAGATGCTGGGTATCGCCTCGGGCAAAGCGATCCATCCGGTCACAGCCGTACCCGGCGGATTCAGCAAGCCTCTGACCGAAGCCGACCGGGACCGGTTGTTGCCGATGGCCGAGGAAGTGATGGAATTTGCAAAGTTTGCGATTGGCTTCGCCAAGGAGAATATTTTCCCGAAGTATCTCGACCTTATCAAGTCGGTCGGGATTATCGAGACGGGCTTTCTCGGCACGGTAACCGACGACGGAACTCTCGAGCTTTACGATGGTAAAGGCCGCCTCATGAAACCGGACGGCTCCTACGAGGAATTCGAGTACGCAGACTACGCCGAGCATATCGGCGAACACGTGGAACCGTGGTCGTACATGAAGTTCCCGTATGCCAGGAACTGGGGCGATATCTCGATGGACCTTGACAACCCGTCGGCAATTTACAGGACGAATGCATTAGCGCGTGTCAACGTTTGCGACAAGATGGCCACGCCGCTGGCCCAGGCGGAACTCGAAGAGTTCCGGGATAGCTTCGGCCGGCCCGCCCAGCAAACGCTGCTCTACAACTACGCCAGATTGATCGAGTTGGTCTATACCGCCGAGCACGTGCTCGAACTGCTGAACGACCCGGAGATCACCGGCCGGGAGACTCGCGTCCCCGTCACACCGCGTGCAGCTCGCGGCGTCGGCTGTGTCGAGGCGCCCAGAGGCACCCTGATCCATGATTACGAGACCGATGAAAAAGGCCTTATTACCAACGTTAATCTCATCGTGGGCACTACGCATAACAATGCGCCGATTAACATGTCGGTTAAGCACGCTGCGCAGACTTTGATCAAGGACGGCAGCTACGACGAGACCATTCTCAACAAAGTTGAGATGGCGATACGGGCCTACGATCCCTGCCTGTCCTGCGCGACGCACAAGCTGGACGGTTCGATAGCCGTCAAGCTCGATATCCGGGACTCGAAAGGCAAAGTAATCGACACCATAGCCAACTGGTGAGCCGGTGAGCTGTTTCTGCAACGGATTTGTTGCAGCCAATAGCAGGCTCGAAAGGAACTGACGAAATCTATTCAGGCTTTGGTCGAATGGATCCCGACTGGTATGACAAGTCCATCCTGATATTGGGATGCGGCAATAGATTGATAGGAGACGACGGATTCGGGCCGGCGGTTGCTCAACGTCTCAGGAGTGATTTCGCCGTCCCGAATGACGTCTGCGTTTTTGATGCCGGAACCTCCGTCCGTGAGATTCTCTTCGACACGGCGCTTTCGGACAAAAAACCCTCCAAAATCGTCATAGTTGACGCTATGGACTGCGGCCGCAGGCCGGGCGAGCTGTTCTGTCTGGACATTGATTCTCTGCCGGAAACCAAAATCGACGATTTTTCTATGCACCAGATACCCACCTCGAATCTGCTGCGCGAATTGCGTGATATATGCGGAGTGGAGGTCGTTGTGGTTGCCTGTCAGGTTGCGAGTTCCGGTGAACTCGTCAATCCCGGCCTTTCCAAACCTGTCGAACAGGCGGTGCAAAGCGCGGCAGAGATACTTGCCCTCGAGCATTTCACGTAGCAGTAATCATCTTCTTGCCCCGTGTTTCGGATTCTTGATCGGGGTAACCGCCTAACAGGGTGTCTTAAGAGTAGCACGGGCATCTCCCTGTAGGCCCCCTTAGTGGAGATGCCCATACTACGAGCAAGCGACGACGGCTGGTAGAGAACCATACGTGCTTTCAAGCAAGAGCCAGCCCCATCGGTGATAAACGACAATCGCCGATAGGGCTGCCACCCGCCGCAGACCAAAGGTTGGGGCCGAAACAGGTTTTATGGATTTATCGCATTACAGGCTTCAGTATGTTGTGGTATCGATTATGCTGGAGCCTGTAATGCGATAAATCCACTTCTGTCGGAGGATTTCCCGGCAACAATTGCTATTGAACGTACATTACCTGTCAGCGGAGAATATCAGACCTTTATTATTGAGAATTCACATAAGATCTCCCGAAACTTACTTTGGGACGATACCAAAATTTTTCAAATTTTTCTGTTGACAGGTTAAACAGGATTGTGGTAAATTTGGGTAACTTAGGAAGCAATGGTAATAAAAAATGCTTTTTTTACATTTTCTCATTGACATAGAAAATGAATAGTGGTAAACTTGGGTAATTGGTAAAGTAGCGTGGTTCTGATGAGACTAAACTCAGGATCGCTGAACTTTGCCGGGGCGGTGTGTATTCGTTTTTGTGCCGTCAAAAAATGAGGATGGTGGTGGTGAGGATGATGAAAAGTAGCATTCGCATTCACGCCATAGAGCACCTCAAACATAGGTTTTTCGGCGAAAAATGCTGAAAAATGCCGGGCAGGTATTCACCTGCGGCACTGCCGGCACTCAAGGAGAGGGAATCGGCAGATCAAGAGCGGGGATGCATATCCCCGAATCCAACGGATTGGCAGGAATCAGTCGCTGCGCGCAGTTTACGGCGTGAAGAAGTGTTGGCTATTTGCTTTGGGGGGAGAAGAAACGATGAAAAGAGTATTGATAACAGCTTGTTTATTGGCATTTGCGTCGGTCGGGTTGACGACGAATGTTCATGCTGTCAAGAGCAACGAACAGCCTTTTGTTCGTGTCTCGCCAAGTACTCGGGAGCTGGATCTCGGCCTTGCCGGGGCGGCCGGTCATCACGTCGTCAACCAGGTGCTCAAGCTGAAGGTCCAGTCCAACTGCTTTCACGGGCCGATTATGATATCTTCGACGGAGCTGAAGGGAGACATACACGGCTCCATACCGCCCGAACGTATCTTCGTCAGAAGTTCGGCGACATGGGGATTTGTGCCGTTGACCAAGCCCGTGGCGGTTTCTAAGGCGCAAGCCGGGAATCACGACATCGTCCTGGATATGCAGGTGGACACCGGCTTCAACGAAATTGCAGGTGAATACCGGGGCAGAATTACGGTTACGATAATGCCTCCGGTTTGATTCGAGAGTGAAGTTAGAGTGAAGTTTGTAATAAACAGTTTGTCATTATATATGCCCAGGATTGTGGATAGAAGCTTATTGTCCAGAAAACTGAAGAACCCCCTCTTCCTTGTAGAAGGTTGTGGGAGAAAGGAGGTGTGAGGTAGTGAATTGCTGATAAGTCGCAAGCGGCTGTTATGCTTGCGAGTCGCCTTTATGAGGTGAGACCGGCTTCTCAAGGCGATCGAGCGATTGAAGAATAGACGATTTGATGTCTTTGATTCGAAGGAATCGCAAACCTCATCCGGTCCCGGCCCGGCTGAAAAAGCGGGTATGTCAGCCGGCGTTGGTGATACACAGGATTGGCCCGCTTGTTGTGGCTCAGGCATTAGTCAGGTCTGGGCATGAATAACTTTGATGTGCTCTGCATGTATGTCAGAGCGAATACTTTGAAGAGGGAAATGAAATGTTAAAAAGAACTTTAATTGCGGTTGCGGTTATAGGCTTGATGGCAACTACAGCCCAGGCTCAGTTGGGTCCCCAGCCGATTTCGGGGGCCGGCGGCTTCAAAATCGAGCCGATTAAGATGGACATTTTCTGGCCGTTCGAGTACAAGTCTATTGATCTGTGCACAATCCCGGTGAACATAGAAATCGGTATTATGGTGCAGGTCAAAGATTGCCACAAGAGGAAGATCAACCTGAAGCAGGTTGATTGCGCCGAGATCGGCAAAGGTGGCGGAGATTTCCCGTGCTACCGTGATTGCGAAACGGTCGAAATCAGAACCAACTTTCCGATCAAGTTAGGCCTGAAAAAGAGTAAGGTCGGAGGCGTCCTTAACAAATGGAGCGCCTTTATCGACGGTGACGTAGATACAATTGAGCCCACTGGCGGCGATTTTGTGAAGATCGACGTTTGCGTCGAAGCCTGGCAGACCAACTTGTTCAACGCGACAGCGTCGGGCGAGGCCGGTCAGATGGAGCACGTCGGTAATGTGACCATCACGGTAAAGCCCAACGTTTAATCGCGCATAGGCTTGCAGTAGTTTTGCAGAAGTTGAATAGCATCTGGAGGGATGGATCGAATCCATCCCTCCTTTTTTGTTTCTTCGAGAACCGGAGATGAAATCCGTCGTTTGGTCCGAATATAATATACAGACAACAATAGCTGATTGTGTCGAGCATCATACGAATCCATGGCTCGACGCATCCTTTTAGAGACAACGGGTCCGTGGCGATCCGCGTTCCGGCCTTTATGATCGGACCTCTCCGGATTCGATCCTTTGACCAGTAAAGTATGTGGTGCGTAAGATACGGCGATTTAGCCGTCTAACACATGAGATTCGGCTTTTCCAGGGCGCCGACGGGGATTTGTCGAATTCGTACGAGAAAATAGAAAATACAGGCACTTTAGGCTTGACATAACAATATCGAAATGGTAAAATTGGTAACATACTGTAGCAGGCATGGGTGAATGCGAGGTAATTGCTTCATCAGGGGCATGAACGTAGGAGAGCAAGCACGAGCGGGGATACAAAGGGGCGGCTTTCTTGACGATTTCAGATGGATTTGCGGAAAAGTAAGGTCAGAATATTGCCGAAGAGAATAGAGTTGAGAAATTGGGTCAAAATCTACCGCATCAGCAACGGGAGAAGGGTTCAAGCCAGGGATTGGATGGAGCAGACCGGGTATATTTTATCCCGACGGCGCGTCGCCGGAGCAGCAAATAAAAGGTCACTGAGAAACCTTGAATAGGTTAGCTATCTTGGATTTTGCACTATGGTTTTTCTTGTTGGGAGGCATAATAAAATGGGGATAAGGGACGAAAGAACGTATTGCTGTTCGAGCGGCAGAGAAGACAGTGGGGACCGTCGTCTCAGGGCGGCAGCAGGCGCTGCGAGCAACATGTCCTCGTTGTGCAGGCTCGTCGCGCTTGCAGTTGTGTTGCTTGCTTCGGCCAAACCTGTTTCAGGTCAGTTCACAGTCCAACCTCTGAAACTGGACCTTCAGGTAACAGCAGGCAAGATTTTGCCTCAGAAAATTGACATCAGAAACAGCGACGATCAAAGTCACACAATAAACCTGACTAAAGTCGATTTGACTCAGGATATAAACGGCAATTGGGAGATTGTCGACCCTAACTCTGATGTTGACACAACAAAACTGGCTTCACTCAAGGATTCGATGACACTCGGTACAACTTCAGTGAATCTTGAACCCGGCCAAAAGGCGCCTGTCGAGGTGATGATCCGAGTGCCTCGCGGCAGCCGCGGATTTGCCTGCGCGGGGATCGTGGCCACGCTGGAATCCACGACCGGCTCCAACGTACCTATGGACCTGCAATATATGGTTCCCGTCGTTCTTCAGGTCGTCAGACGGGCCGTACGCCATGATGTAGGGGCCGTTGACGTTGGGATGAAGTTCATCCCGGCGGGCGAACGAGACCTCGGCTCTCCGGCGACGACCATGCTGTGGATGGATATTGTCAACGACGGCAAGACTTTTCCCCGGTGCAGGCCGCTGGCGAGAATATGGTCCTGGGCCAAAGGACACTGGCGTCACGTGACAACGACGGCATTCCAGGACCAGAGCAATGATATCGGAATAATTCCGGGCGCCAAAGTGAGGGTGAAGACAGATCTGTTGAAAACATTGCCGCCCGGAAAGTACAAGATCGCCGGAGAACTTTATGTCGACGGCAGGCGCACGAAGAGGATAGACAGGGAAATCCAATTTGCCGGCGATCCCGACCAAACGAAGCTCGCGGCCGACGTGGCGCTCGACCTGGATCAGCGTGAGGTCATAATCGAGGGTTTGCCCGGTTCTACGCGAACAACGACGATTATGGTGCAGAACGCCTCGGACGAAGAACTCAACGTTCAAGCTGTCCTCGGTCTGCCGCGAGGGCTGGCCGGCAAGGTAATAAAAAATGTCAACGGGGTGGATATGGATTGTACACCGTGGATTGATATAGAACCGAAGAAGTTTACGCTTAAGGGCGAGGGTTGGACCCAGGTCGTGCGAATCACGTGCACCATGCCCGAATCGGCGGTAAATTGCCCCAACTACTATACTAATCTGGACTTCTGGTCTTTCTATCCGGACGGTCAAAACGCAGGAAGAACACGTGCAAGAATCGCTGTATCGAATATCCAGTTTGACAAGTTCAAAGTTGAACCGGTAGCCTGGGCGGGAAACTTTTCCCCCCATCCCGTCAGCGGGTCGAAGTACCTCATTGCGGCAGAATTCTATAATAACGGGATTACGCATTTCACTCCCCTCAGGTGCAAGGCAGCTATTACCGACACCGCTTCGAGCATACCCAGGCTTAGCACCGAACTCGAGAGCGATCTTAGTGTAAGGCGTCTTCATATGCTGCCTGCCGAGAAAAGAAGTTTCTCGGGCGTTCTCGACCTTTCACCTCTCGACCCCGGCGAGTATCGTCTTTCGGTAGCTTTGCAGTACGCCGAAGACAAGTGGGAATCCAGGCAGTTTCGTGTAAAGATCACTACCGAGGGGGGGCGGAGAATTTTGGATATCACAGGAACTCAGGAAGACCTGAAAGAGGTGCTCGAGGTGAAATGGAGTAAAATGCTGCAGAGGGCGATCGAAAATAATGAAAGAGGCTAAGAAGCCTATCGGAGGCGGAGAGCTGAGGAACTGCCATTTTCGTAATGGTTAGAGAAAGGGACATTGACTCATGGTGAGGAAAAGAATCCGTAAAATCTTATCAGGCGGTGCGGTCGTGTTCATCGTACTGTTAAGCACTCTGGACGTCGGTCACGCGCAGTTTGTGCCAAAGAAAGTGACGTTTACTATTCAAGGTTCGACCGGTGTGCCCGGTGTGACTATGTCGGGATTTCCGTCACAGGACAACCAAACCGTCGTAACCGACCAGAACGGCTATTACAGCGTTGTTGTCGACTTTGGTTGGAGCGGCAAGGTCACGCCGATAAAGGAGGGCTGGGAGTTCGAACCCGACAGCAGATCCTACCAGAGAGTCACCAGCAATATGGACAATGAGAATTATACCCCATCAGAGATAACCTACACTATCTCCGGTAAGGTTACCGGACCTGATGGACCGATGTCGGGCGTACAGATGAGCGACCTGCCGGGCAGTCCCATCACCGGTGCCGACGGCACATACAGCGCGACTGTTCCCTATGGCTGGTCTGAAACTTTTGCGCCGATCAAGGAAGGTTACACGTTCTCACCCTCTGACAAGGGATTCGGTCCCGTAAAATCCAATCAGGTTCAGAACTTTTCTGCGTCCGCTATTCAGTTGCTCATAGCCGGCACCGTAGATGTCCCGGGCGTGAAAATGAATGGTTTACCGGGTAATGTGGTCAGCGGCGCCAACGGCGTTTTCAGCACCAAGGTCGACTACAACTGGACCGGAACAATCAATCCCGAAAAGGAAGGATATGTTTTTGAGCCGGATCAACTGCAGTACGCCAATATTATAACCGATCAGACTGATCAGAATTTCAATGCGAAGATGTTAACGTACACCGTTTCCGGCTCGACAAGCATGGCCGACGTGGAGATGAAGGGGTTGCCGGGCACTCCCTACACCGACCAGAACGGCTTTTTCAGTGTTGAGGTCGAGCACGGGTTCAGCGGCACGGTGACGCCTGCGAAAGAAGGTTACGAATTCGAGCCTGCCAGTCTCATACTCACCAACGTCACGAGCGACAGGACCAATAATACGTTCAGCCCTGAAATGATCACGCTGACCATCTCCGGCTCTACCAGCGGGCTCGAGGGAGTGGAGATGACCGGTCTGCCGGGCAATATCATCACGGACAAAAACGGCAAATACAGCGTTACCGTAGATTGGGGCTGGAGCGGAACGGTCATGCCGATGAAAGAAGGTTACAGATTTACTCCGGACAGTAACACTTATCAGCCCTTGACTGAGGATAAGACGAATCAGAACTATACTTACTCCAAGATCACGTACACAATCACCGGCAACGCCCAGATTGGCGGAGTGACAATGAAAGGCTTCCCGGGCAGGGCGGTTGTAACCGATGCTGGCGGCAGTTATACGGCTAAGGTGGAGCACGGTTGGAGCGGCACGGTAACACCGGTAAAAGAGGGCTATGAGTTCGAGCCGTCCAGCATTCCGTTTACTGATGTCCAGGGGCCTCAGTCCGGCCAGGATTTCATGGCCAGCCTGCTGGAGCGAAAAATCTCAGGTATGGTGAGAACGAGCAAGGGCCAGCCGGTCGAGGGCGTGAACATCGTGGCCAACAATAACGGCGGTCAGGCAACCACCGACTCGTCGGGTAAATTTGAGATAGTCGTCGCCTATGGCTGGAGCGGCAATATTACACCGATTAAGGAAGGCTATACGTTCAGTCCGCCGGCTAAAACCATCTCTCGCGTAACCGTCGATCAGATGGATCAGACATTCATCGCCAAGCCTAAAATGTTCACAGTCACCGGCGAGATCAAATACAGCGACGTCCCGCTTGAAGGCGTGCTTATTACCGCCAGCGACGGCAGCGGTACGCCCATTACTACGACCACCGACCGCCAGGGCAAATACAGATTCCAGGTGCCTTACGGCTGGACCGGTGATGTCGCAGCTTCCAAAGAGGGCTTTGACTTCGGCGGCAGTCGGCCCCTCGTCGACGTAAAGACCGACATACACGAATTTGAGCCGGTAGCGCCTGCCGAACCGCCGGAGCCTGTGACGCCGCGCGTCGAGACGCCGGGACCGACTCCTCCTGATACTACCACCGCTGAGCCCAAGCCGGGACCGACGGTTGAACCTCCGGGAGGAGAAGCTCCTACTCCTGACATTGAAGTACCCGGCGGACCCGGTCCCGAGGTAACGCCGCCCGGACCGGAAGTTCCGGACGTTGTTGAACCGACATCGCCCGAAGATGAAAAAATGACGAAGTTGCAGAAACAGATAGATGAGCTTAAGGCCGCTTTGGCCGGCAAGGGAACCGTTGAAGATCAGAATGTGCCGGCAGCGACTGATGCGACGGGACAGCCTCTTATAACCAACGCGTGGTATGATAACGAACTCGCTCTGGACGTGCTTCCGGCGATTTCCGAGCAGGCGGGCGTCCCGATCATTGCCGATGAGGGCGTCAGCGCCCTGGTTACACTGACCCTGAAAAACGAGCCGCTTGAACGGGCTTTGGAGCTGGTGCTGGCGGGTACGCCGTTTACGTACAAAAAGCGCAACGGCTACTACCTGGTTGCCGAGGCAAAGATTACCGACAACAAGTTCCCGATTTTCAGTGATACTCGCCGCGTGAGATTGAATTATGTCACTGCCCGGGCGGCTGTTGACCTTCTGTCGACTGCTTTCAAGCCTTACGTCCAGGCCGAGACCGCCGCACCCGAGCCGCGCTTGGCGCCCGGGGCAACGGCGTATACTTCGGAAGTGCCTAAAACCTACACGGTTTTGGTAACTGCGCCTCCGGCTCTGATGGAACGTATCATCGAGGACCTCAGAAAGATCGATCAGATGCCCAGCCAGGTTCTGCTGAAAGCGCGCATCGTTGCCATGTCGCGCAGCGACCTGCTGAATCTCGGAATTGAGTGGGGCTGGCCAAGGATGCAGCTTGGAATCTTCGGCAATAACCTTTATGGAGGCGGGGACGCCGGGGACGATTTCGGCGGTGAAATACCGTGGGGAATTCAGATGGGTTATACTCCCGATTTAACGTTTACCAATGCGCTGCAATTAGCTCTCAACCTTTTGACCGTCAACGGCGAAGCGACCATACGGGCCGAACCCCAGGTGCTGGCTCTCGACGGCGAGCAGGCTACGATGAGAGTTGTTAACGAAGAGTACTTCTTCCTGACTGCGGATACAGGAGACACCGCCCAGCAGTTCTACCTGAATTCTCAGTTGGAGATAATCGAATCCGGTACGGTACTGACCATCACGCCGCACATCGTAGAAGGCGATCGGGTCATGCTTGAGATATCGGTTGAGGTCAGTGACAGCGTTCCGGCGGGAAGAGAAAACGACCTTCCAATCGTGACCAGACGAACTGCAGACAACAAAGTAAGCGTCCAGAACGGTGGAACGGTTGCATTGGCCGGACTGAGCCAGGAAAAGAGCTCGACAACACATAAGCGAACGCCCGGCTTGAGCAATATACCGCTGTTAGGGAACCTGTTCAACAATAAAGACGATCAAACGACGTCCCGGGAAGTCGCGGTATTCGTCACGGCCCATATACTGCCTGATAACCAGCACGATGCGGCCGCAACATCCATGCCGCGAGCGGCACCTCCGTCATCTACAGAGTCGCCGGCCTACTCGATGCCGCCCACGGAGTTGGAAAATACAAGACCGAGAGTCGAACCGCGTTCCTATCGTCCCATGAATCGAGGTACGAACGAGACGTCTGTCGATCCGCGCTATAACCCTCCTGCGGATTCGAACAGGAGCGCGCCGCCGGTTTATCCGGAACGTAATCCACCGGCCCCGAATTCGGTTCCGCGTATGAGGTCGTCCGGCAGTTTCCAGGATGAACTTGGCCAGGAATTGAATCGTAACCGGTAAAGAAAAGAATACAGAATTCAGGAGACAGAATTCAGAATCACGCTATCAACTTCTGTATTCTGGATTCTGACTTCTGGATTCTATAATTATGATGGAGACAAAAGCCGTGAAGTCTATTGCATACAAGTCAAAAACAGGTTACGTCATGGTTGCCGCAACTGCGCTGGCGATCATGGCCCTGGGCGTTGCTGGTTGTGGCTCGCGGAATACCGGCATCCAGATAGTGCCAATGGGCAACCGGGACGTACTCGATCTGACTGCCGCAGACGTCGTGAAGATAATGCGTGCGGCGGGGTTTTCGGACATGCAGATTTACGAGTACGGCACCGCTCTTCGCGACGGGCTTGGCCGGCGCGGGGCCGTGCAGGTGAAAATAGACGATACGGTAGAAGCGGTCTTTGCCGCCAAAGGCGACTCGGTCTATATCAGCACACGCTCGAGAGGCCACTTCATCTATAACGTTAATACAGGTTGGCCGAATGCCCGGGCACGGTAGCCCGGAGCCATCGCCATATACCATACCTAAGGGTCCTTGACTGGTTGACCGGTTCTTCCAGTCCGGGGCCCTAATTGCTTTTGTACAATCCTCGCCAGTGAAAACAGGCCACATTCTGCGATTTTTCTGGTTTTTCCTTTGCACCTGGCTCGAAAACGGGCGTATATTACCTACGTTCACAGTAGAAACTGAAGGAAGTGCAACTGTAAACCTGGGCATGGGTGGGACAGTCAGTGTTAGGTGCTTTCAGGCCGGGAATGGCGATTGTAGAATTAAGAGGCTCGCAAGGTGTGTAAGTTCTTGCCAGAAAGCGTGAGTTGGCTATACTCTATGACAATCCGCCCGTTATGGGTGAAAGATATGTATCTACGAAAATGATCGATTAAGGAAGCGGTGGATGTCGGCGTGTCAGGGGACATCGGAAATGCGAAAAAACGGTTTATCCAACGAGAAGATTGAGGAGCTTGTCGATCAGCTTGCCGGCACTTACGTGGGCGATTCCGGCATAAACTTCATCGACGCCTCGAACTTGCCGGTCAGGGGTGAGATCGTACAGGTACTCGATCTGCTCTTCGAGGTGCTCTTCCCGGGGCATACGGGCATGAGGCCGGTGACAAAATCGAATATAAATTTCGTTATCGGAGATCTTCTCTGTCAGGTCCAGAGCGATCTGGCTGAGCAGATAGAGCGGGCGTACCGCTACCAGTGCAGGATCGAAAAATGCGAAACGAAAGAGTGCGAGAAAATGGCCACAGAAGCCAGCGAGCACCTTCTGGCCCAACTGCCCGGAATCAGATATCTGCTCAAGGGCGACGTCGATGCGGCGCTCAGCGGGGATCCGGCGGCACAGTCGCACGAAGAGATCGTGATAAGTTACCCCTGCATCAGTGCAATCGGCACATACCGCATCGCGCACGAGCTGTATCTCAAGCAGGTACCGCTGATTCCACGAATTATGAGTGAATGCGCACACGCCAAGACCGGTATCGACATACATCCGGGCGCTACTATAGGCCGGAACTTCTTCATCGACCATGGCACGGGTGTCGTAATAGGCGAGACCGCGATTATCGGCGACAACGTAAAGATATATCAGGGCACAACACTGGGCGCCATGAGTTTTCCGAAGGACGAACGGGGAAGAATAATACGGGGGCGGAAGAGACATCCTACGATAGAGGACGACGTGACAATCTACGCTGAGGCGACGATTCTGGGCGACGTTACTATCGGCAAAGGTGCGACGATCGGCGGCAATGTCTGGGTAAAGCAGTCCGTTCCCGCCGGATATACCGTGACTACCGCCAACGCCGACCTGGTTTGCCGGACTCCCAGAACCGACGGCGACACATACGAGATATGAAATGGACGAAAAATTAGTCAAGAGAATCGAGGACCTGAAAAAGGAACGTGGCGCACTAATCCTGGCGCACAATTACCAGCAGGGCGAGGTTCAGGATATAGCCGATTTCACCGGCGACTCACTGGGCTTGAGTATAAAAGCCTCTGAGACGGATGCTGACGTAATAGTCTTCTGCGGCGTACTTTTCATGGCCGAGACCGCCGCGATCCTCTCTCCGGATAAGACGGTGCTCTTGCCGGAAAAATCCGCCGGCTGCCCGATGGCCGATATGATCGATGCGGATCAGTTGCGGCAGCTCAAGGCCGAACATCCCGATGCACTGGTGGTCTGTTACGTGAACAGCTCTGCTGAGGTCAAGGCCGAGAGCGATTACTGCTGTACGAGCGCCAATGCAGTCGAGGTTGTGGAATCCCTGCCGGAGGACAGACGGATCATTTTCGTCCCGGACCGCAATCTCGGTCAGTTTGTCGCCGAAAGGACCGGACGAGACCTGATCCTCTGGCCCGGCTACTGCACAACACACGTTGTGATAACCGCCGACGACATCGAAAGAGCCCGGGCCGAACATCCCGATGCAATCGTAATGGCGCATCCGGAATGCACGACGCCGGTCAGGCAGGCCGCCGATGAATTGCTCAGTACCGGGCAAATGCTCAAATTTGTCGCTGCGAGCGAGGCGAAGCAGTTCATAGTCGCCACCGAGACGGGAATAATACACACACTGAAAAAGCAGGATCCCGATGCGGAGTTCTTCGGCCCCACCAGGCGGGCCATTTGCCCGAACATGAAGAAAATTACTCTGGACAAAGTCCTCGCTTCGCTTGAGGATATGCAGCATGTAATAACCGTTCCCGATGAAATAACGAAGAAAGCAAAAAAGGCTCTCGACAGAATGGTCGAAGTCTTGCCAACAAAATAGAAAGGATAATTCAGATGTCTGAACAGCCACAATATCGTTTGGAAACCCTGGCCCTGCACGCCGGCCAGACAGTGGATTCGGATACGCTCAGCAGAGCCGCGCCTATTTACCAAACCACGAGCTATTGTTTCAAAGATACCGAGCACGCCGCGAATCTCTTTGCGCTGAAGGAATTCGGCAATATCTACACGCGGCTGATGAATCCCACGAACGACGTGCTGGAAAAGCGTCTGGCCGCCATGGAAGGCGGAGTCGGCGGGCTTGCTTTCAGCTCCGGCCAGTCTGCGATTTATGTCGGCATCTTTAATATTTGCGGCGCCGGCCAGCATATTGTATCATCCAATTCACTCTACGGCGGCACGGTGACGCTCTTTAGCCAGACGTTCAAAAAACTTGGAATCGAAGTCACTTTTGTCGATCCTAAAGATCCGGAGAATTTCGCCAAGGCGATCAAGGATAACACGCGGCTGATCTACATCGAAAGTGTGGGCAATCCCAAAAACGACATTCTTCAATATGATAAAATTGCTGAGATCGCGCACGCCAACGGCATGCCGGTGATTTGCGACAACACCGTTACGACGCCGATACTGCTGAGACCATTCGAGTACGGCATCGATATCGTCGTTCATAGCTGCACTAAATTTATCGGCGGCCACGGCACGAGCATCGGCGGAGCACTCGTCGACTCGGGCAGATTCGACTGGACAAATGGACGCTATCCCGAGCTGACTGAGCCGGATCCGAGTTATCACGGCGTTAAATACGTCGAAGCCGTCGGCCCGCTGGCTTATATCATCAAAGCACGGACTCAGTTTCTGAGAGATATGGGTAGCTGCATGTCACCTTTCAATGCTTTTCTGTTCTTGCAGGGCCTGGAGACGCTTCATTTGCGTATGGCCAGGCATTCAGAAAATGCCCTGGCCTTGGCGAAGTGGCTTGAAAAAAATCCGCAGGTAACCTGGGTTAATTACCCCGGACTGGAATCGCACGCCGATCATGCTCTGGCCAGGAAATACCTGCCCGACGGCCAGGGTGCTATTCTGGGCTTCGGCATAAAAGGGGGCCGGGATGCAGGCGTTAAGTTCATCAACAGCGTCAAGCTGGCGAGCCATCTCGCCAACATCGGCGACAGCAAAACCCTGGTGATACACCCGGCCAGCACGACCCATCAGCAGCTCAATGAGGAAGAACAACTCGCCGCCGGAGTCACCGGTGACTACGTGCGTGTTTCAACCGGAACAGAGCATATTGATGACATTATTGAAGATTTTGACCAGGCACTAAAAGCAAGTGCTTAGTTTCGACCAGTATTGTTAAGACAGGAAACGATTTGCGGCGGCAACTGATTAAAAACGCAAAACTAAGGACTCAAAACTAACCATGTGGGAATATACAGAGGAAGTAAAAGATCATTTTTTCAGTCCGCACAATGTCGGTGAAGTGGAAAATCCGGACGGCGTGGGCGAGGTCGGCTCTCTGGCCTGCGGCGATGCCCTGAAACTGACGTTCAAACTTGATGAAAACGACAGAATCTCGGACGCCAAGTTCAAGACATTCGGCTGCGCAAGCGCCATTGCGACGTCGTCGGTGTTGACCGATATGATAAAGGGCATGACGCTGGATGAGGCCATTAAAGTAACCAACAAGGACATCGCCGAACGTTTGGGCGGCCTGCCGGAGCAGAAGATGCACTGCTCGGTTATGGGCCGGGAAGCCCTCGAAGCGGCGGTCGACAACTATCGCAGCGGCGGAAAGAAGAAACACGAATTCGAAGGCGAGGTCGTCTGCACCTGTTTCGGCGTCACCGAGAAGGAAATCGACAGGGTGATTAGAGAGAACGGTCTGACAACAGTCGAGGAGGTCACGAATTACTGCAAGGCCGGCGGGGGCTGCGGCGGATGTCAGGGCACGATCGAAAAGATGATACAGAAAATACAGGGCGATAAAGTGAAAGCCAAGCCGCCCCAGCCAACTCGCCGAGCGGGCAAACTCACCAATATCCAGAAAATGCAGTTGGTTCAGCAGACGATAAACGAGCAGGTCAGGCCCAATCTGAGGGCTCACGGCGGCAACATCGAGCTAATCGATATCGAAGGCAACAAAGTCATCGTTGCATTTCGCGGTATGTGCGCCCAGTGTCGGCTTGCCGAGCATACGATGAAAGAGGTAGTCGAAGCCAAATTAAAAGAATTTGTCTCGGAAGAGCTTTTCGTCGAAGAGGACGCCGAGTCGAGAGATGAGGCCCATGAGCATATAAACGAATGACCACCGGCAAAGTCGGATTTTACAAGAAGTCAGGACCGAGTGACATGAAAACAATATATTTCGACAACAACGCCACAACGAAAGTAGCCAAGGAAGTGTTTGAAGAGATCAAGCCGTTGTTCTGCGATCTGTACGGCAACCCTTCCAGCATGCACACCTTTGGCGGCCAGATTGGTCGCAGAATAGGCAAGGCCAGAGAGCAGGTCGCTGCTCTGCTTGGCTGCGATCCGAGCGAGATCGTATTCACCGGCTGCGGCACAGAGAGCGACAACACCGCGATCAACGGGACCCTGGCGGCCGCGCCGAATAAACGCAAGGTCATAACCTCGCGCGTCGAACATCCGGCGGTGCTGACGGTCTGCCGCGAGCTTGAAAATCAAGGTTACACCGTTGCCGAGATCGGCGTTGACAGCGAGGGCCGGCTCGACCTCGACGAGTTGGAGTGTGAGATTGACGACGACACGGCGCTGGTCACGATCATGTACGCCAACAATGAAACCGGCACAATTTTTCCCGTAGAAAAAATAGCCCGGATGGTTCACAGCAGGGGAGTGGTTTTCCATACGGACGCGGTTCAGGCGGCGGGCAAAATCCCGCTGAACCTGAGAGACAGCGCAATCGACCTGCTGAGCCTGTCGGGCCACAAACTGCACGCGCCGAAGGGGGTCGGCATCCTTTATATCCGCAAGGGGACGCGACTTTCACCATACATGCTGGGCGGCCACCAGGAAGGGGGCAGAAGGGCCGGCACTGAGAATGTCCCCGGAATAATAGGTCTCGGCAAGGCCTGCGAACTTGCGGCGGCAAATCTCGAAGAAGAGAACAGCAGAGTAAAATACCTTCGCGACAAGCTCGAAACGGCCCTGCTGGAAAAGTGTCCCGACTGCCGTCTGAACGGCGATCCGGATAATCGCCTGCCGAATACTTGCAACGTCAGCTTCGAGTATATCGAGGGCGAGGCGATCCTGCTGATGCTGGACAGATACGGCATCTGCGCCAGCAGCGGCTCGGCCTGCACCTCCGGCTCGCTCGAACCCAGCCACGTGCTCCGCGCGATGGGTGTGCCCTTCACCGCCGCTCACGGCTCGATAAGATTCAGCCTCAGCAGATACAACACCGAAGAGGAAGTCGATTTCACAATCGAAAAAATGCCCGCAATCATAAACCACCTCCGCGAACTGTCGCCGTTCGTGGCGACGTAGATATTGTGCCTTGTCATTCCCGCGAAGTGCTTGCCCTGAGCGCAGCCGAACGGGCGGGAATCCAGTGTTGCTGACATCGTGTTTCATGGAGAATAACCGATGAACACGCACCGGCCTGATATTGTGAGAAGCTTTCTCGTCAGTATTGTTTGCATGAGCATAGCAACATCCTGTTCCGCCGCTCAGTTCGAGTGGAAGACTATTTCGCCGGAAAGTCAGGGATTCTCTGCTGAGAACATCAGCGGGCTCATCGAGTCGCTGGCTGCCAAGAACACCAAGGCTGTGCTTGTTATCACAAACGACAAAATTGTCTGTGAGTGGTACGCTAAGGGGCACGGCCCGGACAAGAGACACTACACGGCCTCGCTGGCCAAGGCCCTGGTTGGCGGGATGTCGTTGCTTGTCGCGATCAATGACGGTCTCATTGCGGCCGACGATCCGGTCTGCACGTACGTGCCGCAGTGGGAGAGCGATCCTGTCAAATCAAGAATAACGATCCGCCATCTGGCGACGCACTCGTCCGGCGTCGAGGACGCCGAGCAGGATGATATTCCGCACATGAAGCTGCCCGGCTGGAAGGGGGGCTTCTGGCGGAAGGACCCCGATCCCTTCACGCTGTCGCGCGACGAGGCCCCGATCATATTCACTCCCGGCACGAGGTACGCCTACAGCAATCCCGGCATGGCGATGCTTTCTTACGCTGTAACTGCGAGCCTTAAGGGAACCGAGCACAAAGATGTCAGGACTCTTTTGCGAGAGCGAATTATGAAGCCCATCGGAGTCAAAGACAGCGAGTGGTCGATAGGATACGGCAAGACTTACGACGTTGACGGCCTCAAGCTCGTCCCCAACTGGGGCGGCGGTTCCTACACCGCGCGAGCGATTGCACGTGTGGGCCGTCTTATGCTTAGAAAAGGCAACTGGCAGGGAAAACAACTGATCGACGAAAAATGGGTCGAGACGGTAAGCCGCTACGCCGGGACGCCAAAGCCGGATCGGCCGCCGGGCAATCCGCAACCCGCCGCCGGCCTGGGCTGGTACACAAATTTCGACGGAGTATGGCCCAGAGTCCCTCGCGACGCCTTTGCCGGGGCAGGTGCGGGCAACCAGGTCCTGCTGGTCGTCCCCAGCCTCGATCTGATCGTCGTTCGCAACGGCGGCAATCTATACGATCCGTCCAAAGGCCAAGGTTTCTGGGGCGGCATCGAAAAATACCTGTTCAATCCGGTGATCGAGGCCCGTTTGTAGTGTGCCCGTAAGGGCATAAGATTTATTATTGACTATTAGCTCGTGCTCGCCAGGCCCGCACTTTGTGCCGGCGGCTTGTTTCAGTATTCAGTAGTCAATATTCAATAGTCAATTGTTAAAACGCCTTACGGCGTCACTACGAACTACCTGGTAATCACCGCGAGCCAGTGTCCGTTGCCGGGAGCGTCGATTTTTACGATTTTGCCGCCGCTGATCGATTCTTCGCCTTTCCACTTGCCCGTTCGGATGTCGATCCACCTTAGTGAATAGCTTCCGGGAGCCTTTCTTAGGTCGAGGCCGACTTCGCCGCGGTCGGTGAAATAAAGGGCGTAAGCCTTGCCGGGATTGCAGGCCAGGTACGCCTCGTCGCTTTCTCTATCGGTCAGCAGTCCGTTGGCCGCTTGGATATTCCAGGGTTTCATTACGGCCTCAAGCATGCGAGCGGCCTTGACTGAAGCGATGGAGAGCTTTGACAGGCCCAAGCCGGAACTGGGGCGGTGGAAGCGAGCCGACGCCGCTCCTCCGATCACGTGCCGCCACCAGCGTTCGATGCCGTCTCGCGTGTTGCCGTGCCTGCCGCCGTCGGCGCCGTAGGTCTTGACCGTGTTCAGCGGCCGGGGCTTTTTGGCGGTGTACGCGAGAGCCCACTGGAAATTGTCCCAATGTTCCTGGCCCTTCTTCTGGTTGTTCTGAGAAACGTCGCAAAACTCATAATGATCCGGGTGATCGAAGGTTCTTTTGTGCCGGGCGGCTTTAAGGTCCCAATCGTCCCACATTTCAGTTACGTAGACCTTTCTGCCTTTTTCTTTTGCCGTGTCCAAAATGAGATCAGACCAATAGATCGCCCACTCTTCTTCGCCGGACGTTTCGTTATCCATGCAGTAAAGCACGTGATTGTGCTTGAGTGAGTATGACAGCATCTTCTCTACGAACCGCTTCTGGTATTCCAGTACTGCTGTGATATTTCTTTGTTTCGGCGTAGTGAAAAAGAAAGGCTGCCTGTTCCTGCCCGGATGGTCCGGGTATTTCGCCGCCAAAGTACTCTCTTTGCTTGTATAGTTTATGTTATTCTTCGGATTGTAAGGATGACCCGGCCAGTTGTCTCTCGAATAATCGAAACGATCCCATACCTCGATCTGAACGATGATGTCTCTTTTGGCCGTTTCGGCAAGGAAACGTTCGAAGCGTTTCCAGTAGTCATCATTCCATTGACCGAGATCGTACTTTCCGTTCTCCAGCCGTTTGAAAGGGTAAAGCTCGAAGCCCTTGTCCCTGCGGTCGCTCATGGTGTTTCGGACGTAATTGGCGCCCACGGCTTTCATCGCGTCGAGGTGCCGCTCCAGTTTTGGCGAGGGCCACTGGAACAGATTATCATCGTCGCTGGCGCCCAACAGAAAGACCGGCTCGCCGTTATATTGCCAATATCGCGGATTCTCCGACCAGGGTCTTATGGCGTCGTCTTTAAGTTCCCGGCCAATACAAGAACAACTAGCTGCCAAAACGATAATCAGGGTTGAGATATGAGTGGTTCTTCGCATTTGATAACCTCCTTTTTATTCTTCCTTGTAGTTCAATAATTCGAGACCCGTAAAAATCCGGATTCTCTTTGCGATAAATCTGCATATTCTTTTCATTTGTGTAATCAATCGAGTATAATCAAAAAAGCGCCTGATTGAAATAGGAGGCACAAAAAAAGGAGATCGTCCATGTCAAACAAACGATGGGTCGATGCGCTGGCCACTTTCCACAGCAAATCGGCGACTTTTGGCTTTGCTGACGGCCACGCCGAAAAACACAAGTGGGTCCACATGGAAACATGGAGAATCTCCATAGGAGACTTGCCGAAATCTACGCTCCAGCCGGCCCCAGGCATGAACGAGGACTGGATGTGGTGCTGGCGGCGTTTCCCGTATCTTCACGAAACAGAGAAACCTCGCTGAATCCTGATGTACGTTATGTGATTTGGGACAAGGCCTTGACTATCCTGCCAAAGCTGTTAGATACTGTTTTCAATTGATAAAAATTGAGACATGAGAACCGAAAGTTGGGTGGACCTACAAATGAGACGCGATATGGAAATCATCTGCACGGCGGCAACCTTCATTTTTTTGTCAGTTTCAATGGCATGGGCTTTTCCAAGGCCGTTCGACGGGCAAAACTTCAAAGGCAGAATTGCTTTCAGCTCCGACGGAAACTACAACGACGAAGACGATTGGGGGGCTTTTCCGGTCGCCGCGGCAATACTCGATGCATTCGGCGTGACGGACAAGCTGGTCCACGTTGACTACTGCAACATACTTGCCGAAAATGATCCGCGGTTCCACAAAGAGATGGCCGAAAGTGTTCTCGGCTCTGTGGAAAGGTACAATATTCCCCGCTCGATCCTGTTCGATTGCCAGAAGGATCTGGATGGAGCCATCGAGAGCATAATGAACGCCATAAACGCTTCCTCGGAGGACGATCCGCTGTACTATGTATTGGCCGGACCGATGGAAGTGCCGTATCTCGGCATAGAAAAATCCGATCCTGCCAAGCGAAAGTACGTCTACTGCATTTCCCACAGTCGCTGGAACGACGGTTACACCAGCAGCGATCGCTCGCTGCACAACCATAACAAGCGGGACGTTATACCTTCCGGCATCAACTGGATACAGGTCAAGGACGGCAATCGGAATCTCGCTCACTCCGGCGGTCCCGGTAAAAAGTCCACACCCCACCAGTGGCGCTTATACCATTGGCTGAGAGATTCCCGCGATCCGAGGCTCAGATGGATATTCTCTCGATTGGAGGCGGAGCTTCGAGCCGATATATCCGATGCCACTATGACGTATTTCCTTCTTACCGGCGACGAAGACGCCGATCTGGCCAAATTGAAAAGCCTGCTCGACGACAAAAATATCCCGGCGCCGATGGATCCGAGAGACCAGGTGAGGATCGAGGCGGAGAACTTCCTCGCCCTGAATAACTTCAAAGTGGATAGCCGAAAAGATCGAGAGGCATCTCACAGACTCAGCGTCAGGCTCGCCGAGAGAGGACGCGGAAGCATAATCACGCCATTCAATCAACCATACACTGCCGAGAGCGATCGCTATGATATTGACGTTCGATATTTCAATGCGAAAGAGGGGCAATGCCGCCTGGTGCTGGTCGTCAACGGCATTGTCCGGGACGAGGCCTGGTTTGCGTCGCAGAATAACGATAAGTGGGCGACAAAGACGTTTCCGGACGTGGCCGTCAACAGCGGCGACGAAATCAAAGTAGTCGCCAGAAGCAGACGCACCGGCTACACCAAGCTGGATTACGTGCAGCTCAATCGCAGAGTTTCATCCTCAGCAGAAGCTCTCGATGATCCGAACGCTCTGCCCGGCCAAATCATCGTAGCCGGTACAAATCCCGGCTACCTGAAGTATAAGGGGGGCGGGCCTGCCTTCCTGTGCGGTCCGGACAACCCGGAAACCTTCCTTTTCCTGGGCGGTCTCAATCCGGATGGAACGCGATCAAACGGTCAGCAGCAACTCATTATCGACCGGCTCACCGAATCCGGCGCTAACGCTTTCCACTTTCAGATGTTTAGGATGCGCCGCTGCAACATCAAAGACGAAGGAGACGATCAGCACTGTCCGTTCGTCAACTTCGATCCGAACACCGCCTCTGACGGACTCAATGATGCCGTACTCGATCAATGGGACGGCTGGATCGGCCAGTTAGAAAAAGCCGGGGTTGTCATCCACCTTGAGTTCTACAACGACGCCACGGACGTCGAGATGATGGGCTGGAAGCTGGATGAGAACGGCAATCTGCACCCCGATGAGAAGGCATTCTTCGAGGGGATCGTCAAGCGATTCAAGCATCACAAGAACATCATCTGGGGCATCGAGGAGAGCGTGAACAAGCTCCCGAGAGTCCGTACGCCGCACTTTATGAAGCTCAGCGAACTGATTGCGCGGGTGGACAATCACAATCATCCCATCGTTCACAGCTTCGTTACTCCCGATACTTCCGAGGGGGATGTTCACACCGACGGTGTTATGAGCGAAGAATATATCGACGATCCGCATATCAGCGTGGTGACGTGGCTGCACGTGCTGCCTCACGGAGACGATTACGAGGCACAGCACCGGGCCTATCTGAAGTACGCTCGAAAGGACAGCGACCGATTCGTGGTGATGAAAAACGAGACGGAGCACTTCCCACGGACCGAACCTCAGAGCCGGATATACCAGTGGTCGTGCGCTATGACCGGCATTCACGCTCTGGAAGCCGGACACAACGTGACTAAAACACATTGGCTGCTTAAGGCAGACGGTCTGATCGCCAAATTCATGGAACAGACAGATTTTCATAAGATGAAATCCCGGAACGATCTGGCTGCCGGTTCGACCAGCTGGGTGCTCGCAAATCCGGGCAATTCGTACATTGCTTATACTTACGATTATTCCGGTCCGATGGGCGTCAGAGATATGACACCAGCTAAGTACGATCTAATGTGGTTCGATCCCGTTGACGGAGATACGGTGACACAGAAGGACGTCTCAGTCTCATCCGGAGACGCTACCTGGACGAAACCGGATACAATAGGGACCGAAGTCGCGCTGTATATCAGCAGGTAGGGTGGGCTTCAGCTCACCAATCAATTTCGGGAGAGTAAAATGAACTCTATGGCACATCAGATTGATAGAAGAGAATTCCTGTCTCGTCTCTCGAACGCCGCTGCGGGCTCGGCCTTGGCGCTCGGTACGACTCGCCGGTCGAGGGGCACATCACAAGAGCCTCTAATGCCGATGATACGACTCGGCAAACACAAAGTCAGCAGATTGATCGCCGGCTCGAATCCCATCAGCGGCTACTCTTATATGGGCCCGATTATGGACAGGCACATGAGACAGTACTTTACGGATAATCGGATTATCGAATTCCTCAGCCGTTGCGAGCGCGAGGGCATTAATACCCATCAGGGCACTCGTCCGGAGAGAATGGCGCCGATCCTGCGAACGTTGCGGCAGCGCGGATCGAAGATAAACTTTATCTGCCTTCACGCCGGCGGAGAGGGGCGCATGTCTCCCGACAAGGTTGTCAAAGAGACTCAGCCGATCGCTGTCGTTCATCATGGCGGTGTTACCGACAGACTGTTCCGCCAGGGCAAGAGCGGCGAGGTTCATGACTTTGTAAAGCGCGTCAAGGACGCCGGCGTGCTCGCGGGTGTCTCGGCCCACAACCCCGACTGCATCAAGCGGATCGCCGACGAGGGCTGGCAGGTCGATCTGTTCATGACGTGCTTCTATTACCTTACCAGAACAAAAGAGGAACTGGATAAGATGCCGCCGGTGGTCACGCCTCAGATCGGCTACTCGTTTTTCGCACCCGATCCGCTTTCGATGACCGAGATGGCCCGACAGGTCGACCAGCCCTGTCTGGGCTTTAAGATTCTTGCCGCGGGCCGCATGTGCGACAAGGCTCATAAGGTCGAGAAAGCTTTCAAGTTCGCATTCGAGAACCTGAAAGCTACTGACGGCGTGATAGTCGGTATGTACCCCCGCTTCGACGATCAGATCGGGCAGAACGCCGGATACACGCGAAAGTTCGCCGCTCGACGAGACACTTGAGAAGGAAAGGCAACATAATAAGGCTCAAAGCATTACTCGCTGACTGGGAAAAAGAAGTCCGGCCTGTTCGTTGAATGATTGCTTTTATGGCCAAAAATTCAATTTAGAGCTTGTGTCAGAATCAGAAATGGTATTTAATAGCCGAAAACCGAATATTGTACTTTTATTGAGGTGAACAGACATGGCAGATTTGAAGGCACTGGCTGATGCAGTGATAAAAGGAGACCAGACCAACGCGGTGGAGATCACGAAGGCGGCACTCGACGAGGGCATGCCGGCCAAGAGCGTTCTCGACGACGGACTGATTGCAGGCATGGAAGTGATTGGCGCTCGATTCAAGAAGAACGAGGTTTACATCCCCGAAGTCCTTATCTCGGCGCGGGCGATGAAAATGGCGATGGAATTTCTCGAGCCCGAGCTTGTCAAGGCGGGCGTCGAGCCGATAGGCAAGTTTTTGATAGGCACCGTCCAGGGCGATCTGCATGATATCGGCAAGAACCTGGTGGCCATGATGCTCAAAGGGGCCGGTTTCGAGGTCATCGATCTCGGTGTGGACGTCGACCCCGAGAAATTTGTCGATCAGGTCAAGTCCTCTAATGTCAACGTGGTCGGCATGAGCGCGCTGTTGACGACCACGATGCCCGGAATGGAGAAAACCCTCAAGGCTATCAAAGACGCCGACGTGCAGATCAAGGTCATAATCGGCGGCGCGCCCGTTACGCAGGATTATGCCGACAGAATCGGCGCCGACGGTTACGCCGCGGATGCCGCTTCGGCTGTCGATGTTGCCAAAAGTCTCGTTGCATAGGCCCGGGAGCCTGTCTCTCTTTCAGGTATAAAAGGGCAGCCAGCTTTTCAAACGACAGAAAGCAGACAGTCCCATAATAAAACCTCAAAGCAGCCGTTCACGCGGCTGTTTTTTTTGCGCCGGATTATTGGTAAAATAGAAGTTACACATGCGAAAGATCGCGAGTCACAATTTGGCGCAACTTTTGATGCAGCTTCGCTTTACGCCGGAGAAGAAACGCCGCAAACAGCTCGACGCCGCCGAGCGGCTCTTCGACGTTATCGACCCTGAGAAGGAGTATCCGTTCGAGTTCGTCTTCTTTCGCATCACCGGCTTCAACCTCAAGAACCCGGACGGAGGAGAACTTATAAAGGGTGACCAACTCCTGGAAGATCTGCGGATTTTCATTTCCAAACTTGGCGGCAAGCTCGCCCGTCCCGTCACAGAACAAGCTGAGAAGATATTTACCGTCAGTGAACTTGCTGAGACAATGGGTGTTTCGACGAAAACTCTCTATCGCTGGCGAAAACGAGGCCTTATTCCGCGAAAGTACATCTTCCCCGACGGCGTCAGGCGCCTCGGCTTCCCTCAGTCGAAGGTTGATGACTTCATCGAGGCAAGTCCCGAACTCGTCAACAGGGCCAGGGGCTTTGACAGGCTCACCAAAAAGCAGAAACAGCAAATCATCAGACAGGCCGAGAAGCTCAGTGCCGACGAAAGTCTTTCTCGGCATCAGATTATAGAAAAAATCTGCGCCAAAACCGGCAGGGTGCCGGAGACGGTGAGATACACTCTGCTCAAGTATGAAAACGCGAATCCGGGCAAAGCCGAGATCAAGAAAACCGGCGGCGCCATCGAGCCGGAGCAGGCCGCCGAAATATACAGGCTCTACAGGCAGGGCTGCAGTGTTAAAGAGCTGATGAAGCGTTTCAAGCGCAACAAAAGTTCGATATATCGCATCATCAATCAGCGAAGGGCAAAATCGCTAAAGGCGAAAAAGATCGAGTTTGTCCCCAGCGACGAGTTTCTCGAAGATGATGCCGAGCAGCGAATCCTGGCCGGGCCGGTCGAGCATAAGGAGCCTTCGATCCGTAAGAACATCGAACCGGCGAGTCTGGCCGGCGGTTCTCTGGCGAGGTACCTGCAAGCCATAAGAGACCTGCCCGTTCTGAACAGAGAGCGGGAGGTCGAATTGTTTCGGCAATACAACTACCTCAAATTTCTCGTGTGCCGAATCCGGGCCGATCTCAAGGGCGCGAAAATTTCCGGCGCGAAGCTCCGACAGGCCGAAGGCTACCTGAAACGGGCCGAAGAGATAAAGCGGACCATAATCGAGGCCAATTTGCGGCTTGTTGTCGGCATCGCACGCAGGCACACGAGCGACAGCACGCAACTGCTCGATCTGGTCGGCGAGGGAAATGTTTCGCTGATGCGGGCGGTCGAGAAATTCGACTATACGCGGGGCTTCCGATTCGCAACGTTCGCCTCGTGGATCATAACCAAGGATTTCGCCCGCAAGATTCCCGAGCAAAGAGACCGGCTCGGTAAGGTTTCCACCGCCTCGCTGGAGAGAGCCCATCGCGATTTCAGAAGCGGCGACGCCGTGGACTTCGAGGCCATGGAAAAGGCGCACCGCAGCCTGACGCGAGTGATCGAGGACGAGTTGACCGAGCGCGAGCGGCACGTAATCATCAATCGTTTCGGCTTGATCGGAACGCCGATCCGCAAGAAGACCAAAACGCTCAAGCAGATCGGCGAGGAACTCGGCCTGAGTAAGGAGCGCGTCCGCCAGATCGAGCTGCTCGCCCTGCAAAAGCTGCGGCAATCGCTCAGCATAGAAGAATTCGAGCTGCTCACAGGCTGATACTCCCCGAGGGACGATTGACGAGGGACGATTGACGAGGGACGAGAATTAGGTCGTCCATCGTCCTTTCGTCACTCGTCCATCATTCCCGTGCCTCGTTCTTGATTGTTCGCCGCAGAAATGGTAGAATCGAAGCAAGTCAGGTAAAGCTTGTGGTATAATGCCGGAGGACAGCAATGGACAAAAAAAGAGGATTCACACTGATCGAGCTTCTGGTAGTTATCGCTATCATCGCGCTTTTGCTTAGCATTCTCATGCCCGCGTTGCGGGCGGTTCGCGAGCAGGGCCGTCGTGCCGTCTGCGCCCAGAACGAAAAGAACACTGGCCTCGGCCTGTTCCTGTACGCCAACGACTACGATGGCAAGCTGCCTCTGAACGTGGTCGACCGCTGGCTGTTCGACGTCTCGTACTGGACGACGGACATCATCCTGGAATCCGGCGCCTTCGACCGGCATATCTTCTACTGCCCGTCCTGGCCGCAGAGAGACGACATCATCTTCTGGCGCTACGGCGAGAATTTCCCCGCCGGCACATCCGAGAGCAATCCGCCGCCGGAGCCGAAGGCCGAATCGACCCGCAGGAACTACCATCGCATCATGGGTTACTTCTGGTTCATCGACACGCAAAGCGGCAGGCAGAATCCGCCCATGAGCCCCGACGGCAGCGCACCAAAGGAATGGGTCCGGTCCGTCACCGCAACCAAGAGCGCCCCGGCCAATGTCGAGCTTATCGCCGACGTAACCGCCAGCAACGGCCCGGACAGGCAAACGGCCGATTTCTCCAAAGCAACCGGCGGCTGCTGGTCCCGTTGGCAAGTCTACGACAGATCGAACCACCTCAAGAACTCGAGGCCAACCGGCGGAAACATCCTCTTCGTAGACGGCCACGTAGAATGGCGACACTTCAAAGAAATGAAACACCGCTGGTTCTGGCAACGTTACAGCAACCCCTGCTTCTGGTGGTGAGGTGGGGCAAGATGAAAAAGCTATTACATTCTGCTATTTCATCATTCTGTATTCCATCCTTTTTACCTTACCGAAAAATGCCTGACAAACAGGATCAACTTTGATAAAATGTTTTTTACGGATGCTGAGCAGAGTGGTTTGTGGTATCTCACGGGAGAATCATATGCCAGAAGCGAAAAAACATAGATCCAAGAGCGAAATAGGCACGACTACCGCGGGTGAGGTTCAGAAAACACATAAGAAGCTCCAGACCATAGCCCAGCTTGCGTCAACTGCCTTAGTTCAATTGGTCACTTGGTTTTTGTTCCTCTTTGCATTACTTTATCCTAAACTCAAATGGTTTGTATCGGTAGTATTGTTAGGGCTCTTACTCAGTCTGCTCGCGGCGTACATCACAGGAAGTTACGACCTTAAAACCCTGAAACCAACTGCAAAATTCATTGATGATCACCTAAACTTCTTGATGCTTGCTATTGGATTATGTCTTGTCCTGTATTTTTTGGCCCGGGTTGGACATATGCAAAGAGAAAATAAACGCCGCCTTCGGGTTGCCTTTGGCCTATATTCGCGCGCCGAAGAACTCAGCCTTTCAGATTTCCGATTTCGAAAATCTTGCCCAAATGACGATGAAGGGCAGGAGACGCACCGAGAAGAACGTCCTTTCTTTGGTACGTATTTCCCTCGGAAGATGATAGAGGATACAGATTCTACCGACGAAGAAGCTCATATGAAGCGTGAATTCACGGAAAAGGATTTGCAACAACTTATACGAGATGGCCGAGGTTTCATTTTTCTTGACCATCTCTACGCAGGAAAAACGCTTACCCTCTTCCATGTTGTGCGTAGGCTGAGAGGTTACATTGTAGTGAGCCCGGACGATTCAAAGCCTGTGCCCGATAAAAGTACCTTTGCTCTTTTAAGGAGACGAAAAGTTGTGATCATTGTAGATAATATAGCACCATTAGCTTTGTCCAACTACAATCTTGAACTTTTTGTGCAGCGGGTAGCCGAAGGCACCAAACGTCGTTACGCAGTAGTTGGTACCTGTCGGGATGGTGGTGCCTACACAGCAGTTGTGGCTGGTCATGGAAATCACGTCACGCGATTCTTTGAAAGATTGCCAAAAATACGCTTGTGTCCCTTAACGAGTGCAGCAAGGATCAAGTTAGGGGCAACCGCGGGCATTACTTTAGATGAGAATGACGTGCGGAAATTCCCTCATCCAGGTGACATCACGATGAGAGCTGGCACGCGAGTAATGAAAGAGAGATTTCGCAAAGTACCCGAACCGGGTAAAGATAGCTTGCGAGCCTTAAAACTGCTAGATGTCAGCGGAATCCCCCTCACGGTTCAGCGTCTTCAGTCTGTCCTTAGGGTTGTATTCCGCCGTAAAATAGATCAGAATTCAACAGAGGTTATTCTCAGGAACCTATGGGAGCAGTTCTTTCTACTAGAGCAACCAACTAGGCAGACTATTCATCCTCACTTTGGTTACCTCGTGTACGCAGTTTCGTACTCAGAAGGCCATGATCCAGAAGAGGAACGATGGGATAACTTAGCGCAGGCTTTGGAGAAGGACCGTGATGTTGAAGCACTTCTATACCTAGCCCATGGCCATCGTCAGCGTGGCGATTTTATCCGTAGTCTCCAAGTGTTCGATGGAATTCTGAGTGTGGATCCTGAACATGCCATTGCCAGTTTCAACAAAGGGTACACCCTTGCTCGTCTCGGTAAATTTGAGGAGGCACTTAAAGCAAATGCACGGGCTCTAGAACTTCAACCGGACTTTGCAGAGGCACATAACAATAGAAGCTATATCCTCTCCTGCTGTGGAGAACTCTCGAGTGCACTTAACGCGGTTCAGCGTGCCCTGGAACTCCGTCCGGACTACGACGATGCACATACGAACCGAGCCATTGTTCTCGCGCGATTGCACCGGTTCAAGGAATCTGCGCAGGAATTCAGCACCGCCCTCGGCCTTCGACCCAAGAGTTACTACGCTTACATGAACATGGGAATTACTCTCTCACGCCAAGGTGCATTTGATGAGGCACTAATTGCATACAAGAAAGCACTTAAACTCCGTCCCGACTATCCAGAGGCCTATTTGAACCGGGGCATTACGCTTGCCCGCATGGAGTGCTTTGAGGACTCTTTAGCGGATTTTGATAGCGCCATAAAGTTAAGTCCCGACTATGCCGAGGCCTACATGTATCGAGGTCAGACACTAGCAAACTTGAAGCGCTATTTGGAGGCTGTGCAATCATTTAATCGTGCAATAGAACTCAAGCGCGATTATGCGTTGGCATATGTGAACCGTGCCCGGACTTTTTCCCACATGGGTCTAGAGTATCGAGAGGCAGCATCCAAAGACTGGCAGACTGCGTCTGTCTTAGGTGCTGTACCTGAACAAAGAAACCTTGTCCTTGGGGTCTCCCTTGCGAGACAGGGAGCATTCGACGATGCGCTTGTTATTTTCGATCGCGCAATTGAGTTGCGTCCCGATTACGCTGAAGCCTACATGAACAGAGCTATTACTTTGGCTC
>CAZRBG010000003.1:65651-181219 GCA_964598225.1 uncultured Pirellulales bacterium
AGGAGTCCCTTGCCGATTTTGACCGGGCTATCGAGTTACGCCCCAACTACGCCGAGGCCTACATGAACAGGGGTCAGACACTGGTCCGCAAAGAACGTTTTGAGGAGTCCCTTAGCGATTTTGACCGGGCTATCGAGTTACGCCCCAACTACGCCGAAGCCTACATGAATAGGGGGCAGACACTGGCCCGCAAAGAACGTTTTGAGGAGTCGTTGGCAGATTTCGGACGCGCCATCGAGTTGCGTCCCGATTACGCTGAAGCCTACATGAACAGAGCTATTACTTTGGCTCGAATGGAACGCTTTGAGGAGTCCCTTGCCGATTTTGACCGGGCTATCGAGTTACGCCCCGACTACGCCGAGGCCTACATGAATAGGGGGCAGACACTGGCCCGCAAAGAACGTTTTGAGGAGTCCCTTGCCGATTTCGACCGTGCTATTGAACTGCATCCTGATAGCGCAGTGGGGCATTATGGTCGCGGTAGAACTCTTGCAAACCTTGGTCGTCACGATGAAGCCCTTCAGTCTGTAGACGTTGCATTGCGACTCCGCCCTGAATTAGCCGAGGCTTATGTAGCCCGTGGATTTGTGCTTAACAGTATCAGGGGATACGACAGGAATCGGTTAAAGCAGGCCCTCAATGCGTATGATCATGCCATAAGGCTCAAACCAGAATACGCTCAAGCACATTATGACCGTGGTTTTACTCTTGGCCGGCTTGGTAATGATGAAGAGGCACTTGCTGCGTTCAACCGTGCGATAGAGCTCAGGCCAGACTATGCCGAAGCACTGTTCGGTAAGGCCCGTACACTTTGTTTTCTTACACGAAAGAATCCAAAACGTTTTACTTCGAGAGAATTCTTTGAGGAAGCGATTAGCTTATTGGAACGCGCCATCGCTATCGACAAAAGGACTATTAGACGGATCGCACAAGATCGTAGCGCGTTCCGTTATCTCAGAAAAGACCCAACCTATGGCCCTCGCCTTTCAGCCTTGGTCTGGGAGCCAGGCCCTTGACATAAGCATAAGCTACGGTGGGGTTGCCACCGACAACCGCCGCAGTGAGTGAAGCATGCCCCGTTCGACAAGCTCAGAGCCTGCCCTGAACGCAGTTGAAGGGGCAGGACCAAGTTGGGGGGTGATGAAATGAGAACAGCCTCCCGGCTTGCCGGGATTCCTTGTTTAGCAGACAGCATGGGCAACCCATTCGGCTTCGCTCAGGGCAGGCTTGTTGCCCATCCTGCGATTCTCCGTTTGTAGTGTGCTCGTAATGGCTTGGCCATCCTGCGGAGAGCATTGGCGCGGAAAGGATCCTAAAAGGCTAAAAGGCTAAAAGGTGATCTAATTATGGAAATACTCTGTAAATGTCTTTACGATGCACGATCCGTTGACAAATCAACAGCTTATTGGTCTTGTCTACTGTAATGCCGATTCTGTAGCTCCCGACGCGGATCTCGTATTTGTCGGGATAGCCGGTCATACGCTCGACGTAGCCGAGACCAAATGGATTTGTAGATGATAGCTCTTCGAAGACTATTTTTTCAGCCTTACCCTGTATCTTTTGGGGTAATTTGGAAAGTTCCTTTAGGAAGCGTTTTGTGTATTCGACTTTCCACATTCTATTTCAATGACTGATAATAGCCTTTTGCGTCCTCGACAGAGAGCCGCTCATCATCTTTTACCTCATCCATCAGTTTTGCCAATCCATAATTCTCTATTATCTCTTCCAGACGCTCAAATTCCGCAATCGGTATTTGAATGGCCGTAGGTTTCTGATTCTCGTCGAGCACAACGCTTTTGTGAATCTTCAACATCTTATTATTCCTGAAAAATATCTTTGTCTTGTGGACAAAACTCTATACTTTGTCGTCTTTATTATTTCTATGTTACGAAGCGCTGCCTCAAGTGTCAAGGCGTGATAGGAATTGAAGAAAAACGCCTTACGGCGTCACTACTAACGACGGGCTTAGGGATATAATCTTACGAGGCGCAGGCCTATGATGTAGGTGTATTCGCTGTTGTCGGGCGGGATTCCGGGGCGGTCGGCTGAGCGGAGGTGCAGGGCGTGACTCCACCAGCTTCCGCCTCGCATCACCCGGCGCGTGCCAGAATCCGGCAGGTTAATCGTGATCGTTTTTGGACCCTGCCCGTCTGAAAGTGCCGGGCCTTCCTGCCGCGTTCGGCAGGAAGCTATGGCGAGGACAGAGCCGAACGCTGCTGTCGAGCAAAACAAAAAACGTCGATTCATTCCGATTTCCCTTCATTCGACTCCTTTTTCACTACATATAACTGTTGTCGGATGAAGAGTCGAAATATTTCTTGTTTTACCGATACAGGCGAATGTCGTCGAAATAGACCGTGCCGGTGCCGCCTGCCGCCGGGGTGTCTTTTGTGCCGAAACCGATCGTGATTGTATTGACATTGGGAAGATTCACGCCCTGATCGGCGAATTTTTGCAGGTCGATCATCCACTCAGTCCAGTCATTAATCTGCGTCGCGGCCGGATCATCGCGATAGACTGCCGCATTGTCATTCAGAGCCACGAACATTCGCTCAGCGGCGTTAGCCGAAGCACCTCTGAACCAAAGCGACAATGTTGAGACGCCTCCTTCCGTCCAGTCTTTCGGATAATCCAGTGTCAGAGTCGACTCGGAAATCTTTTGGTTCGTATCGTAGAGGTACTTCATCGACTGATCGCCGCCGTGAAAGATAGCCTGTTCGGCATACGGCGGGAATTCGTTGGCTGTGATCGCGCCGTTGGTCGGCACCTGGTAGCCGTCTATCCAACTGGAATAAATCGTGTTGCTCGCGGGATCTGGCGGCTCGATGTCGTTGTAGGCCTCGAAATCGTCCACGAGAATGAAATCAGCCGTCGTGAAGGTCCATACCAGACCTTTGACCGTGCCGGTCGGATAGACTTCATCGACGCGCCAGGCATAGCTGCTATCCCATTCGAGTCCTCCGGGATCGTAATTCACCGCGCCGAGCGCTCTGGGGCCTGCGTATTCAGGCGAGGCGGTCGTTGCGTTTCTGACGGCTTCTGCATCTGTGCCGAAGTACAGCTCGTGCGAGGTGGCGTTTTCGGCTGCGGTCCAGCTCAGAACGGTGTTCATCTGAACGTCCGTCGCACCGTTTGCCGGCACGGGGTTGCCAACGGCGCCCGGAGTCGTGAATGCCCAGACGTCCCCTTTGTAGGTCTCCGTGCCGTCAAACTCATCGACCCGCCAGTAGTAGGCTTTCTCGCCTTCGAGAGTACCCGGCTCGTAGCTTACCGTTCCCAGAGGCGTTCCATCCGCTGCTGTTGCATCGTTGACGTCGTCATAGTTATCGCCGATATAGAGCGTATGCAGCTTCGCTCCGTAGCCGCCCGTCCAGCTCAGAGTAGCGTCGAGGTCTACGAATTCTGCGCCGTCCGCCGGGTCGGGATTGTAAGCCGTTTTGGGCGGAAGCGAAAAGCTCCAGACATCGCCTATCCAGGGACTGTTAGGATCGGCCTCATTGACCTCGTCGACCCGCCAGTAGTAAGTCGTGCCGGGAACGAGGCCGCCCGGGATGGGATATCCGGGAAAACCGACTATTAGCTGGGTATCTATCTGGTTGCCCGCGAAGGCCTCAGCAACTCCTTCTTTGACTTGATCGAGATTGTCGCTGATATAGACATCGTGGGAAACGGCATGGTCTCCGGCGGACCAGGTCAGGGTCGCCCAGGTTTCCATGTGCATCGATCCATCAGGCGGATTCGGTCCCCTTGCGTACGGCATACTCTCAATATTTTCCATCACCGCAACAACCTCGTCCGGCGTAAGCGCCCGGTCGTAGATTCGGGCTTCGTCGATGAGGCCGCCGAATTCGATGACCATCGGCTCGGCGTCTCTGCCGCCGCCGAGAAGCACACGCCCGGTGCCCTCGCCGATGCCGATCTCACCCGTCGCCGCTTCCCGGACAATCTCGGCGCCATCAACATAGATCACCTTCTCGGCCCCGTCGTACACGGCGGCAACATGATGCCATCCGCCGTCGAAGACACTGGCCGCCGATCCATTTGGCGACGCCAACCAGTCGGGCGAAGTGCTGTTGGTCTTGAAGCCCAGCCTGTTATTCGACCTGTGATAGTAAATTGCAAACGTATCGTAGGGTGAAACGTCGCCGAAAAGGAGGCCATAGCCTCTACAGATGATTCCGCCCCAATCGGGGCCGAGAGCCGGATCGGCCTTGACCCACGCGGCGAGCGTGATGACGTCGCGGCAGACCGTGTTGAATACGGTTCCTTCTCCGCAGTCCACGTAATCGTCATCGCCGTCAAGCTCGACGGCGCCGCCGACCCAGCCCACCGTCCACGCGGCGTCACCCTTCAGCGTTCCATCATTGACGCCAGCGCTGTCTTTGGCCGTGGTTCCACTGCCGTCGTCGAGCCTCCAGTGCGATATGAGGTCCGACGTCGTATCGGCATTCGCGGTGCCGACGAAGACACTCATCAGTAAAACAAATGACATCAAAAGAGAAAATCTACAACTCATGGCACACCTCCTTTATAACTTTGTTATCGAACATCATGTGACCCGGGTAATGGTACCCGGTCTACGGTCTGACATACCTTGCCGACGATCTATGAAAGCAATACATACGGGCTAACCACCCCCTTATTTCTACCATATCTGCTGTCCACTGGTCAAGCAAAATCTCTTCAAGATGTACGGGCTGCGAGCAAGTGTGCCTGAATTGTCCGGCAGGCGATATTTTGTCATTCCGACCAAAGAGATGCGCAGCATCACTTCGTGGAGGAATCTGGTTCCGAACCGAAAAGCTCCCAAGATCGCTAGCCGGGTTCCTCGGCCGCGCTTGGAATAACAAAGAGTGCAATACTCTATAAAAGGGTTATGCATCGCCCGAAAATTAGTCACACTTCCACGGGCGGAGCCTGTAAAGCGAATGTGAATTCAGTTCATATAGCTCAAAGAAAAAGGGCCTGTACCGAAATCGATCAGCACAGGCCCGGTTTGTGATTGACTGTTTAATATTGACTATCGAATTGAAAAGAGCTCTCGTGTCAAGCTGACGAATTCGAGCTAATAGTCAATGGTCAATCGTCATCAGTCAATTGATCTCAGTTGCTCTGGACGTAGTCTCCTTCGTAGAATTTGACGCCGTCGACGTAAAACTCGCCCGGCGCAAAGGCCAGGTGGAAGGTGACACTCGCAGGACTCGTATCCTCGCCGAAAACGGGAGTTGTCACATGGTACTCGGTCCACGTATCGGTCATAGTAATGACCTGCTCGTTGAACCCGGTCCACGGACTTGCCGCCAGTTCCGGTTTGATGCGGATATCCTGCTCGCCTTCCCCGGTCTTGAGAAATACCGAGATAGTATATCTCTTGCCGGCCTCGAAGGCGAAGCCTCCTTGGTTCAGGCCGTAATCCCAGTCGTTGGCGCCAGCCGAATTAACTGTAATATGCAGACACGAGTCACCTTCAGCCGGTTCCTCGGGAACTGCTGCACCTGTAAGCTCCTGAACTATCTCGGCCGAGGCATCGCCCCAGAAGCCCCAGGGTTCGAGAACGCCGTCCTCGAAGCCGCCGTTGGTGAGCAGATTCATCGGCTCGCCTAATTCTACGGGATTGCCGATTGCGATGTCGTCGAAGAACAGCTTACCCGAGCCGCCTGCCGTCGGGGCGGTGCGGCTGCCGGCGCCAAGGGTAATCTCCTTGACGGCGCCGATATTCACGCCCTGATCCGCGAAAGCGGCAAGATCGACCGGCCATGGTGTCCACTCACTGGCCTGCGCCGCCGCCGGGTCTTCATTCTCGACGATGCCGGTGTTGCCCGCACTGTCCGTCAGAGCCATGTAGAGCGGCTCAGGATCGTTAGACGCTATGCCTATATCCTGGTTGGCCCACTGTCCGGTGACGTTGCCGGTGGTGGTAACATCGGTAAACACCGCCTCGCATGTAGCATCCGCATTATGCGACGTCACTGCAAGCCCGATGTAGACGGTCGAAGCCATCTGGATATTTGCCGGGCTCGCGCCTGACACCTGCGTCCAGCTCGAACCGTTGGTCGAATGCGAAACCGTAAACACACCGGAAATGCTGCGTTCGAGCTTCACCCAGTGAGGAGCGGTAATTCCGCCTTCGGCTGTGTTGAAGCTGCTGCTACCGGTATCGATCCGGCCCTGCGAAGCGACGCCGTTTTCCGGAGTGACGCATCCGAATGCGTGTTTCGAATCCGGATCGAGAGTCTCGCGGATCATAACGCCGGCCTTAGCCCACGGATCGGTGTTGTCGACGCTCTGTACCCTGGCGACGATAGTTCCCGGTCCTGTGAGCGTTTTATACGCAAAGTGGAACTCGTCGGAATTGCCCCAGATGTCGGAGCCGGAGCCGGTCATCGTTATTGTCCCGCCGGCCTGGACAAAGCTGCCGAGCGAGGCGGGAAAACCTTGATACCAAAGCGACAACTGTGAAACGCCGCCGGTAGTCCAGTCCCGAGCCTGATCAAACGTTCGGGTTGCCTCGGAAAAGTTTGCGCCGCCGGGGCTGTTGTCATAGAAGAACGGCATCGACTGCCGGCCGCTAAAGACAATTGACTGCTCGGCGTACGGAGGAACGAGGTAGCCTACCTGCGAGCCGTTTTGAGGATTGTCAAAGCCGTCGATCCAGGTCTGCCAGATGGCCTCACCGTTGGCATCGTCGTCCGTATAGCTCTCGAAGTCCTCGACAATAAGGTTCTCGACGGTCGAGAATTGCCAGACCTCGCCTTCCCTTACCGGGACGGGGGCGTCTTCGTTGACCTCGTTGACTTTCCAGTAATATACCTGGCCGTACTCGAGAGTTCCCGGCTGGAAGCGGCTTTCGCTTACCGTACCTGCAAGGGCGGTTCCGTCTACGACCTCGGCCTCGTCTTTGCTGAAGTATACTTCGTGTGTAACGGCCTCACGTCCGGCGCGCCAATCAAGCGTAACATCCAGCGGCACGTCCGAATCGCCCGCTGCCGGAGTGGGATCGTTCGCCTCGACCGGCACGTAGTAGAATCGAACTTCGCTTAAACCGTATTGCTGCAGTAAGCCGACCCAGTTGCTGTGAATGGTCATTCTGACATACTGTGCATATACGCCGCTCAGGTCGATGGTGTCATCGTGAGGATTGTCCGGCTCGCCCGGCGCCTGGGCAATCTCAAAATCACCCAGCGTCGTCCACGTGACGCCGTCAAGCGAATGTTCGATTGTAACGTCCTTGACGCCAAACCCGATGTTTTCTTCGATCACCTGGTTCTGGTTCCAGACCCATAACTCGTAAAGCTCGTAGGGTTGGTCGAACTCGAATTCTATCCACGTTGGCTGCTCACCGTCGCGATGGCTAAGCCACATTTCTTCGGCGTCAGTCGAGTGCAGATCACCGTCGAGCCCGGAGCCATTGACAGTGTTATCGGCTGCCATCTCGGGCTTGTTCTCGCTCGATGCTGTTGCCGAAATGTTCGTGATCGGATACGCAAAGTTCTCGACCGTAAAGCTCCAGACGGGGCCTTTGAAGGCGGTCGAGTCCGGCGGAGCGTTTACTTCGTCGATCCGCCAGAAATATTTCTTGCCGAAATCGAGAAGACCTTCGGGGTCGTAAAAGGTTTCCTGCTGATCGTCGCTCCTGAGCATATCCAGCGTATTCATTGTCGGGGCGTTATTAACGTCGTCGAATGACTCGCCGAAATAGACATCATGTGCGGCCGCCTGCGAGCTGGGAGTCCAGCTCAGAATCACATCCTGCGGCACGTCGGTTGCTCCGTCTTCAGGATTGGGCTCGGTAGCCTCAACTACCGGCTTGAAAGCAGCGGGAACATAATCGCCCTCGTACCATCGGACGCCATCGATCCAGAAATCACCTTCATCGTAAGCGATATGGAATGTAATAGTCCCGGGCGACACGTCTTCGGTAAAGACAGGTGTTGTAACGCTGAATTCGGTCCATTCCTCGGTCATGGTAAAGGCCTGTGAGCCGTATCCCGTCCACGGGTCCTGTCCCAATTCCGGCTTGAAGTTTATGTTCAGCTCACCCGACTTGCTCTTGAGGAAGGCGGAAAGAGTGTATTTCTTGCCGCTTTCGAAAACATGTCCCTGGTGCTGCAGACCGACGTCCCAGAAATTCGTGCCCGCCGAGGGAACTGTAATATGCAGAGCGTGCATGCCCTCGATTGGGTCTTCGGGAACTGCTGCGCCCGTCAATTCAGTAACCACTTCCGCCTCATGGCCGCCGTAAATATTCCACCCCGTCATATCGCCGTTTTCAAACCCACCATTTTCCAGCAGGTTTTCCGCTTCCTGTCCCCGGCTAAGACCGAATCCCATAAACACTATGGAAATTGCGGTCAGCCATACTATCTTACTTTTCATAATACTTGCTCCTTACATTTCGTCGTTTTGCGACTTAACTTCAATTGCCTGCACCTTGTCTGCCGGGATTTGGACGGCAGACTACCCCGAGTCGAAGTACTTTGCGTACCTTTGCTGTCCACGCATGATTGTCCTCCTTATATAAACCTGGATTTACAACGACGACCGATAACAATATAATTAGAGACCTATACCTTAGCCGTCTTTATCGACGATTATCTTGAGATTCTTAAGTGCGGCCACGCATCACGCCCTTTCTCCGTTCCTCGCTAATATGTACTATCTAACACCCCATAATAACAGCGATTATTTCGAATTTTCGCCGGGTCGAGCCGAACGGTCTATAGCAAACCTAATTGTACTTATATCATATTTAACATCCCCGCGTCAAGGAAAATTACCGGACTCAGACAGTCCGTTTGCTCTTATAGGCCCAAAAACGGCAAAAAGAGGGCAGTTTTATGGTTCATTCGGATGACGCCGAGATATTTGGGCCTCATTCTGGTCGCAGGTTTCCTCAAGAACTTCCATATCCCGAAGCATATCATGGTATTTGACCGGGAGTTTTGTGCCTCGGTACGCCGACAAGCCTCAGCATTCTCATTTTTCAGGCCCCGTTAAAGTTACTTTAATCCCCGCTCGCCGAACGATCTGGATGGTATACTACCTGGGAAGGACTTTCAAGGAAAGATAGAGAGGCTACTGTGCACTCACAGGGCAATCGACGGTGTGCGGTGCACACCCCGGGAGTGTAGTGTCACCTGGCTCGCCATTGCGACGGTGGCGAGCCAGGTTAGCTGTTGAGGAAATTTTGTTTTACAGGACTTCGTGCTTGATGATGGCTTTATAGATGCCGTTGATGCGTTTGCCTTCCACGATCTGCGGAGGGTACTTTTGATTTATCGGCTGCAGGCGGACATTCTTGTTCTTCTCGAAAAACACCCTCTTGAAAGTCGTCTCGTGCGGCATCGAGAAGCGGACGAAACAGTCGTCGCCGTTTTTTACTTCCGACGCCGGTGAAAACACAACGATGTCGTTCTCTCTGAATCTGGGCTCCATCGAATCGCCCACCACTCGAACTGCGAAGGCGTTCGGATCGTGTACGTCGGGACAGCGAATGTAATCGTCGGCGATGCCGACGGGGTAGTCCATGTCGTCGAAATCCCTCGGATACCCGGCCTGTACTCTGTTTATAACGGGCACCTGACGGCCGGCGGGTATCGACTTCTTTCTCTGCCGGGTTTTCAACTTTCTCTTGGACAGAAATCTCTTGACCTGGGCGGGGCTCATTTTCTTTTCCATCAGGTCCTTGGCCGCCTCGCGCCACTTCTGGTTCTCCGAATGAAGCGCTTCCCACTCCTTCCGGATGTCGGCGGGAAGGCCTTCCATGTGGCCGAGGTACAGGAGCGTTCCCGGTTTAAATTCGAGCGTTTTTTCAAGCTTGGTAAGCACGTCGTCGCTCGGCGGATTCTTCACCTTGCCGGTTTCTATCGTCGAGAGATAAGGCTTGGAGAATCCTATCCGATTGCTGACTTCGTCCAGCGTGTAACCCATTTCCTCGCGTTTTTGTCTTAATATTTGTCCCAGTGACATAGCAAATCTCCTTTTCTAATTTTATCTGCTAATCTACTTTCACCAGCTCATACGTGCTGCTTCCCAGACCCACGCTTTCGGCGTGGCCGATCTGACACCACGGATCGAGCTGCTTGTTTTTTATCAGCGCTGCGAGCGTGTTACCGGTCTTTTCCTCGACCATATTCAGCGCTGCTGCATCGACCGCCACCGCGTCGGTCGAAGCGAGTATGCCGATGTCTTCGACTATATCCGGCATTCTCGGCGTGTTGAAACAATCGCAGTCCTTCGTTACCGAAAGGACGAAGTTGAAAAACGCCGCTCTGCCTTCTTTGCCTTTCAGCGCGCCGAGAGCATGTTCGGCCATACTCTTTTGAATGACTTCCGTTTCCCGGCCCCAATCGCACTCGACCGCGCCGGTTCTGCACATCGCCAGGCATTCGGCGCAGCCGATGCACTTGTCCTGGTCGATGTGCGCCTTAACCTCGTCCAGTGTAATGGCATCGGCGGGGCAGTATTCGGCGCAGAGGCCGCAGGCCTTGCAGTCGTCGCCTATGTGGAGCTTCAGGGCTGCGTGCTGTGTCATTTTGCCCTGTTTGCTCGCGCAGCCCATACCTATGGTCTTGATCGTGGCGCCGAGACCAGTGGCGATGTGGCCGGTGAAATGCGCGGCTGAGAGAATCGACTGGCACCTCGTGATCCCGTGCGCAATGGCAACTTCTTTGTGGATTTGGCCGTTAATCTCGACCATTTCGGCCGAACTGCCCGACAACCCATCCGGCGGAATCCACGGTATTCCCAATCCCTCCATATCGAAGCCATGCTCGGCGGCCAGTTCGGCGTGATCTACCGCGTTGTGCCTTCGCCCGACGTACAACGTTGTGGTATCCGTGACAAAGGGCCTGGTTTTCAAATCGAGCAGTTGTTCGGCAAGCCCTTTTAAGCACGGAGCCTTTATATACGTTGTGTTTTTTGCCTCGCCGACGTGTACCTTTAAGGCCGTCAGATCGTTTTCCCTGAAACATTCCGCAAAACCTCCCGCCTTGAATAAAGCGCGAGCCTTTTGGGAAATCGCCCGTTCTCCGTCATCGCGACAAGCCTTGATAAAATATACTTTGCAAGCCATTCTAAACACCAGTCTCAAATTACAAATCAACCGGCCTTTTTACACTATGGCAGGGCCGGTGAAACTACTTCGTAATTATAATGATTTTCAAACAAACCGCAACGTCTGTTTAGAAAAAAAGGTGCTCAATAAGAATTTTTGTGCCGATGGCGATGAGAACTACGCCGCCGAAAGCTTCGATTCCGCTCTCGAAGAAATGCCCGAAACGCTTGCCTATCTGAACACCGAGATAAGACAGGGCGAATGTTATAAGGCCTATAATGCTCACTGCGGCGATTATGGAACCGGCAATGAGCGAAAGGGTTATGCCTACTGCCAGCGCGTCGATACTGGTCGCCACCGACAGGACCAGCAGGACGATAATATTTGACGGATCGGAGTTTTGACCTTCGGATTTTATCTTGAATGACCCGTAGATCATCTTTGCTCCGACTGCGGCCAGAAGACCGAAGGCAATCCAGTGGTCCCAGTGCCGTATGTAATTTCTCACCGTCATGCCGGCCAGAGAGCCCATCAGCGGCATGATCGCCTGGAAAGCGCCGAAAAAAAGGGCCATTCTAAAAGCGTGCCTGATGTGCAGTTGTTTGTAGGTGCTGCCGCTGATGATCGAGACGACAAACGCATCCATCGCTAATCCGACGGCTATTATGACTATGGTAATAGTATCCACAACCCGGTGTTCTACTGAGCCTTTATTATGCCTTTGTTGGTAAGGTCGTCGCTGATTCTCCGGCCCGGTTCGACGACCAAAAAATCGCTTTCTTCCCAGTCGCCGTCGAGCAGCCGCTGCATCAGGACCGGATCGCCTTTCAGCTCGTGGAAATTCCATTTGAGAAACTCGGCGCATTTCCTGGCGTACTCTCTGTACCTGTCCGTATTGGCGAGCCCCCAATCGATGTACGTTGCCCAGTTGTACTGGGTTATCCAGTCCTGCTCTACCTCCATCAGATATTGTGCGTTGTCTTCGCCGTATTTCTCTTTGTATTCGGCGAGCAGCCTCTCGTATCGCTCCCGGCTCGGTTGTTTTCCCGCCTCGATCCAGCCGGTGCTGTACCAGTAAATCCCCTTGTGGGAATCGAAGTAGTCCTTATATTTTTCTTTCGAGCCCAGCAAAAGCGTTATGCAGTCGTGGCCTCGCGGCACAACAATGGGGATCTCCGCTGAGAGTCCTACGATGCCGTTGCTGCAAAGGCCGTAGCCGAGCAGCGAGGCGTCATAAGAACGCCCCTGGATATCCAGACTGTTGTCCAGGGCCTTCTGCACCTGCCTGCGGAGTTCGTCCGGCGTGTCGTGCAGGCCCTGCGGCATCAGCACCACGTCGACTACATTCGTCGAGCGGGCGGCGCAATAATACGCCTCTCTCTGCAACACTTTGCAACAAATGAATTGAAGTCTCATACTTAAGGTTTACACCATTTGCAAGGCCTCTTGCCGGCTTCGATTGCTTCTTTTCTACTCTCGTATTTGACAATATTGTCGGTGGAGATGTTCTGCGCCCAGCGGCAGTCGGACTTGTGGAATACATCGCTGCTTTTCGATGCTACAAATCCCACTTCGGAAGCCGCTGACTTTTGTGGATTTTTGTCGATTTTATCCGGATCGGCATTCTCATTTGCTGTCGCATTAGCCCGGTGGTGATCCCTGATGAACAAAGCGGTCATGACCTTAAGGTTGTGCGGCACGTATTCGGCGAGCCTCTTCTCGGTCCCGTGGGTGAACCACATGCGGTCCCACGTCGTTGCGTCCATTTTTGTCTCCGGCAGCCTGGCAAGGGTAACAGCCTGCACGAATTCGACTTTCAGATTGTATATCAGCGTATCGAGGTGTGGAGGCTTATAGACGTTGATAGAAGCCCTTAAGCGGCACCGGCCGGGCAGCGAAGACCAAATCTCAGGGCGTACAACCTTAATGCCTGCATCTTCAAGCTGCGCCGTGATACTCTTTCTGATCTCATCTCGATCCAGACCCACTTCTTTTGCCAGTTTGGAACAATTCACCTGAACGGTCAATAATTTAACGCCCTCCAGAGATTGCTGCCTGCCGTTGAGTTCTCCGTAGCAATCAATGCCAAACGCCGGAATCAAACACGTTGCCAAAGAAATGATTAGAATTCTATATCTGTTGCTTGTCATGTTTTCCCTCTTTCCACGGCCAGACCCGGCATCTCGCAAATTTAGTCGGAGTCTCGCCGCTATCGGCATCTAACTCACATGCATGGCTTTTTTTACCTCAGCTTTCATCTTCTCCAGGCCGGTCTTGGCAACCTTCAGGGGATCCTGGTTCCAATATTTCGGATTGAACAGCTCCAGCGACAACACCGCTTTGCTGCCGTTTGCGATCATATCGCGAAGTATCTGTGTAATAGGCGCGATGCCGTCTCCCGGCATTACGCGATCCCGGTCGCTGATAGTCTCTCGCGGCGGATCGGCCGGATAGTCATTCATGTGGAAAACCTGAACCGTGTGGGCGCTAAACTGTTTGTAGCCGTGAAAGTCGGAGCCGCCTTTATAGGTATGATACACGTCGGGCAGATAACACGCCTTCGGATGCCCGCTTTCGATCACAACAAGCATCGCCTCTCCCAGCCGGTGGAGATTCGCGGATGGGCCCCAGGTTTCGAGCTGTGGCACCACACCCATCTCATCACCCAACTCCAATATCGCACGATACCTTTCGGCCGCTTCCATTAAGTCCAGCCCCGGCTTCCTGGTCGCCCCGGCCGGCGGTGCGGCGATGCGTTTGCCGCCAATCTGAGCCAGAAGGTCCATGGCACGCTTGACCTGCTCCACACCCTTTTGACGTTCGGCATCGTCGTCGACTATCCATCGTGAGAAATCAATCGCGCTTTCGACCGTTACCCCGGAATCTTCGAGCCGCCTGCGGATATCCTTCAAACTGCCTCCATTGGCGGCGTAGTCTCTGACTTTTCCGACCCAGGGTTCGATGCCGGTGTACCCGGCCTTGGCGGCGATTTCTATCTCCTTGTCCAGGCTGAGTTTCTGTCCGCGAATAGTGCTTGTGTTGAGGCAGTAAGTAAACGGCTCTCGGGTTTGGCCCGAATTTTCAGATGCGACGGACGCTGCCGCACCGGCCATGGCAGCGCCGGCACCGACAATGAATACTCGGCGGGATATATCGCTTTTCATAGTCATCTCCACTTTATACCGGAAAATTTGCCTAACTCATGCTTCGTCAGGCAATGAGTGCGAAAGCTTCTTTTACATCCATTCCTTCGGTGATCCCAAGGTTCCGGGCTTTGTCGTTTGCTTTCGTTACGGCACGGTCGGCGAAACGCTCCAGAGTGCCTATCGGATTGTCGGGAGTGCTCTCGACCAGCGCTGCGGCTACGCCGTAGCGTTCGCAGGCATCGACGTCGATAGCCGGGCAGGCCAGAAAACCTTTCGTTCCGGTCACCAAAAGAATGTTGAAGCCGTCCCACTTGGTCTGAACGCCCTCCACGGAACCGTTGGGCGTGTCGTAAGTCTTTTTTAGAACTTCCATTATCGTCCACCTCTATAGCAGCATTTGTGATGAATTACATCAAAGATATGTGTTTAGCCAGGCCTTTAATTTGCGACCAGCGGTGTCATTCCTGCGCGATTGTCATTCCTGCGAAGGCAGGAATCCATTTGTTCTCGAGCATCTGGATTCCTGCCTTCGCAGGAATGACAGCTCACATGGGTGGCGGCCTCATCGACGATTGTCGTTTATCACCGATGGGGCTGGCTATTTCCACGCTAAACACATACAATCTTCGTAGGGGGGATTTTGATAGAAATGAGGCGGCAAGTCAAGGGTCATTTCAAATGTGCCGCGGCCCGGACTTTGTTATCTCGGCTCGATCACGCGCTGATCTTTGAAAACTCTTCCGCTGAGATAGTCGGTGAACGCAACTTTAGCCGTCAGTGGCTCGTCAAAGTCCTCCACCTTGTCGGATATGTCGAACGTCAGCCTGTAGTTGACCGCCAGAATCGTCTTGAACCAGACTTTCTTGAGTTCCTCGGGCGGAACGTTCCACTCACCGAGCAGGGCCTGCTGCTCGGGATTATTGAGATTCCACAACTGTACGTTCATCGAGCCGGTCGCCTTTACTCCGTCGCCTTCCTTATCATACGGCGTTACATAGACGATGAGCGTCTCCCTCTTGCCGTCATCGTCTTTGTCAAAAAAACCGGAAAGCCTGCCCAGCTTTATCCTCTCGACGTTGTACATATTCTCGAGTCTGGCGTCTTCCGGCAGGCCCGAGAGCGTCTGCAGTTGTTCCTTCAACTGCTTATTTTCTTGTTTAGATTGCTCGATCTTTTCCTTTAACTGCGCCTTTTCCTCGGTTAATTCCTCGATCCTCAAGGTTAACTCGGTGCCTTTATTCTCCTGCTGACAACCCACGGCAAAGAAAATCAAAAAGCAAGAAGTGAAAAGCAAAGTCGATAAAGTTATCATCGCAGGGCGATGAATCCGCAACTCCGGTTCTTGGCACTTGCTTTCGGATTCCCGGCGTGAGGTGTTCATTATTCCTGCTCCTGTTGCTCCTGCTGTTCAGGCTCCCTTACGATTTCTGGTGCTTTCTGCAGCACCCTGTCGGCCAGGCCGTATTCGATCGCCTCGGCGGCGTTCAGCCAGAGATTGCGGTCGCAGTCTTTTTCGACTTTTTCGGCCGACTGTCCCGTATGCTTGGCCAGTAGCTCATACAGAGCGCCGCGAAGCCGCAATATCTCCTGGGCTTCTATATCAAGGTCTGTAGCAGGGCCGATCAATTGTCCGGTGATCAACGGCTGGTGCAAAAGGATCCTGTTATTGGCCAGGAGGAAGCGCTTTTCGGCATTGCCCCCGGCCAGAAGGACTGCGCCCATGCTCGCAGCCTGCCCGACACAATAAGTGGCTACGTCGCAGCGCAAAAACTGCATTGTGTCATAGACCGCAAGCCCGGCCGTGATCGAGCCGCCCGGCGAGTTTATATAGAAGTGAATATCCTTCTTGGCGTCCTCATTGCTCAAAAACAGCATCTGGGCAATGATCAGGTTGGCGGCTGTATCGTCAACCTGTCCGCCGAGAAAGACTATCCTGTCCTTCAGCAGTCTGGAGTAAATATCGTAGGCACGCTCACTTCGGCCGCTTTTCTCAATTACAATCGGCACCAAATTCTGATTAACGCTCATTTCTCAGGTTCCCCGAATATTCTGAAATCTCACGTTTCAAATCCCAAATCCCAGGTCTCAAATCTCAAGTTTCAGATCTCTAATTTCAAATCTGAGACCTACTTATCTTTCTTTCCTTTACTCTCTTTCTCTTTCTCTTTCTCTTTCTCTTTGCCTTTCTCTTTCTCATCCTCGTGCAGCACTTCATCGATGATCCCGTATTCATGGGCCTCGTCGGCAGTCAGGTACCTGTCTCTTTCGGTCTCTGCAATAATCTTTTCTTTGGTTTGTCCCGTATGCCTGGCGAGGATATCGCTTATCATCTTCTTTGCTTTTAGAATCTCTTCGGCCTGAATCTGGATGTCGGCGGCCTGGCCGCTGACGCCCCCCCAGGGCTGGTGCAGCATAACCTTGGCATGCGGCAGGGCGTGTCTCTTGCCTTTTTCGCCCGCCGCGAGAATTATCGCCGCTCCCGATTGTGCCCGGCCGATACAATAGGTGGCGATAGGCGCGCTGACAAAACACATGGTATCGTAAATAGCCATCGTATCGTCAACGCTGCCGCCGGGGGAGTTTATATACAGGCTGATCTCACTGCCGCGCTTGAGATTGTCGAGGTACAGCATCTTCATGATTACCTCAGCCGCCCTGGCATAAGATATCTCCCCTATCAGAAAAACGATCCGGTTCTCGAGCAGCATATCGTCGAGGCTCATCTGACGATAGCGCTGATACTGTATTGGGCTGTACTGGTCGTACGGACCGGTGTCGCTCGGTTTCACTGGGTTTCGAGCTGCAAAACGGGGATCCTGTGCGATTTCTTGTGCACGATGTTCTATAGACATTCATTAATCCCTTAATAAGAATCTTTGACTTGTATTGTCAGGATTTATCTTCTTTTGTTTTGGCGGATTTTTCGCCTTTTTTCTTGGTTTTCTTATCCTTCTTAGGCTTCTTTTCCGTCACATTAGCCGTTTCGAGCAGCTTGGCAATGCATTTGTTCTGGCGCACTTCCAGCTTGAACTGAGCCAGTGAACCGTCGCGCTCCATCTGCTCTCTCATCTTCTCCGGGCGCTGCCCCCTTTGCATCGCCAACTGAGCGATTTGCCCGTTGATTTCCTCCTCGGTTACACTGACGTCCAGCTCATCGGCAACTTTGTCCATGATAAAGAACGTTTTCAACTGCTTCTCGGCCTGCTGCTCGCTGCCGGCCTGAAGCTGCTCCAACTGCTCTTCCACCTGCTCGCGGGATAGGCCGCGCATAATCAGGTTGGTGTACTGTCTTTGCAGAACCATGTTCGCCTGTTCGCCGACGATATCCAGAGGCAGCTCGAAGTCCGTGTTGTCGAGCAGATACTCGTAAATCTGCTCGGTCATCTCGGTGCGGCCCTGCTGTTCGAGCCGGCTTTGAAGCATGTCCTGGATTCTTTCGCGAAGCTCCTGCTCGTCTTCCACGCCGACCTGACTGAAAAGGTTTTCGTCCAGTTCGCCGGGTTTGAGCCATTTGATGTCTTTTATGTCAATTTTGATATTCACTTTCTTGCCGCGATATTCTTCCCGGAAGAAGGTTTTGGGTACTTCAATAGTGGTTTCTTTCGTCTCGCCGACCTTGGCGCCGACGAGCAACTCATCGAGATTCTCGACGGGGACCGCTCCGACAAAGCCGTTAGGCCGAACGTAAATCTCGGTATTGTCCAGCTTTTCATCCTCTTCAACGTCCTCGACGTCGAGAATCACGTCGGCTACAATCTGGTCCTCAGCCTCGGCCGCTTCATCCTCGTCTCGCGGTGTCCAAACGCCTGAGAGCCGCTGCATCTGCTCGACCTCTCTGTCGATCTGCTCGTCGGTCACCTCGAGTTTTGTCTTGGTCACCGGGATACCCTCGAGCGGGGGCAACTCGAATTCCGGCCGCACTTCGACCTCGAAATCGAATCTCAGGGGGCCGGATTCAGGCAGCTCGATATCCTCAAAATCGATGTCGGGCTCGCCTAACGTCTGGAGGTCGTTGTCCTTGACCGCCGATTCGCTCGCCTCGGCGAGAAGTTTGAGCTTTACCTGCTCGCCCACCTCTTTACCGAATCGTTTCTCCAAAAGCCGCCGCGGCGCCCGGCCTTTCCGGAAGCCCGGCATCTGGGCCTCTTTCGCCAGATCCTCGAACTGCTCATCGGTTGCTTCCTTTATTGCCTCTTGAGGTATCTCAATGACGACTTTCTTCTTGCAGGGCCCGGCGTCCTCTATCGTAACTTTATTCTGAGGCCCCTCGGATTCGTTCTCTTGCCCGGCCGCCTCGACTTTCTCTTCCTCGGCAGCCTCGTTTTTCACTTCTTCTTCCGTCGCCCTGGACTTCTTATCCTCGACAGCTTCGGACTTTTTCTCTTCAGCCATTCTCGTACTCCCGGTTTTTTCCAAACAAAAAAGGCCTCAGGGAAACACCGCGATGCATCCGAACGCCCTCAACCGCGTCCGGAGCCGCCGTATCCCTTAGCCCGGTCTTCGCTATTTCAATCCGGCCGCCATCGGCTCAGGTCCGACGGATACCGAACCTAAACGTATCGGAGACCAACGCCAAACTACATCGAGCCGGTAACTCGCCGATACTATTGCCAGCACACAGGGCATAAATACCCTATGCCGTTGCGTCCATGCTCAAAAGCGGGCGATGAGATTTGAACTCACGACATTCACGTTGGCAACGTGACGCTCTACCACTGAGCTACGCCCGCATACACATAGTGCTGAGTATAATAACTGTTTTTTTTCCTGCAAGCAGTTTTTTCAGGAAAATTTGTGATTTATGCCGGCAAACTCACTCTGGAGAGAGAGCCACGCAAATAATTCCACAGACACACACGAGAAGAAAGGAAGATAGAGCGCCCGGACTCGCTCAGTCTGAGGTGCTATTTTCCAGTTTCTGTGTCCCGGAGATTGCTTGAGTAGGTGGTTGTCCCAGCGCCGTGTAAAGGCGAAGTTGAGCCTTGTTGTAATCGATCACGGTTTCGAGGTAAAGCCTGCGCGTGGTCCCGAGCGACTGAATGGCCTGAAGAACCTCGATGGGCAGGCCCTGTTTTTCGTAGATCCGGGCGCGATTCAATTCTAACGAGCGCGATGCCCGCTTAACGGCCGAAGCACTCGAAGAAATCTGCTTTTGCAAGGATTTAACCCGTGCGTGCGTCCGGGCTATCTCGGAAGTGATGCGGTCAATAGTTCCGAGCCGCTGAAGCCGGGCTTGCCGATATACCGAGCGCTGCTCGCGGGTGCGTGCTTCGTCGTCGAAATTGAACTGCCAGTAAATCATCGCATGATAGTCGGAGCGACCGCCGGAATCGTCCTGAAACGATGACCCTCCGCTGAAACTCCCCGCGCTGAAGTTGAGACCGACTTTCGGTATCAACGGCCCGTATTTTGCCTGCCTGAATCGCTCATAATCACGATCGATCTGAGCCTGCCGCTGCTTCACTTCCGGGTGATTAACCAGCGCAGTGTCGATTAGATCGCTCAACGTCCGATCCTCGGCGACGATGTGGATCGGCACGATGTCTTTGTCGGACGGGTTCAGTTGAATCTTCGCATCGAGATGAAGCAGCTCGGCCAGACGAGCGGATCGAACTTGAAACTCTTCGCGCGCCTTCTGCAACTCTCTTCTTCGCAGCAGCTCTTCCACCGCCGCTCGTTCGGCGTCCGACTCGAGGCCCTCACCGGTTTCTGCGAAATCCCGGGTCAACTTCGCAAGATATGACGCATTTTCGAGCGTTTCCTCTGCGATGGCGAGTCCCGCCTTTGTCTCAACCAAATTGTAGTAGGCGATCGAAACATCAAGCAGAACCTTGTTCGTGACAGCGCGAGCGCCGGCCTTTGCAGCTCGTGCGTTTTGCCTGGCGGCCAGGGGCTCAAAGAAGGCAGCCGCAATGTCTGTTGTCACGGCAACACCGGGGACTTTAGGTGTGCCCGATCCTACCGGGCCGACGCCTAAGCCGGTGTATCCGGAGGAGCGGTTTACATTGAAAACGTCGCCCTCGGTTGCCTGAAGCTCGCCCTCGTGCTTATAGTATCCGGTTCCGACGGCAATGCTCGGCAGCAACAGGGCCTCGGATTGATCGACCTGAGCGGACGCCTCGGTAATTTTTTCCGTCGCTATGGCAACCTTATAGTTCTGCGCGCTGGCTAAGCGCAGGGCGGTGGGAAGATCGATCTTATAGCGTTTGGGCTCTTGGTTTGCAGATTCTTCGTTCGTCAAGGAAGGTGAACTTTGGGCGAAATTATCGTCCGGAGTTGTTGGCTGTTTTTTTTCTTCGGGCGCCCGGGCGGAGGACCAAAGCTCAGAGTCAGGTAAATGTGCGAGTGTGTCGGCTGTGCCGTTATCCCGGGTAGAACACCCGGCAATGACAAAACAAACGAGAGAAACCGTTAATGTCCGACCAATTGCTGTGACAGCAAAGCTAAGTAGTTTCATGCGATGTTTTTCCTTATGCGGTCGATGGGACGAGTTTTGATTTTACTACACTGTAAACACAGGGCACCAGGAACAGCGTGAAAAACGTCGAGACCAGCATTCCTCCGATCAGCGCTCGCGCCAAGGGTATCATCGCTTCGCTGCCCGGTGCCAGTCGAATGGAAAGCGGCAGCATCGAGGCAACCAATACAAATGCGGTCATCAGGATCGGCCGCAGACGTATCCCGGCCGCAGTCAGAGCTGCCCGCGAGGGTTCATAACCCTGATCCCGCAGCCTGTTGGCGAAATCGACAAGCAGGATGCTGTTGTTGACCACAACGCCGATCATCATCAGCGTACCCATCAGGGACTGAATGTTCAGGGTCGTGCCGGTCAGATAAAGGATGGCAAAGACACCCGAGATCCCCAGCGGCACGGCAAGAATGATTATGAGCGGATCAATTAAGGACCGGAACTGCGCCATCATAACCAGGTAAACGAGAACCGCCGCGATAATAAGACCCCAGCCCAGGGCGCCGGCGCCGGCGCGCATACTGGCGACCGGACCCCGGATGTTCACGTTCACGCCGGGTTCTCTGTCCATTCCGGCGATGACCTCTTCAACGTCAGCCGCTACGCTTCCCATGTCACGCCCCGAGACATTCACGTAAACGTCGTTTACCCGCGCGATATTATAGTGGGCGATCTCGCCGTAGATATTTTTCCGCTTGATATCGGCGACGTTTGACAACGGAATCGTTACCGGGCCGTCGGGACCTTCCATCGACAGCGGGAGGTTGCGCAGATTGTCGAGCGATTGCATTTCATTGTTCTCGTATTGAACGCCGACGAAGAAATCGATGCCGGTTTTCGGGTCGATCCAAATCATGTGAGCAAATCCGGCACTGGAACCCAGGGCGGTAAGGACGTTTTCGGCGACGTTTCGCTGTGACAACCCCATATAAGCTGCACGAGTGCGGTCCACCTGGACGTCGAACTGCGGATAATCGAGCATTTGGGCAATTTGGACATCGACGGCGCCGGGGATGTCCCGTATATGCTCAACGACGTCTTCGGCGGCCCTGCGGCATTGCTCCAGCGTTCCGGCGGAAACCTGAATGTCTATCGGCGCCGCAACGCCCTCATTCAGCGCGGCGTTTATTATGCCGCCCGTTACGAAGAGGAACTTCTCCTGTGGAAACCGTTCCTTGAACACTTTGCGAAGTCTTTCAATATATTCACTCGTACTTGTCGAACGCCCCTTATCATGTAAATTCACCACCAGAAAGGCCGAATCCGGGCCGGAGTTTGAACTAAGCACCGTAGAGAAACCGGCTCCCTTGCCGAGCGGAAGCCCTATATTGGATATAATGGTGTTGATTTCCTGTTCCGGGATAATTTCCTTAATTGTATCTTCAATGCCGGCGACCAGTTGCTCGGTTTGTTCCAGTCTCGTTCCGGGAATTGTGCGAACTCTGACTTCAAACGTGCCTGCGTCAACGTCGGGGAACAGCTCAGTCCCGATCAGGGGAAAAAGCATATAAGAAAGAGCGACCAAAGCCGCGGTTCCGACGATGACGAGCCAACGAGCCTTCAAAGCAGCCCTTAACAAGTTGGCGAAAAAACCGCGCGGTTCGGAGATTTCGGATGTTTGTTCAAGGCCTGCCGTCTTCCTGCGCCGGCCGGCTCGCATTGTCCGCGAACAGAAGGCCGGAACGATAGTCATGGCCACCAAGTAGGATGCCCCGATGGTCATGGTTGCCGCCAGCGCCAGCGGGGTGAACAAATATTTGACCATGCCCGTCAAAAAGATGGCGGGAATGAAGATTGCCAGGGTGGTAACAGTGCCGGCCAAAACGGGAGTAGCCACTTCCGCAGTACCCTCGAGGGCGGCATCGCCGCGACTCTTGCCCATGTTATAGTGTCGCATTATGTTTTCCACGACCACGATACTCGCATCGACCACCGTGCCGATTGCCAGGGCGAGTCCTCCGAGGGTCATTACGTTTATAGTGTTGCCCGTGAAATAGAAGCCCAACATCCCTATGATGATTGCAAAAGGGATTACCAGCAAAACGGCGAGCGAGGCCACGAACCTTCTCAGGAACAACGCTATGACCAGAGCCACGAGAATCGCGCCCAATAAGACCTCGTGTTCGAGGTTGCGAATTGCATTGCGGATATAGCCCGATTGATCGCTTACCAGGGTGACTTCGGCATCTTCAGGGATTTCACCCCGCGCTTTCATCCGGGGTATTTCTTCGCGGATTCCCTCTCTAATGCGGTCCACCACTGCAATAGTGTTCTCCCCCGGCTCGCGAAGAAGCGGACAGTACACGCTTCGGTTGCCGTTGACCCGAACTATGTTGTACTGAATCGCGGCATCATCTTTGGCATAACCGACGTCGCGAATGAAAATGGGCCGGCCGTTTCTAACCGCGATCGGCACGTTGTCGATATCCTCGGCGGTGGGCAGTGTGTTTACCGGGTGAATCTGGTATTCGGCTTCTCCCATTCTCATGGTGCCGCCGGCCAGAACCAGGTTGGCTTCTTTTAGTGCGTTTACGACATCAACGGGCGCCAGTTGCAGTGAGTGCAGCTTTTGCGGATCAACGTACACCATCATCTGACGGAACTTGCCCCCGAATGGATGCGGAATCTGCACCCCTTTCAGGCCGCCCATCTTGTTGCGCACGGCATAATAGCCAATCTTGTAGAGCTCCGTTTCACTCAGCCCCTTGCCGTGGATGGCCGCCAGTATCACCGGAAGGTTGGCCGGCTCGCTCCGCAGCGTAAACGGGTGCTCGATGCCGGGAGGCAGGTGAAACATGTCGCTGGCTATGAGATTTACTACGTCATTCATGGACGATGCGGCATCGGCGCCGGGCTGAAAGAAAACTTTAATAACGCTGGCGCCCGGCATGCTTCTCGATTCCTGGTGTTCAACGCGACCGGCCAGCGTCAGGACCCGCTCGACGCGCGAGGTGACCGACTTTTCCATTTCACCCGTCGGCAGGCCGGGGTAAGAGAAGAAACTGACTACAACCGGTTTCTTGAAGTCGGGCAGAATGTCGGCGGGAATACCCGGAACTACGGACAGTCCCAGAAAGCACAGGCCGATTGCCACTGCCAGGACAACATAAGGATTTCGAAGTGCAAACTTAACTAAGCCCATAGCGGCTGGTAACTCTCCTTTCACGATGTAAATTGCAGAATAACAGCAAACAAAAGCGGTTCACCGAATCTTTTCTATTGAAGTACTTTTACAGGTTGGTTGGGTGAGAGTCTATGAAGCATCCCGGTCACTACCTGCTCTTTGCCGGTCAGGCCGCTGACGATTTCAATCTGATGGCCGTCGTCCAGTCCCGTTGTGACGGGAACGTGCCGCACTTTGTTGCCGGAATCGACTACGAAAACGTGAGTTTCGCCATCATTCTCCCCGTTGCGGATGCAAGCGGCGGGCAGGACCAAACGATCCGAAATTTCTTCCAGAAGAATTTCCATCTGGCCGAAAATGCCCGGCAGCATTTTGTGCTCGGCATTCGGGAAGTCGACCTCCACCATCATCGTGCGGGTAATCGGATCCAGGCTTTTCGAGACTCTCGCGACCTTGCCCTCGATAGCCCCGCCCGGCAGAGCGCCGTGTTTGAACCGGGCCTTATCTCCCGCGTCGGCAAGAGCCGCATCGCGTTCGGGAACCGCCACCTCCACGCGCACCTGGTCCATTTGGATAATCGTAAAAAGCGGCTTCTTCTCGGTTCGGGATGAACCTTGACCTTTCTGAATCAAATCGCCGGGATCCACAGTTCTGACAGTTACGATTCCATCGAACGGAGCCCGCAGCGTCGCATATCCTATCAGAATCTCGAGCTCTTCCAATTGCATTTGGGCAACTTTTATCGCAGCCTCGGCGCTGCCGGCCGTGGCCAATGCCACTTTCAACTCGGCTTGGGCGACGCCGGAGCCAGCTTTTTGAGACAAAAGTGCCGCCTCTGAAGCCTTCAATCGGTTGAGTGTTTCCTCGCGCACTCCCTGTGTTGTCGCCTTTGAATCGACGAGCTTCTTGATCCGCTCATACTCTGACTTGTGCGCCGCCACTCGTGCTTCGGCTTCTTTAATGCCTGCCTGTACCTGCTCGATCTTTGCCCTCGCCACCTCAACTGCGGCATCGGAGCGAGCTTTCTCGCTTTTCAGGCGGGCCACTTCCGCCTCCTGCTTTTCATAAGCCTTGAGCATTTCGGGAACGTCAATCTCGGCGAGTTTCTGACCTTCCTCGACCCGATCGCCGATGTCCACATAGAGCTTTTTCAGATAGCCCCCAACTTTGGCGTACAGTTCCGCCTCGTAAAACGCGCATACGGTGGCGGGCTGAGTGGTCGATCGCCGCAGTGTTACCTGCTTCGGCTGAGTGGTCCTGACGGCGACAGGTTCGATGGTTGTCTCACTCCGGCCCTCGGCCAACTGCATCCAGACGGCAGGTATCAGTGCAGACAAAACCAAAATACCCATATAACGCCCCACAAAATCACCTGTTACCGGTGCGGCAACAAATCGCTTCAAAAAGACGTTCACCGAAGCAAGAAAGGCTCGTATCCTACTCATGATTTCACCCCACAAAAAATATCTGATATTACCACCGGGGAGAAAAACCACCGCATGGAACCGACCGGAAATATCCATAGTCCGTTCTCGGAAATCCACCCCAAGAAACCCACACTCCAACTGCTTACACAGTCCAACCTTGTTTGTCTCAATTATGATAATATATACGATTCATTGAGTCGTGTCAAGTCGCGGCTTATAAGAATCCCGTCTATCGCAGAGCTTTCGCCCGGAAAACCGCTTCAAGCTGTCGTCTCGATTTACTTTAGAACAGCCTCCACAACAAAATCATTGCGGCAAAAACGCCCCAGTAAGCGAGCCCGCACACAAACAGAACAACTCTGGCGCCCGGCCCGTGTTCCTGCATAGCTGCGGACCTCTTGAAGACCAGCAGAATAGCGCCCAGGGCGGCCAGAAGGACCGCAACGGCCATAAAACTCACCGCCGGATAGAGCGCATTCGGCGCGGAACTGTCCAGAATCACAGATTTATCAATTATTCCACGTGCTGCAGCAACGCCCTTCGGCTCCGATAGTGCGTGAGGCCAGTAAGGAATCCGCGAGGTCATTTTCAACAGCGCCTTGATTATATGGGCCCCGGCCATAGTCGGAAGCAACAACAGGGCGAATGTCTTGACTACGCTACCGACCGGCGCTGCGTCCTTGACGGATGCTATCTTAGCCACACCTGCTACCGCCGCAAAAAGGAGGGCGGGGAACAGGATAAACATAACTATCGCCGAAACAAGGCCCGTCATCGAGCCTGTTATGCCCAGAGCGGCAACAAGGTGATCCGGCAGCCATTTCAGAAGCCCCTTTGTTACCGGCCATTCCGAGAGCACTTCATAAACGACGAATCCGCTCACTAACAGAATGAACCCCACCTGCGCGGCTTTGAGCTTGATATCGCGGAAGAAATCAGCGAACGGCCACCTGGTTGAAAACCGCAAGTTGTCATAAGGACACGCTTTGAGGCATTGCGTGCACAGAAGGCAGTCCTTATTGTTCTTGATTGTAGCCGGGTAGAGATTACTCGTACACGATCTGCCGACCGCTCGATAGTGATTCTTTTTGACGAAGCAGTCTTTCGTTTTGCAACTCTTGCAGACCGACGCATCATCCACTCGCCACTCAAACGGGGAAACGAAGGCATACAAGCCCAGCAGGTGCCCTACCGGACAGACGTAGCTGCAGAACGCCCGCTTCTGAAATATCAGGCTGACGACAACCGCCACCGCCGTCAGCATCAGCAGGTAAAGTGCCATTCGCTGAGGAATACGGTGGATCGCCAGCGTATGGATTCCCACGAGCAAAATGAGCATATAAAAGAGGGTGATGACCCAGCCGCTCTTGAAGAAAAGCGGCACTTGTAGCCGCAGACCTATTCGGGAAGCCCAATATGTGACCAATTCGACCGGGCAAACCATACACCACATTCGGCCCAAAAGGACCGCTGCAATGATGATTATCGGCCACCAGTACGACCAGACCAGCAGATTCGCAAGGTTCGTATTTCGCAGCACCCTGGCGAAGTCACCATCATCGGTCGTCACTCCAATGCCGCCGGCAACAAGCAGTCCAAAAACAGTCAGCATGACCAATTGCGGCACTATCGGAAACCACCGGGCTTTGAATAGCCCGCCTAAGTATTTGACTTTTAGCAGGTTCATTTAAATCCGTTGAACACGAACAATATCTATTTTTCCTCTATTACTTCATCAACCAATTCGTGGATTTTAGTTTTGCATTCTTTCAAGGCTTTACGCCCCTTCGGTGTTATTCGATAATATTTTCTTATCTTGCCATGCACCTTTTCGTTCTTTGAAGTAAGATATCCATTCTCGAAAAGGCGGTGAAGCATTGGGTAAAGAGTGCCGCAGCTTATTTGATAGCCGTGTCGCGCCAGTTCGCTTATCAAGCCCGCCCCATAAACCGCTTCCTTCGAAGCATGGTACAGAATGTGAATCTTAATGAATCCAAGAAAAAAGTCTTTCAGCACTTATTCTTACCTTTATATCGAATTACGTTATCGCAATTCGATATTACCCAATATGCCGTTTCCTGTCAACAGTTGTTCTGGAAAATTTTGCAAAAAGTTGAAATTTAAGCTGCGTCCGTGCTGTAACGGTCAATCAACGGGCAAATCCCGCCCGCCCTTTTCTAACGAACTTGAGGATACGTCCGCCCATCACGACGTCTTTCGTTATAGTATTTGCCACTTGTGGAATTCGCGATAAAGCATGAAGCCCATACAGGCGACTATCACCGCCGAGGCTGCCAGGCCAATTGCTTTGGCCGCGCCGGGCTTCAGATCGCCGTCTTTCGAGCTGGCGCGCTTGCACAGGATGTAGACAATCAGAGCCACAACGCCGCCCATCAGGTATGCGAAGCCCTGCATGCCGTACCAGCCCTGAGATACTTCGCCTTTGACCTTGCCCCATTTCCATTCGTGAAGAACAGGAAAATATCTCGGCAGCGTGATGCCGAACCACTTCGTGCAGCAATAGAAAAACGAAACGGCCGCAGCGAAAACAGCGCCGACTATATAAGTAATATCCGATTTTTTCATCAGAACGACCCTTTCAGAAGCGACAGATAGCAACCTATGACGGTTTTGTACCAGACAACCACGTTAAGAATCACGCAGAGCGGCAAGTATAACCAGAGCTTTTCCTTCTCTTGCCCGGGATCGAAGCTTTTCCGCAGGTAGTAGTAAACGAAGAACATCGCCAGGGCCACCGCCCCCCAGTGCTCTTTGACCTCGAACAGCCCCGTCGCCCAGGGAAGATCGGCGTCGAAATACTCGGCTCGCATGTAAACACGAAAAGCCGGATATATCAGTGCCCCCAGGACGTAGACGATCACGTACGACCAAAGGGCGACCTTGGCATAATAAAGTTCGAGCTTCTTGCGTCCGAACTTGCCGCGGACGTACTTGAAAACGACAAGCAGATTGTGTGTTAGGCTGCCGACCAGCACAAATGTTACGAACAGATGGGCCAGCAGCAGCAATTCGTAGAATCGCTCAAGAAATACCATTAACTTCTCTCCGGGATTCGGCGGCCATACCGCCACAAAATTCAGCAAAGCCCGCAGATTACCCAATTTGCAGCGTCGCAATCCGCAGATAAACTCCTTGCTCCTGTCACTACTATAATACGCCCAAAAACGCGATTGCGGGACAGGCTTGGGAAAACTTTTTCAGACGAGGCTAAAGTAATTTACACTGACATATTGTCAACAGGACTACCGGCGTTTATAACCCAATAAAAACCGGAGTAGATTAAATGAATTCGAGAGAACGTATTGAAGCGGCGATGAACCACAACGAGCCGGACCGCGTTCCGGTGATGTGCCAGCTTGCGCTCGGGCATTATTTCCTGAACTGCGATTACCGGCCTTCGGATATATGGTTTGACAGTGAGATTTTCGCAAGCGCTCTGATCGAACTACAGAAGAGATATGGCTTCGACGGCATTCTCTTGAACCTGCCCGGCAGACCAGCAGACTGGAAGGAATATCTGGAATCTCACGAGCAGATCGGCAGCGACGAACGCCTTATCTGGAAATGCGGCCTGGAAACCATCTTTCCCCCTGATGACAATCCTCAGACATACCAACCGGAACAAAAGCCACTAAAGCGGGCGGACTACCGATCCGTCGATGTCAACGATCCTGCGACGCACAGGCTGGACGGATACGTCTGGAACACCTGGCACGCTCCCAACCTGTGGGACATCGACGATCAGGCGGACCTGAGCGACTCTACAGCCTACCCGCCATGGTTGACAAGTGCACTGGAGAAAGCCCGGCAGCTCGCCCCGGATATCTCGATCCACGCCGAAGTCTTCTCGCCGTTCACGCATCTTATGGAACTGTTCGGCTACGAACAGGCATTGATGGCTCTTGTGGATGATCCCCGCTTATGTCACGAAGCACTCGGAGTCTTTACGGATATCGTGCTGACGCAGGTTCAGCTTTATGCCGCGGCTGAACCCGATGCGATTCTCGTCAGTTCCGCCTTCGCCGGGGCCGGGTTTATCAGCCGCGATATGTACAGAGAATTCGTCGCCCCTTATGAAGACCGGATATACAAGGCTATAGCCCGATACGGCGTGAAATCATACGTCCACACATGCGGCGCAATCGGCGACCGGCTCGACCTGATGAGCGAAACCAGCGTCGATGGAATCGACACGCTGGACCCGCCGCCGCTCGGAACGGTGAACTTGGAAGAGGCGAAATCAAAATACGGCGACCGATTCTTCTTCAAAGGCAACCTCGACGCCGTCAACGAAATGCTCGGCGCCGATGACGAAACTTTTGATCAGGCCGTGAAGCAGCGAATCAAAATCGGCAAACCCAACAGCAGCTACATCCTATCATCAGCCTGCAGCGTAGCCCCCAACGTAAAACCACAAAGACTAAAACGCCTAACAAAATCAGCAACCCACTTCGGCCAATACTGAATAATGCTTCACAAGTAGACACTCGTTTAATGGCAAATGCTCAGTTATTTAAATGTTGCTATTTGTTCGGCAATTCTTCAAGCCGCTTTCTGGTATACTTATTGAGCGATTCATAGTACTGTTCACCATCAATTTGAGAGGAACGAACAAGATGTCACAATCTCAGAATTGCAAAACGAATAAGTTTGCGTAGCTGCCAATATGTATGATTTGACAGTGAGGTTGTCCCTCCAACGACTTGTCAACCTCAACATTGAAAAGAGGGACAATGAGTTTTTGGTTGGTTCTTGTATCGCTCATTTCTCGCTACTTATTGAACGAGAAGAAGCAACACAGTCGAGCCTATCCCGAACACTGATAAGAACATTGAAAATACTACGATTAATCCGTTTTCTTCCGAGAAGGTAATTGGGCTTGCCTCCGGGTACCTTTTTTCCATAGAGGATCGTCGTTTAGCGACTGCTGTATCCACATATATGTGGAGCTTTTTTCAAGACACAGTCTCCCTTGATATGCCGACAGCTCGCATTTTTGTTTTGTTTATTTTATCGCTGAACAACGTACACTTTTACTATTATACACGTCCTGTAAGTTCGGGCCAAACACAATTGCACTTTCTATGTCTATTTCGGCAAATATCCGGCGACAAAAACAGCCGTGTTTGGTAGCATGTATGGGGCGTGGATGGTTGTGAATGATAATTCAGCGTACAGGAGATGCAGAAATGAGGCAGTTGGCGAAGATGGTGTTTGTTGTGGTGATTCTGGGGGTGTCGTGGTGTGGGTGTCTTGGGGCGGAAAGGGAGTACTCGTTCATGGGGGATTTCGAGGGGCGGTGGGATCGGGGGAGTGGGGTTTATCCGCCGAGGATTGCCGCGCAAGTGGTTCCGTGGAAAAATGGCGGGTATCGGATTCATCTGTTTACGGAACTGCGCAAGGGAGCGCCGGAATATGTTGTGATTGAGGCAAAGGCAGCCGGGGGCGTGCTGCGTTTCGAGCATGGTTCGTGGTCCGGCCAGATCGAGGGCGACCGGTTCACGGGCAAGGGCACTCTGCGAGGCAAGAGCGGCAGCTTCGAGATGAAGCGGGTTCTCTACGGATCGCCGCGGCTCGGTGCTGAGCCGCCGGCCGGGGCGCTGGTGCTGTTCGACGGCAGAAACTTCGATCAGTGGGAGATGATCCGGCGGGGCGGCGGGACCGGGCCGGTTACGTTGAAGAACGACGACGGCGTGATGAGGATTGTGCCGCAATACGGCAATCATCGGATCGGCGATTCGATCGGCACGAAAAAGGCCTTCAAGGACTTCCACCTGCACATCGAGTTTCGGCTGCCGATGCTGCCGGAAAATACCGACCAAAGGCGGGGAAACAGCGGCGTTATCATCGAGGAGTTCCAGTTTTTCGAGGTCCAGGTATTGGACTCTTACGGCCTGTCCGGCTATTACGACGAGTGCGGCGGGATATATCAGATTGCGTCTCCGAAAGTCAACATGTGCCTCATGCCGCGGCAATGGCAGAGTTACGACATCGATTATCGTGCTCCGCGATTCGATCACAGCGGTAATCTGGCCGAGCGGCCAAGAATAACGGTTGACCACAACGGCGTGCTGATCCATAACGACCTGGAGCTGCCTTATTCCGACGGCGCTGTCAGGACGGCCCGCGAACGGCCGGAATCCCGCAAAGTCGGCCGCATCAAGCTCCAGGACCACGGCTATCCGGTCGAATATCGCAATATCTGGATTGCCGAGAAGTAAGCGGTTTTGTTTTTGCGGGCTTGCATTGCTGCGTGCGATGGTGTTATAATTGTGACTAAATACCAGCGACGCTCATCTGTTTGATGAAGGGGCAAAATCATGCGCAGGCAAGAGGGTTTCACTTTGATCGAGCTTTTGGTGGTGATCGCTATCATCGCATTGTTGCTGGCGATTTTAATGCCTGCGTTGCAGCGAGTGAGGAAACAGGCCGAGGCGGCGGCGTGCCAGGCCAATCTGCACGAATGGGCGCTCGTGTTCGTCATGTACACCGACGACAACAACGGCAAGTTCATGGAAGGATATGACGTCGGCATTAACGGCACGTGGATCGGCGGCCTGCGGGACTACTATAACGAGCCCAAAATCCGCGTCTGCCCAACTGCAACAAAACCTATGTCGGAAGGGGGGACGGGGACATTCGCGGCGTGGGGCGTTTTTGGGAGAGGATTTGCCGGCGACCATCCAAGCTGGGCCGGGCCGAAAGTGGAAGGCGACTACGGCAGCTACGGCATCAATGAGTTGGTGTATGACACGCCTCCTAACAGACCCAGATCGGAACATCGCTGGCGAACCGTCCACGTCAGAGGCGCGTCCGAGATTCCCTTGTTGTTCGATTGTTACTGGTGCGATGTTTACCCATTCGATACGGACCGTCCTCCGGAGTACCCCGATGATTTTAGTAAAGCCGGAGGCGCCGGCGAGATGAAGCGTGTCTGTATCAATCGCCACACAGGCTACGTAAACGGTCTTTTCATGGATTGGTCCGGCAGAAAGATCGGGCTCAAAGAACTCTGGGCGCTCAACTGGTATCGCGGTTTCAATACGGCGAACGCCTGGACCAAAGCGGGCGGAGTTACGCCGGAAGACTGGCCGGAATGGATGAGAAACTTTAAAGACTACTGAGTGACTGACTATTGAAGATTGATTTTTGACTACAGCGTGCTCCGCAGGGGCAAGTTGTTGTCGATAATTCTAATTTTGGTATATCCTGGAAACAATAAATGCTTTGGCACGTGGTCAAAGCATAGTCACTTTAACCTTTTGTGAAGGAGGATTATCATGTCTAACAAGCTCATTGATCTCTGTTGTTTTGTTTTGGCGCTGCTTGCGGCCCCGATAGTGGCTTACGGGCAGGCCCAGAACCTATTGCAGAATCCGAGTTTCGAGCAGGATGAAGCGATTCAGGACGATCCGGACTGGGCGGGATGGGTTACATGGAATCCGGCGGAAGGCGCAGGCAGTAACGCCGCAGTAGACGAAACAGATTCAATTGAAGGCGCCAGAAGCCTCAGGATCGACCCCCGAGGAGGCACCAATTGGTACTTCGTAGTATTGTATGCGGATATCCCGCTTGAAGTTGGCGGAGAATACACAATTAATTTCTGGGCCAAAGCGGCAGTACCGCGTCCGATCAACGTACAACTCAAAGCGATGGACAACTCAGTTACCTGGAGCGGGGCGCAGTTCGATCTGACAACCGACTGGGTCGAGTATTCCGTCAGCGGCCTTGCTTTGAACGAACTGGCCAAGCTGGAATTTCTGTGTGCGACCACGAATGATACTATCTGGCTGGATGATGTTTCGCTCTATGCAGAGGGAGCGGCGCCTGCAGGGCCCGTGAATCTCGCGCTCAACGGCAGTTTCGAAGAAGATGAGCCGATTCTGGACGACGGCTCGTGGCTGGCATGGGCTACCTGGTACCCGTCGGATGTTACAGGGAATAACGTCACGATCGTCGACACGGAATCAATTGACGGCGCAAGAAGCCTTCAGGTAGATCCCAAAGGAACTCTAATTGTTGCCAACATTTCATTTCCGCTGAATTTGGGGTCGAATGCTACGGCTACCTTCTGGGCCAAAGCCCAGTCACCACGTCCCCTCTCGGCCCAGTTTAAGGCCGCCGACAATTCTGTCACCTGGGGCAACAAGGACTTTGACTTGACGAGTGAGTGGACTGAGTACTCGATGACATCAGCAGCCCAGAGCGACCAAGGAAAGCTTGAGTTCTCCTGCGGCGATTCTGAAATTCGATTCTGGCTGGACAATGTTATAGTCACCGCAGAGGAAGAACCTGCGCCTCTCGTACAAAACGGAAGTTTTGAGGAAGATGAGGTGATTCACAACGATGCGGCCTACGACCACTGGTGGACGTGGGGCTATGACGCCGGCCTGGCCAGCGCCGCCGAAATCGATGATACGATGTTCGTTGACGGCAGCAGGAGCCTCAGGATTGATCCTGTTGGAGACACAAACTGGTACTTCATTGTTGCGTACAGTCCCATTATGGTCGAAATGGATAAGAATTACACGATCAGTTTCTGGGCCAAAGCTGAAGAACCGCGCCCGTTGACCGCGCAGTTGAAGGCGACGGATAATTCCGTTAACGCCTGGGGCGCAACGGAATTCCAGTTGACAACCGAATGGGCCGAGTACCATTATCAATCAGAGGTTTTGATCGACAACGTAAAACTCGAGCTTTTGTGTGCTGGCAGTGAAGTCCCGTTATGGCTGGACTTTGTTGCAGTCTATGAAGGAGATTATGTTCCCGGAATTGAGCCGGTAGGATCGCCAAAAGCCGGCGCTCCGCTTCCACGTGACGGCGCGGTGGACGTCGCGAGGGACGTTACTCTTAGCTGGGTTGCCGGCAATTCCGCTGTCACGCACGATGTGTACTTCGGCACAAGTTTCGACGACGTGAACGATGCTGATGTTACTGGTGCTACAGGTATCTATCGAGTCAACCAGTTGACCACGAGCTTCACCCCGGCCGAGTCGCCCCTTGACTGGGGCCGGATCTATTATTGGCGCGTCGACGAGGTCAATGACGCCGATCCGAACAGTCCGTGGAAAGGCAACGTCTGGGGTTTTACGGTAACGAACCATATTGTTGTGGACGATTTCGAGTCTTACAACGACATTCCCGCAGGCGAAGAAGGCAGCAATCTCGTATACAGCGTATGGGCGGATGGATTTGACAACCCTGCCGCTAACGGCTCGACAATAGGTTATCCTACGGGCGCGTCGATGGAGACCGACGACGTGCACGGGGGCGATCAGGCGGCGCCGCTGATGTACGACAACAGCACGGCGGGAATCTCCGAGGTTGCCAGGACGCTGAATGCCGACTGGACGCAGAATGAAGTTCTCACGCTGACGCTGTTTTACAAAGGCAAATTGTCGAACGACGCCGAGCCGATGCACATCGCTCTAAATGGAGTCGCGATATACCACGACAATCCGAACGCCGCCAAGGTCAGTAAATGGAATCAATGGGACATCCTTCTGCAGGATTTCGCAGACTTGGGGGTAGACCTTACCAACGTCAATACGCTGACCATTGGTTTCGGCGACAAGGCCAATCCGACCGCCGGCGGTTCCGGCAGTGTGCTGATCGACGATATTCGTCTGTATCGCTCGCTGCCGATAGAGACCGAACCGCTGCCTGAACCGGTCGACCCCGGCACTGCAAATCTGGTGGTTGCTTACTCATTCGAGGACAACGTTCAAGACGTCTCAGGCAGCGGACTTGACGGCACCGTATGGGGAAATCCGTTCTTCGTAGACGGTTTCGTCGGCAAGGCGCTGTCGTTTGACGGAGTGAACGATTACGTGGAGGTCGGCAACAACGCTGCTTTCGATATCACCGAGCAAATTACGATTTCGGCGTGGGTCAATCCTAACGATGCGGCCGACGGCCAGCATAATCCCTACGTGGGTAAAGGCGATCACGCTTATGCGCTCAAGCACGCCTCCAACTCCAGGCGTCGAAATTTGCTTCATCCGGATAATGGGCAGGTCGCCTGTATAGATCGGGGGTCTGGGGCAAAGCCGAGAGAAAAATCGTTTGGGCAGATGGCCAAATTAGGGCGGCAGGGGGGTAATTTGGACATCTGGGGCCCCGAACGATTTTTCTCGGTCTTTGGGATCGCCGGCCTACCTGCGCATTAACCGGATGAACCCGAAATTTTTCCGAGTTCTCATTTGCTGTATATGATAACCAAATGCAACTAAAAAGCAAAGACTCGAGACCTGATGAGACACAATCCGAAGCCAATTTGCCAATTTCTTGGTTGCAATTATATCACCGCGGGTTTAAAAGAAGTACGGCAAGCTTCAATTGATGAGAAGTTTTTGGAGAGTATTAAGACAGCTTTCGCGAATCGGCATCAACGGAGGTGCACAGCAATGAGTAAATACGGTCGCCGTCAATTCATCAAATGTCCTCTTTTTTCTGCAGGCGCCGTCCTCTTGGTGCCACGAACCAACGCAAAAGTGCTCGGAGCGAATAATGACATTCGCGTTGCAATAGTCGGCCTGCGCAAGAAGGGAAAGGAGCACATTAAGAGCTTCGACAATATGCGCGGCGTGCGTATTGTCGCTCTGTGCGATTGCGACACGCAGTTCTTTAACGCGGCCTTCAAACTGCTGAAGAACGGAAGAGAATCCGTTCGCAAGTACGTTGACTACCGCAGACTGATCGAGGATAAAGGCGTCGATGCCGTCGTGGTTGCCGTTCCGGATCACTGGCATGCGCTGATGATGATATGGGCCTGCCAGGCCGGCAAGGACGTCTACATCGAGAAGCCCGCCTCGCACTGCATCTGGGAAGGGCGCAAGATGGTCGAAGCCGCCCGTAAGTACGATCGCATCGTTCAGGTTGGCTCCCAGAACCGTTCCGACGTGGGGCTGCGAGAGGCCATACCATATATCCGGCAGGGCAATCTCGGCAGGATTCGCATGGTCCGCGCCTTTCATTTTGGCAATCGGAAGAGCATCGGCAAAGTCAGGGGCCCGCAGCCGATTCCGGAAACATGCGACTATGACGTTTTTCAGGGCCCGGCGCCGCTCGTGCCGCTGATGCGCGAGCGGCTGCACTACGACTGGCACTGGTTCTGGGATACCGGGACCGGCGAGATGGGCAACATCGGTGCCCATCAGTTGGATCACGCGCGCTGGGCCATGGGACAGCAGGCCCCGGCGCCTAGCGCAATCTGTTTCGGCGGGCGGTTCGGATACGACGATGACGGCCAAACGCCTAACACACAGGTCGTCTATTTCGATTACGAGCCGGTTCCGCTGATTTACGAGATCAGAGGGCTGGGCAAGCGGATGAGGGATCCCGCTCTGGACACATACCGCGGACTTCGAGCGAGCCTGCGCGTCGAGTGCGAAGGCGGCTTCTTTGCAGGCGGTCGCGGCGGAGGCTGGGCTTACGACAACAACGGCAGGAAAATGAAACAGTTCCCGGGTGACGGCGGCGGCGACCACCAGGCGAACTTTATCAAAGCGATGCGCAGCCGTAAAGTCGGCGACCTGAGAGCCGACATGCTCGAAGGTCATATTTCCGCGACGCTATGTCACATGGCAAACATATCATACCGGCTGGGCCGAACCATGCCGCAACAGGCTGTCAGCAAGGCCACCGCAGCCAACAAAGTGCTCGGCGAGTCGGCGGATAGAATATTGAGCCACCTCGCAGCCAATAAAGTAGACCTGAAAACGAATCCCCTGAGAGTGGGCCCGCTGCTCGAGTACGACTGTGAAAGCGAGCGATTCACCGGTGAACGAGGCGAATGCGCCAACATGTTCCTCAAACGCCTCTATCGCCCACCCTTTGTTCTGCCCGAGACTGTATAATGAGTAACCGCATCCGACTACAATACAACAGGCTTCACGCCGCTAAGCGTAAGCGCCTCAACGCCATCCGTTCCGCAAACCCAAGTCTGCTCAGTGGCTGCCACTCGGCGCGACCATCTGAACTGGTGTTAGGACGTCAGCTCGCAACAATTGCGCCATGTGTTACTATTTATTTCCGCTTCTGTTGATCCAAATTATGATTTGGATTTTTGTTTAAAATGACGATTCTTTAAGAGTCGACTTCTACCTGAGTTCCGAATATGATGAGCCTATAGCAACATCGAAAATTGGAGAATTTAAAAAGCATAGCAAAAAGTCCAGTGCGGTCCTCTAAATGTTGCTTGAGGTTGGCTGTGCAGAGTTTCAGGGTTAGAGTTGTGGGCGACAGAAGTATGAAGATTCTTATTTTGACGCTGGTGTCGGTGTCGGGTTGCCTTGCCACGGATGAGGTTAGGCCCTCGACGCAGTCGTTTGACCCTTGCGATCCGAACAAGCCCCAGCCCAACATCACCAAATGTGGGGACCGGGCAGATGGGGGTGGGCTGGGCATCCACTACCGCCCTGAGATGTGGAACATCCTGCAGGACGGCTCCTTCAGGGTCGGTGCCACGCGGCAGTTCTGCTTCTATGAACTGAAATAAAGAGGAATGTATTATGGATAAACGAAGTATTATAGCAACTTTTGGATGCATCTTGGCGCTTCTGAGTGCTGGGCGAGCTCGGACGATAAATTTACGTGTTAAAGATACGCTTGCCGCTGTGGAAATGAATCATGGCGAAGAGCTTCAGTTCCGCCTGAAGTCCGGGCGCGTCTTTAGTCTGATCCTGGAAGATACGGGAGCTGCTATCATCGAAAAGGTCGAGCCGGGCGGGATTATATACACATTCAGCGCTCGCGTCCGCGTCGACGGCGAGGCAATGACGCTGCGGCGATACGTCTGCAGTCAGGAGTGTTTCTATGAGCCGTACGTGATCAATGGGGTGCGCATCTGGCTCGATACGGTCAAAGACGTCTTTGGCCTGATCCCGATCCGATACCCTCGTAAGGGCAACCTCCAGTGCTTTCCCAGAAAAGCCGCCCGGCTGGCCCTTCAGGATATGACGATGCGAATCTGTCCCGACGAGACTCATCGGTGGATTGACGACGGGCGCGAACGGCTGGATGTCGGCGAATGCTATAACGGCGACGATTCTTACCTGGGGCCGTATCTCGGCCGGGCCTGCCACGTGGGGCTGGATGTCAATCACGTGAAAGGGTCGATTCTGGCCTCTCCGATTGACTTTGACACCCATGCTTATTTCAACAGCCTTGAAGCGGGTCACAATAACAATCGCTGGAGGGGTATACGTCGGTGGCCGAACGGCGACGTTTGGGCGCTGCAGTCGCATCATTTGATTAAGCTGCTGGTAACTCCGAACGAGCCGCTCGAGAAGGGCGCTCGCTACGCAACCACGGCCGGAGTTCACGTGGGCAGTCACGAACACACGCACTTTGAATTCAAAATCGGACGGCCACGGCAGGGCGGAACGGATGTATCGACAGATGATCCCAATTCAATCGCCGTACCCATCGACTTCGACGACCAATCGGAGCAGGCGCAAGTCAACCCGGAGGTGCTGCACCTGGATCCGTGGATTCTGTTCTGGCAGATCTTCGAGGATCGCAGGAGAAGGGAACGAAAGATTTGTGCCGCTATGAACCCTGTCCAGCCCGGTCGAAGCGGCGAGCGGATTGAGTTTTCAGCGGAAGATTCCAAATCAGGCTCAGGCCGGGACAATCTGGACTACTATTGGACCTTCGGCGATGGAGGGTGGGAACAGGGACCGCGGGTTTCTCATGTATTCAGCAAGGCCGGTGTCTATCCCGTAACTGTCGTGGTGGACGATGGCAGTAACAGGGCACGCTTCACGCAACACATAACCATCTCCGGAGAGCCGGTCAAGACGCCTGTTCTCGCGCTTATGGCTGAAGATGAACCGACGTTCCGGCTCAGACAGGCGTCTGCAATTGACACTTATGGTGAGCCGCTAAAGTCGATCCCCCATACTCTCTTGTTTACAGTGAGGTCTTCACGCCCAAGACCGCGAGCCAAGGTCGTTACTTTCAACAACATCGGAGGGAAATCTTTACCGGCGGCAAGGGCGGCCCAAATTCGTTACGAGCATGGAGAATCATGGCTCAGAACAACGCTCCGAGGCCGGGGGGATCACCAGAGTCTACAGGTCGAGGCCGATGCAAGCGGGCTGAAGTATGGGATATACACTGCGATGGTTTTTGTCGAATGCCCGACGGCCATAAACTCGCCACAGGGGTTTCGGGTCCGACTGAGAGTGCCGAAAACGGCGCCCGTGTCTGATGTGACTATAGATGACAGAAGTGCGGGCTTCTACGCTACGCCGTACTTCTGGGTGGGCCATCGTTTCTGTCGCTGCCCCGTCGAGCGGCGAGGATATGGCGGGTTCTACCTTACGAACGGAGGCCGGGCCCGTGAGGGTGAGTTCGTTCGCTTTACCCCTGACCTCAAAGCAGGCCGATATAAGGTGAGTTTCCCGGAAGAGACACCGTTCTCGGACGATAGCGAATTCAACATTCGAGTTCGGAACCATAACGGCGAAAAAATCCTTCGCGTTCGGCCGGCGCTGTCGCGCACGATCGGCACATTCGATTTCAGCGAGGGGACCGATGGGTTTGTGGAGATAGTTGCGGGAGACTCAAAGGGGCTTGTTATTGCCGATGCACTCAGGTTTCGGCGCGGATCGTAAAGATCGAGCACCCTGCTACCACGAAGTACTCGGAATCATTTTTTTTTGGTGCACAAATAAATGAAAATTATGTAATTTGCCGCAAAGTCGAAGACTCGCTTAGGCTGCCAAGAAAAGCCGAAAGCAGAGGAGCCCTTGGCTCCGAACTGAAAATTACAATTTCTTACGAATTTATCCTGGTCTACAAAGCCCCCAATTGCGGGACTTGGCGTGGGGTACGTGAAATACGAAATCTGAAATCTCAAATCTGATATATCAAGCCCGAAATTTCAAATATGAAATTCTTAATCGCTGTCACGCATTGTAAACATTTAAACCACAAACAGCAAAGCACATAAATAAAACCGGAATCTCATATAAATACGCTTGTACTCCCTGGTCGCCTGACGGTCTGGCAAATTCCTGTCATAAGCGAATGTTATGAAGTACCAGGTCTCCGTCCGCAGTTACACCTCAGATTTGTCTTGGCTGTTCTGGTGAAATCGGGTATCATTAAGCCAATGATTTGATGTCGCTTCACCGACGATTCTTGAGGAGATCGGCCATGAGAAGATCAAAAGGCTTCACATTGATCGAGTTACTGGTTGTTATCGCTATTATCGCAATTTTAATGGCCGTCCTTATGCCCGGCTTGCGAGCCGCCAAGGAGCTGGCGCGAGGCTCGGCTTGCCTGGCGAACCAGAAGTCGCTGGTGCTGGCTTATACGATGTATGCCGGCGAGAACGACGACCTCATTCCGGTCGGATTCGTCTCCCGCCAGACCGTTGACAGGCCCATGTGGGTTAAGCCGCCCATAAATGATGCAGGCAGCCACGTCACCGGAGATGCGGCGACACTCTACAACAGGATTCTCGGGATCAAGATGGGAACGCTTTATCCGTATATCAGGGATCCTGACATGTACCACTGTCCGGGCGACGATCGGCATCGCACGGCGGCGACTCAGGGCCAGCAGTTGTATCGCAGTTATATAATCCCCGACGTTCTCGCCGCTGACAAGGGATTCGGCGAGTATGCAAATGTGACCAATCGTCATGAGAAGATTGTATTCAGGCTTACCGAGATCACCCAGGGTGCTTGGAAGTACGTTTTCTGTGAAAGTGAGTTTCAGCCCACCGGCTTCAATTACGATCACGGCGGCTGGACCTTCGCACCCTGGGTTAACGGTGGATGGTGGGACGAGCTGGCCACTTATCACAGGAACTCGGCCACGTTCGGCTTTTTCGACGGCCACGCCGAGCGGCATAGCTGGAAGCACAAGGAGACGTGGGCCCTTTTCGATGAAAGAAAAGGGCAGAAAGCCCCACCGACCCCGCCTTTAGACGCCAACCTGGACATCCAGTGGTGCTGGGAACATTACCCCTACCTAAGCGAAAGCGAAAAGCCGAGGGGGCTATAACGCGCATTCGGGGCTGTTGGCCATGTGGCAGCAAGATAGCCGAAGAACTTGAGACTGGTTCACTTTGTCACTTCAGATGCGGGATTTAACGTGCGACACATCAAATGCGGAATCTGCCATACCGCATCTGAAATCTAACATTTGAGATCTGAAACTTCAAATTTGCGATGTGCGATTTCAAATCTGCGCTCTGAGATTTCAGATTTCAAATTGGTGCTCTCTGATTTCGAATTTCAAATCTTCAATCTGAGGTTCGTGCCTATTTTCATTCCTCATCATCTGAATAGTCCTGCGGCCGCGCGCGGCGGACCATTTCGTCTATATGACGGCTGAAAACTTCGGCGCTTCGCTGAAACTCATACTCCCGCCTCGATCTGTCGTTGAGATGCCGCTGGCCCTTGATATCGGTGTTCTGGAGGCTGTTCGTCCAGCCGCGTATCTGCCGCGAGCAGGATTCGGCTAATGATTTCAAATTTGAAACTTCAGATCTCAGATGAGCGGCCTCGTCGAAGCGTTCGGTGAAAAGAAGCATCGAACGAGTCTCGCCGCACGAGCCTCGAGCGATATAGAGAAACGCCAGCAATTCCGCCGTCGTGCCCCGCTCGAATCCTTCGGCGATATTGTTGGAAACCGACAAAGATGCTCGACGCAACTGCCCGCGAAGATCGCCCGACTGGCTGAAGAACCGATCTTTCGTCAGGTTATAGACCCGCACGGCCAGCTCGATCGCATCCTTCCAAACCGGCAAATCCTCGAACCGCTCGTACTTCATTTTTTCTCTCCTTCTGCAATTTGATAATTAAAATTTGAAATCTCAAATCTGAAATCCTGAATCGACATCCGACATCATAAACATTCACCCCACAAACGGCAACGCTCAAGCAAAACCGCCCGCAATTCCATCTGCCCAAGGATCATACCATCTGCAAGTCCGCCTCTCACAACCCACTTCGGAGGGTGGGCTTGGCCCATCAAATTCTTACCCAAGTTAATATTCCCAAAAAAATCTGACAAAACACTTGAACTATATTCGTTGACAAGTGTATAGTATAATACAAATGTACTGTGTATAGAATTTCATATTGAAGAATTCCCTTTAAGGGCTAAAGATTGTGAGCAAAGAAAAGTTACCCACAAATCGCGAAGCAGTTATACTGGACATCCTCACTAACGGCGAGCGTGCCGGCCGGGATATCCGCAACGAATACGAATCACGCACCAAGACGAAAATGCCCTTAGGATCGCTCTATACAACACTGACGCGCATGGAAAACTCCGGCTTCGTCGAATCCCGCAAAGGCGACACCAAACCCGAACGCCGAGGCTATCCGCGAAAGTTCTTCTCCATAACCGGCACTGGCGAAAGGGCCTTGAACGACTATCAGGCATTCATTCTCAATGCATTCGGGGGGGCGTTCTATAATGGCTAGATTCGAAGACGATTTGGGAACTGCGCTGCCTCTGGCGGATCTTCGTGAAGGAATTACTTTGTTTTTGCAGAATGTGCAGGAACTTGAGCCAGAGGAGCAGAAAAGATTGCGAACCTTGCAGGAGTTGCTGGAGCCGCTTGATCAATCGCAATTCGAGTTGTTCTACCCGAAGTTGCGTTTCCCTGAGCTGTACCATGAACTGAGGCATATACTTTCGCAGATGGAGAGTCTGAGGACTTATAAATACTTTGTCCAAGGAACAGAGACGAAGGCTAAGTTGGAATCAGAGGTAAAATCCAAGAATGAACAATTGGGTATTACGTTGGGCTGGTTTATTCCTCGCAAATACCGCCATGTCATTGGGGACATTCTGGAAGATTGTGCCGAAATGAGAGAAGGCGGTTGTACGGATAGGCGAATCAAGTTTCATGTAGTGTACCAGTGGCTAATCGCGGTAATCACACTCGTGCCCACAGCAATCAAAACCTCGATCCTTGACGCCGTAAAGCAAGTAATAAGCCCGCCCGAATAGGACTCTGTTACTTCGTGTTTAATTTTAAACTTGGTTACTACGGCTAAAATTGGTTGATGTTTTGTGTCCGTTCGGCTATAATATTCTTATGAAATCACTCAAGCAAAATGTGGAGCAGATGATCCGAAGTCTTCCGGATGACACCACGGTGGAAGATATCCAGTATCACCTGTACGTGTTAGATAAAATCCAGAAGGGCCAGCAAACCATACGTGACGGCCAAGGGATCTCCCACGAGGAGGCTAAAGCCAAGTTATCCAAATGGATTACAAACTAATCTGGTCACCTCAGGCGATAGAAGATATTCAAGCAATAGCTGAATACATCGCCCGGGATTCTACAGTTTATGCCGAATCAACTGTCGAGCGGATATTCCAGGCCCCGGAGCGGCTAATACAATTCCCGAAACTGGGCCGTATCGTGCCGGAGAAGAACGACGATTCCATTCGGGAATTATTTGTATTCCAGTATAGAATAATTTACGAGATTCTCGCTTCTGAAATACATATCCTGACTGTTGTGCATGGCAAAAGGATTATTGAAGATATGATCTAATCAGATTTATTCAGCCTTGTAGGATAAGCCTTGGTCCACCAATTCAGAGCGATGGGGCAAGCCCCACCCTGCCTAATATCTGTGAAAATCAACGGCAGTTCGTAGATTCACGTTAGTGTTCATTCGTGTTGATTCGTGGTTCCATTTATTGTGGCAGAAGATGTTTTTTTTCGGGACTTTTGTTGATTTGCGGGGGGAATTTGACTACTTATGTTTGGCTTTACAGCCGATATGTAAACTATTAGTATTGTGGCGTTTAGTATGGTTGAAGGTAATCCGGAAATATCGGTTGTTGTGCCGCTGCTGAATGAGCAGGACAATATCGGTCCGCTGTACGAGCAGATCACGCAGACGCTGTCGCCCGAGCACGGCTACGAGATAGTGTTCGTCGACGACGGCAGCACAGACAAGAGCTTCGACGTCATGGCCGGCTTGCAGCGGCAAGACGAGAAGGTGCGGATCATTCGCTTTCGCAAGAACTTCGGCCAGACGGCGGCGCTCAGCGCCGGATTCGACCACGCCAGGGGCGATATCGTCGTCGCGATGGACGGTGACCTTCAGAACGACCCGGCCGACATCCCCCGGATGCTCGAAAAGCTCGACGAGGGCTACGACGTCGTCAGCGGCTGGAGGAAGAAGCGGCAGGATAACGCTTTCACGCGATTGATTCCTTCCAAGGTCGCGAACTGGCTGATCTCCCGGCTTACCGGCGTCAGGCTGCACGATTACGGCTGCACGCTAAAGGCTTACCGTCGCGAGGTGCTGGTCCAGACACAACTGTACGGCGAGATGCACCGCTTCATCCCGGCGATAGCGAGCTGGAGCGGCGCCCGGATAGCCGAGATGGTCGTCAACCATCGGCCGCGAACCGCCGGCGAGGCCAAGTACGGGCTGGGGCGAACGTGGAAGGTTGTGCTCGATCTTATCACTGTCAACTTCCTCGGCTCGTTCTCCACCAAGCCCATCTACGTCTTCGGCGGGCTGGGGCTGATGAGTGCGGTCGGCTCGATCCTGCTCGGGCTGATCGTGATCTATCAGAAGGTCAACTTCGGCACGGACATGAGCGGCAACCCGCTGCTGCTGCTGACCGGCGTGCTGATTATAGCCGCGATTCAGTTTATTCTGATGGGCCTGCTGGCCGAGCTTCTGGTGCGGACGTACCACGAATCGCAGGGCCGCACGACATACGTCATCAGGGAAATTATAGAGTCGTCTCCAGGTGAGGAAACGGACAGATGAGCAAACACGCTCAGCGAAGAAGACAGCCGAAAAGGCACGCACCGCCGCCGAAAAAGGGATCTGTGTCGCTCGAACAACGGCAGATGATAACGAAGGTTGCTCTCTTTGCCGCAATCGCGATTCTTGCGGGTATACCGTTTATGCTGGGCAAGTATTTCGAGTTCAACTCGCCCGGCGCTTTCGACAGCGGGGGGTACGTCTATTCGGCGCAGCACATCCTCGAAGGCGCGGAGATCGGCGTCGAGGAGAAGACGAGCGCTCAGTTGGGGACGCTGCTGGTCAACATGCTCGGCGTCTGGATGTTCGGGTTCAACGAGACAGGGCCGAAGTTGCTGCAGGGGATCTTTCAGGCCGCGGCACTGGTGATGATGTTCGTCGCGATGCGCAAGCTCTTCGGCACGCTGCCGGCGGCGGTCGGCGTGACCGTCGCGTCGGTGTATCTGTCGGCGCCGGTGATCGCCAAGTACGGCAACGTCAAAGAGCAGCACATGATCGCGTTCATGGTCATCGGAGTAAGCTGCCTCGTATTGCAGCAATTAGGCGGTAAATGGTGGCTGGCTATGGTTGCTGGGGCATTCCTGATATGGGCGCCGCTTTTCAAGCCGACGGGACTCTCGGCGGTAGGTGCGGCGGGCCTGTTTGTTCTGCTTCAGCCGGTGTTCAGGAATCGGACATGGAAGCAGATGCGCACCGATGTCTTGCTGTTGCTGGCGGGGGCCGCTATAGCAGTTGCCCCGGCGTATATCTGGATTGTCGGCTGGGACGTGCAGATGAGCGTGCCGTATGCGTTCGTATTCAAAATCCTGGGCCAGTTCGTGCCGGGTGGCGGCGAGGCCGACCAGGCGAAGGCCGCTTCGGATTACGTCTCGGCCAGCCGGGAGCAGATAAGCTTCTCGGAGTTGTTCCCCAGAGTAATGCGTTACTACCGCGTATTGATATTGCCGATCGCGCTGGCTTTGGGTTCGATTATCGCAAGGATCGTGCGGCTGATTCTGTCCCGTCGCGGCAGAAAAACCGAGCCGGCGGCATACGACCGTTTCGTCCTGCTCTTCGCGATCTGGTGGATTCTGGATATGGTATTCATCTGGATCAGCCCGCGTTCCTACGAGCAGTATTATCTGCCATTGAACGCCTCGGCGGCGATGTTAGGGGGCTATCTGATCGCGACCTACCGCGACAAGGCAAAAGCTGCCGCGTATGCGCCGAAGTGGATCGTAATAGGTGCGGTCGGCCTGCTCGTGATGTTTTTCATGTCGCTGGACATATTCCGCGGCGTTGCGAGAAGCCCACATTCCGGGGCCACTTACGGCCGTAGAAGCAGAGGCTATGCGCAGAAGTGGGCGGAAGTATCGGCCCGTGGAAAGCCAGGTTATCGAGTACCCCCATGGGAAGACGTTGGGCGGTATGTCCGCACCCATTCAACGGCGGACGACGGAATTTATGTGTGGGGCTGGTTCCCGGGGATTTACGTGAAGGCTCAGAGGCTGAGTCCCGCGCCGAAGGCATTCGAAGGGACGATGCACACACTGGCGCCGAGCGTACTCGCCGACAGAGTAGACGAGATACTGACGGCGTTCGAGAAAGATCCTCCCAAGTTCATAGTGGATACTCACAAGAGGCATTTTCCCTGGGACAGACCTCCTCTGGAATTGTGGCCGAAGACATCGAACGGCTTTCTGCCGACAAACGAGCAGATCGTAGCCCAGTACGAAGCTGCCTACGCCGGGATGCTAAGCGAAAAAGTAGACGACCCTGCGGAAGCTGAACGGTTCGAGGCGATGAAGCCGTTCAGGGATTATGTTATGAACAATTACCGGGTGGTACGCTCTTTCGGGTCACACGTCCTCTTCGAACGTAAATAGAGACAGCAGAGCACATGGATGAGAGTCTCAGGAAACAACGCGAACTTTACGACCAGGGCTGGCGCAGGGCACTCGATATCGGCAAGGAGGAGCGCGGCAACATTCAGACGAACCTGGAGTTTCTCGAACAGACCGATCTACTCAGAAATGGCGACAAAATCCTGGAGATCGGCTGTGGCATAGGCAGCGTAGTGTTCAGGCTGAGCGAGCAGGGCTACGACGTGATCGGGACAGACATTTCCACTGAAGCGATCAACTACGGCCTGAATAAGTACGGCGACATCAAACTCGAAGTCCAGGCCGCCGAGACTTTGCCTTTTGAAGATGAGTCATTCGACGTAGTACTGAGCTTCGATCTGTTCGAGCACATTGGGGCGACACATAAGCACCTTGGCGAAGTCAGGCGCGTTCTGCGGTCCGGCGGCTATTACCTGTTCCAGACGCCGAACAAGTACAGCAATGTGGTCTTCGAGACGCTGTGGACGAAATCCCTGAAGTGGCGGCGGTATCATCCCTCGCTGCACTCGCCCGGACAACTGAAGCGGCGATTGGCCAAACACGGTTTCGAGACGAGATTTGTCAAAATGAATCCGATCAATGAGTTTACACTGAAGAAATTAGAAAAACTCGGACCGATAGGGTGTGTGTTCAAACACGTGAATTTTCGTAGGCTGCCTCTTGTGCTTCAGACAAACCTCTATGTAATCGCCGAGAAGACAAAAAGTTGAGCAAAGCCCGGTAGACGCGAACCGAAAATGAATATCTTGATGCTAAATTATGAGTTTCCGCCGATAGGAGGAGGAGCGGCCAACGCGCACTTTCGTATTTTGGAGCAGTATGCCGAAAAGGACCACTTAAAGGCGGACGTGTTGACGTCGGCGGCGAAGCCGGGCATCGTGATCGAAGACCTCTCTGAAAATATCAAGATTCACAAAGTCGGCATACATAAAAAGCATCTTCACTTCTGGCGTAAGATCGAGATTATCGAATGGCTTGTTAAGGCAAGGTCATACTACCGCAGGCTGCTGCGGCAGAACGATTACGACCTGGTCCATGCAATATCGGGCTTTCCGACGGGCTGGCTCTGCTACCGGACAGCGGGTCGGTTACCGTATCTGATTTCGCTGCGAGGTTCCGATGTGCCGGGCCCGCACGCGAGATTGCAGCTTGAATACAAGATTCTCGCACCGGTTTTTAGGGCTATCTGGCGGAACGCAGCCGCAATCGTTGCCTGCAGTGAGGGATTGAAAAAGCGCGCGCTTGGTTTCATGCCCGCGGCGTCGATCGATGTGATACCGAACGGCGTGGAGCTGGACAGATTCTATCCGGCTAAGGACGATGAGCAGTCGGATACACTGAGGCTCCTGACAGTAGGGCGGTTGACGGCGACCAAGCGGATCGACATGCTGATCGACGCCGTCGAGATACTACGCAAAGAGGGGCGTAGACTATCTTTTACAATCGCCGGGGGAGGACAGTTGGAGCAGCAGTTGAGAGACAGCATTTCGGGCCGGGATTTGCGCGGCGTCGTCAGAATAGCCGGCCGCGTCGATCCGGAGAAGATACCGCAAGTGTATCGCGATCATGACATTTTCATCAGCGCCAGCATCCAGGAAGGAATGAGCAACGCAATGCTCGAAGCGATGGCGTCGGGACTTCCGATAGTCACCGCCCGCTGCGAAGGTGTTGAAGAATTGATCGCCGATAACGGCATAATCGTGGAAGGCCCGGCTGCCAAAGATATTGCCCGGGCGATAGGACAGCTTGCCGACGACAAGGAAAGAAGAAGCGATATGGCCGCTGCGGCGAGAAAGCAGGCCGAGAAGTTTACATGGAGCGGGATTGCCGAAGAATATTTAAACCTTTACGAAAAGTTGAAATGAGCATCAGAGTTTTGCACGTGATAGACCACCTTGGTTTCGGCGGCGCGCCGATGGTCGTCAAGAACATCGTCGAGAAGATCGATAGCGACCGATTCGAGACAATAGTCTGCGCACTGAGGACAAATCCAAAGGCTCTGCCTGTCAATGCGAAACTCATTAATCTGACGTTTGCAAAGTACAATCCTTTTGCGTTTTTGAAAATTGCGAGGCTTTGCAGAGAGCAGAAAATCGACATCCTTCATGCACATTTGCAGAAATCCGTCGTAAGCTGCCTGCTCGCCGGCTTTCTATGTGACGTCAGGGTCATCATCCACGAGCACGGACCGATTTTCCGGAGCGGAACGGGTTGCCTATATCGGCTGTTGTTGAAGCTCTTAGGCAAAAGAGCAACCGCGGCTATTACGAATTCGCAAGCGACACAGGCAGCTCTGAGCGGAACAGCCGGTCTGGATGAAAGGTCCATTTACGTGATCGGCAATTTCATTGATTTAGCCCGCTTCGATCCGGATCTCTTCGACCGCGGCAAAGTCAGGAAATCGCTATCGATAGCCGCCGATAAGATCGTTGTCGGATTCGTGGGTCGGCTCGATATATGCAAGGGAGTTGACTTGTTGATAGAGACCGCGGCCATACTGTGCGCTGAAGACGAGCGATATCATTTTGTAATTGTGGGTGAGGGCTCGCAAAGAGGGCAACTCGAATCGATGGTTCGGCGATTGGGACTCGGCGGGAGAGTCACCTTCACCGGATTGTGCGAAAAACCGGAGGAGGTCATGACGGTTTTCGACGTTGCCGCGGTTCCAAGCAGTCGCGAGGCGTTCGGGATTTCAGCGGTCGAGCTGATGCGGATGCGAGTGCCGGTCATAGCATCGCCGGTAGGGGGGCTGGCCGAGATCGTTCAGCATGAAAAGACGGGACTGCTTCTGCCTCGTCTGGACGTCGGGCTTTTGGCTGAAGCTATTCGGAAATTGACACGCCAAGACGCTTTGCGGCAAGCAATAATCCAAAATGCGCATGATTACGCGGGTCGATTTGGTGGCGCCGAGCAGATAAAAGCTATCGAGAGCTTATATGCCTCGGTGTCAGAGTTGTAACGGCATTTGTCGATCAAAGCCGCTTTCCAAAAGGTCTCTGAGTAGCTGTCCGGAATTCATGGCTGATCGCTTGACCTCTGCGATCCGCTTTTCCAAATGGGCTTTTACTTCCATCCTTTGTTGAAGCAGTTGTTCGATTTTATCGGCGACGGTCTCCGGCGTCAACTGGTCGGGCGAGAGGCAGTAATCGGTATGTCCGTAAACGTCGCGGCTTATGCCCCTGGCCTTTATGCTGTAGCTAAACGACAAAGTGGGGACATTGCTCGACAACGCAGCGATGGTGGAATGTGTGCGCGCTCCGGCAAAGGCCGCCATTCGACCGATAATCCACTTGGTCTGAGCGGCGTTGAACGTCGGTGCGACCAAAGTCACCTGACTGCGCCTGTCGATCTTTCGGTCCAGGACGCCGCTGAGAAATCTGTGATCGTCATTCGATAGGCCACCAACCACGTGGGGAACCAAATAGATCGGACGAGAGGTTCTTTCCGCAAGGCGGTTAATAGTCTCCGCGGCGAGGTCCTTCCATTGCTCGATGTCACCGCCTGTAACGAAGCGGGCCATCAGCGGGCTTAGGTTCAAACCGATCGATTCGCGAGGTATATCAAGTCTTTCGGTGGGGCGCTCCGGCGTCATTAGGAAGGCCGGATCGGCGACGCGGTGGACATTGTCCCTCAACCCCAGGTCGGTCAGGTAATCTATGGTGGCGGATTCTCTGGCAAATATGTGGACCTTGCGCAAGTGGCGGGCCATGTATTTTTCAAAGTACGCAGACTTGCTGAAAGGCCCGACGGAAGCGCCCCAGATGACCAGGGGCTTGTTGTTCGATATGGCTAGTTCATCCAGCTCGGTGCAGGCCACCGGTCCTTTTGTCAGCCACAACGGCCCGCTGGTGTAGTCCAGGCTGTAGTTATCGCCGCCCAGGGAGAGGACCGCCTTGGCCCGGCTCAGATAAGGTTTGAGGTCCTTATAGTAAATATGTCGCAGCAAGCTTGGATAGACAACTCTCAGGGTGTTGATGGCGAACCAAAGTGGATCGCACGTTTTGTATGACTTGTGAATCTTTTCGTGTACGATAGCGCGGTCGGTTTCCTGTTCCCGCTGCCGCCTGAACTGTTCGTCGGTCTTGTAAGAAGTTACCGCAATGAATCGAGGGCATTCGAAATAATTACGCAATATCCTGACGGTTCCTCTAACAATGCCTTCGCAGCCGCGGTTGAAATAGGAGCCGTTGCCCGCCAGGATGAAGGTGGGGCTCGATGAATCTGCGTTATTATTGAGGCTGTTGCTTTTCGTCATAAGCGGCTCCTCACGACGACAGAAGTTTTCCATCGATCAGCACTCTCAGTCGCCGCAGCACGGCGCGCGGCGCTCGCCACATTTTCCAAAGAAATTGCCATCTCCGCAGCCGTTTTGTGCAGAGTCTCATCCTCTCGTGAAAATCGTTAAGGTCTTTCCCGGCTTCGATCCACTCTCGACGGCTCTGTTGAGAAACCATTAGCTGTGCCCGGACCAGTCGCTTCCTGACAAGGGGTAGTCTGACGCAGCATTTGGAAAGCCGCTTGGCTGGAACCACGCACTCTTCTCTTTGAGCCATCCGAATTCTCTCTCTTATATCTCCTCTCTTGGCGCGCAGCCCGCCGCGCTGACTTGCTATAACCTCTCGAATAGGCAAAGATTGCAGGGAAACAGAGCCGTCCTTCATCGAATCGTGCAATAAGTCCACAAACTGCCATCGGCGAACCAGCATGATGCTGTGTCCCCGCCAATCTCGAACGTAGCCCGGCAGCCACGCATCCATGAAGCAGACGTCGGCCGTTTCGGCGAAGACGTCATCGCAAAAACCGCAGGCGGTAGGCGTAAAAGAGCGGCCGCGCCACGTCTGGCCAACTCCCTGAGAACGAAAAATGATACTTTCGCGTTTCTCTTCATCCGCTGTCCCGGAGACAAACTTCACGCCATAATCAGATGCAACCCGCCCGGGATCCTTGAAGCGGAACGTGATGTGCTTTAATTGATTCGGGTCGCCTCCTCCCAACGCGCAGGCATATTCGGCAAAGAACTTGCTTTTGGCCTGGCCACAGACAGTGCCCAGGACATACTTGATCCGCCGGCGAAGCGGGCGGAGACGTTTCATTGCCAAGCGAATGGCTTTGCAGTAGCAAGGAAGTGCGATGACGGCGTATCGCCCTTCATTTTCGACGACGTGCCGTATGATCTGACTCATTTCAACAGGATAGTAGCAGGAACCGGCGGCTGCTCTTATTTGCTGTGGGGTGCTGCAAATTGTGAATTCAAAAAGCTTGTCAGGATTTCCTGTCGGCAATACGCAGGCCACGTGATCCACCAAGTTTTCCCGCAACAGCTTTTCCAGCAGGTATGTCGCCATGCCGCCCGACGCACCTTGCAGACGGTGGCCGTTCATATTGGAGTAACCTGCAAATGCATCACAATAGTATCCTGTTTCCGGCGTGTGCTTCATATCGTCTGCTGCGCCGAACAGCTCTGCGCCCAGCGTGTCTTCGTTCTCGCGGCTCTGGTAAAACGGGCAGACTTCCAGACAGAGACGGCATCCGCCCGGACACTCACCCTTACCCATAGAAGCTGCGTATTCGCCGTATTGGTTGAAGACCAGGGACAGGCTTCCATGGGGGCACACGCCCGCACACATGCCGCACCCAATGCAAATGTCATTTTCAACGACTTCCGAAATCACATTCTTTTGCGTTGTCTCATTCATAATCACGCTGCTCCACAGCGTAAAGAGCCGCTCGTGATGGTAGTCGGCTCTGGGACTGTCTGGTCAATCGAGAGGACATGATATTAGGTCAATTCAATCCCAGCAACCTCATAACCTTCACTCGAAAATATAGTTCATAGGTAATCAATTTCACAATGCAGGCCACTACGGTTGCCACCGCCGCTCCGAGGATGCCCATCGACGGAACCAGAAGCACATCCAGCAGCAAGTTCAATAAAACCTGGATAACGTTCACCGTATGGGTGAATTTGTACTCTTTGAGAGCATCGAGCACGGGTTTGTAGAGGCTGGTGTATACGATGGCCACAGAACCAACGAGCAGGACTCGCAGTATCATAGTAGCGTGCGGATAAGCCCCTTCGTAAGCAAGCTCGAATAAATACGGCGCGAGAACGAACACCAGGCCGATCAACATTGTGCCAAGAACCAGCAGTTTTCGCATCTTGCTAAACAGATAGTTCCTCATTTTCTGCGCATCGTGCAAGTGTTGATTGACGAAAGGCAGGAAGTAAGCGCTCACGCCGATTGTCAGTGTCGCGATTCCCTTGAAAATCTGGTATCCGAGATTGTAGTTGCCGATGCTCTCCATAGAGACGAAAAACCGCAGGACGAAGTTGTCGCCCCAATTGATGAAATAGACGGCTGTGGCTCCCAGAAACACCCACTTGGTAAAGTGGAGCATTTCGGTGAAGCATTTGCGTTCGAGTGCAAAGGGCCTCAGCATTTTGAAGTCGACCATCGGAAGAAGTGCGGCTGTAGCGACGGCGCCGGCCATTGGGTAAGCCAGCAGGACAGTTCGCAACCTTACTTGTCCGGTGCCGTATAAAGCACCCACAAAGACCAACACAAACAACCCAAAAACAAACTCTGCTATTGAGCTTCTGACACGATGCCCCAGTGCCATGAACAAGCTGCACAGGAACGTTTTCGTAGAAATTCCGATGAACGCCAGAAAAACAAAGAAAAGATCGACAAACTCTATTTGTGCGAAGTCAGTAATGATCCTATGCAGAGGAAACGTGATCCCCACGAATAGCGACATGCTCAGCACCAGGAATGTGAGCTGGACCGAAAAGGCCTTGTTGATTCTGCCGTGTTCGCTTTTCTCCCGGTTCGCGAAAACGATAAAAGGCGTCTGAGGTGAGACGGTCAAAAGCGTCGAGAAAAAGAACACGACCATTACGGCCAGGGAATAGCTGCCGAACATCTCCGGCGAGAGTGCCTTAGCGACCACCAGAGGTGCGCCCATCCCGAGAGCTCGCCCCAGGCCGAGCAGAAAGGTAAATGCGGCGAGTTTTTTACCTTGTTTGAGCTCTTTCTTGATTCTCTTGAGCATGTGTTGTCCAGGCCCGCCGGCATCGGAAAAACAGGCGATCTACAGGTCAGTGGATGGGGAATTCCTTGCACAAGTGCCTTACTTTGTTCTTGATACTCTCGCTGAGAGACTTATCTATTCTGTATTGCCCGGGAGCCGGGCTGTTGGTATTTCGCAACACCGAGTCAATCAACTCCGAAGTCAGACCCATTTGCTCGCTGCCCATGCCGGTTCTGGTGACGATGGGCGTGCCGAGTCTGATCCCGCCGGCGATCGCGGCGGGGTTTTTGTCGTATGGCAGCCGGTTCTTGTTGATGATTATGCCGCAATCTTCGAGGCTTTGCTGGGCGGCTATGCCCGTCATGCCGGGATTGAGGCTTGCCACGTTCACCAGGACCATGTGCGTGTCCGTGCCGCCGGTCAGAACGTCGTGGCCGAGGTCGAGAAGATTTTGGGCGAGCGCCCTGGCGTTTTCCACGATTTTGAACTGTCTGGCCCGGTATTCTTCGGAAAGTGTTTCTTTGAAGAACACTGCTTTTGCGGCGACGTTGTTGAGGTAGGGCGTTCCCTGCATTCCCGGAAAGGTTGTCTTTTGTATTAGCTCGCAGAGAGTAGTTCTTTTACCGTCTATGTTCACTGTTTTGTCATAATCTCTGCCCATCAGGATCAGACCGCCTCGCGGCCCGCCGGGTTTGTAGGTGCTGGTCGTGGTGAAATGCGCGTGGTCTATCGGCGACGGATGCACACCGGCGATCACCAGCCCGGCGATGTGCGAGATGTCGGCCATGAGATATGCTCCGACTTCGTCGGCGATGCGCCGGAATCGACTGAAATCTATCAGTCGCGAATAAGCGCTTGTGCCGCAGATAATCAGTTTCGGCCTGAACGCGACCGCTCTTTCCCGGATCGCATCATAATCGAGAAGAAAGGTATCTCTGTCGAGATGGTAATTCTCCACGTTAAAGAACTTTCCGGTAAAGGCAACCTTTGCTCCGTGCGACAGATGCCCTCCCTGGTCCAGCGCGAGGCTCAGGATTTTGTCGCCGCTTTGCAGCAGGGCGGCTATGACAATTTGATTGGCGCCCGTGCCGCAGTGCGGCTGAACGTTTGCGTATTTGGCCCCAAAGGTCTCTTTCGCTCCGTCCACGGCCAGTTTCTCGGCCTCATCAACAAATTCGCACCCGCCGTGGTATCTTTTTCCGGGGAATCCTTCGGTGGTCTTGTTTTGAAGGATCGAACCGAGTGTGGCAAGGACGGCTCTGGAACATTGATTCTCGGCGGCTATAAGCTGAAGGGTGTTTTGCAGCCTCTCGTACTCTCTGGCTATCAGCTCGTAAACCCGTGCATCCTGTTTTTTCAGAGCGTCGAAAACACCTTCATGGTATTGCCGCGAAGATCCTTTTTCGGTCGAATCCACCACGTTCCAAACCTTTCTCACCGAGTGCGGCGAATCAGTCCCTTACCCGCCGCCTGAAATCCATTGCCGGAACTTGTCGAAAATACCGGTTCTCTGAATGTCATTGAATGTGACGTAAAGGAAAAGCGCTAATATCAGTATCCAGCCGGTGTATGCTATGGCCGCCTGCACGCGCTCGCTGAAAGCCGCTCCGCGGACCTTTTCGACGAGCAGAAGCATTACTAATCCTCCGTCGAGCGGCGGCAGAGGCAGGAAATTGAAAACGGCAATTACCGCGCTGATCAGGCCGAGAAAATAGACATAGTAAATGAAGGGTTGTTCGTCGACAATCGTATAGCTGGCTTTGATGATGCCGAGCGGCCCCATGAGATTCTTCGGACTTACCAGTCCGCCCACAAGCCGCCTCAGGGTCACGTATGTCTGGGCGATGAACATCCGTGTTTTTCTAAAGCCCATAACCACCGCGTCGACCGGGCCGCCGGCTTTGAACTTCCTTTCCAGCCTGTCGAAAGGAATATCCAAAGCGAAGCTGGACGTGACGGCAATAAACTCTTTCGGATCATCGGGGATTTGCACGGCCACGTTACCCGCTGTTTCGGCGTTGAGCCGCCAATCGATAGTGATTCGCTCGCCGGGGTATCGTTTGATCTCCCTGATCACATCGTAGAAAGTGTTTACCTTCGCTCCGTCTACGGCCGTAATGGCCGCACCGCCCGGTATGTTGAGCTTCGCGGGTCCGTCGTTGACATCTATAGTTTCCGCAACAACCGGATGCTCCATGTCGAGCACCGGCGCGAAACCGATCATTACGCTGCCGTCGAATTTTGACTTTCGCGGCGTCACAGCAACAGTGAGTGTCTTGCCCACGCCATCTGCATCCTCTCGCAAAACCTTTATGTCCAACTTCTTATTCTCATGTTCTTTCGTGATCTTGCGCATCTGTTCGAACGTGGGATTATCCACATTGCCGACGGCCACAATAATATCACCTTCTTGCAGTCGGGGCCTTTCCTTCGGCGGGGAATAATCTTCGTTAAGCGTCTCTATCCTCAGCCGAGGGACCATAGAGTAGATATGGCTGAGATCTCCTTCGATGTTTCGCGCAACACCGTATCTCAGTTTCAGTTGAGTCTCGTTTTTTTCAGTTTTGTCGGCAGTCTTCCGTTTGGCCGTCAGCGTCACTTCAGAGGCGAAGGTGTTTTCGATTATCCGCCTGAGTTCCCAATGCGCAGTCACGGGCCGGCTGTTGACGGACACAACACGGTCGCCGGGCAGCAGGCCCGTCTCGGTCTTAAGATCATTGGCGTCGCTCTTTGTAAGTTCTGCGATCTCCAGACTCATCGGCTGAATCAGGCCGAAGCCTCTCATAGGCTGGCCGGGCAATTGCTCGGCCTCAAGCTCGATGTTTTCTTCCGAACCGTCAAGCCGCCGCACGGTCATCGGCACCTTTTCGTTCTTGCCCGAAAGCGCCGCAGCTATCGCGATGTTGCCGAAATCGAGATCGGTATCCTTGCCGTTGATCTCGATAATCTCGTCGCCCGGTTTAAGTCCTTTTTCAGCAGCAGGTGAACCGGGTATGACATCGCCTACAACCGCCGGAGGCAGGTCGATTCCGATAAGGAAAGCGATCATAAAGATGATGATTGCGCTTATAACGTTGCAGGTAACTCCCGCCGCAAGAACCGCAGCTCGTGTGCCGAGCGGCTTGTTCATGAATGAACGAGGATCTTCCGTTTCTTTTGCCGGGCCGGTATCATCCTGGCCCAGCATTTTGACAAAACCGCCGAACGGTATCAGGCCGATGCGATATTCGGTGTCGCTGGGTTCGCCCTTCGAGCCGAGTGTGAAGCTCAACGCCCCGTCGCCGGACTCATCATTTTCTTTCGGCAGCATCTCGGGGAGTATTCGAAATCGAACGCCGTTTTCAGTTCTCTGTATGCCGAATAGAATAGGCGGCATGAAGATGGAAAACGCCTCCACTTTGATACCGCCTATCTTGGCGGCTATAAAATGGCCGAATTCGTGGATCATGACCACCGCTCCGAATCCCAGCAGAACCAGCAGTATGTTTCCGAACGTGCCGAGGTTCGTGAAGATCAGAAAGACCAACGTAACTGTAACAATGCCCAGCACGATGACCCGTGAATACTTGTTTACAAATTCCTTTATTTCCGACATTAAGATTCTCCAAAATGGCTAAATCATGAGACTCATACGCTACAGGCCAGCTCCGTAACCTCTCTTCTGGCCCAGTCGTCGACCTCGAGAATTTCTTCGAGGGATACTTCGGTCTTAATACTATGCTTGTCAAGGCAATGTTCGATAAACTCGACTATGTTGACGAAAGAGATTCTTCCGGCGAGGAACTCCCCGACGGCGGCTTCGTTTGCGGCATTGAACACGACGGGGGCCGTCCCACCCGTTCCGGCTATCTCATACGCCAGCGGCAGGGCGCGAAACATCTCGAAATCAGGTTTTGCGAAGGTTAATTTGCCCGTTTCTTCGAGACGAAGCTCTCTGGTGATGCCCGCAACTCTCGCCGGGTACGTCAGAGCGTACTGAATCGGCAGGCACATGTCCGGTTCGCCAAGCTGGGCCATCATCGAACCATCGACGAACTCCACGAGAGAGTGGACGATCGATTCGGGGTGAATCAGTACCTCGATCTTTTCAACCGGCACATCGAAGAGCCAGCGAGCCTCGATGATCTCGAACGCCTTGTTCATCATGGTCGCCGAGTCGACCGTTATTTTAGGCCCCATATCCCAGGTGGGATGAGAGAGGGCCTGCTTCCGCGTGACCTCCTGTAGTTCTTCGGCTGTGGCGCCTCTTAAGGGGCCGCCCGAGCCAGTTAGAATGATGCGTTTTACCTCTTCCGAATTGCCACACTGCATGGCCTGGAATACGGCGGAATGTTCGCTGTCGACCGGTAGAATGGCGCCGCCGTTTTCGTGGATTTCTCTCGTCAGCAGCTCTCCCGCTATGACGAGCGGCTCTTTGTTAGCGATTGCGAGTCTCTTTCCTTTGCGAGCGGCCGCCAGAAGCGCCGGCAGACCGGCGGCTCCCACGACTGCGGCCAGGACGACGTCCACCTGCTCGATCTCAGCAATAGTCGTCATTGCTTCGGAACCGGCGAGAATCTCAACATCCAGATCGGCGAGCATTTCGCTGAGATCCACAGCACAAACGGAGTCGGTTACCGCAACAAACCTTGGCCGATATCGCCTTGCCTGATCGGCGAGAAGCTGAACGTTGCTGTGAGCGGTCAACGCAAAAACCTGATAATTCGGGCCGAGCGCATCAATTACCGCAATCGCATTTCTGCCGATCGATCCGGTAGAACCCAAAATAGCAATTTGCTTTACCACAGAAAAACGAACCTGTAACCTTTCGCGAGAACACACTCTGATACGGAAATTCTTAAGTGTAGTATATCTTTTCTGGCTTGCATGGCAAGAAAACACTGTGTTTTGCCGCACAGGTTATCAGTGAATGACCTTATTGAGGGGATAAGTAATAACGCCGGAAGCGCCAGCTCTCTTGAGTGCCGGAACGATGGCGCGTTCGATCTTGTCGTCTATGATTACCTCCATCGCCACAAATTCAGAATCGGCCAGGGGCGAAACGGTCGGACTTTTTTCAGACGGCAATATCTCCAGAATCGACCCGACGTCGTTCTTTCTGACGTTGAGCTTCAAGCCGACCTTGTTTCGGGCTTCGATGGCCGCATTTAACAGTATCGAGATGTTGTCCACTTTTTCTCGCTTGAAATCATCGTGCCATGCCTGCTTGTTGGCGATGAATCTTGTCGTCGAGGTTATGATTGTGTCCACTATCCGCAGATTGTTAGCGGCCAGAGACGTTCCGGTTTCAGTGAGCTCCACGATGGCGTCCACCAGCCGGGCTTTTACTTCGGTTGCGCCCCAACTGAATTCGATTTTGACGCTGGTGTTCCTGTCGGCAAAATACTTGCGGGTTACATTCACAAGTTCCGTTGCTATAATTCCTCCGGCCAGATCTTCGGCGGTTCTGACGGCGGACTCGTTCGGTACGGCCAACACCCACCTTGCGGGCTTGCTCGTGGCTTTGCTGTATGCAAGCTCGCATATTTCGACCACTTCTGAATCATTTTCCTTAATCCAGTCATAGCCGGTGATTCCGGCGTCTATGACGCCGTCTTCGACGTAACGGCTCATCTCCTGAGCCCGGAGCATCGTCAACTGGATCTGATCGTCGTCGATGGGGGGCAGATAACTCCTCTTGGAATCCGGAATATTGAAACCGGCCTTGGCGAAAAGTTCGATCGTTGCTTTTTGTAAACTACCTGCTGGTATTCCTAATCTTAGTATCTTATCTGGCATTTTTCGTGTCCCACGAAGCACATTAAGTGATTGCCTCAGGATTTTTTTCTCCTGGCCGTCTTTTTCTTTGTTTTCTTCTTAGTTTTTGTCTTTTTCCGCGTTGTCTTCTTTCCGGTTTTTTTCGTCGTCTTGGTCTTCTTCCTGGTTTTCCTGGTCTTTTTGGCCGTGCCTGATTCGCTCTCACGTCTGAGAAGGGCGTAAAATTCGTACCCGTTCTTGGCCGGTATTTGTTTGGCCAGGAATCCGCCTATCTGCCGTTCGTCGGCGTCAGGATCGACTAACTCGTTGCTCTTGAGGTATTCGATCATTTGTTTGGTCAGCGGTACGGCGTGCCCTTTCAGAGCTGTCAACATGCAGTAATCGACCGCAAGGCGGCTTATACCTTCTATTTTTTCGAGGGCGTGTCTGGCAGGGCGTTTTCCTTCTTTCTTCAGGAATTCCAGGTCTACCTTATGATAGTGGTTGAAAATATCATTCAGAACTTCTATGAGACTCGAAGCAGTATCTTTCGTTGCCTTAGTATCCTTGTTCAGCACGTCGACTATCTCTTCGGTCCGTGCAACTCTCAGATCGTTCCAGTCCACAAAGTGGCCCGCCATTCTCTTGGTAGCCGATGTTGCAGACTTTTCCGACATTTCACTGCTGACGATAGCGTAGACTATTGAATCTGTCACGCCTACTTCTTCCGCTTTTTGGACTTTCGGATGCTTCCTTGAAAGCGTACGGTATAGTTTCTGTATCTTTTTGGCGTAGTCTTTACTATTTTTCATTTCATGTTGATTCCCGTCGGGATTGTCTGGCCTTCGGTCCGCCTATGCAGGCATGACGCCGGCTTGTCGGATCCCGAGTTTACTCATTCTCTTCGTCCGGATACTTATCCTCTATCTCCCTGGTCGCCTCATCTATGAGCCTCATGGTTTCAAGCGTCTTCTTGAACTTCTCATCTTTGTAGAGATGAACAACCGGGCAGAATTTGCTCCGAATTTCTGATGCCAGAAAAGACTGTATGCGGCTTCTCGCATGTTCTATGGCATCGAATGTTCTGTTCTGTGTCGCCTCGTCTTTGCCGAAAACGCTCAAAAACACGTCTGCGTTCCGCATGTCGGCGGCTACGTCGACTCTTGTTACGCTGACGAAACTCTCGATTCGGGGATCGTTCAGGTGATGTGTAATCGCATCGCTGACCGCTTCTTTGACCACACTTGCCACCTTTTCTTGTCTTCGAGTTGCCATCACAGTGCAAAGCGCAAGCTTTGCCCTCCGGATATTGAAATGGTTAACAAAATATTGTTGATAATATCTCTGCTATGTTGCTCAGATTCCTTCATTTTGCTTGCTTAGCCCTGACGGGAAATGCGTCATGATTGAAGTGTTCTGGCTACCTGCACTATTTCATAAAACTCGAGCACGTCACCTTCCTTGACGTCGTCGAATCTCGCTATCTTGATGCCGCACTCGAAACCCGCCTTGACCTCACGTACGTCGTCTTTGAAATGTTTCAGCGATTCGATGTTGAGGTTGTCCTTTATAACTATGTTGTCGCGTATGAGCCGCGTTTTTGCGCTCTTTTTGACCATTCCCGTGCTGACGTAACAACCCGCGATCGTCCCGATTCGTGATATTTTGAACGTGGTCCGTACAGTGGCTCTGCCGAGCGATTGCTCTGTTTCCTCGGGCGCCAGCATACCGGCCATTGACTGCCGCAAATCTTCCGTAATGCGGTAAATCACATTGTATAGTCTTATTTCGACGCCTTTGGCGTCGGCGGTCCTCGCAGCGTGCTCGTCGCTGACGACGTTGAAGCCGATTATTATCGCATTGGATGCTTCGGCCAGGACAACGTCGCCCTCGGTGATGCCGCCGGGGGCCGCGTGCAGAATATTGATTTTCACCTCCTCCGTGCTCAGTTCGGACAAGTATTTCTTGAGAACGTCCACCGAGCCTTGTACATCCGCTCGAATAATCACGTTGAGCGACTCGGTCTTGCCGGCCTCTATCTGGCTGAACAGATTATCCAGTGTAACCTGGGTGCGCTCGGCCAGGGAAAGCTCCCTCTGGTTTTCCATGTTCTCTTCGGCAGCCAGCTTGGCCTTGTTGATATCGTCCAGACAGTAGAATCTGTCGCCGGCTTCGGGCACATCGTTAAGGCCCGTGATCTCGACAGGCATCGAGCTGGCGGCCTTTTTGATTTTTTTGCCGTAGCTGTTCTTGAGCATCTTTACTCTGCCGTAGGTGCCGCCGGCCAGTACGATGTCGCCTTTCTTCAATTTGCCTTCTTTAATCAGCACCGTTGCAACGGGGCCGCGTGTCGTCGACATTCTGGCCTCTATAACCCATCCCGTTGCGGGTATTGTGTCGTCGGCCTTCAGTTCGAGCAACTCGGCTACGTAATCGAGAGCTTCGAGCAAATCATCGATACCATCGCCGGTGACCGCGCTTGTCTTGACCACTTCGGTATCGCCACCCCACTCTGTCGGCGTCAATTCCTGTTCGGCAAGCTGCGCGTAAACACGGTTTATGTCGTAGCCGGGAAGGTCCGTCTTGTTGAGCGCCACAACAATCGGAACGTTGGCGGCTTTGCTGTGGGATATTGCCTCTATCGTCTGGGGCATGACGCCGTCGTCCGCTGCAAGCACGAGCACTACAACATCGGTCATGTTGGCGCCTCTGGCGCGCATGGCGGTGAAGGCTTCGTGTCCCGGCGTGTCGACGAATGTGGCTTTCTTGCCGTCCCAGGTTACTTCTGACGCGCCGATATGCTGGGTTATGCCGCCCGCCTCACCTTCGGCAACGTGGCTTGCCCTGATCTTGTCCAGCAGACTCGTTTTCCCGTGGTCGACGTGGCCGAGCATAGCGGCAACGACCGCGCGCTTCTTTAAGTTATTCTTTTCCCTCTCTTCGAACTCCTTCTTTATCTGCTCTTCTACCGTGACCTTGTGCTCGATGACAAGCTCGGTTTCGAACTCCATAGCAATCAGTTCGGCGACCTCGCTGTTGATTACCTGATTGGCGTTGGCCATGATGCCTTGTTCCATCAACTTGAGGATTATCTCGTTGGATTTGACCGCCAGTGCCGCCGAAAGATCTTTAACCGTAATCGGATCGTTAACGACAGCCTTTTTCGGTCTTGCCGGGGCGGCTTTTGGTTGCGCCTTGCTCGCAATCTTCCGCGTCGGCCTGGCCCGCAGGCCTTCTCCGCCCGCGGCGTCGAGCCGGGCTCGTCTTTCCTCCAGATCTCGCTGCCGCAATCTGCTGCCGGCTCGTGATTTTCTCGTTTCGGAATCTCGCTCGTCTCGCCTGCGGCCGTGTGTTCTTTGCTTTGATCGTTTCGGCGGGTGTTTTTTGTCTTTTGCTGGCCCGGGGCTCGCGCCGATTTCATTCTTGCTGTACATTAAAGGCTCGGTAACCGGCTCGTCATATCTGGGTCTCTGACGTTGTTTTGATCTTGGCCGCCTTATCGGCTCGGGCTCCTCCACCCTGACAACCTCCGGCCCACTCAATTTGGCCGGTTCGGGTTTCTCCAAAATTGGTCCCGCCGGCTGGACAGGCTCCGGCTCCGGTTCCGCTTCGGGTTCAGCCTCCGGAGCCGGCTCGGGTTCTGCCGTTGGCGTTTCTTTCTTTTCTTCCGTAGACGGAGGTTGTTCGGATACGACCGCCGTCACTGGTTGTTCCTCGATAACCTCAGCAGCCTGTTCGGTTTCTTCCTTTTCCGTTTCAGCTTCCGTTTCAGCTTCCGGTTCCGCGATAGTTTCCGCTTTTACCTCAACGGGCTCCGGAGTTTTCTCCTTTGCCCTGGCTTTTTTCTTCTTTTTCCTGACTCGGACCTTGCTCAGGTCCACCTTTTGGGAGGTCTCAACAGTGGTGACATTATCACCTTCGCTGAACCACTCGTGAATAGTTGCCGCAAGGCCGGCCGAGATCACAGACATGTGGTTCTTGACTTCCAGACCTTCATCCTGGCATTTCTTAACGATGGCGGAACTTTTAACGCCGAGTTCTTTGGCTAAAATGTAGACCCTTGTACTGGCCAAAAACTAATCTCCAATTCAGTTTATCGATTCATAAAATCTATTATTTATTACAAAATAATTACGCTATGGGCTGTCTCCTGCTTCCGCCTGATGAGCAACCCGATCCTCAGTCTCGTCCTTTTTTCCCTCCTCGGCCAACCGTTCAACTTCTACGGCCGCCGCCTCCACAAGCTTTGCGGCAAGTTCCGAGTCAATGTTGAGCTCGCTGACCAGCGGCTCTGCTCCTACTTCATCAAGATCCGCTAAGGAAATCACACCAAGAGCTATCAGCTTGTCAACCACAGTTTCGTCGGCGCCTTCCACGGACTTGATGAAATCAGCCAACTGTTCGACGCCCTGGTTGTATTCACCGGGCGTCAGTATATCGATGTCCCAGCCGGTCAGCCTTGCGGCCAAACGAACATTTTGTCCGTGTTTGCCTATAGCCAGACTTAGCTGGTCTTCGTCCACGACCACCGTTGACCGGCCAAGTTCGAAACACAATGCGATCTCGCTGACCTTTGCCGGCATCAGTGCATTCGATACAAGCACCTGCGAGGATTCGTTCCAGCGGACGATATCTATCTTTTCCCCGCCAAGTTCGTCCACGATGTTCTTTATGCGACTTCCCCGCACGCCCACACAGGCGCCAACGGGATCGACCTTTTCGTCGAAAGACGTAACCGCGACCTTGGTCCGGTATCCGGCTTCCCGCGCCAGGGCGCGTATCTCAATAATATTTTCGGTGATTTCCGGCACCTCTAACTCGAAAAGTCGCCTAATAAAATCGGGATGAGTCCGGGACAGGATGATTTTGACCTGATTGGAAGTCTCTTTCACGTCCAGGATCAGACACCGGATTCTCTCTCCGACGCGATGGGTCTGGCCCATTATCTGCTCGCCTTTCGGCATATATCCTTCAGTCCAGCGGTCGAGATTCACAATAAGCGTCCCGCTTTCGTATCGTACCACCGTGCCGCTTATGATTTCCCCCTTTCGCTGGACGAACTCGCTGTATATGCTGTCTCTCTCATCGGCCCGTATTTTTTGGATTATTACCTGCTTGGCGGTCTGAGCGGGAATTCGCCCGAGCTGCTTGATATCGATTTCAGCTCCGCCTTTATAAGCGGTGATTACTCCCGAATTACGATCTATGCTCACGGCTATGTCGGAATCGGGGTCGGCAAAATGTTTTCTTGCGGCTGATACCATAGCGTCTTCGAGATCGATAAAGATCGATTCTTTGTCGATATTCTTATCGCGAGCGATATTCTCAACGATTCTCAATAATTCCTGGTTCATCTTTTTCTTCCTGAACTAAACCTGTTCCACCCGGCCATAGACCGAGCCGACCAAAAAAAATGGAAACCATCTGAGGTTTCCACTTCAACTCGGGAGCCGCCGAACGCAGACTCCCATAGTCCAACAAACGAATAGAGGTCTTCTTTTCGTCCTACATCATCTGCCTCCGTCAAGAAATCCCTGCCTACAACTTCTCAAACAGGCGGGAATCCGATATAAAACCTCTTTCGTCTGCCGGTACCGAAGTAGAAACAACAATTGCCAGGCAGCAACACGCGCAAAGACACGGCCGTACGCATCCGTTGTTCGCCTACCCTGCACGGTTCGCAAATCCTATAAAAAGCATCTCAAGTACCTCTTCGACTCAAAGTTTAGCCTTGACTACCTTATAACTTTGTCACCCGGGCAAATTACATGTCGGATAACGGTAACTGTTCCACGGGCTGACATACGTTACCGAAAATCTAAAAATCCTTACACGTAAAACCTTTATAATAATCGTCAAATCCGGCAACGGCAATAATAAATTTGTCAAATTTGCATAATTTTTGGTTTTTTGCTTTATGCGGTCGCCAAAAGCCTTGCATCCGACAAAATATACATTTTCAGCCTATTTTATTCTACTTGAGTCCGATACTGATGTTCAAATAATACGCCGTTAGACTGCCGAAAAGCGAAATTTTATGCCTGATTGCCTGACAGGCAGGTTTCTGTGCCACGATCCGTACATTGCCGGATATGTTTACTTTCCTCCAAATCATTTCCGGGCGGCGAACAGGGGATTTAGAGCAACAAACCCGGGAAAAGGCCGGTTAACCGCTCCCACAATCTCCGCGATATACGGTTGAGGAAAGCCGTGAACGCCGAGAGGCTTGTTCTTTTCCGGTGCAATCAGAGTCTCAAGCTGAGTCTAATGATGGCAGGCGGGACAAAAGTACGCCGCACAAAAGTGATTATCGTACAAAAACTAAGGGCCTTCTTGCTGCGGTTTTAGGGAATCTTAATATGAAAGCGAAATTTTCCATTCTTATCGCCGCGATTGCTTTAGCCGGCGTCGGATCCTCGGAGGCGCGGGAGGCCGCCAAATCCAAAGCAGACCACGCCCCCGCGGACCCCGTGCCGATCATAAAGAGCATGACTTACGGCTTTGACGCCCTGGAAATCGTTCGTGGACTGGAAGGAAAGGTGTCCGTCGATTTGAGCGGCACATTTACGAGCAAACATGTGTGGCACGGTCTGGACCTGCTGGACGATCATGGCGCTTTTATCCCCGTCGGGACCGTGGTCTTCGGCGACTCAGGCTTCAGCGCGAAGATTATAGACGTTTATCCTCTGTCGAGCGGTTTGGAAAGATCGGTCGAGCGCAATTATGCCGGCTTTTATACCGGTGCTCTGCTGGAAGATACACCCTGGGCCACTGAGTTTACCACAAACTACTACTACTACGGCAAACCGAAGGTGCCCGGCCGCAAGGCGGATGCTCAGGAAGTCGGTTCAACTTTCTTTTGGCCCGACCGTATTTCAGTAGGCGAGAGCCGCCTCACGCCGAGCTACTATTTTGGCTATATCTGGGCAAGCGTGCACAACTCCGATATAAGAGGATGTGAAGGTTTCATTCATGTGTTCGCTCTGGCGCTTGACGTTGAAAAATCCAACTTCTGGCCGGGCGGCGACTCGCAAGCTTTCAGATTCTTCGGAGATATAACCTACAACGACGGGTTCGGAGGTTCGACCATAGACCATGACTGGTCCCACGCAGTCCTCGGCGCGAGCACAAACCTGGAAAAGGGGCAGCTTGCTGTAACCCCGTCTCTTAGCTATCAAATTTCGATGGATGATTCGGTCAATCCTGAGAATGAACTCTGGTGCGCCATAAACTTCACCTATCGTTTCTAAAGATAAATTGTTGGAATAATGCAGACCAAGTCAAGGCCGCTGAAAATGAAAAGTGTTGTAGAGAAAAACACCATGGCATATAAAACGATATTATTGTCTGTAGCAGCGATCGTAATAACGGGCTGCTTTCTCGTATTCTTTTTGAGGCAGGAGAGTGAAGACTTCCAACTGGTGCCTCACAAGATTTCCGCGGCGGGTACTGACCAGCGGGAGAGTCGTGAAACTCAGGTCGGCACGGGATGGAGTATCAGCTCCGAACCGGCCGAAGCCGTAAGGCAAGCTTTCGCTATGGCTTTGCGAGGCAAGGAACGCAGGTCCCCCGACTTTGTCATAATTCATGCTAGTTCGGGCAGTGATGTTCAAAGAATACTTGACGCCGCGAACAAAATTCTCGGCAAAGACGCAAAAATATTCGGCGGGACCTCGGACTCCAGAGCAGTAATGACCGACAAGGGCTTTGTAAAAGTATCGGAAGAAGGTTATGCCCGAATGGCTATGGAAGGCGCCAGGGGTTTGGCGATAATGACGGTGACCTCCGACAGAATCACCTTCGGTGTCGGCTCAAGCGAGCTCTCGGATTTTTCAACGCCGCAGGAAATGTCGAGAGCGGCGACGTTGAGCGCCATAAAAAGCGCGGGCAAAGCTCCCCGGCAGATGCCCGACATAGTACTGTTGGCATCGACCATCGGCATAGAAGAGGAGGTGCTCGAAGGCATAGAAGAAATTGTTGGCACCGACACTCTCGTTCTGGGCGGAACCGTTGGCGGCCCCGACATCGCGGTGTTCGGCGCAAATGCCGCCTACAGTGAAGGAGCTTCCGTGGCCGTTGTCTATACGGATTTACCTATAGGATGGAGGTTCGAAGGGGGATTTGACGTTACGGATGAACATTCGGGGATTGTGACAAAAGTTGACGGCCAGAAGATCGTCGAAATCGACGACAAGCCGGCATTGGACGTATACGATCAGTGGCTTGGCGGCAAAATAGAAAAGTTATACAACCAGGTCAAAAGAGCGGAAGAAATAAGAGATTTGCTGACACTGCACCCAGTTTACCGCAAATACAGGTCTCCCAGTGGTCAGGACTATTTCCTCTTTTCTCACCCCTGGCCGGCGGATGAACGGATGAAAGGCAGGTGTATCAGTACCAGCACAAAAATCCAGCCGGGCGAGAGAGTGTATCTCAGCCACGGCACATGGGAGACACTCGTCAACAGAATTGGAAATTTGCCCAGACACGCGATGATTCAGGGCGGCATGAGCGCCGCCGACAGGCCTCTGCTCGGGATAGGTTTCATCTGTGGCGGAGTGATGGGCGTGATACCTGAAACCGAAAGAGAAAAACTGCCGGTCCTTATAAATTACACAAACAACAATGCCCCCTTTATTGCGAATTTCACGTGGGGCGAACAGGGACATTTCCCGGGAGTCGGGAACAAACATGGCAACCTGCTGACCTCTTTTCTCGTAATCGGGCCGGAAAAAGCAGAATAAATCATGAGGCTGTTCTGGAAAATATATTGTGTTGTATTTCTTTTGTTCGTAGCCGGAGTCGCCTTGATTTCTTATGCGACGTCGGTACGAAGAATCTCTCAGGCTGAAAAGTCAATTGCCCGGAAATACCGAACTATTACTTCGCTGTTGTCAAACGACATAGAACGGTGTCAATTGGAGTCAAAATGGCCCTTTGAGAACCTGAAAGAACTCTCCCGAGACAGCGAATTTATTTTCTGGTGGATTGTCGAGCAAGACGGGGTTATAAAAATGGCCGATAACGTATCCTTTATCGGATCGCGCACCTGTGATTATTTCCCTCAAAAGCCCAACTTGTCGCCCGGTGACGAACTGTTTTTGAACAAACGACAAAACTACGGCATCTGTATTCAGGCTCTTGAGAAAGGGGCGAAAACGTGGACCTTCTGGCTGGGTTTTTCCACGAAGCGTATTTTGCGGGAGACCAAAGCGATCATTGTTTCAGCGGTAATGTACTCTGTTTTGGCGTTGGTCGTTTTAGCAATTGTGCTTTGGTTCGTGATTATCCATTTTCTCAGACCGGTCAGGTATCTCGCCGAGGGCGCCGGCAAGATCGGAACGGGCGATCTGGAGCACAGGGTAAAAGTAATATCGAGAGACGAATTGGGGTATCTCGCTCATTGTTTCAACAAGATGGCGGAAGACCTGAGCAACACGACTACGTCGATTGACAATCTGAATCGAGAAATCGCCGAGCGTAAACGGCGGGAGGAGGAACTAAAAGAAGTTCACAAGCAGTTGTTGTCAGCGTCGCACCGCGCAGGTATGGCGGAGGTGGCCACAGACGTCCTGCACAATGTCGGAAATGTGCTCAACAGCATTAACGTGACAGCGAGCTTCATCCGGAACAAACTGTCGAACGAAAGAGCTGGGGATTTGAGAAAAGTGGCGGATATCGTAGAAGAGCACTCGGACGATCTCGGGACGTTCTTTACCGAAGACCGAAGGGGACGGCACATACCTCGATATCTGTCAGAAGCAGGCAGGTTGATCGCCAACGAGCAGGAGGCAATAGCCGAGAAGCTCCGGTCATTGGGTCGGAATATCGAGCACATCAACGAGATTGTGAGAGCTCAGCAGGCCTACGCCGGCGCCGGTGGGGTAGAGATTCTCGCGAACATAAGAGATATAATAGAAGATGCGGTCCAGATCAACGGCGCCGGTTTGAGACGACACGGAGTCAGGTTCGAACTCGACGTTCCCCCACTGCCGTCAATTTACCTTGACAAACAACACGTCCTGCAAATTCTGGTCAACCTGGTGAGCAACAGCAAGTACGCACTGTCAAAAAGCGAGAATAGCGAAAACCTATTGTCCGTTCGATGCCATAGATACGGCCGGGACAGACTGCGAATCGAAGTTTCCGACAATGGGGTCGGAATAGCCAAAGAGAATCTCGACAAGATATTCAGGCACGGATTCACGACCAAGGAGAACGGCCACGGATTCGGGCTTCACGGCAGCGCGCTGGCCGCCCGTGAAATGGACGGTTCCTTGACCTGCCGGAGTGACGGGCCCGGCTGCGGTGCAACTTTCGTGCTCGAATTACCATTCAAGCCTAAAGAAACAAAACAGCGTACGCAGCGGAAAGACGACCGACAGTCTCAATCCTGTTCGGCATGAGAATTGCGATGTGATTTACAGGGGGACGGTGACTCAAAAAAGGATTCTATATTTCACTTATTTCAAACTTGATCGCTGTTCATAAGAAAATCGGCGAAACAGTCTTACTGCGGCCAGTCGTCGACAGCTTTAAGCCTGGTGATGTCATGCCGACGGATCGCTGCTTTTGCTCATTCTTCATGACGGCCGTATTGGAATTACACGGCGTTGGTTTAGACGTGACAGTGTCATTGGGTCATAAGCCCTGAAAATATCTCATTTTGTTGGAGGTTCTTAATTGATTTTAAATACGTGACCGGTTGATGTTCCTCCCTTTCCTCCTCCGAGGGCGTTAAATAGATATACAGGTTTTCCTTTCTTTTGTAATAGCTTAGGCCGCTCAAAACGCCACCAGCGAGGTCCGGTCTGGAAATCACTTTCATCATAATAATGTAATGTGCCGTGATACGCTATTTGAGGCACATGTGAAAAGTGCAGGCCGTCTTTAGAGGAAAACAATAGACCGGACCCTTCATCATGGGGTGTGTTTCTATTTCTTAGCAACCCATAATCTCTGGCGAGTATATGGATTTTCCCGTTTTCAATAAATGCGAACGGGTCTTCCAATCCCGCCGTTGCTCCGTTTACAATTCTTGTCGGATCTATAATCGGATTCTCTTTGTATTTTATATATGGTCCTTCGATATCTTCTGCGACGGCGACCCCGAATTGATCGTCATGATTCTTGTCCCATGTACGATAGTATACGAAGAAACGACCGTCAGGGTGTTGCAAGAGGGTTGGATTCAGGACAGTCACATGGTCCCAGGAACCTTTTGGACCACACTCTATAATGTTGGGTTCGACAGACCACGGACCGTAAAGCGAGTTTGCGAATGCCAATCCGATTTTCCTGCTTCTTTTATGTGATTTAGTGTAATTCCAGTTGTATAGTAATACATAATTTTGGCCGACTTTATGAATCTCAGGATTATGCACCCAGACACTACGTCCTGCGTGTTCAGACAACAAATCACTTAATCCGATTTTTTCCTCAACGGTTTTGTACGGCCCTTCCGGATTTTCTGCAATCGCATGTGCAATCCAGGACCGGGGGCCTTTCCACCCTTCGAATCCCTTTTCTGCAGGCCACCTCGCATAGAACACGTGCACGGTGGAATCAGCTCCATAGACAGGAGAACACCCCCATATAAAATAGTTGGGATCTTCCAGGATTCTGCCTTGCGGAATCAAACGTTTGGATAACGTTGATTCCTGGAATTCCAATTTTTCACGCGGCAGAACTTGTGACGATATACACAGCAATAATCCGATCGACGCAATCGTAAGATTTGTCTTTTTCATTGATCTTGTTTTGGTCGTATATGAGTGTTCAGGGATCATCTTCAATATATGTTCTCAATGAATTTGCACACTCTGCACGCTGTTATTCCGATCGGTCACAGCGAACGTATCCGCATCAAGTTTTTGCTTTTTGTTCGTAGTTTGTTGAAGCGACTTCGGTGGAGAACCGCACCGGGCCCTCCGACACTTAGTATCTGTTTTTCCCGGTACGGTCCACCTTGACACGTTTCAAAACCTCATTATAACTTCATCGCCGGCGCTGTCAACAAATCTAAGTACCGTCTTCACCTTTTACCTGACTGCTGCGAGAGCTTCTACACTCGCGGCGTGTTTGGCTTGGGCACAGGCCGAATAGAGCCGTCCCAGGCTGCGATGTCCGGCGGCGTCAGTTGGAGGTCTGAGTTCATGATTTCATCCCAAGTGACGTGCTTGCCGGTGTACGCGGATTCACGTCCCATTATGGCGGTCAGCGTCGATTCGCACAGAAAGCGGGTGTCGTTCGGAAGCTCGCCGCGTCTCAGCGCAGCAATAAAATCGATATGCTCCTGGCGATGGCTTTCATGCTGCTCGGGATGCGGCTGGAAAGTCTTTGCATTCTCGCCCGTAATCTGAGTTTTGCGGCTGACAATCGTTCCGTAACCTTTGGTTCCGGTAATCTCTTCTCCTATCTTTTTGTCCGTGCCCTCGATCTGGCGGCACATGCTGGTCAGGCGAACGCCGTTGGCGTACTCGAATTCGACCGTGAAGTGGTCGTAAATGTTCCCCCCGCGGTCCGTGTGGTACTGTCTGCCGCCCATCCCGTAAGCTTTCGCCGGATGAGCCCGCATAATCCAGTTGCAGAAATCGAGGTTGTGTACGTGCTGCTCGACGATATGATCGCCGCAGAGCCAGTCAACGTGGAACCAGTTATGGAAGTGGTACTCGGGAAGACTCATGCCGGGTTCACGCTCTCTGTACCAGATGTTGCCCGTGTTGAAGTAGGCATAGAGGGCCATGATGTCGCCGAGCCGACCGCCGTGGATGGCTTCGACCATATCTGCGTAGTGAAAGACATGACGACTGTTGAATCCGGACAACAATGCGATGCCCTTTCGCTTCATTTCGTTCTCGAGCGCGAGTATGCGGCGTACGCCGGGTGGGTCCGTGGCGCAGGGTTTTTCCGCGAAGATGTGGACACCTTTCTTCACGGCGTATTCGATGTGATCCGTACGAAAACCGGGAGGTGTGCATAGCAGGACGTAGTCGATATCGGAATCAATCACTTTTTTATACGCATCCAGGCCGGAAAAACAGCGGTCGGGCGTCACCTTTATGCTGTCTTTCATAGCCGGCTCTTTGTTCGCGATTCTCTTCAACCGGGCCAGGCTGTTCTCGACCTTTGCCTTGAAGATATCGCACATGGCCACCAGTTCAATATTCGGACCGGCCAGCATGGCGTCCCGCGCAGCCCCGGTGCCCCGCCCTCCGCAACCTACAAGGCCGACGCGAATTTTGTCATTGCTCCCTGCGTATGCGCCGGAAGCAATGGATAATCCAGCCAACGCAGTGGCTTTTGTAGTAGTTCCAAGAAAACGACGGCGGGTCATAATACGCTTGTCCGGTTTCATAGGCAAGTTCCTTTCCGTTCTTTATATCGTAGACAGGCTCAATTTTATCATATTTATGATCTTTGTGCATTCCTCATAATCATAAGCATTCGCCCCGTGTGTGCAAAATGAATTTTGCACACCATGACTGCGTAGCAAAGCCTTTGTTATTGTCATTCCCGCGCAGGCGGGAATCCAGATTGCTTCGATAGGGTCCTGGTTCCCTGCCTTCGCAGGGATGACATAGTCGGTGTAAATGGTTGCAATTCACAGTCGCCAGAATATTTTCACGCACAAATTATATGTTTATCGTCGTTTCTTGTCGACGTTCTACGGACTTGTCGTGCTTCTGATTGTATCGCGGGCGTCACGCCCGCGAGTAACGAGGGCATCCCCTCGACTGCGCTCGGGACAGGCTTGCCCTCGATTGTCAACTAATTGAGCTGGGAAATTGGCTTTGTTTTCGGTCGTCTCAGGATGAGCTGTATCGTCATAACACCTTTCGATAAAAGATGTTGAGCCCATTAAGCTCGGCGCAAATTGGCTTTGTTCCGCGAAATTTTCTCCGTAAGCACCGCTCGTGTCGCGGACGTCCCGTCGACTCCGCTCAGGGCAGGCCCGTCCGCGCGTACCGAGGGCGTCTCGCCCTCGGTTGTCAATTGAGTTGAGCAATTGGCTTTGTTTTACATTTTTCATTTTCGCAATACGCAGCACACAATACGAACCTAATTGGCTTTGTTTTTTCAAATGAATTGATAGGCATAAAGGTACAGAGGAGCATAGGCAAAAAGGGATGTAGGATCGGCCATAAAGGAAAACTCTGTGTCTCTGTTCCTTTGCCGCTCTGATCCTTTCTTTTATTCTGTATTCTGTCTTCTGCTTTTCACTACTCAGGCGCACAAGAGGCGCGCCTCTATATTTGGAGCAACTTGCATGAATTGAAAGAGATTCTACATAATCGAAGGCCGCATTCTTGCTATAAGTCCTTATGCGGCAAAGAAAAAGAAAATACACAAGCTTTTATATTTTTGCTCCGCGCTACCAGCATGTTTTGAACGAAAACGCCCTCCGGTAATACCGACCAAGGCGTAGCCGCGGGCAGGGATCCGACTATAGGGAAATGAGAAATCAATCGCTGTCCAGATGTCTCGGCTTCGCTCGACATTACAAATAGGGGAAGCTAGGAACAGTCAACTATTTCTGCTAGCTTTAATAGGTGGCTATCCCTATTTTTTCCCTATTTTTTCCAATCGGGAAGCTGACGAGCTATAGTGTTGATATAATCCAGTACATCATTAATTAATGGTAGTAAGTCAGAAGATCTATGTTGATTAACCTTTAAGTTCCCATTTTTGTCTCTCTTTGCATGTGCTAGCTCGTTTCTTATGTTAATAGCTCGGACCACACCGGAAATTGTAGTCTCCGGGGGGCGGTCTTTTGATGACATGAAAAGGGATGGTGTTAGTTCGACAAAAGCGCTTATCCCAGCTTGACGAAGCAGTTCCTGTGACCATCTGCGGGCATCTGTGCAGTTAGCTCTCGTCTCAGAAATATGCTCAATGAATTCCGCATGAGCATTCTCAAAGGCAATGACAGAGTACAGTAAAGCATTTAAATAATCTGTTTGTTGTATGTAGTCTTGAGCCTGAACTGCAAAAGAATAAAAGGCATAACGCACAGTCTGCTTCAAGTTGTCCCTCAACTTTACGATATCTTCTTCTGACACGTCTTGAATAGCACCACCCATAAAGAATGGGATAGGTGATGATGGGGCAGCACCCTCAATAGCTTTCTCTATCTGTTGTAAGCTATTATTATCGTGCCTTCGTTTGAATACATGTAATTCATAAGTGTGCCCCCTACTAATGTCTTTGCGAAACATCCGCCGTATCCTATTTCCCGAAACCTTATCTCCCAAAACTGTCAAGTACGAGACAAGCAGTGAGTTCAAAGGTGTCAGAGGATCTTCTGGATTTACATACAGGGGTGTTCCTTCACTATAGTTAGGACGATATAGTGCTTTCAGAATAGTAACTTTTTGATCTTCATCGAGCTTTTTGGGTGATAGGGTTATGAGTACATTACTGGCTATCGCTGGTTTCTTCCTTAGTTCGAGGTCAGTCAGCGGCTGTTGAGATGGAGCATTCGGAATGCCAACCGAGTTTATCACGGTTATGCGGGCGGGAGTAATTCCACCGATGTCGAAAACAGTCCTAAGGCCAAGTCTCAAGCGGAAGGGAAGTCTACAGTATAATGAGCTAATAACCTTAATCGGGTCGTTCTCATGAAGTAGATCTTCTCCTGTAAATCTAACCTCTTTGGAACCAGTTTCATGTGTATGAGCATCAAAGATGATTGTTGATTTACGAATCATGACACAAATCCTCGTTCGTTAGTTTTTGTTCAAGCCTCTTGAGATTAAAATCAGGCATTTTCTAATATGTAATAAAGAAAGGACATGGTCTTGTATAACTGTTTATTCGTAATTTATCGAGACGGCTTTTGCGACGTCTTCGCTTATTTTGCCTTCTTCGAGGAGGGAGTTCAGGGATTCGAGCATTGTTGTCATGCCGTGCTTTTTGCCGGTTTCGATTACTGATCTCAGGAAGAATCCGCCTTTTCTTCTTATGATGTTCTTGCCGCCGATTCTGAACATTATCGGCGCTCCGGCACAAACGTGGATATCGGTCGCTCTCTGTGCTTTTGCGTGCTCTAAGAGTTGTCTTCTGCTTATCATGATAGCCGCCTGTTCTACAAGAATCCGTCGCGAGCCTGCTCCGTTCGTTGATTTTAACATTTGTACGGGAGTTATCCAGGTAAATTGCCGACATTTTATCCGGTTCATACCGTGTGGCGGCTGTTCCGTTTCGGTCAGTGTTCGTACGGTGGACCTATCTGGCCGCCAAAAAGTGGCTTTTGCTCCGGTTGGCCGTTTTGATGGGACCGGAATTATTACGTATAGTTTAACCGAGGGCGTAATTGGAGGGCGATGTATGCCCCCGGCAGGGCGTTTTGTGTGATCGGCGCCCTGGAAATAACGCTTGCGACTCCCTGATTGAGGAGCATTTAGCCGAATTCGGAGACAATAAACTGTCTAAGTTGGGGGCATTGCAGGAACTATGGCAAGGATTTTTGGATTCAAACGAAGACAGGCGGAGTTTGACGATAGTCAGGCTACCGCTTGTATGGATGTCGGAAACGAAGAGGAAATCAACGGTCTGTCGCAGCTTTACTGCCCGGAGCAGGATTGCGTCAGTCAGACCCGGGATGTAGCTGATGTCCTCTCCGAGACGGGAAAAATTACTCCCGATCAACTCTCGGGGCTGAGGCAGACCCAAAAGAACCGGCCCGGTTGCGACGTCCTGCAACTGATCGGGGAATTGAACCTGGTCGAGCAGCAGGACATTGCTATCGCTCAGGCTGATCTGTTCGATCTGAAGTTTCGCAAGATCGGGCCCGATCAGGTTGACAGGAGTGTTTTCGGCAAGCTGGATATCGATTACATCAAGAGCAACCGCGTTCTGCCGATATCGGTTTCCGGGGATACCTTGACAGTGGCGACCAGCAGACCTGCCGATCTGTTTGTCATCGAGGACGTCAAGCGTCAGACGCAGATGAAGGCCGAGACGGTTGTATGTCTGGAAGAAGACATAGATGCCGTTTGCGAAGCCATGGACGATGAAAGGATGGACTCGGATCTCGAGAACATCATAAACGACATGGCCGACGTCGAGGTCGTTCAGGATGAGGCTGAAGAATCGGAAGATCTCGAGAAAATGGCGGGCCAGTCGCCTATTATCAAGTTTGTCAACTATCTGATCAGCAACGCGATACGCGAAGGCGCCAGCGACATTCATATCGAGCCCAAAGAAAAGATCATGAAGACGCGGTATCGAATCGACGGTGTGCTGTTCGAGATGAAACAATCCCCGATCAAGATGCACTCGGCGATTGTATCCCGCGTCAAGATTATGGCCAACCTGGACATATCGGAGAGACGTTTGCCTCAGGACGGCAAGATTAAAGTGACGGTCGGCGGCAGGGCGATCGACCTGCGAGTTTCTACGCTGCCTACGAATCACGGCGAGAAAGTCGTTATCCGTGTGCTCGACAGCAGGTCGATATTGCGCGGCCTCGACCAACTGGGCATGGAGCCAGATATAATGCAAACGTTCGGCGAACAAATAGCCCTTCCGCACGGCATCCTGCTGGTTACCGGCCCGACCGGCTCGGGTAAGAGCACCACTCTTTATACGGCTCTCGGTCAGATGGACGGTGATAAGCTGAATCTCTCGACGGTTGAAGATCCGGTCGAGTACCAGCTTGAATTCTGCAATCAGGTTCAGGTCAACGAGAGGATCGGCCTGAATTTTGCCGCTGCTCTAAGGAGTCTGCTGCGTCAGGACCCGGACGTAATAATGATCGGAGAAATCCGCGACAACGAGACCGCCCGCATCGCCGTACAAGCGGCACTGACGGGCCACCTGGTGCTTTCGACGCTCCACACGAATGATGCCGCCGCCAGTATCACGCGGCTTGTAGATATCGGGATCGAACCGTACCTGATCGCGGCGTCTTTGAACGGAGTAGTCGCACAGCGACTGGTCAGGAAAATCTGCCCGAAGTGCAAGCAGATATATGAAGTAACCGAGAACGTCGCCCGTTATGTCAAGCAGGCCGGCATCAAACCGGACCAGATATATCACGGCGCCGGCTGCGATGATTGCCGGGGTTCCGGATACGTCGGTCGTGTGGGCATCTATGAACTGCTGACTATCGACGAGCGGTTCAGGGATATGATTAACAAAGACTCCTCGGTCAACAACATGCGCCGGGTTTTCCATGAATCCGGTCGTCGAAGCCTGTTCGATGACGGAATTCTGAAGGTAAAGCAGGGTCTTACCACAATCGAAGAGGTGCTGCGGGTGACCGAAGTTTACGGCAAGAATGAGGATGAAGTCTTTGTCGAAAACATCGACGCCGAATGATATCACTCATTATGGGCAACCCCATAATTTACGTGTTTTTCGCGAAGCGAGGTAGTAACCGGGTGAATTGAATTTGTTAAAATGAACAAGTCACTAATCATCGTTGCTTTAATACCACTTTTTGCCGGGGCTTCCGCACTAATGTGGGCCTTCGACCAACGGCAGAAGGATCGCCGGGAAATCGCCGATTATCAATCGCGGTACGCCGAACAGACCGATGATTTCGTCAGGCAATACAACGAGTGGCTGCAGATGCCTCCGGAGGAGCGCCAGGAGCTTGAAAAGCTGCCCTTGCTTCTCGACGAAGACGGCCAGACAAAGAGTAGAGAGCAATTGCGGCGTGAGCAGCAGGGGAGATTCAAAGCCAACGTAGACAAGCTTCTCGCCGGTGTGGTCACAAATCCGTCTCTCGCCGATCTTCTCTATGGAGATAACTGGCGGGAGGAATTGACGCAATACAAACAACGCAAAGCTTTCGTTAAATCCGTACTCATTGGATCGGTTATATGTACATCCGCCGGAGCGATGGTCTATCTCGTTTGGGTATTGCTCCTCCTGGCTCGGTTCACTGTCAAAACCGCGAGCGGGGTGAAAGGTTTGGCCGGGCGTGCTCATCAGGCCGTTACCAAAGTCAAAAAAGAAGACCAGACGGATCGGGACAAAGAAACAGGCGCCGACGCCGACGAAGACTCTGACGGCGCCGAAGACGCAAAAAACCAACAGCAGGAAACGGAATCCGACGAGCAGCCGGGCAAATCCAAACAACGTCCTAAAATCCAGGTCAGGCCTGTAGCTGCGGAGATGGTCGACCGGCCGCGACGGACCATGAGGAGTCTGACCCGGAGGCCGGAAAAAACCGGAGAAGAAAAAGAAAAGACCGGTGTGATTCTCGCCGATGAGAAAGACGAGAAGGCCGGCGAGAAAGTTGAGACGCCGGTTGTGCGCGAGCCGGTGCGATTGGATCTCGACGAATCGCCGAAACCTATTGATAATACGCTCAACGATCTGACCGAGCAGGTTTCGGCCATACGGGAATACGCGGCAAATCAGCAGAACAGGCTGGAGAAGCTCCAGGACGGCTATGACTGGAATATTATCAGAACGTTCTGCCTGCGTGTAATCCGCTGCGTTGACAACCTTGAGAACAGAATCGATCAGGCGAAACAGCAAGATTCCGACACGACGGCACTCGAAGAGGTCAGGGACGAGCTGATCTTCGCCCTGGAATCGAGCGGTATCGAGCAGTTTGAGCCGGAGACTGATAGTGAGTATCGCGGCCAGGAAAAATTTGCCGAGGCCGTTAAAGACAAGCTGGAATGTGACGATCCGGAACAGTCAGGCAGGATCGCAAATGTGATTAGGCCGGGTTATCAGTATTTTATTAATGAAGAACAAGTAAAGGTAGTACGTCCGGCTCAGGTTCGGCTTTATGCCTGAGTTTTCGGACCGACGGTACAGTAGCTGCGTACGGAGCTGATAGATTAGGAGGTTTCAAATGGCTAATATAGTGGGAATAGATCTCGGCACAACTTTCTCAGCTTTGGCGATTCTCAATGGTATCGGCAAGCCGGAGATAATCCCTAATTCCGACGGCGAAAGGCTTACACCATCGGCCATTTTTTTCGATGAGGAGAATTCCGATATTACCCGAGTGGGCGTCGAGGCGGTCAATTCAAGACATCTGAACGCCGAGAGGTCCGTGCGATGGATAAAGCGGCACATGGGAGATGCGAGCTACCGAAGGAAGATAGACTCCAAAGAATGGACGCCGGTGGAGCTGTCCGCTCTTATCCTGAAGAAGCTCAAACAGGACTGCTCGGTCAACAACGACGGGATTCAGGATGCGGTCATAACGGTGCCCGCCCACTTTGACGAAGCCCGTCGAAAGGCGACGATGGACGCCGGCAAAATGGCCGGTCTCAATGTGATAGGCATAGTCAACGAGCCGGTTGCGGCCGCTCTGTACTATGCCACTACCCGCGAGGTATCGGGCAAGGTTCTCGTTTACGACCTCGGCGGCGGCACCTTCGACGTAACCATACTGGACGTTAAGGGCCAGCAGATGGATATCGTCTGCTCTCAGGGCGACCATGCTCTCGGCGGTGTTGACTTCGACAACAAAGTGCTCGAATTGCTGGAAAAGCAATACCGTCAAAAGTACAACGCCGACCTGATCACCTCAGACGAGGACAGGGCGAAATACGAGGACGAGGCCGAAGACATCAAGAGAACGTTGTCGCGGCGGGAAGTCGCCAAGATCATGCTGTACGGGCCGGCGGGCAATATGCGCGTTGAAATAAAGCGCGAGATGTTCGAGACTGCGATAGCCGATCTGATGAATCGCGCCGACATTCTTACGGAAGTGGCTCTGGAAGAGGCCGGTATCGAGCCGAGCGGTATAGACAAAGTCCTGTTAGTCGGCGGCAGCACCAGAATACCGCTCGTTCAGCAGCATCTGGAAAAGATGTTCGGATTTCCGCCGGAGACAGCGGTCAACGTCGATGAGTGTGTCTCGCTCGGAGCCGCGTTGCACGCCGGGCTTACGATGCTTAGAGAGAAAGCCGACCAAGTTCCCGCGGGCGTCGCCAACGGGCTTAAGGACATCAACCTTACCGACGTCTGCAACCACAGCTACGGCACAATTTGCGCGCCGATGGATATGGAGACGGGCAAGCGCGTAATTCAAAATCGAATAATTCTGAAAAAGAACACGCCGCTGCCCTGTGAAGCGTCGCAGACGTTCTATACGCTCACCGACGGCCAGTCGCAGATCGAGGTGACCGTCACTCAGGGTGAAGATACCGATGTCGAGTACGTCAAGAAAATCGCCACGCACAAGTTCGAATTGCCGCCTGACAGGGCGGCCGGGTGCCCGATCAAAGTAACTTACGGCTACGACTTAAACCAGAGGATGCACTGCAAATTCGAGGATGTTCAGTCATCCAGAGTGCTTGAAGTCGATCTCGATCTGGACGGCGGCGGTGTATCTAAAGAACAGGCGACGCAGAAAGAGCTGCAGGAGTCTGCCGTGAGCAGTTCCAAAGTAGAGTAACCTGAGCAGAGGATACGAGGATGGGCATAGTCCTGATTGCATTGTCAATATTGCTTTTCGCCTGCCTGGCGGCGGCTATATTCTGCCTTATCGACCGGCGTATGGTTGTCGAACTGGCTAAGACCTGCCGGCGCGTGGCGGCCCTTTGCTTATCGGCTCCTACGGGGTTGTCTCGAATCGTTGTGCGTAAAAAGGCCGGTGATAAGGAAAGTGAATCTGACTATTTCTTATACGACACCTCATACCGAGCCGAACGAGAAGCAAGCCCGGACTTGTATGCTCCGCTGAACATGGATGCTTTGAATTGTCGTATTGTGAAAACTGAGTTCAAAGAGGGCGACGCTGTCTATGACGCCTTCGCAGTGGAATTGTGTGGTGCGATTCACGCTCCGAATGACACTTGCCGTGTGACTCTGAATATCTCGATCCGGGATGTGTCGGACGAATCAGCAGGCCAGCCGGTCTTGGAAGGAAACCCGAACGTTGCCTCCCAGGGCGATACGAATGTGCCGGAATTCAAATATGTTGCGGAACTCGGAAGGCTTCCCAACCGGGTCACCAGGCTCGAAGACTGGACTGCCGTCGCGCGATTTCGAACGGACAAGCCCGTGTTTCCCCGCCGGGGCAAAAGAACCCTGCAGTTCGAAACGTCGGTGCTTTCCGCCGACAGCGGCCGGGAGCTTGCCGAGGCCAAGTGTAACTTTGTCTACGATAATGCGTACCCTGGTTATCTCGACCTGCGCGAGAATGCAGAGCGTACGAGCGTTCTGACGGTTGCGCTGGCTTTCGCCGTCAGTGCGGTCGATAACAGGTTGTACGACTGTGAGATCGACCTGATAAAGAAATGGGCTCGCGAGAACGTTCTCGACAATGCCGAACCGAGGTCGGATCAGTCCCGGGCGAAGCTTGAAAAAGCTCTGAAAAAGACCGTCGCCTTTTTCACCGAAGGCAACAAGCTCGATACTTTCGGGCTTTGCGAGGAACTCGTTGAAATAGCGCCGCTCGGCCGGCGTTGCGAGGTTCTGGAACTTTGCCTGCGAGTTGCCAAAGCCAAAGGCTCAGTGACAGCCGAGGAGATCGCGATGGTAAAGAGCCTTGCGGATCTGCTCGAAGTTGACGCCGCAAGGTTCCGAACGATGGTGGAAAAGATCATGCCGGTCGAAATGCACCAGGTCATGGACATAGACGATATTCTCGGCATCACTTCGGACATGAGCAGCGAAAAGACACGAAAACATCTCAATAAAGAATACAGCAAGTGGAACTCCAGAGTCACCAGCACCAATCCCGACATCCAATCCAAAGCCGACCAGATGCTGAAGCTCATCGCCGAAGCGAGAGGCCGGTACGTCCCCGACACCTCCGCCTGCCGCGTCGGCTCCACCAGCCAATAACCACCCGGCTCGTAGTGACGCCGTAAGGCGTTCTAAAAATTGACTATTGACGGGTTGCTCCCATCCGGGCCAAGCGCTCCGGCACAACTAGTCAATGTTCAATAGACAATAGTCAATATCTTCATATGCTCTTACGAGCACACTACGAACAGCATTGTTCCATCGCGATGGATGGCAGGCACGCAGGATTGGCTTCAGCCCATGCTGTCTCTGTGCAGCCCCTCTGCTTATTGTACCGACAGAGCCGTCGGGTGGCAGCCTCATCCCGATTGTCGTTTATCGGGATGGGGATGGTCGCATACAAGATCGTTATTGCCTGAACTGAACGTATATATTATTATGTCCGCTATGAGAACTGCAGTTAAGGCGATATTAGGATCGATCTTGGTCGTCGCAGCGTTGATCGTGGTTCTTGCTGTGATGATGACGAAGCGACCGGGCGGCGACGAGGTGGAAACGGCTCCGGAACCATCGGGGCCGAAGGCGACGGTCTGGGAGGGCAGGGACTGGCCGATGTTCCGCGGCGGACAGAATCTACTGGGCCGCGCCGGCGGGACGCTGCCTGATTCTCTGGAGCTTCTGTGGAAGTTCCGGACCGGCGATGTGGTCAAATCATCGCCGGCAATCGTTGACGACACGGTCTACGTGGGTTCGGCTGATGCCAATATGTACGCAATAAATCTCGAAGACGGCAAAGAGGTGTGGAAGTATAAGGCGCCGGATATGATCGAATCGTCGCCCTGCGTTGTTGACGGTTCTGTTTATTTCGGATGTCTGGATGGTTTTTTATACGCACTGAATGCCAGGGCCGGGACGTTGCGATGGAAGTATGAGACCGACGGCGAAATCCTCGGTGCGGCCAACTGGATGCGCTCTCCGGACGGCACGGGTTTGTGGATACTTGTCGGCAGCTATGATAACATGCTGCATTGCGTGGATGCCGCGAGCGGCAAGGCCGTCTGGACATACGAAACGGACAATTACATTAACGGCTCGCCCGCCGTGTCCGATCAAAAGACCGCGTTCGGCGGGTGCGATGCGATAATCCACGTCGTCTCTCTGATCGATGGCAGTAAAGCCGCCGGGATAGACAGCGGTTCGTACATCGCCGGCTCGGCGGCATTTATTGACGGGCAAATCTACGTCGGCAATTACGACAATGTATTCGTCCGGGCCGACGTTGCTCCCGAAAAGATTGTCTGGGAGTATGCTCAGAGCAATGCGCCGTTCTTTTCATCGCCCGCTATAGGCGAGGACGTCGTTATTTTCGGCGGACGCGACAGGAAAGTCCATTGCATCGGGCGCGATGACAGCAAGGTCGTCTGGACGTTCCAGACTGCGGGTGAGGTTGACAGCTCCCCCGCTCTGTGCGCCGACAAAGTCGTGGTTGGGTCCGAAGACGGCAACCTTTATATGTTGAAATTATCCGATGGAAGCAAGCTCTGGTCTTACGAGACAGGACAGCCGATTATGTCTTCGCCGGCGGTGGCCCGCGGGATCGTAGTGGTCGGCTGCGACGACGGTTATGTATACGCATTTGGGGCCGGGCGCTAATCTGAGGCGACGATCTATGAACATTGTGCAGATCACTCCGAGTGCGGGAGACAGCTTTTACTGCGAGAATTGCCTTCGCGACGCCGCGCTGGTCAAGGCAATGATCGGGTTGGGGCATGAAGTGCTTATGGTCCCCCTTTACCTGCCGCTTAGCCTCGGCGATCCTCCCAAGAAGAACATGAGCCCGATTTTCTTCGGCGGCGTCAACGTCTACCTCCAGCAGAAGTCGAGCCTGTTCCGAAAGACTCCTCGCTGGCTGGATCGCATGTTTGATTCTGCCGGCCTTTTGAAGTTGGCCGGAAAAATGGCGGGGATGACCAGCGCGAAGGATTTGGGAGAGACGACGCTTTCCATGCTGCGCGGCGAAGAAGGCCGGCAGATCAAAGAGCTCAACAGGCTTATCGAATGGCTCGAAACGCGGGAAAACAAGCCCGACATAGTATGCTTGTCTAACGTCCTGTTGATCGGCCTGGCCAGATCCATCCGAGAACGGCTCGGCGTGCCGGTCGTGTGCATGCTTCAGGATGAAGACGGTTTCCTCGACGGATTGCCGGCGCCGTATGCCGAGAGAGCCTGGCAGACAATCGCCGAGCGGGCAACAAACCTGGATGCATTTATCGCAGTGAGCAAATACTACGCCGACTTCATGCAGAAGCGGGTTAGATTTGCCCCGGAGAATGTGCACGTCGTGTATACCGGCATTTCTCTCGAAGGTTATGCTTTGCCGGAGAACGAGCCTGAAATTCCTACGATAGGTTTCCTTTCGCAGATGTGCCCGGCCAAGGGGCTGGACGTGTTGGTTGATGCTTTTGCAAAGCTGAAGAAAACAGAGAAACTGCGCAATGCGAAACTACGCGTTACCGGCGGTAAAGGCGCCGGCGACAAAGCATACGTGGAGCAGATAAAACAAAAATTAAGCGCTTACGGATTGGCTGATGACGTGGAATTTCTGCCTGAGTTTGACGCCAGATCCAAATTGGCTTTCCTCCGGTCGCTGTCGGTTCTGTCTGTGCCGGAGAAGCAGCCCGTAGCATACGGATTATACGTGCTCGAGGCCCTTGCCGCCGGTGTGCCGGTCGTTCAGCCGGCAAGCGGCGTCTTTACCGAGCTTATCGAAATGACCGGCGGCGGCGTGCTGTATGAGCCTAACGACCCGGATTCTCTTGCAAATGCACTCGAAGGGTTACTGCTCGATCCGGATCGCGCTCTTGAAATGGGCAGGCGAGGCAGAGAAGCGGTCCTGGAAAAATTCGACATCAACAAAACCGCAGCCGAAATGGTTCGTACATACGAAAGAATCGCACAAAAATTTGTCCGAGGATGATAATGCTCGAACTTGTTCACGTGGCAAAAACGTATCCGTCGCCCGGCAGCGAAAAGGGCCTGAGCGTGCTCGAAGATATAGACCTGAAGGTCGATGCCGGTGATTCTCTGGTCGTTGTCGGGCCTTCCGGCAGCGGCAAGAGTACTTTGCTCAACATCATCGGGGGGTTGGATCGACCTACAAACGGACAGGTACTGCTTGACGGCAAGGACCTGGGCGGACTTGACGAGCCGGAACTGGCGCAAATCCGAAATAAGCAGATCGGCTTCGTCTTTCAATTGCACCATCTGCTGCCGCAATGCACGGTGCTGGAAAACGTCCTGATTCCCACGCTTGCAGCCAATGGCGGCGCTTCGGCAAAGGATAGCGAAGACCGTGCGAAAAGCCTTCTCGAGCGAGTCGGGCTGAAAGACTTGCTGCTGCACCGTCCCGGCGAGCTTTCCGGCGGGCAGCGGCAGCGAGTCGCGGTCGTCAGGGCGCTAATCAACAGGCCCAAGCTGCTCTTAGCCGATGAACCAACCGGTTCGCTGGACAGGGAAGCCTCGGAAAACATCGGCGATCTGCTGCTTGAACTGAACCGCAGCGAGCAGATTGCGCTGATAGTCGTGACTCACTCGCTGAAGCTCGCCGAGCACGTGGGGCAGGTGATGGAACTGAATAACGGCCGGTTAAGCAGTGGGAGCGGGGCATGAATCTGCGGCGATTTGTCAAGAGAAGTCTGAGCTTCTACTGGCGGACGAACCTCGGAGTGGTGCTGGCGGTTGTGGTCAGTACCGCGGTTCTCACGGGCGCCCTTGTCGTGGGCGATTCGGTGCGATACAGCCTGATGAAAATGGTCGACGCCCGCCTGGGTGATTCTCAGCTTGCCCTTATTTCACAAAACAGATTCTTCACCGCAGACCTTGCCGAAGAATTGTCGAATGAGATAGACGCTGCAGTTGTGCCCGTGTTGCGACTTCGCGGCCAGATTGCCACCGCTGATGACAAGAGGCTAGCCAACAATGTCCAGATTCTCGGCGTCGATGAGCGCTTCTTCGAAATCGGCACCGAGGAAAATGCCGAGGCTTTCTGGAAAGACTGGAGCCAGGGAGTTGCTCTGAATCAGCGGCTGGCCGAGCGGCTCGCCGCGACACCAGGCGACGAGGTGAAACTGCGAATCGAGAAGCCCGGGATGATGCCGCGGGAGGTTCCACTGACGCCCGATTCGGATTTGTCGGTTCTCTTTCGGCCAACCGTAAAAGCCGTGGCCGGCAGACGGCAGTTCGGGCGTTTCGACTTACAGGCTAACCAGATATCCCCTCTGAACGTCTTCGTTCCTTTGAAGTGGCTGCAGGAAAACATGGACCACGAGGGTCATGCGAACATGCTGCTGGCCGCGAGCGAAGACGCGAACCCGACGGTCGAGCGCGCGGACACTGCGATTAAGAAACAGTGGCAGCTTGCCGATGCAGGTCTCGAAATCCGCAGGCTCGATAAACAAAACGCATACGAAATCCGAAGCAATCGGATTTTCATCGACCGGTCCATATCGGATGCCGCACTTGACGGAGCGACAGGAATCCTGACCTATTTTGTCAATGAGCTGAGCATCGGTGAAAAGGCAACTCCATACTCGATGGTGGCGGCGATGACTCCGGCTGAAGACGGCAACAGCATAATTCCGCCGGAGATGGAAGATGGCGAGATTCTTGTAAATCAATGGCTCGCCGACGATCTGGAAGCCGAGGTGGGCGATTCAATTGAGCTTGCCTATTATGTAGTCGGGCCTATGCGAAAGCTCATAGAGAAAACGAGGAGCGTCACGGTTCGTGCGATACTGTCAATGTCCGGCGCCGCCGTCGATCCCGAACTTATGCCGGATTTCCCCGGCCTGGCTGATGCGGATAATTGCAGGGATTGGGAGCCGGGAATCGATATTGATCTGGACAAGATACGGCAGAAAGACGAGGCCTACTGGGACAACTATCGCGGCACGCCGAAGGCGTTCGTAACGCTGGCTGCCGGTCGCGATATGTGGGCCAACAGGTACGGAGATCTGACGGCTATACGTTACGACGCGAGCAATACGTCCGCCGAAAAAATCGAGCAAAAACTGCTTGATGCAGTAGATCCGGGCTCTGTTGGTTTGTTCTTCCGGCCGGTCCGCGAACTCGGGGCCAAAGCGGGGGCCGAAGGAAGTTATTTCGGCTGGCTCTTTCTGGGCTTGAGCTTCTTTCTTATAGCCGCCGCGATTGTGCTGACCGGGCTTTTGTTCGTCTTTGGCGTCGAGAGCCGGGCCGAGCAGGTCGGGATGTTAATGGCCGTGGGATTTGTGCCGAAACAGGTGAGGCGGTTACTGCTGACCGAGGGAGCGGCGATTGCTGTATTGGGAGCGATTGGCGGGACGATAGCGGCATTGCTTTACACGAAGACCATGGTCTACGTACTTTCGGAATTTACCATCGGCGCGCCTGTTTATTTCCACGCTAACGCGTTCACACTGGTCGTTGGTGCTGTGATCGCAGTTGTCATCTCGATGATCGCAATATGGCTGACTTTACGCAAACAAGTCTCACGGCCCGCCCGAGAGCTTCTCGCCGGAGCAGCGCGGTGGCAATTCACCACGGCAAAATCGGTCTCGCGCGGCCGGATTGGAATTGGAGTCGCGGCGGCGGCGATAATCGGTGCTCTGGCTTTGCCTGCGGCGGTAGGAGATGGCGACAGCGAGGCGGTTGCGGGCGCGTTCTTCGGAGCCGGCGCTCTATTGTTGACCGCCGGGCTGATCCTGAGCAACGTTATGCTGAAAATGGTTGCCGGCAGGTGGAAAAAGCCGTTTGTCTCGCTCGGCGGCCTCGGATTGCGCAATTGCTCCCGGCGCAGCGGGCGAAGTTTGGCAGTGGTGGCCCTGCTGGCCTGCGGCGTATTTCTGCTGATCGCGGTCGAGGTCTTCAGACGCGATCCGTTGGCCGACGCCGAAAAGAACAGCTCCGGCACCGGGGGTTTTACCCTTTTCGGCGAATCCTCGATAGGAATCCTGCACGATATGAATACCGAATCCGGCCGCGAATCGCTGGTTTTAGACGAAGATACTCTCAGAGATGTCGAAGTGGTTCACGTGCGCGTTCGTGAGGGCGACGATGCGAGCTGTTTCAATCTCAATCGCGCCCAGAGGCCGCAGTTGCTGGGCGTGGCGCCTGAAAGACTGGCGGATCGCAGTTCTTTCAGTTTCGCCGATGGCGATGCTTCGTGGGCTTCGCTGAATCAAGACCTGGAGGACGGAGTCGTTCCAGCTATTGGAGACTATCCGACCATAAAGTGGGCGCTCGGCAAGTCTCTTGGCGATGAGATCGAGTACACCGACGAAAACGGGCAAAAATTCCGCGTCCGCCTGGTGGCTATGATCGAAAATTCCATCCTGCAGGGCAGTCTGATCGTTTCCGAAGAGCAATTCGTCGAGCATTTTCCCTCGGAATCCGGCTACAGAATGCTGCTGATCGACACGCCGCAGGACATGGTCGAGAACGTTGCCGACCATCTTTCCGCACGCATGTCTTCTTTCGGACTGGAGCTGACGACCACGAAACAACGCCTCAAGGCATTCAGCGAGGTGGAGAATACATATCTGTCTATTTTTCAAATTCTGGGCGGTTTGGGGCTTGTTCTCGGCAGCGTCGGCGTCGGGCTTGTCGTGCTTCGCAACATGCTCGAAAGGCGGAATGAGCTTGCAATGCTCCGCGCCGTCGGGTTCAATAAGCGGACGTTGCGGCACCTGGTGTTTTACGAGCACTACGGGCTTATGCTCGCGGGTTTGGTGTGCGGATTGGTTGCCGCTCTGGTTGCGGCCGGGCCTTCTCTGCGAACACTGGGGGCTTCCGTGCCGTACGTTTCACTGGCGATTACTGTTGCAGGAATCGCTCTAAGCGGCATAGTCTGGGTTTGGCTTGCGACAAAGCTCGCCCTCAGTGGAAATATGCTGGATGCTCTCAGGAGTGAATAGTGATTGTATATCAGAGTGCCAGGATAGCAGGTTGGTTGCCGGATACTAGTTCCTGATACCGTGATCCGCTGGTAACCTGCGGCCTGATGACCTGGCAATCTGATAACCCAATGAGTTACGCATGAGAGAAACTATTGCTGTAAAGACAATACCAATCGGCTTAGCAATTATAGGGGTGATTTCACTCGTTGCATGGCTCAACGCCGATGCCGGCTCGGAAATGACGTATAGAGTGCCCGGCACTGACGGCAAACCGAAAGAGACGGTCGATGAGAACCAGCCGATCAAGATTGCGGGTGAGCTGAAAACATTCGACGGCGAACCGGCCGATCTGCCGGGACAATGGCCCCGGTTCAGGGGACCGAACTTCGACGCGATAAGCACTCAGGAGACTTCACCGGCAAAAACATGGCCGGCGGGAGGGCCCAACGTTCTCTGGTCTATCGACGTGGGGGAAGGTTACGCCGGTGCGGCGATTCTGGACGGCCGGGTCTACCTGCTCGACTACGACCGTGAGGCGCAGGCCGACGTCGTTCGCTGCCTTTCACTCGAAGACGGCAGGGATATCTGGCGGTATTCCTATCCTGTCGAGGTCAAACGATACCACGGCATGAGCCGGACAGTGCCGGCGGTCACGCCGAATTACGTCGTAACCATGGGGCCGAAGGCCCACGTTACCTGCCTGGACTCGAAGACGGGCGAGTTTCGCTGGATGTTCAATCTCGTCAGAGAATTCAATACGACCGTCCCGGATTGGTACGCCGGGCAGTGCCCGCTGATAGATGACGGCAAGGCGATAATCGCCCCGGGTGGCGTGGCTGCCGAAGGCGAGAAAACAGTTGCCCTTACCGGTGACGCCAACGACGTCGAAGAAGTGACTTCCGACGAGGGCGTGCTCATGATGGCTGTCGATTGCGAGACCGGGGATATCGTCTGGAAGACCCCCAATCCGGACGGATGGGTAATGACCCATTCGTCTGTCGTGCCGATGGAGTTCGCCGGGCGGCGATTTTTCATCTACGTGGGCGGCGACAGCAGCAAAGGGGGCGTCGTCGGAATCTCGGCCGAGGACGGGAGCGTTCTTTGGAAAAACGAAGAGTGGAAGCTGCGCTACAGCGTGCCGACGCCCGTTGTCATCGGAGAGGATAGAATATTGCTGACTGCGGGTTACGGCCAGCAGGAGCTTGGATGCGGGATGTTGCGACTTACTGAGAGCAACGGCGAGATTTTGGCTTCGTTAGAGTATGTCCACCCATTAAGAGTGTTCGGCTCGATACAGCAAAGCCCCATCTATTACGAGGGCTACATCTACGGCGTCCGGCCCGACAGACAATTAGTCTGCATGGATCCGGACGGCAGCATCGTCTGGACCAGCACCAGCGCCAACAAATTCGGAAGAAACAGCGGGCCGTATGCTATCGTCAACGGGCTGCTCTACGTGATGGATGATGACGGCAACCTGACTCTGGTGGAGGCTGATCCGAGCGGATATAAACAGCTTGCACAGGCCAGTGTCCTGGACGGGCACGAATCGTGGGGACCGATGGCGATCGCTTCGAACCGGATGATCGTTAGAGACACCCTGAAAATGATATGTCTGGATATATCGCAACAGTGAGCGACTTGGCAAAAGGTGTGTGTTTAAGCAGTTCTTTAAGGTGGGGCAAGCCCCACCCTGCATGGCCGGTCGCAAGTGCGAAACGCAATGACCTGCGTTGAAAACGAAAGATATTTATGCTATGATCGGGCTTTTTTAGAGAAGGATAAAAACGTAAGTGAAGACAAGACCGGGAAAAATTGACGCAAACCTGCTCATCGGCGTGCTTGTCGCTGCTGCTGTTGTGGTAGGTATAGTCGCGGTCCTGAAACTGGACGTGGTCGGCAACAAGGGCAGCGGGCTGAGCGAAGAATTCAAGTTCAATGTCGAGGAGTTGGCGCACATCGACCCGAATCTGATTATTTACGAGGAATCAGCCGAGGCAATCGACACCGGTTTTGAGTCCGCAAAGACCATCGCCGTCGGCACCAAAGGCACTATCTACGTTGGCGGCGACAATTCGATTCGCGTTTTCACGATGAGAGGCAAGCTGCAAAACGAGATCAACCTCGAACAAACGCCGGGGTGTATAGCCGTTTCTTCCGACGGATTAATCTTCGCAGGATTGAGTGACCACGTCGAAGTATATGATGTGCAGGGTCGGCCCGTGGCAAATTGGCAAAGTCTCGGAAAAGATGCGATCCTTACGAGTATCGTGGCATCGGAGACGGATGTTTTTGTCGCTGATGCAGGCAATCGCGTCGTCGTGCGTTACGACCGCGACGGCAATATCATCGGACGAATCGGCAGGAAAGACCCGGAGAGAAACGTTCCCGGCTTCGTGATACCGAGCGGATATTTCGATCTGGCCCTTGCCGGAGACGGACTGCTCCGGGCGGTAAATCCCGGCAGGCTTCGTGTGGATGCGTATACTTTCGACGGATATTATGAGTTTTCGTGGGGCAAAGGCACGGTGGACGTGGAAGGATTCTGCGGATGCTGCAATCCGGTGAATATCGCGGTGCTTCCGGACGGCGGCTTCGTTACCTGCGAAAAAGGGCTGGTTCGGGTCAAGACTTACGACTCGCAGGGCGAGTTCGAAGGCGTTGTCGCCGCACCGGTTCAACTGGTACGTGAAGGCGACGTGAGAGTATGTGACCTGCCCGAGGAGTGTCAATCGGGCGGTTTCGATGTTGCCGTTGACGGCAGCGGACGGGTATATGTTCTCGATACGATCAAGAATATAGTAAGAATGTTTACCACGATGAAAGGGCGATAGTGATAGAGCGTTCTGAACATAATAGCAGCCGTAGAGAGATACTTGCGGCGGGCTTCCGATACGGTGCTTTGGGGCTGATGGGCGCGGGCGCTGGCGGCATCTTTGTCAAGAGGCGCCGGCTTGTTCGGGAAGGCAAGTGTATCGGCGGCGGGATCTGTGATGGCTGCCGGGTCCTGTCGCGATGCGATCTCCCGCTCGCTCTGTCGGCAAAAAAAGATCTGGTCGGAGGGAATAATGCCGGAGAATAACAAACGAATAGATCGGCGGGATTTGTTAAAAGGCGGCCTGAGAGGAGGCTGCCTGGCCGCTCTGGGACTGGTTGCCGGCTCTGCGGCTCACAAGAACAAAAAGGTCGATATAGTCTGGCAGATCGATCCTTATACCTGTGTTTCATGCGGCAACTGCGCGACTTACTGCGTGCTGGAGGAATCGGCGGTAAAGGCCGTCCAGATATACGAAATGTGCGGATACTGCGATTTTTGCCCGGGATATCTTGAACCTGAGCCGCCCGCTCTGGATTCGGGCGCCGAGAACGAGCTGTGTCCTACCGGCGCGATTATACGCAAATTTATCGAGGAACCGTATTACGAGTATGATGTAGATGAAACTCTCTGCATAGGTTGCGCCAAATGTGTCAAGGGCTGCGCGGCCTTCGGAAACGGCTCGCTCATCCTTCAGGTTCGCCACGACCGCTGTCTGGACTGCAACGAATGTGCGATTGCCGTGGCTTGTCCTTCCGGAGCATTCAGGCGGGTTCCCGCCGACAAACCTTATCTACTTAAAGAGGCGGGCCACGCTGAATGATACGTCTTAGCAAAATCACAGTCGGCCTGGCTCTGTCCCTAACCTTATGCGCTGCGGCGTTCGGACTCGAAAGATTTCCGCCGCCGGATTTCGTCGAGACCGATCACCAGATGCCGACCCCGACCACGCCGCATCCGCACCAGGACATCTACGAATACATCGATGCCTTCGTGCTTCTGGGCGCGCTCGGCCTGGCGTCGTATCTGATATTAAAAAAACGCAGCAGGCGGGCAGTCTTCGTCATGGTGCTGTTTGCGATTGCTTATTTCGGCTTCTGGCGCGAAGGCTGCGTCTGCCCGATAGGAGCGTCGCAGAACGTCACCCTGACGATTTTTGACAAAGAATACGCCATACCGATCGTGGTTCTGGCGTTCTTTTTGCTGCCGCTTGTGTTCACGCTGTTTTTCGGAAGGACGTTCTGCGGAGCTGTTTGCCCTCTCGGAGCGGTGCAGGATGTCGTGCTGCTTCGACCGGTCAAGGTGCCGCGATGGGCCGAAAGCTCGCTGAGGCTGTGCGCTTATATCTATCTGGGGGCGGCTATAATGTTCGCGGCGACGGGCAGCGCCTTTATTATATGCAGATACGATCCGTTCATCTCGATCTTTCGTCTCAGCGGCGGCTTGAATATCCTGATATTGGGCGCGTGTTTTCTGCTGATTGGTATTTTCGTAGGCCGGCCTTACTGTCGATTTTTGTGCCCTTACGGTGTAATTCTCCGGCAATTCTCTCGCATCTCGAAATGGCGGGTGACTATCACCCCGGACGAGTGCGTTCACTGCAAGCTTTGCGAGGACGCATGCCCGTTCGGCGCCATCAGGGAACCTCGGCCCGAGATGCCCGCCGGTGAGTACAAGAGCGGCAGGAGAAGGCTGGTCCTGCTGATTATTCTTGTGCCGATATTGATGCTCGCCGGTGGATGGATGATCTCAAGCACAAACCACGTGACCGCACGCATGCACGAGAGGGTAAGGCTGGCCGAGAGAATCCATGCCGAGGAGGCGGGTGAGTTTACTGAAACTACAGACGCCAGCGCGGCGTTCAGAGCGACCGGCCAGCCGATTGAGGAGCTTTACGATGAAGCCGAGCAAATCCGGCATCAATTCGCCGTAGGCGGCTGGATATTGGGAGCTTTCATCGGATTCGTGGTCGGCGGTAAGCTCATCAAATATTCCGTATGGCGCAAACAGGACGATTACGAGGCCGACCGGGCGAGCTGCCTGGCGTGCGCCAGGTGTTTCGATTACTGTCCCAGAGAACACACGAGGCGGGAAAAACTGAAAGAACCGGCAGGCAAAATATGACCGAATCTCGCAATAATAATAACTCCGCGATTCCCGAAGCGTCGCGCCTCTGGTATCGGGCAGCAGTAGCGACGGCGGTTATAGGCGCGCTGTTCTCGATCGTTGTGTGCGCGTTCATGGCGGCTAACTACGGGCGCAGCCTGATCATCGACACGCCGGCGGAACAGGAATTGCTCAGACTCAAAGCCGAGATACCCAACCGGCCCGATGATGAGCAGCTTATAGCACGGATTCGGGAGTTGGACCTGCATATTCGCCAAGAACGCGCCCGAGCACTTTTCCGTTCCCGTATGGGCAGTTTCCTGCTTCTTGGAGGTGGTATTGTATTTCTGATTGGTGCGAAGTCCGCGAACTCGCTGAAGAAGAAATTGCCCGCACGTCCGTCGCAAGACGACCGACAGAGCCGGCAGACCCGCGACGCAACGTGGAGCCGGTGGGGTGTTGCTGCCGCAGTTGCAGTTCTTGCGGTCGGTGTTTTCTCTCTTATGGCCGGGCCCGAAGTCGATTTTAGCGGAGCGGATGAAGAACCGCTTGCTCCATATCCTGCTATCGAAGAGGTCAATAAGAACTGGCCTTCGTTCCGAGGCCCTGACGGCAACGGGATCAGTGCATACACCAACATCCCCACCAAATGGGACGCCGAAACGGGCGAGGGGATTCTCTGGAAAACGAAAATCCCCCTCGCGGGCAACAATTCGCCCGTGGTCTGGGAAGGTAGGGTCTTTCTCGCCGCCGGTGACGCCAACGACTTGCAGGTCTACTGCTTCGATGCCGATTCTGGCGAACGGTTATGGACTGGAGATGTCACGCGAGTGCGGCCGAAGCCCGGCGAGGATCCTTACGAACCTTATCAGGATACGGGCTATTCCACACCGACCGTTGCGACAGACGGCCGGCGCGTCTATGCCATTTTTGTGACCGGCGATATCGGCTGTTTCGACTTCGACGGCAACAAAGTATGGGAGAAGAGCCTGGGCCTTCCCGAAAGCGCCTACGGGTACGCCGCGTCGCTGGCGATTTATCAGGATAAGGTGCTGATCCAGTTCGATCAGGGCGGTATGGACGACGATCTGTCTGAAATGATAGCTCTGGACGGGCCGACGGGGAATATTTTCTGGAAGAGAAAACGCCCGGTTGCCAATTCCTGGAGTTCGCCGATAGTTACCCAAATCGACGATCAGTTCCGCTTGATAACCAGCGCCGATCCGTGGGCTATAGCCTACGATCCGGCTAACGGCAAGGAACTCTGGCGCGCCGAGTGTCTTGTCGGCGACATCGCGGCTACGCCTATTTACGCCGGGGGACTGGTTTATGTAATGGAGCCTTACTCCAAGACCGTCGCGATTCGCCCCGGCGGTCAGGGCAACGTCACCGAGACGCACATCGCCTGGACGAACGAATTGGGCGGGCCGGACATCTGCTCGCCCGTGTCCGACGGCGAAGTGTTCTTCAATCTGGCCGACGGTTACCTTACCTGCCTGAATGTTGCCGACGGGAAGATGCTCTGGGAGCAGGATCTCCGGGCGTATTTCATGGCCTCGCCGAGCCTGGTCGGCGACAAGCTCTACCTGCTCGATCAGGACGGCACAATGCACATAGCCGAATACAAGCCCGAGTATAAAGAGCTGACAAAATGCAAGCTGGGTGAGAAATGTCACGCTTCGCCGGCCTTTGTGGACGGCCGCATATACATAAGGGGCAAGGAGAATTTGTACTGCATAGGAAGCTCAGAAGGAGATTCTTCCGATTCGGAAGGTCAGGCGGCTCCTGCGTATCCTTCAATTGAAGAGGTCAAAAAGAACTGGCCCTCCTTCCGTGGACCCGAAGGCAGCGGGATCAGCGCATACACCAATATTCCCGCTGCATGGGACGCCAATACGGCCGAGGGTATCGCCTGGAAGACGGAAATCCCCATAGGCGGCAACAATTCGCCCGTTGTCTGGGAGGACCGGGTATTCCTCGCCGGCGGCGATGCGAACGATCTTCAGGTTTACTGCTTCGATGCCGGTTCAGGCAACCTGCAATGGACCGGAGACGTCACGCGGATTCGTCCCAAGCCGGGTGAGGATCCGTACGAGCCGTATCAGGATACCGGTTACTCCACGCCGACCGCTGTAACAGACGGCCGGCGCGTCTATGCCATTTTTGTGACCGGCGATATCGGCTGTTTCGACTTCGACGGCAACAAAGTATGGGAGAAGAGCCTGGGCCTTCCCGAAAGCGCCTACGGGTACGCCGCGTCGCTGGCGATTTATCAGGATAAGGTGCTGATCCAGTTCGATCAGGGCGGTATGGACGACGATCTGTCTGAAATGATAGCTCTGGACGGGCCGACGGGGAATATTTTCTGGAAGAGAAAACGCCCGGTTGCCAATTCCTGGAGTTCGCCGATAGTTACCCAAATCGACGATCAGTTCCGCTTGATAACCAGCGCCGATCCGTGGGCTATAGCCTACGATCCGGCTAACGGCAAGGAACTCTGGCGCGCCGAGTGTCTTGTCGGCGACATCGCGGCTACGCCTATTTACGCCGGGGGACTGGTTTATGTAATGGAGCCTTACTCCAAGACCGTCGCGATTCGCCCCGGCGGTCAGGGCAACGTCACCGAGACACACATCGCCTGGACGAACGAGGACGGCGGGCCGGACATCTGCTCGCCCGTTTCAGACGGCGAAGTGCTTCTGAATCTGGCGGATGGATTTCTTACCTGTATAGATGTCTCCGATGGCAAGCTGCTCTGGGAGCATGATCTGCGAGCGTATTTCATGGCCTCGCCGAGCCTCGTCGGCGACAAGCTCTATTTGCTCGACGACAAAGGCACAATGCACATAGCCGAATATAAACCGAAATACAAGGAGTTGACAAAGTGCAAACTAAGCGAGAAATGTCACGCCTCGCCGGCGTTTATGGACGGATGTATTTACATACGAGGATTTGAACATTTATACCGCATAGGTAAGAAGGAAACGCAGGAACAATGACGGGTATGATGGTGGGGCAAGCCCCACCCTACCTTTCTTGTCATAAAACGGGATTGGAAATGGAGTTTTGGAAAATGGAGATTAGGCATACTTTGAAAAGGAAGAATATTGCCTTATATTCTTCCTTTTCGAACAGGTGTCTTTGGACACTGAAGTACTTAGGACGATTATATAAGGAAATCTAAAAGGCAGATTTCTCCCTATGGGATGCCCTAGGCACTTAAATAATATATGCCTAATCTCCATTTTCCAAGACTCCTGTTGGAATAGTTATGAGTGAACCGGATTTGAAATTCATAGACGAGACCGTCGAGAGGATCGGCACGGGCAAGGAGAAAGTGCTTCAGATACTCCAGGCCGTTCAGGGCAAGTTCGGGTACCTGCCGAAAGAGGGCCTCGAACGCATCTGTGAGAAGACCGAAATCACTCCGGCGGCTATAGCCGGCGTCTCGACCTTTTATGACCAGTTTAGGCATCGGCCGGCGGGAAAACACACCATTCGCGTGTGTATCGGCACGGCCTGCCACGTCAAGGGCGGACAGCAGGTCTTCGATGCCTTCAAGCGATATCTCCACATTCCCGACGATTATGATACGGATGCAGAGAAGCTGTTCACCGTCGAAAAGGTAGCCTGCATCGGCTGCTGTATGCTCGCCCCGGCCATTCAGATTGATGACGTTGTCTACGGTCACCTGAACGACCATCGCGTTCCGATTGTATTAAAGGACTTTTTGGAGCAAGAGAAGGCGAACGAACGCAGAAAGCGAAGCGAGCAAATCCGCCGGACCGGCAAGACTTTTGGAGAACTGCGAATCTGCCTCGATTCGAGCTGTCGAGCCAGCGGCAGCACGAAGGTCTATGAGAGCCTCAAAAAGGCGGTGGACCAGACGGGGGCGCACGCCGTAGTCAAAAGCGTCGGTTGCTTGGGCATGTCGTATTTAACGCCGCTGGTTGAGGTGGTTCTGCCCGAACGCGAGTCTTTTCGCTATGGCAATGTGGAGCCCCAGGACGCCAAGGCGATTGTGCTTAGGCATTTCAAGCCGAGGCGAGTCGGCGGACGCACAGCCAGCGCCATCTCGAACGCGCTGGACCGGATACTGACCGACGAGTATCGCGAGCCGGTTACGCGATACTCGATCAACATGCGCCACAGCGCTGTAGCGGATTTCCTCGGCAAGCAGGTCCACATCGCCACCGAGCACTGCGGCGTCATCGACCCGGTTGATCTGGATGAATATCTGAGCAAGGGCGGTTTCAGAGCCCTTCGCACGTGCATAAATGATATGAACGCCGAACAGGTTATCGGCGAGATCGAAAAGAGCGGGCTTCGTGGCAGGGGGGGCGCGGGTTATCCGACGCACCTGAAATGGTCCGCCGTCCGCAGGGAAAAATCCGAGAAGAAATACATCGTCTGCAACGGCGACGAAGGCGATCCCGGTGCTTTCATGGATCGAATGCTGATGGAGTCCTATCCGTACAGGCTCCTCGAAGGCATGGCCATCGCCGCCCGCGCCGTTGGCGCCGACGAGGGCTATCTCTACATTCGGGCCGAGTATCCGTTGGCGATCAAGCGCGTGAGCAAGGCGATTGAAAAGTGCAAACAGCACGGCTTTCTAGGCGATAATATAATGGACAGTGGCTTTTCGCTGCGGCTTCGAATTATGCCGGGCGCAGGGGCGTTCGTCTGCGGTGAGGAAAGCGCCCTTATGGCGAGCATCGAAGGCCGGCGGGGTATGCCCCGGCTCAGGCCGCCTTTCCCGGCCCAGAGCGGACTCTGGAAGAAGCCGACGCTTATCAACAACGTCGAGACATATTCTGCGGTCTCGTGGATTATCCGCAGCGGCTCGGCACAGTTCGCCAAACTCGGCACCGGAGCGAGCAAGGGGACGAAAGTCTTCGCCTTGGCGGGCAAAGTCGCGCGAGGAGGGCTCATCGAAGTGCCGATGGGAATCTCCATACGCGATATCGTCGAGGAGATCGGCGGGGGCATCGGAGGCGGGCTGAAATTCAAGGCCGTCCAGGTCGGAGGGCCTTCCGGCGGATGCGTCCCGGCGTCGCTGGCTCATACTCCCGTCGATTACGAAACGCTCAAGGACGTCGGTGCCATGATGGGCTCCGGCGGTCTCGTAGTGCTCGATGAGACCGACTGCATGGTGGATATCGCGCGATATTTCCTCCAATTCACGCAGAATCGAGGGCCTTCCGGCGGATGCGTCCCGGCGTCGCTGGCTCATACTCCCGTCGATTACGAAACGCTCAAGGACGTCGGTGCCATGATGGGCTCCGGCGGTCTCGTAGTGCTCGATGAGACCGACTGCATGGTGGATATCGCGCGATATTTCCTCCAATTCACGCAGAATCAGTCGTGTGGCCGATGTACTTTCTGCCGCATCGGGACGCGGCGGATGCTCGATATCCTCGAAAGGCTCTGCGCCGGCGAGGGTAAGAAAACGGACATCGACGCACTCGAACACCTGGCAGAGCAAATTAAGGCTTCGAGTCTTTGCGGGCTCGGCAAGACGGCCCCGAATCCGGTTCTGTCAACGATCAAGTATTTCCGAGGCGAGTACGAAGCGCATATCGAAAAGCGCTGCCCGACGGCTAAGTGCAAGGCCCTCGTTAGCTACTCGGTGACCGACGACTGTATCGGCTGCACGCTGTGCGCGCAGCACTGCCCGGTTGATGCGATCGAGTTCAAACCTTACGAGAAACACGAAATTGACGATGAGAAATGTATTCGCTGCGGGACGTGCAAGAACGTTTGCCCGGCCGACGCGGTGAAAGTTGGGTAGAAATGCCGAAGCTGACTATAGACAATCGCCAGGTGCAGGTCCCGGACGGCACGACGATTCTCGATGCCGCCGGCAAGCTGGGGATCGATATTCCCACGCTTTGCTTTATGACCGGCTGCGAGCCTTCGACGAGCTGCATGGTGTGCGTGGTTGAAATCGAAGGGGTCTCCTCTCTGATGCCCTCGTGCGCTACCGTTGCGACCGAGGGGATGAAAGTCCACAGTGACAGCGAGCGGGTCCACGAGGCGAGAAAGGCCGGTCTGGAATTGCTGCTCAGCGACCATCTGGGGGACTGTCTCGGCCCGTGTCACACGATCTGCCCGGCGCAGATGAACATCCCGCTGATGATCCGCCAGATCGCCGCCGGTGAATTGCCAGACGCCATCGTTACCGTTAAGAAAGACATCGCATTACCTGCGGTGCTGGGGCGAATCTGTCCGGCGCCGTGCGAGCGCGGCTGCAGAAGGTCTTCCATCGACGAGGCAGTCTCGATCTGCCTTCTGAAACGTTATGCCGCCGACGTCGATCTTGCCTCCAACGAGCCTTATTCACCGGCGTGCCGGCCTAAAAAGGATAAGCGCGTCGCTGTAATCGGCGCCGGACCCGCCGGTCTTGCAGCGGGATATTACCTGCAGCAGAAGGGTTACGCCTGCACCATATTCGACGATCACGAAAAACCCGGCGGGATGCTGCAGTACGCAGTCCCGGAAGATGACCTGCCGAGGGACGTTCTGGACAAAGAGATCGCCCAGGTAGAGAGACTCGGCGTCGAGTTCCGTTGCGGCACGAAGATCGGCGACAAGATTTCGCTTGAGGATTTGCGGAAGGATTTCGACGCCGTCTTTGTCGGAATCGGCAATCTCGAGACCGAGGCCGTTGAAGCGATGGGATTCAAAGCAAGACGGAACGGGATAGCCGTCAACGGCACCACTTACGAAACGAATCTGCCCGGTGTCTTCGCGGGCGGAGATGCGGTTCACAGGCGAAAGCTAACCGTTCGTGCTGTAGCCGACGGCAAAGAAGCCGCGGCGTCAATCGACCAATATCTGTCGGGCGAAAAAGTGACCGGACCGGTCAAGCCGTTCAACACACGTATCGGAAAAATCAGGGATCGGGAGATTGAAGCATTCGCCGCGTGCGGCAGCTCTGATTCGCGAGTGTTGGCGTCAAAGAAGGGTGAGGGCTTCACCGATGAGCAGGCGCGCCGGGAGGCCGGTCGCTGCCTGCATTGCGATTGCAGGAAGGTGGACAATTGCCGGCTGAGGGATCGCTCAGATCAGTACGGCGCCAGGTCGACCCGGTATAAGGGTGAACGCAGATCTTTCGTGCAGCACGTCCAGCATCCGGAGGTGATTTACGAACCGGGCAAATGCATAGACTGCGGCCTTTGCATTCAGATTGCCGCCGCCGAGGGCGAGAAACTCGGGCTGGCCTTCGTAGGCCGGGGCTTCGACGTTCGCGTCGCCGTGCCCTTCGATTATTCGATGGCGCAGGCCCTCGAACGTGCCGCCGCTAAGTGCGTAGAAGCATGCCCGACCGGAGCCCTGGCCTTTCCCGACAATGACCAGCCCCATCTCGATAAACGGCAATCGAGATGAGGCTGCCACCCGTGGCCTGTCATTCCTGCGAAGGCAGGAATCCATGTTTTCACGAGTTTCTGGATTCCTGCCTTCGCAGGAATGACAACGAACATAAGGAATTACAGCGAACAAACGCCGGTATTGACAAAGGCGGCTGGATTCTGTAAAAGATAACGCTACCAAGATTCACGTTATTGGAGAAGAGAAGAATGAAATCACAGAAAGTAGGCAAGGGTGTATCAACACTGATTTTGGCAATGGGGCTGTGTGTGGCAGTAGCGGGATTCTATAACACTGCATGGGCGGCGGACTGGCCTAATTATCGCGGGCCGGACCACAACGGCATCACGAAAGAGACAAACTGGACGTCCGATTGGGGCGATTCCGGCCCCAAGGTGCTCTGGAAGAAGTCCATCGGCATGGGATTCTCGTCGATGGCGGTTGCCGACGGGCGTGTTTATGCCATGGGCAATCAGGATAAGAAAAGGGACGTCGTCTATTGCTTCGACGCGGCGACAGGCAACGAAATCTGGACTCATTCGTATCCCTGCCCGCTTCTGCCCAAATACTACGAGGGCGGCACCCTGAGCACGCCGACCGTAGACGGCGACAGGGTCTATACGCTGAGCAAGATGGGCAGCCTGTTCTGTCTCAATGCCGCCGACGGCAAGGTCATCTGGCACAAAGAGCTTCACGAAGACATGGGCTACGAGCTGCCCACGTGGCATTTCGCCACTTCCGTGCTGATCGTGGGCGATATGGCGGTTCTCAACATCGGCGACGCCGGACTGGCGCTCAATAAGCATACGGGCGAGCCAATCTGGTCCAACGGCAAAGGTAAGTGTGGCTACGCGACACCCGTGCCGTATGTCATGGACGGACAGCCCGGATTAGCGATCTTCGGCAAGAATTCGATGATCGCGGTCTCGCCGAAAAACGGCGGGAAGCTCTGGGAGTTCCCGTGGGTGACAAAGAACGACGTCAACGCCGCCGATCCGATCATTTTCGGCAATTACGTTTTCATCTCATCCGGCTATAACAGAGGCTGTGCCTTGCTGGAGATCGACGACGGCCAGGTCGACAAAGTCTGGGAATCAAGGGTGATGCGAAATCACATGAACTGCTGCGTTCTGTACGGCGGATTGCTGTACGGTTTCGATGAATCGACGTTCAAGTCCATCACGCCCATGGACGGCACGGAAAAATGGCGAGACAGAAGCCTCGGCAAGGGCGCTTTGATGATGAGCGCAGACGGCAGATTGATCATCATGAGCGACAAAGGCGAGCTGGTAATCGCTCAGGCGAATCCGGATCAGTTCAAGCCTCTGAGGCGGGCGCAAATCTTACCCAGAGAAAAATGCTGGACAACGCCCGTGCTCGCAAACGGCCGGATCTACGCCCGCAACGCCCCCGGCGATATGGTCTGCGTCGATGTAAGCCGCTAAACTTGCCAGGGATCGTTCGTCTTGTCGAGCCATTTCTGGAGTTCATCGCTCAGCTTGCGAACCACCTCCGGCTTCGACTCGCCGATATTCCTGAGTTGGTAGGGATCGCCCTTGTTGTCGAACAGCAGAGTTTCTTTGCCGCCGTCTTGCTTTGGTGTTACGGCAAGAGTGTACCGGTGCGTCCGCACGCCTCTTGCACCGCCGCGATGGCCTGAGCATCGTATATATAGTGCCGAGTTCGGTCTCTCGCCGGGTTTGCCCAGTATTATCGCTGAATAATCGCTGCCTTCAACTCCGCTCGGTGTCCGAGCAGAAAGCCCCATAAGGCCCAACAGACTCGGCATCATGTCCGCCGGGCTGAGCAGAAGGTCGTCGTGGCGTGCCGGAATCCTGCCGGGCCAGCGGATGATAAAGGGAATGCCGGTGGATTCTTCATAGACGACGCTCTTGTGCATGCGATTGTGAGAGCCCATCATCTCGCCGTGATCGGCGGTGAACACTACGATCGTGTTATCGCTTAATCCCTGCTCGTCGAGGGTGTCGAGAATCCGGCCGAACTGCTCGTCCGTGCCCGTGACCGCCGCGAAGTAGTTCTTGACGTGCTTCTTTGCCTGCGGGTGAGGATTGTCGAGATCGACGTTGGGGCGGTTGAGCAGGTCTCTGTAGGTCCTGCCCTCGTACGTGTTCACGTATTTCTTCGGCACCTGGTCGAACGGCGTGTGTGGCGGATTCGGAGCAATAAACAGTGCGAACGGCTTAGCCGCATCGCGATATTGGCCCTGCCGGTTGCGTATGAACTCCATCGCCACGTCCGCCTCGTGCTCGGTCGACCATTTATCGAAATAGGTCGGCTCGGTGCGCTCGGAGTCGGTGAGCCAGTACCTCGGGTTCATGTGCTGGTCGCGGCAGTTGTAGGCGTGCCAGAATCCGATGCCGTGCCGTCGCTCGGGCGGCACGAATTCATCCCAGACGATGCCGCCGCCGGGCCCGCCGACGCGGCCTCTCCTGCGCCCGACGAAAGGCTCGTGCGGCTTGTCCAGATGCCACTTGCCGAGGTAGCCGATGCTGTAGCCGCTGTCGTGCAGGACGTCGGTCAGGCAGCGCTGGTCGCGCCGGAGCATGACGTCTCTGGATGAATTGCAGTTTGTCGTCACGCCGTTTGTGATCGGGTACTGGCCCGTAAAGAGCATCGCTCGAAACGGGCTGCAAACCGGATAGCTGCTGAAGGCGTCGGTCAGCACCATGCTCTCGGCGGCGAACTTGTCCAGCCGGGGCGTAATGACCGGATCGGCATTCATGAAGCCAATGGCCTGCCGCCGGAATTGATCCGGAAACATGAACACAAGGTTCGGTCTTTTGCCGCTTTTTGCGCTCGCTTTGCGGTCGGCAACCGCCGCCGAAAGCGCAATCGCCGCAGAAGTCTTCTTCAGAAATTCTCGTCGCGATATGGAATGACTCATTTTACCTGCCTCGTCGAAAAAATCCGATAATCTGTTTCTCAGGCCACAGTATAGAGTATTTCTTTGTCATCGTCACGCATGTTTGATATTCTATTGTGGAATACGGGATGACAATTGAACCGAAAAGGACACGACATGGGCAAGATCGAGTGGGATGACAGCCTTTCAATAGGCGTGGAATTAATCGACGAGCAGCACAAAATGCTGATACAAAAGCTTAGCGACCTTTCGGCTGCTATCGACGCGAGCCGGGGCGAAGGGGGCGTCGTTCAGACTATCGATTTTCTGATCGAGTACGCCGACTTCCACTTTTCCGACGAGGAAAATTGCATGGCCGAGCACAATTACCCCGGCATCGAGCATCAGAAAAAGCAGCACGAGGAATTCAGGACCTCGCTGAAGCACATGGTCGAAGACTACGAATACGAAGGAGTCACGCGGGCTCTGACAACCTCGGTCAACGTGTTTCTGCACAACTGGCTCATCAACCACATCAAAGGAGTAGACCACAAGCTCGGCGAATTCCTCCGGGAAAAGGGATTTGCGGGAGAGACCACATGACTGCCGCCCGCGGCACGATTCTGGTGCTGATTTTCTCGGCGATTCTCCCCGCAACTTCGGTGATATAAGTATTCAAGGAAATTCCTTGCAAAGGACGTATAGAGCGCCTATAATGTCAGTGTGAGTTATTGTTGGCTTGAACAGCAGGCACGGACAGCATTAGATGGTGTTTAATGCTGGATTGGTTTGTGTGTGGGACTCAGAGAGCCACATTTGATAATTCCGGACGCCGGAGGACAGTGTAATGAGAGAGTACAGAGGATTTACCCTTATCGAGCTGCTCGTTGTTATAGCCGTTATTGCCCTGCTGCTGTCAATTCTGATGCCGGCGTTGAGCAAGGCCAAAGACCTGGCGATGAACGCGGCATGCAAGGGCAACCTGAAGAACTACACCTTTGCCGTGGCGATGTACCTCGACGACTACGAGGGCAACTTCCCCCAGGCCGAGAGATGCTATTTCTCACAACTAAGTCCGTACCCGGCGGAATCCGGTCTGTCCAGTCATTTACATCTCCGGTGGTGCAACGGAGACATCGACCTTAAGAGCAATCCCCAATACGGCGGGCAGCTTTATCCGTATCTGATGGACGCCAAATCGTTCATCTGCCCGGCGTTCAAACGCCTGGCGCTTCACAGTTCGGAGGATCATTTCTACCGGGACTACGGACAGAGCATCAGCAACTATGAGCCGTGGTATAACTACACGATGAACGCTTACGTCGGCAGCGATAACTCAAGCGTCCAGAAAACGGGCGTCAAGAATATATCCGAGGTCAGGAAGCCTGCCTGGACCTACTCGTTTACGGAAGAAAGCTGTTTTGTGGATACGGCTTACAACGCTTCCGGGCTCAATGACACGTTTATGGTCCCCGGCAGTGATGCGATGGTTGAGGGGTGGATGTCGCAGAGCAACAATAATCCGCGTCTGATCGAGCCGGGCCCCGAAGGCGTCGGACAGTTCTGGGACGTAATTGCAGGCTTCCACAATGCCCCATCCGGCGACAAGCTCGGCGGAAGAGGCAACTGCGCCTTTCTCGACGGGCACGTCGATGCGCATTACCGAAGAGAGACTTTCTATCTCGCCTGGCCAAGATAGAACGGCCGGGTGCTAACGAGCAGGTGTGACAGAATTATGTGAATGCACCGACGATTTATGTCGATGTAAAAGAATGTTTGCGCGGCGGAATTGCCGGAAAAAAGAGGACGGGTGTTAGATCGCAACAGATCGCCCTATAATAGCCAATGGAGGTGTGCTGTAACCGGGGCTTCGACCGGGCGTTGAGATTTGAGGGTAAGAAAAGTGTCGAGTTTATATGACTTCGTAGATCGGCTCAGGCAGACTTCGAACTGGCTGCCCGAGCAACAATGGGCACAATGGAGCCTGATGGCTATGGCGGCGGCGGTCTTCTTTTTGCTGCTGCTGAAGATAGTCAAAAGGAAGAGAAGGCATGCAGTCGTCGCCGCTCAGGGCGGTCATCTCGACCAACCGGCGCAGTCGGCCAAGGCCACATACGCCAAAGGCATGAGTAATGCTCAAACGGTAAGCCTGAGCCGCAATCAGACTTTTCGGACGGATCCGACGGAGCTTGTTGCCCACCCGGAGATATCGATCCGGCAGCTCCGACGCGAGATCTTCAAGCGCGACCGGGCCGAGGCGCGCCTCGAGCACGAGATCGAAGAGCTCAAGATCGCCAACGCGCAGTTGCGTCAGCAGATCGCCGAGAGCAAAAAGAGGAGCGCTTACTTCGAGAAAAAAGTCGCCGAGTTAACGGCTTCCAGCGAAAAAGCGGAAAAAACCGGCAAGCAGAAGGGGGCCAAAACCAACGCAAAGGGACCGCCTCGCAATAAGCAGAGCCAAGGCAAGACGGCGGAAAAAGCGGATCGCAAGCAATGCCGCAAATGTAAGAAGTACAAACCCCGGACCGAGTTTCACAAAAACGCATCAAGCAGTGACGGGCTGGCAAGATGGTGCAAGTCATGCAAAACCAAAGCGGCCAAAGAATCCCGGCGGAAACGCGCCGCCGAACGCCGGGCTGCCGAACAAAAGGCTGATATGTGTGCCGACGCTCCACTGTGCGTGCTGCATCATCGACACACAGATCGGATCAAAAACGCGCGCCGGCGCGCCGGCCATGCCGCGAATAAGGTGCCGGAGTCCAGACAAATAGAGCGCAGATCGCACAGATTCCGAAGTCAGTTGTCTTCGCCGGGCCTTCGATGTCCCAGAAGGCAGAAGCAACGTGAGCAAGGCAAATAATTATCGTATGATTGCCTGGTGTGTGAAGACACGGATCGAATAACCAAAAATCCGAGGGAAGCCAAAGTCTGGCCGCTCGGATTCGATAAGCTCTTTTCTATTACCTTTTGCTTTGCTCGGTGTTAGTAAACAATAGTCAATCACTCAGGATCGGTCAACATTTCGTGCTGCTTTTCGCATACGGCGTCGATTCTTCTCCGACGGTTTCTCGTAGTAAGCATTGCGCTTCATATCCCTTATGAGACCTTCTTTCTCACACAGCTTTTTGAAGCGTCGTATCATTTGCTGTACCGATTCGCCTGCCCGTGATTTCACTTTCAACATATATGGAGCCTTTCCTATGGAACCTTTCCGTGCTTCCACAGCGGGAAGCATCTTAAAAACATCAGTCCGCACTATTTTCGTCAAATTTCACTAAAACTTTGATAATAAAATATATGTTGCATGTTTTCAAGGCAAAAAACTATTACCCGGGCGTTTTTGGCTGAATTTTGGCAGGACGTCCCATAATCCACAGTAGTAAGCCCTGTTTATCACCTATAGGAGAACTTTTCGGGGTTTTCTTGAGTAATGAATACTTATGTGGTACAATGTCAGGGTAATAATTTGGAGGTTTATATTTAGTTGGAAAAATTTCGTGAGACCCTGAAAGTCAGGAAGGAGAGGGCTATCCTGGTTGCTGCGGTCCTCCGCAGCCATGCTAATGGAGATGATCTGGCCGAACTGACGGCTTTGGCTGAGAGTGCCGGAGCGGTCGTAGTGGACAAATTTCAGCAGAAAATCCGCGATATCAAGGCATCCACATACATCGGCAAAGGAAAGGCCGGTCGGCTTGCCGGACGAGTCAGGCGTTTTTCCGCCGACGTCGTAATATTCGACAACGACCTCTCGCCGGGGCAGATTCGCGAACTTGAGAAGATCGTGGAAATCAAGGTCCTTGACCGCAGCGAACTGATCCTCGACATTTTCGCCACGCGAGCCAAGACTCGACAGGCCAAGCTCCAGGTCGCCCTGGCCCAACTGGAATACACATATCCACGACTGACCCGCATGTGGTCGCACCTCGATACCGTAGCCGGGGCGGGCGGCGGCACGGTGGCAGGCGCTGTCGGCGGCATAGGCACCCGCGGCACCGGAGAACAGCAGTTGGAAATCGACCGCCGGCTCGTCAACAAGCGAATCACCGAGCTGAAGCGTGAACTGGGCAGAATCGACCGCCGAAGGATTCGTGAGATTGACGCCCGTAAGGGCCTGTTCAAGATATGCCTCGTTGGTTACACCAACGCCGGCAAGAGTACTCTGCTCAACGCCCTTACTGATGCGGACGTCACAGTCGAGGACAGGCTCTTTGCAACTCTCGACACGCGAACGCGGAAGTGGCGCCTCGGCAGAGGCACCGAGGTGCTTATCAGCGATACCGTCGGCTTCGTGAACAATCTGCCGCATCAGCTCGTCGCCTCCTTCAAGGCCACGCTTGAAGAGGCCGTCAACGCCGACCTGCTCCTGCACGTCGTCGACGCATCAAATCCCGATGCGCTCAACCAAATCGAGTCGGTTAACAGCGTTCTCAAGGAGATCGGCTGCGACAAAAAGCCCGTTCTCGGAGTGCTCAACAAGACCGATGTCATCCGCAATATCAGTGATCTCGAAACACTGCAAACCCTCTATCCCGAGGCCGTGTGCATATCGGCAAAGAGCGGCTTCGGACTCGACGACCTGCGCGACGCCGTCACGGCCAAATACAAGGGCAGCGAAGTGCGGCTCCGGATCAGGTGCAACCAGTCGAACGGCCGCGTTCAGAGCTTCCTGCGGGCCCACAGCCGGATCGTGGACGAACAATACGAGAATAACCAGGTGATAATCGACACCAGGATCGGCAGAAACCAACTGCCCGACCTGAAAAGACTCCACCCGGAAGAAATCGAAAACGTAGAGGATTAATATTTCAAACGCCGATTAGCGATAATTAACACGGTTAGTGGGGTGCGATATATTGTGCCGATAATCCGAGAGAGTAATTATGGAAAAGCGTGATGAATCAGAAAGCCGCCGCCGACGGGCCGCTGTCAAGCGAGCCGCGGGGAAGTGACGGGTGCCTAATAATCGTGACTATAGGTGACTGTCCTGAGTATCGACTAATTTCGACGTTTCGAATCTGTGTCGTCCGTTTTTCTCGGTGGTGGTTTCTTGCGATCCCTGATTTCGACGTCTGTGATCTTAGGACTTAGGAAAACTTCGTTTTTCGTGGCGCGCTGTATCGCCGGAACTAAGTCGTCAACAATTGAGGTCTTTAGCACGTAGCCTCGAGCGCCGGCTTCAAGCGCGGCTTCAACAAAAGTCTTCTCGGAACGTGTGGACATAATGATGACTCGGGCCGCAGGATCATGGCTGAGAATTTTGCCGGCGGCTTCGATCCCGCTCAATTCAGGCATGTTAATATCCAGAAGCACCACATCCGGCGACAGCTTTAGGGCAAGTTCTACTGCGGTTTTCCCGTCCTGGGCTTCGGCAACAACTTCAATATCAGGGTCTCTGTCTACAAAAGACCGTATGTTTTTGCGCACAGCTTCGTAATCATCTGCAATCAAAAGCTTTGTGCTCATATTATCGCCCCCTAATTACTTCCATTGACGGCTGAGCCGCTACACTATCGGTCGATTTCCACAGAGTGAATTCTGTTTCGTGTACGACTTTGCTAAGGGGATTAATACAAGCGAGTCAAGCAAAGCAGTTAGATCGAGAGGCATCTTGTGGCCGGATGCTACCATACTTAAAGTATGTCGCCAAGATTTGCAGAATCAAAATAGAATTCTGATATATTGTGTTCATAAGATGTGACCTCCTCCCCTTGACCTCCGTACGCCTTGCTCGCGACGCAGACCGGCCGCTAAAAAAGGGCTACTCTCAGGAGCAGCCCGCATGAGGACCATTGTCATGTCGTTTGGACTAATCCGCTTTTTCTTCTTCGTCGTCGTCTTTTTCCTCTGCTCCCAACTCACTGTTGGTGATTTTCTGGCCATGGTCACCTCGGAGACTACCTCGCCTTCGGCATCAATTGCTGTCGCACGGTCACAGAAACAAAGCTCGATATTGTTCGATGCCGCCGTCTCATTATCAAAGAGATACGGCATTGCTGAATGCCGGACTATCGATTACACTAAACACGTTGAGTCTCATCCGTTGACTCGGTACGAATGGAGACAATTCATTTATAGGGAGCAATTATGAAGAAATTGGGTATTATTGCTGCTGTAACGCTGGTTGCGATTCCGGCATTTGCCGGGGTGGTTGAAGAAAGTGGAATAAAGGGCGGTATTATTGTTCAGGTTGGGTGCAAAGACGGCGAGAGCCTGGCCGAACTTTTGGTTAACGACAGATTTCTTGTGCATGGACTGGATGTCGATGCCGGGCGAATCGCCGAGGTGCGCGATTCCTTACGCTCCGAACGGCGGTATGGCAGGATATCGGCTGCCGTGTTTGACGGCAAGAATCTTCCCTACACCGACAATCTGATAAATCTGTTGGTAATAGAGGACCCGCAATGCCGGATAACGAAAGGAGAGATGATGAGAGTCCTTGTTCTGGGCGGTGTGGCAATGGTCGGCGGGAAAAAGATCACAAAGTCAGTACCGGAAAGTATCGACGAGTGGACACATTTCCTTCATGGAGCCGATAACAACGCTGTCGCTAACGATACGGTTGTCGCCGCGCCAAGGACTATCCAGTGGGTCTCAAATCCCAAGTGGGCGAGAAGCCACGAGGAGGCTGCCAGCGTCAGCGCCGTGGTTTCGGCCAAAGGGAGGGTCTTTGCCATAATCGATGAGGCTCCGAATACTTCCATTCGCTTCATGGCTAACTGGAAACTGGTTGCCCGTGATGCCTTTAACGGCACGCTTCTCTGGAAAAAGAAGATTCCGGCGTGGAGCGATCATCTGCGCCACTTTAGATCGGGGCCGGTTCATCTTCCGCGAAGATTGGTTGCTGTAGGAGACAAAGTCTACGTAACCCTGGGGCTCGATGCGCCGGTGAGCGTCCTGGATGCTGCTACAGGCGACATCCTGCAGGTACTCGAGGGCACCGGGCGCACGGAGGAGATAGTCGTGGATGACGGTGTTGTATATCTCGTCGTCGGCACCTCGGAGGTATTCCGCCGGGGCGGGGGATTGCACGAACGTGGAGAACCGGAGCCCACAGATTTCAGGTATATCTTGGCCGTGGACGCCAAGAGCGGCGACCACCTCTGGAAGAAAGAGTTCACAGGAAGTGATTTTCTGCTGCCTTTGACTATGACGGTGAGAAACGGCAGCGTGTTCTATCAGGACATAAACGGCGTCGGGCGACTGGACGCGAAGACAGGCGACCGAATGTGGGAGAAAAAGCGGCCGACTGTCGCCAGGCGCATGTCGTTTGCTTCACCGACTGTGGTGGCAACCGACGAAGTCCTGTTGGTGGCCGACAGGGTTCCTAAGGTCGACTCTGAGGATCCCCAGAAGGTGGCGGCAACCGATAAGATCGAGTGGGGCGTTCACGGGTGGAACGAAAAAGGATTTGCAAGAAGATGTTCCAGTCGCTTGGTCGCGTATTCGGTAAAAAACGGCGATGTGCTTTGGACAGCACAGTGCTCTGAGAACTACAATTCGGCGGTAGATATCTTTGTCGTGGGAGATAAGGTTTACGTGAGCAACGGCTGGGACAGATTTGATTTAAAGAGCGGGGCAAAGGAAGAAGGCCGCGACGTCAAGATGACAGGCGGCAAAGTCGGCATGGCCCATCATCGATGCTACAGAAACAAGGCGTCTGTTCGCTACCTGTTCACCGGCAGGTCGGGCATCGAAGTGGCCGATCTCGAGAAAGGCTGGATTGGCAACAATAGCTGGATTCGCGGAACGTGTCAGTACGGAATAATGCCGGCAAACGGATTGCTCTACGCTCCTCCGGACGCCTGCGGATGCTTCAACAAGGTCAAGGTGCAGGGCTTTTTTGCCGCCGGTCCGGCCAGAGATAATAAACCTGTGCCGATCAGTAATGCTGAAAGACTCGTAAAAGGCCCTGCGTACGGAAAAATTAACGATACACAAGCGGCCGAAGAAGAGGATTGGCCGATGTATCGGCACGATGGACGAAGGAGCGGCGGGGCAAGAACCACCGTTTCCGGGAAGTTGAAGAAATCGTGGTCGACCAGGCTTACGGGGCGTCTGACTCAGCCGGCGGTAGTTGGAGATACGGTCTATGTTGCCGAAACGGATGCACATACCGTATGTGCCCTGAGTGCTGCAAACGGCAGAGAAAAATGGAACTTCACCGTTGACGGTCGCGTTGACAGTACGCCTACGATCTACAAAGGCATGGTCCTGTTCGGTTCGGCCGACGGCCGTATTTATTGCCTGCGAGCCGAGGATGGCGCCCTGGCCTGGAAGTTCCTGGCGGCGCCGGAAGTGAGGCTGGTATCTTCATACGGCCAATTGGAATCCGCGTGGCCTGTTCATGGCTCGGTACTGATCCAGAACGATGTCCTTTACGCTTCGGCGGGGCGAAACACCTATCTGGACGATGGCATTACGTTTTACAAAATGGATCCTGCAACGTGTAGAGTCTTGAATAAGAACGTGTTGTACAATTTCGATCCGGTGACCGGCGAACAGTTGGGGCCGGAAGGCGGATTTGATATGGACGGTGTCAATACCGCGCTCTTGTCGGGCGATGGTCAAAACATCTTCATGAAGCAGGAGCGGTTGGATGGTTCGCTCCGGAAGGGCACCAAAGATGAGCCGCACCTGTTTGGGGTGCATGGTTTTCTGGGCGAAGAGTGGTTTGTTCGCTCTTATTGGCTGCTCGGAACAAATGTAAGGGCCGGTTGGGGCGGATGGGCCTCGGGCAATGAAACGATCTTCGGGCGCATAATAACGTTTGACGATGAAAATGCCTACGGTTACGGAAGGGTGAGAATAGCCTCGGGAGCTACCGGCCACAAGGCCGACGATTATCACCTCTATGGGGTCAAGAAAGTCATGATGACCACCGGACTGCCGCGGGCAAGGAGAAGGAGACGGCGAAAGCAGATGCAATCGGCGGAGAAGAGGCCCGCAAAACCCGAACCTTTCTGGGCCGATGAACAGAGCCTTATTGTAAGGGCGATGGTCCTTACGAACGACAAGCTTGTTGTCGCCGGGCCGCCTGACCTGCGTGAGAAAGAAGCCGGCATTCTTGCCTATTCCAATGAAGAAGAATCGCTGGCGGCGTTCAAGGGTGAGAAGGGTGTCATGTTCCGCGTGATAGACAAGGCAAACGGAGCAACCGTATCCGAACAGAAGCTGGATGCAATGCCCGTATTTGACGGCATGAGCGCGGCTCGCGGCAGAGTCTTTGTGTCGCTGAAGAACGGCGAGGTCCAGTGCTGGCGGTAGCCGGCAGGAACTTGATTCCCGCGTTGCTCCGTCATGTCCTGGCGATGTTTAATTCGATAACAAACAACAACATTAAAGACTTGGCCCTGAACCGGAATATCTTGGGGTCGCACAGCGAGTCCTTCGACGACAAGGTGGAATAAAAGAGGTAAATCCAATGAGCATTAACAATAGTACGACATTTACGAGGCGTCGGTTTCTCAGGCAGGGGGCGATAGCGGCAAGTGCGGTGGCGCTGCCGCAGTATGTTCCGGTTTCTGCGCTGGGGCGTGACGGATCCGTTGCGCCGAGTGAACGCATCGTGATGGGTGGAATTGGAATCGGCGGCCGCGGCTCTCATGATTTGCGATGGACGTTGAACGAATCGGATGTGCAGTGGGTCGCCGTCTGCGACGCCCTGAAGAGCCGGCGTCACGCAGCCAGGAACATGGTTGACACCAAGTACGGCAATAAAGATTGTGCCGTGTACGGTGATATGCGTCAGCTCCTTGCCGAGCGGACCGATATTGACGCCGTGTTGATTGCCACCGGCGACCGCTGGCATGCGCTGGCCTCGATACTGGCCATGCGAGCCGGCAAAGATGTCTACTGCGAAAAGCCCGCCTGCCTCACGATGGCACAGGGCAAGGCGGTCGTGGAGACTGCGCGCCGATACGGACGAATTTATCAAACCGGCGCCCAGCGGCTCAGCGAGGCGAATCACGTCTTTGCAATAGAGATGGCCCGAACCGGCCGGCTGGGCCCGATTCACACCGCTTACGCAGACATTCGCTGGCGCGACGGCTTGCGGCACGACTGGCTGCCCGCCGAGCCGGAGCCGCCGAAGGATGAGTTGGACTGGGACTACTGGATCGGTCCTTGTCCGTGGCGCCCTTACAACAAGGCTTACACGACCGGAGGATGGTATCACTTTTATGATTTTGCCACCGACGTCGCGATGTGGGGCGCGCACACGGTTGCCCAGGCTCTGGCCGGGCTCGACATGACCGGCGTTCACTCCATCGAGTTCGAGTTCGCCGGCCCGGATCGGACTATGGTGACACAGCTTTCCAACGGTGTCAAGCTGGTCCTGTTCCGTGTCGCAGGTTCGGTGTGGGAACCGTGTGAATATTGGCACGGCGCTTGCGGCGAGCGATTCGACGGCCCCGAAGGATGGGTCGCAGCTGCCGACGGCTACGGCGCCCCGGATGTTTCATCCCCGGCACTGTTGCGCGAATACAAGAAAGTCGTGGCCGACTACGAGGGCCGGACGGGACGCCCCATGAACCACGTGCGGAATTTCTTCGACTGCGTCCGGTCGCGCCGCCCTCCCGTGGCCAATCCCGAAGTAATGTGCCGGTCCATGAACATCTGCCTTGCTGCGGACATCTGCGAGCGACTGCAACGGAGCCTGAAGTTCGATCTGAACAAGGCCGAGTTCGTCGGCGATCCCGAAGCGAACCGGCTGCGCTGCCGCGCGATGCGAGTCCCCTACACGATCTAATCAATGGCAATCCGATTGAGATCTGCGATAGCAAAGTGTACACGACTTCCGAGACACTCGCCGTGGTGTTGTCGCACGTCACGAGCGCCGCCGCTAAAAGACGGCAAAATTGGGTTCGATTTTTACAAAATAGCCACAGCCTGCCCTCTTCGGCGATGCTCAGGGCAGGCCCGTCCGCGTGTCCCGGGCGTCCTCCGTAAGGAGTCCCTATGACCGCCCGCGAGTACCGAGTCCGCCATTGGCGGATTGCCCTCGACTATTAACTAATTGAGCCGGGCGATTGGCTTTGTTTCCAGCCGCCTCAGGACGAGCTGTATCGTCATAATGCCTTTCCAGATAAGATGTTCTGTCGATTAAGTTCTGCATAAATTGGGTTTGTTTTGCGAAATCGTT